>NZ_PPTT01000013.1 GCF_003339815.1 Eggerthella sinensis
GAGGCAGGGATCACCCGGTCCCATTCCGAACCCGGCAGTTAAGCCTGCCATCGCCGAAAGTACTGCGGGTCCAGCCCGTGGGAGGACAGGACGTCGCGCTCGCGGAGGGCGTTTCAGCGCCGAGGGGCCCCGGATCCGAGCGATCCGGGGCCCTTTCGCATGTCGGGGCCCGTTCCCGGGAGGGGGCGGGCCCCTTCGCGTTTCGGGGGCTAGAGGGCGACGATCCGCGCCCTGAAGGCGCCCGCGACGCCGCCGTCGCCGGCGAAGTCGTCGGCCGTGCCCCCGGCGTCGCGCAGGTCGACCATGTCGGGCAGGAAGCCGCAGCCCACGTCGGCCACGGCGTACTCGATGCCGAGCCAGCCGGTGGCCGCGGGATTCTGCGTCTCGTAGTAGCACCGCACGGCCGTGACGGGCGAGCCGTCGCCTGCGCAGCCATGTTCCCGATCGCTCGCATCGTAGCCCCGCACGGCGGGCAGCCACCCGTTTCGCTGCGTGCACGCCTGGTACCAGCCGGGCATGTCGATGGCGAGGTAGAGGATGGGCGAGCCGTCGCCGGCGTAGTCGTCTCCCGATCCCGACGGGTCGTAATGGTTCACCATCTCGGGAAGCCAGCCTTGCGCCTGCGAACAGACGCGGTAGCGCAGGTCGGGAATACTATGGTCTTGCGTTCCGTAGGACGGGGTGTCGTTGCTGCCTTCGCCGATATAGCGTAGGATGCCGTTCCAAGGATAGTCGTAGTACGGCCGAGTATTGGATTCCTGGCCGGTTTGGTCGCCCTCGCGGCCTCCGATGATATCACCGTTCTCATTGATGCTGAACTGCATGAGCACGTCGGGGACGGTCGTCTTGCACATCGCGGTGTGATCGCGTTCGTTGAGGTAGACGTCGCCAGGCTGCGCGGTGTAGCTCATGGGTTCCCAGGAGAAGTTTCCCGTACTGCACATGCAGCTACGCATGTTTCCCGTGTAGGTGGCGCCGCCGCAATTAACGCCTGCGGCCTCGTAGGCGCTGATCACGCCTGACGAGCAGTCGCGGTCGCCCCCGGCGAAGCTGTACGCTTCCCCATCGATGACGAGCGTCTCGCGAATGCCGTTGCCCCAGCGGTTCGACCCCTGGCTGTAGCCATGCCCATTGTTGCCGTCGTGCGTGACGAGATGGTTCATGATGCGTACGGCTACTTCGTTCGGGGCGGCCATCAGCTGTTCCTCGCAATCTTCGCGATGCTGGCTCCCGCATCGACCTCGGGGATGCCTGCAATGCTCGTGAGCAGCGACACCACTGCCATCGTGGCCGCCACGCCCAGCATCTGCGCCCAATCGAGGCTTACGATGCTCACCATGTCGGCCCCGATCAGGGTCACCAACGCCTGCGCTGTAGTCTTGGTAGCGCGGATACAGGCTGCGCGAGCCCACTGGGTGAAGGTTGGGGTATCGTTCGTGCTCAAGGATGCTCCTTCGTCGGATTGGAAAGTATCTGGTGCGGAACGGTTTGTGGCACACATGTGAAGTGAGGAAGCAATTTCGGCATTGCGCGCACGGGATCGCAGTGCGGGTTCGAGGTCTTCGAGCACGGAGTCGCGGGGCGCATCGCCTGGGATGATCCCGCCGAAATCGACGAGCTTGCTCGATTCCAGGTGCGTTACCCAGTGGCCTCGCTCGGGCACATCGACCACGATGGCGACATCTTTGCCGCCGTTGGGGTGCTCGGTCACCACTTCTTCATTCGATTTCTCTTCCGCATCTACCACGTAGCGATGGAATGCGCGTCGCCAATCGCTGTTGATTTGACCTTTCGACAGATCAGGATCGGTGAGTAGATTGTCGTTTTCGTCGAGTGTGATCATGGTTAATCCTTTGTTCGCTACGCGGTGCGTCGCCACGCATAGAGGGTCTGGTAGGCTGGCATATTGTTCCAAGATTTTTTTTCAAGTGTTTTCTTCGATCCGATTGCTGGAGATCCGATGTCCGTCCATGCGGAGTCGTTTGTTGCGATGCAGGGCTGAGGAACGCTCTCCCCGTTCGTGTATTTGAGTCCTGAGTTGTATATGTAAGATGAGCTAAAAACTAGATTCATGGCGTGCGTATGGTTGAAGTCGATAACAACACTGTTTGAGCCGCCGGTTGCGGTTCCGGCGTTGAAGTAGGGGAAACGGCCGGTGATCGCAGTCCAGGTTCCACCGAAAAGCGAGGCAGGGCTGGTGGAGACATAGCTGATGTACACGGCTCCTACCGGATAGGCGAGCAGAGCGATGGCCGCGGCTGTGGTGACGCCGGTGCCGCCTCGAGCCACGGGCAGCGTGCCGCTCGTGATATCGCTTGCGGCATGACGATGTGTTTTGGGCGCGAAGTCGTCGGAGGAGCGATCGCCGCCTACGACTGCAACCGCGAGCCATTCCGTTTCGGTTACCAGTAACGCGACTCGATCGCCTGCTTCGGGATGGCAGCAACGAACGGCGGGGATGGTGTCAGTTTGACCGTCGGGGCGAACCGTGATGGCTATCCCGGCATCGAGGGATGCCACCACCCCATATCGTATTTTGGGGGAGCGTTGGTGCGTACTGTCGGTCATCAATTGGGCAATTTCGAAGGTGTCCATGTGCGGTTCTCCTTTCTATCGGCTGGTGATAACGGCGAACAGGGCTGTGACGAGGGCCGCCGCACACGAGGTGACGATGGCCCAGTACAGCCGCTGCAATTGCGACAGGATTGCGTCCATGCGAGCAATGAGTTGCGTTTTCTCGAAGTCGCGCTCCTCGAGGTCGCCGACGCGTTTGTCCAGCCGCTCGAAGTGCTCAACATGAGCAATATGCTTATCGCAGCAGGTCATTCAAAAATCCTTTCGGTTCCTCGGCTACCTCCTTGTGCAGCGTTGGAATTGGGTGGTGCATTCCATGCCGGGGCGTAACGACATCGTTTGGCGCGTGGCCGCGAGATCGTTGCGTCGGATTCCGGCTTGGTCGTAGACGAAGTCGCACACCTCGCCCATGTTCATGGG
This sequence comes from Eggerthella sinensis, assembly GCF_003339815.1. Lineage (GTDB taxonomy): Bacteria > Actinomycetota > Coriobacteriia > Coriobacteriales > Eggerthellaceae > Eggerthella > Eggerthella sinensis. Next base: position 2,995 of record NZ_PPTT01000013.1, read on the forward strand.
GAGGAACGCATGCGTGATCTCGAACGATTCAGCTACTGAGGTTTTGGCGGCAAGCAGCGCCTCGGCTTTGAGCATCAGGGCGCTTTCGCTTTCGATGTCGCTCATGCTCTCCTTATAGACGATGCGGCGTTGGCGTGTGACGGTTGAGAACGCGCTTGACGGATCGTCATTGACGGCCGTGGCGGTGAGCGGTTGTTCCTTACTCGCGTTGCTGCAGGTCACGGTCACCACGTTCGGCACTGAAAACGTATCGCACTCGCGCACGACACCGCTGCGATACACGCACGAGTCATCGTCGCGCATCGAGAAGGATGGCGCTCGGTCGGCCGGGTTGACGTAGGGCCTCAGCAGCACGTTGCCGAAACCGTCGCAGGTGGCGGATTCGAACCCTGCGAAGCTCATCAACCAATTCAGCACGTCGAGCTTGCTTGCGCTCTCGTCGTCGAAGACCGCAGGGGACGATAGCTTTGCGCTTGCGGGCGTGGCGATCACGTTCAGCCCCGCCTCCTCGACGATGGTTCGTGCGGCCAGCAGTGCATCCTTGCCAGCGGGGAGGGCGAACGGAGCTTCGAACGCATCCTCGGCGAGCAGTTGGAGCACGCCGTACAGGTCGGCCGTACCCTCCTCGATGGCGCCCCGATAGGTGCTCGAGGGCGTGGACACGAGGTATGTGCCGTGCGCGATGCTTACGCGTTCGCCCGTTTGGGGATCGAGGCTGTCGGAATACACGCGCAAGAGGTCGCGTCCGATTCGAGGCTCGTCGATGTATGTGAGCGAGCCGGATACCTTGATGGCGGTCAGGTCGTTTCGCTCGAGGGTGCCACCGGTGATTCCGGTGAGCTCCTCGACTTCCTCCCAACCCTGTTCGTCCCGATGGACGCGCACGTAGCGAAACGAATCGATGCGGCCGCTAGAGGACCAGTCCATGCGCCCTCACCTTCCTTCCGCTCAGCTCGACACCGTTGACCAGCGGGTTTGCCGAAGATGTGGAAAGCTTGCACGTGAGATGCGCGGGCTCGACGTCGCCATGGGGGTAGCGAACGATCTTGATGCCGCGGTCTTTGGCGAGTCGTTCGAAAGCGGCGGCCATCGACGGTGCGTCCGACCATCCTTCCGGTGCCGTGTCCGTTCGCCACCAGACGCTGCCGGAGATTTCGGTGGACGTTTGCAGGGCTGAGCCGTAGAACACGAGCGGGTCTTCGCTGCCCTCGGTGTCGATGATCTCGCTGTCAGGCTGCCGATCGGTGTTCCATTCCACGTCCATGGCCATCTTGGCCACGTCGGCATAGCCGGATGCGGCGTCGAAATTGACGAACACGAATCCGCGCGAAGGAACCGTGACAACCACTTCTTTTTCAGACGTAAGCCCGTTGTCGGTATACGCGGTGGCGATATAGGAAAGCGGCTGGTCGAGCGGCGGGTAGCAATCGACCGCGCCGGTACCCGACACCACTTTGTCCACGATGGGCACGAGCCTCCCGTCGGCGTTGCGTCGGAATATGCCGAGCGATGCCGTGTCGGGCAGGTTATCGCCATCGCGGTCGCCGGAGAAGCACGTGGCCGACACGCGTCCGTTGATGGAGTCCTGCTCAATGATGATCTCGGGAACGGCCGGTTCGAGGTAGTTGGTCGTGAACGTTCTCGTTGCGGAAGACGCGAGCGATGACGTGGATACGACCGCCACCGTGATGGTGAACGTCGAATTGTTCTTGGGAAGCATGTCCTTCGTTCCGATGTCGAGCGATGCGGTTGCTCCCGCGATGGTTCTCGTGAACAGCACGGAGCCATCGGCAGACTTCACCGTAACGGTGGCTTGCTGCTGTGTTCCCGACGGATCGTTGTACGTCCAGGCCACGCGGACGGGCACGTCGGTGAGAGCTTGGCCGTCAACGGCGGGGGAGGAGACGGAAACGCTTGGCATCTGGCAGACCCGAAACGCGCGCGTGCTCGACCATGCGCCGAAATCGGCATGGGCGCCCTTGGTGCGAACGCGCCAGGTCACCGTGGCGTTAATGCTCCACCCATTCGCGAGGTCGGCGGCGGTTTTGGAGTCTGAAACGACCGAGGTGGTCCAGGTTGCTCCGCCGTCGGTTGACGTTGCGATTTCGGCCTTCGATTGCGGGCTTCCGTCGATGGGATTGTGCGTCCACGCGAAGTGCACCGATTGTTGCGTTTTTGGCACCACGACGCCCGAGGCTGGCTCATTGAGCGTCGGCGCGGCGGGAGCAATGATGGTGATCACCTTGTTCGATGCTGCCGACCACGCGCTGGCGAGCGAACCGCGCGTGTTGCGCACGCGATAGTAGAAGGTGCCGCCGCCCGGCGTGTCGTCGAACGACGTCACGTTGGCGGACGTGATGGTGCGGATGGTTGCCCACGTTGCGGCGTCGGACGAACGCTGTACTTCGGCCGCCGTCGCGGTGAGCGCGGGGTTGTCCATGGTCACCGTGACGACGGTTTCCGTCTTGCGCGCCGCCACGACGTTGGACGGTTCGGTTGGGGTGTTGTACGTGGTGCTCGAGGCGGCGTAGCCACTGTATCCTGCAGCGTTGTTCGCGCGTACGCGATAGGCGTACGCGTGGTTGGAGCTCGTGCCGGTGTCGGCGTACGAAGTCGCGGAGCCCGAGACGCTGGCGATTTCCGCCCACGAACCGCCGTCCATGCTGCGCTCCACTTTGATAGTTGCGTACAGGCCCGACACGGACGTACCCAGCTTCCACGACACGGTGTTCTTGGTGTCGCTCACGCGCGTATTGGTGCACGCGGAGCAGGCGGGCGGCGTGGTGTAGGTGAATCCCGACGTGGCATAGGCGCTCGTGCCGGATGCGTTGCTTGAGCGTACGCGGTAACGGTATACGTGGCCAGCGGTTGTGGTGCTATCGGCGTGCGAAGCGGAGCCTCCGCCGATGCTGGCGATTTGGGCCCACGAGCCGTTGTCGATTTGCCGCTCGACGAGGATGGACGTGTAGGGATGCGTCGTGTCGGGGTGGTTCGTCCAACTGAGGTTCATGCGCGTGTCGCTTGCGCGCGAGGCCGAAAGCCCGGTGACGGGATTGGGCGCGTAAACAGGCAACGCAGGGATGGTGACGTTGACGAATACTTCAGCATCGCCAGCCCATGCGCCATAACCGTTGACAGTCTCGCCCCATGCTTTACCCCAGCAGGCTACGGAGTAAGCTGAGGTTGTTCGGTTGAAAGGGCCGTAGGTGTGCTGCCCTTGGGCAATGGTGTCGCCTGCGTTGAGCACGCCGCGTCCCGCTTCATTCCAGTCGGCGCCGCGATTGCCCGCCGCTCCGTGACCGTCTTGCGTGACGACGCCGTACTGGTAGGCAGCCTCCCATGAACCAGCAGAACCCGATGTCGCCATGGCCTTGACGGTGATATATGCTTGCGTATCGTTCGAAGAGCTGATCCAGGCGTCGACGCCTACCTTCATCGCACGGCTGTCGCCGTAGGGTTTGCTCCATCCTGACCAGGTTGTCATTACATCGCCCCCATTCGTATTTGTCGGCGGACGCCGTTCCAGAGCGTGCTTGCCGCCTTGGTGGCAACGAGATCTCCGGAGAGGTCCACCTTCTCAATCGTGTAGTAGTTGTTCGTCACGGCTGCGTTTGCGCCACCCGCTGGGGACAGCGCCGTCTGCAGGCTGAACCCGCCCATGAGGTTGCCAACGCCGCTGCGCGTCAGCTCCGACAGGTCGAGGCCGACGGGCACCTCGATGGCGGGGATGTTGGTTTTCGCGGCATCTACCACGTCGTCGGCAAGGGCTTTCATTGTGGCCACGGCCTCGTTGGCCTTCGACGCGATGCCGTTCGCGAAGCCTTCGGACACGTATCCGCCGATGGATTTGAACACCTTCGAAGGCGAAGCAATCCCCAGCAACGATTTCGCCCACCCGATAGCATCGTTTACCACGCCGCCGATGGCGTTGAGCACGCTTTGGGCGGCGTTCCCGACGCCTTCGGCAATGCCTTTCACGAGGTTCTCGCCGGCTGACACCATATCGCGAGCGAAGTCGCTCACCTTGTCGATGCCGTCGCGGATCAGGTTGCCGAGCGCATCCCTCAAAGCGCCGAGTACGTTCGGGACTGCGTCGGCGATCTTATGGAAAAGGTCTTGAGCTGCCGTGCCCATCGAGCTCAAAAATGTCGACAGATGATCGATGCCGTTCTGGATAAGACTGCCCACTTTCGACAGCAAGGTGTCAAGAATCTTGGGCACTGAATCGGCGATGGCCATGAACAGCGTAACCGCCGCTGCCAGCAGAACGGGAATAAGCACCGGCAGGGCTTCGCACACCGCGTCGATAACCGATGGTATGGCATCGACGAGGGCGGGAATGATAAGCGGCAGCGCCTCGACCAGAGCGGTGAACAGCTGCACGCCACCCTCGATCAGGTTTGGCAAGAACGTGACGAGCATCTCAACGAATCCGCTGATGAAGGCAGGCAGCTTCTCCAGCAACGGCGGGAGCACCTCGATGAGTGCATCGCCCAACGCCAGGAAAAACTGCAAGCCTGCTTCGAGAAGCGCGGGCATGTTCTCGATAAGCGCCGCGCAGATGCCTTCGATAAACGTAGGCAGCTGCTCTATGAGCAATGGCAGCACTTCGGTTAGGGCGCCGACGATGGTGGTGAACAGCTGAATGCCGGAGGCGAGCAACGTGGGGGCGAGTTCGACGAACGCTTCGCCTAGCGAAGTGATCATGTCGGCAAATCCTGCGATGAGCGTTGGAAGCACCTCGGGGAGCACGTCGACGATCTGCGCGAACGCATCGACGAACGCACTGGTGAATGCAGGCATCATGGCCACAACTTCGTCGACGAACTGCGGAAGCGTATCGCTGATCTGCTGTGCAACAAGGGGGAGATTGTCGGTGACGTTCGTCAAATTGGCGATGGTTTCCCTGGCCATGTCTCCTACGCTCTTGCCGCTGTTGAGTGCGGAAAGGCCAAGCGCAAGCAGGCCTCCAGCCAATCCCGCAACGCCGGCAGTCGCGGCAGTGATGCCTTTGGACATCCCGCCGGCAGCCGAGCCAATGCCGCTCAGCGTGGCGGACAGCGCTCCGCCCATCTTCTCGGAGATCCCCGAAAACTTCTTGGTGATCACGCCGACGGCATCAGATGCCGCGGTGCCCATGGCGCTCGTGAAGGTGGAGAAAATCGGGCCGAGCTTTGACGTGATCGGTTCGAACTTCTTTGCGATGGCGTCGCCAATTCCGGAGAACAGGGAAACGACAGCGCTCTTCGCTTTTCCGAACACGCTGACGAATGGTGATGCAATCTTACTAATTGCTTCTCCAACTTGGGTTGCTTTCGATAGCGCAACCTCCTGTATCGACGTAACGACACCCTTGGCTTTGTCGATAACGCCGCTGAACTGTTTGGCAGCCTCTTCTCCCGTTAACCGGAAAGCGAGAATGGCGCCGTCTTTGAATACGGCGAAGGATTCAAGAAGCGTGCTTGCCATATCCTTGGCCTTGCCGGCGATGGCTCCGGCGAGTTGACTCATGGCGTTTTGGACGGTTTCCTGGGCTTCGAGCGCGTGCTTGACCACGTCGCTGACGCTGCTTGTGAGCGCGGTGAGATCTTTCGGTACGCCGGCGATGTCGGCGAGCTTGGCGAATGCGGACTTGAGCAGGTCGAGCTGCTTGGTGGTGGCATCAACCAGAGATTTAACCGCTTCGTCAAAGCGACTGGTGTCGAGCTTCGGCTCGACGGTGACGTCGATCTCAGACATGGGGCTTCCCCCTGTTCCTCATCTTGGCTGTTTGCATGGACTCCTCCTTCGTGGTCGATTGGGCCTGGCGCGCAGGCGCGTTTGTGGACGCCTGCGAGGGTTGTAGGATGCCAGCGGTGTCACCGACTGCCTGCGCAGCTTGCTTGGAACATGCCGGCGGGAAGACCACGATATTCTTGCAGAAGTGCATTGATGCCCATGCGAGCGGGCGCGCTCAAGGCGCGCGTCGTGGACGGATATTGCCGCCTACGGGGCGTGAAGAGGCGGAGTGTTTTCGGAACCGGATGCTTAGGAGGTCGTGCTGATCGCGCGCTGCTCCTCTCCGCGACGGACTACGCCGCTGTCGTAATCTACGCTGCACTCGGTGAGAAATCCGCTTTTGTTCAATGTGGCGAGATCCTCGATGACTTCAGAAGATGGGACGTCTTTGCGTGCGGCTATTTCCGAGATGTCGGTTGCGTTCCGCCCTATAAGCCCGTCGTATTCGCGCGCCAGACGATATCGGCGCTGCTGAAATCTCCCCCACATAAAAAATGCCACTCCCAGGAGAAGGCATAGGGCGCAGCTCGACAGTCTGTCTCGGGGGTCGATGGTGCTGACAACTATCCCAAAACCTGCCAACACCGCAACGATTGCGTTGATGGCGCTCCAAAACAGCAAGGCGAGGCCAAGCCCCTTGCGAATTGCCCCAGGGTTGAGACGGTAGAGCGATTCGCGACTAACGATCATTGACGAGCCCTTTCAGGGCAGCTCCGCAAAACTCGCACGTTTCGAGGTCGGCTGTTCGGTAGTTCAGTTCGCCACACTGCGGGCACTGCACGACGAGGTCGCGTATATCGGGGTCAACGGGCTTGAATCTTTTCGGAGCCTGCGTTTGACCGTATGCGCTGTCCGCTACGGTCGTGTCGGTTGGAGCTTGATCCCCGAGACTCTTCAGCATGTGCGCTTCCGTTTCCTGCGAGCGCACGAACACGGCATGCTTGCGATCTATATACGCTCCCGGGTACAGTCCGATACCGATCAGCTCGCGCAGGTCGCGATCTGTTTCCTCCCACGATCTTCCCACCAATGCCATGAGGTCGATCAGGGGGTACTCGATTTCGTCAATGGCGTACACGTACGACTTGAAGAGGTCTTTCCGTGCTGCGGTTTTGCGCCACCGATAGAGAAGATAGACACCCGGCAGAACAAAAGCCATCAAGGCAACCATGCCTGAGTCGAGCCCGTAGTCTGTCTCGCCCCATCCCAAAGCGCCGAAGACGAAAGAGCCGAACGCCGATGCCCCGATGACAAGGAACATGGCCCCGGCAACTGCAAAAGCCACTCCGTTGCTCGAAGATTGAAGTTTCTTTTCCGCATACGTTGAAATCATCGGCATCCCTTACTCGAAAGCACTTTTGAACATAATACCTACTAATACGGAGTCGTACGCGGGGAAACTCGATTGAAGGGGGCTTCGATGCTACACGCCCAAAGCCCAGCGGTAGCGGAGGTGGGTGAGCTGGAGGGCTTCTTCCTCGGTGCGGGCGGGCAGCATGAGGGCGGTTTTGCGCTTCATGAGATTGTCGACGGCTTCGCGTCCCATCTTCTTCTCGTCGGGCACGGCGCCGCGGATGCTGATGGCCTGCATGGTTTGGGACGATTCGCCCAGGTTGCGAAACAACGACCAGAAACGCCACCAATGCAGGTTGAGCGTGCGATCGGCAAGGTCGATGCCGTATTCGCGCTCGAAGTCGGCCAGCACGCGCCCGGCATCCCAATCCCAGTCGAATACGCGCGCGCCCGCGGCGCCCCGGCCGCCCGATGGGGCGGGTGGCCGGGGCTCGGACAGGTTGAAGAACCCGAGAGCGGCCTCGATGGCTGCTTCGGGATGGGCGGTGACCTCGTGGGGAAGCTGAAGCTTCCCCGTCTGCGTGGAGAGGGTGCCGAAGTATAGGAACAGCATGGCGCGCGCTTTGTCTTCGTCGGTCACCGTAGGATCGTCGGACAGGCGCATGACTTGGATGCCCGTGCGATGCGAGGGGTTCAAGGGGACGCAGGCCCCGTCGACCAGTACGGAAGACGGTGCCTGCTCCAGGAGAATGTTGGGATTCATGGCCTTACGCGTCTGCGTCGGCGTTCTGCCAGTCGAGGTCGGGCAGGTACGTGCTGAGCGTCTTCTTGAACGAGGTGTCGACGCGACTCTTCGCAATTTCGGAATACAGGAAGGCGAAGAGTTCCAAGCCGTCGATGAAGTCGAAGGCTCGGTGCGCGAACACGTCCTCGAACTGCTCCTTGCCCAGCAGGGCAATCAGGTAGTTGTGCACGTCGGCGGCCAGGGCGTTGATGCGGCCCTCGCTCATGGTGGCGTAGTCGGTGTGCTGCAGCTTGTCGCTCCAGCGTTCCACCTTGTCCAGCATCGAAGCGTCGCCCATGTTGATGGTGTACTGCTTGTCGCAGATGGTCACCTCGACGGTGTGGCTGGAAAATTCGAATCCCATGTCTTCTCCTTTATCGTGTGATCGGGCGGATGGTTACACCTGGGCAGGGGCGTTGCCGGCGGTGAACGTCTTGGTCGTGGGGTTCCACGTGCCCTCGGTCCAGCCGTCATCGGCCATGGTCAGCGTGCCGCCCGTCACCACGGGCTGGCCACCGTTGGCGTTGCTCGGGTCGGCAGGGTTGAACATGAAGGCGGCCATGTCGGCGGTATGCGCAGCAGCCGTGCCGAGCCACGTGTACACGCGGCACACCTCGCAGGCGAGGTCCGACTCGTTGCGATGCTCCATGACCCACGCTTCGAGGGCGCCGCCCTTGACCGTGTCCTTGGTCCAGTTGATGGAGCAGGCGCGACCCTGCACGAACGTGGGGGAGACCTTGCGATCGAGCCATGCGGGCTCGTAGGTCTTGGGGTCGGCGCTCGGCTCCCACGTCAACAGCTCGGTGGCCTTCGTCCACACCGGTTCGGCATCCTTGCCGGTGTTGATGTAGTACTCAAGTTCGTTGCCCCAAACAGGTACGGTGTTCTCGCTCATGTGGTGTTCCTCTCATAGGTTTGTTCGGTACTTCAGGGTGAGTTCTGTTCGCCAGTCGGCATAGCCCTCGGTCGATTCGATGCGACTGGGCAGGGTGTCCGACGAGACTCCCCAGGATGCGCGGCCGGCTCCCAGATCGATGGCGGCGCGCTCGACTTCCGATGCGAGTCGTTCGAGCAGGGAGCGCGCGTCGAGTCGCCCCTGGTCGTCTTCCGTCTGCTGCCGCAGCTGCAAGGAGAATCGATACGCCGCGATGCGGCTGCCGTCGAGATAGCGCTTCTCGATGGGATCTCCTCCCAGCGTTTGCATGGTGACGCAAGGCAGGGACGGTGCTTCCGTCGGTGCGTGCTCGTATTCGCAACCCTTGATCTCGGAAAAGCCTGCAACCAGCGTCTCGAGCGTCGCGAACACGCGGGCGGCTACGTCTTCATGCTCCACACGGGGGTTCGTCATTGCTTTCACCTCCCTTCTTAGCTTGCTTGTTGTGGCTTTCCAGATGCGAGTCGCGTGTTTTCTTCAATTCGTCGCTCGCAACGGGTACAGGATGTCGAAGGTGTCACCGGGAAACAGGGGAAGAGCTCATCATTTTTCCGACGGTTTCTTGCGCGGATTGGTGCCGGTTTTCTCGCGCATGCGGCGCAGCCTCGTTTTGGCGGCGTCGTAGCGCAGCTTGAGGACGCGGCATTCCCACGTTTCCATGGCCTCGAGGTACGCCGCTTCCTCCTCGCAACGTTCTGCGGGGGAGGCGGGCGAAAGATAGCGCATGGAAGGATGCGGCGGCAGACGGCGCGTTGCCCGCTCCGCCTCGGTTTTCTCGTAGATGGCGCGCTGGCGCGGCGGCATGCTTGCGAGGGCGTCGGCGCAGGCTTCCTCGCGTCGGGTCAGTTGCTCGCGCATGGTGCATACGCGGCACCATCCGGTGCGTTTGTCGATGCTCGTCCTCCATGTGGCGCATTTGTCGCACCAAACGAGGCGAACCGTCCGCACGTCGAGTGAGAGGTGGGATTCGCGCGCGATGCGCTCGATGGAGTCGTTGTCGCGGTCGAGCGCTCGGCCCAGCTCTTTGGGGGTGAGCTTGCCGGCGGCGTTCTTCAGGAAGATGCGCTCGGCTTCGCCCCAAGGTTGGGATGCGGTGCTGTTCCTGTTCGCAGAGAGACGGGCGGTGTTGTCCACGATGCTTCCTTTCGGGTGCGAAGGGTGTGAGCCGACGACGTCGCGTGCGAATGAGGTAGGTGTGCGTCTCGCTCTATTCAATCTATAGTTAAATTATAGATAGTGTCACGGGAATTTCTGCAATAGGGCTCTTTTCTTGAGGGCTTTGACCAGGTATGATACTGAAAATATGCGGTTGAACTGCGGTAATATAATAATCGATGATCTGTTCAATCTGGTTTATTACTATAATTAGAACTATATATACTGTAAAGATAAATTATAGTAGACTATAGAAATACCGTTAGATTTCGAGGATTGAGGACGTATGGGAGTTGGGGAAGGCGTCAAGCGCTTGCGTGCGCTGCACGGTCTGACGCAAGAGGAGTTCGGCAAGATCGCCGGCGTGTCGTCGATGGCGGTCTCGCAGTGGGAGAACGGCCGGGCCGTCCCTCGTTTCGGCGTGGTGGAGCGCATCGCCGATCATTTCGGCATCAGCAAGAGCGAGATTCTCGATGGCGAAGCGCCGGCTCCTATCACCGGAACGGTGCGCTATGCCGTCACATCGATGACCGCCCCTGTGTATGGACGCATTTCCGCAGGCGACGCGCTTGAGATGCTGCCGGTCGAAGAGGAGGCCTACGTGATTCCGCCCATCGCGCGCGATCATCCCAACGGCTTTTTCCTCACCGTGTCGGGAGACTCCATGGACAAGATCATGCCCGACGGCTCGCTCGTGTACTTCGACAAGGATGCCGAAGTGCGCAGCGGTGACATCGTCGCTGTGACGGTGAACGGGGACGATGCCACCATGAAGCGCATTTTCTTCGCGGGCGACACCATCGTGCTGCATCCCGAGAGCAACAACCCTTCGCACCGTGATCGCTCCATCGACGCCAACGACCCCGACGCTCCCAATGTGCGCGTCCTCGGCAAAGCCGTCTGGCACTACCTAGAAAACGACGACCGACTGTAAAAAGCGCAGCTTTCGGTTGCGCCTTAGGTTCTCCTCCTCAACGCCCCCACAGGGGCGTTTTTCTTTGCTTGACTGTGCCCTTGGGGCACGGGGTATCGTCCGGGGCGAGGGCAGTCGGAGCCGCGTGGGCGGCTGGGGGACGGCGATCGGGGGAGCGTTGCGAGCGCCCGTCTTCCGCACGGCCTCTGGGGTTTCCGACGCACGAGAGACGGGAGAGACTATGGGGAAAGAGAAGCTCGTAACGCGGCGCTCGGTGGTTGGCGGGGCGCTGGCGGTGGGCGCGTCGGCGTTGACGCTTGGGTGTCTCGATGCGCCGCGCGCGCCCGCGCAGGCGGCTGAAGAGCCGGCGGAACAACCCGCTGCGGACGAAGCCGTCAAGAAGGCGCAGTTCGGATTTCTGCTCAAGGTGAAGAACTGCGTGGACTGCGGCGAGTGCGTGAAGGCGTGTCGATTGTGGAGCCGCACGCCCGACGGCGCCGAGGCGCGCCGTACCGTGGCGTCGTACATCACGCCTGCGGGCAGAGAGGTGTTCGTGTCCACGTCGTGCATGCACTGCGCGGTTCCGGCGTGCGTGTCGGTATGTCCGGCAGGCGCCATCAAGAAGGGCGACGGCGGCGTGGTCGCGGTGGACAAGGATCGCTGCATCGGCTGCAAGTACTGCTTTCAAGCGTGCCCGTACGGCGTGCCGCACTACACCGCGTCCGGCATGGACAAGTGCGATTGCTGCGTGGGCAACGGCGTTGCCCTGGGTGATGAGCCGCACTGCGTGAAAGCCTGCAAGGTGGGGGCGCTGCAGTACGGCACGCTTGAAGAGCTCATGGCTTCGACCAAGGGAAAGGCGCGGCGCATCAACGGCACCACCGGGCCTTCCTATCTGCTGGTGTAGGGGGCGATCGTATGGAAGAACTGCAACTGATGTGGGGATGGCAACCGGCGTTGTACCTGTTCCTGGGCGGTGTGGGCGCCGGCGCGTTTCTGGCCGCGGGCATCCTGGTGTTCATGGACCGCGAGCGGCACCGCACCATCGCCGGCGCATCGATGTGGGCGGCTATCGCCTGCCTCGGCGTTGGCTTGCTGCTGTTGCTGTCCGAGCTGACGAATCCCCTGCGCGGCCTGCTGCTCTGGCAGAGCTTCAGCAACCATACCTCGTGGATGGCGTTCGGCGCCTGGGCGGCGTTGTTGGCGCTCGTGTTCTTCGCCGCATCCGCCCTGGTGGTGACGCGAAAGACGGAGGCGCTCATCGTGAGGGCATGGCCCGCGTTCGCCGAGCGCGAGCATGCCGTCGTCACGGCGTGCGTGTCGGCGGGCATGGTGCTGGCGGCGTGCGTGGCCGTGTATACGGGCATGCTGCTCATGGCCGTGCCGGGTGTGCCCCTATGGAACACGTTGCTGCTGCCGTGCCTGTTCACGGTGTCGGCCTGCGACACCGGCGTGGCGCTGGTTGAGGTGCTGGCGGTGGTGCTGGTCAAGCGCGAGCGGCTCGGCCGCGCGGCGCAGCGCTTCCTCGAGAAGGCCGTCGTGGCGCTCGTGCTGCTGGAAGGCGTGGTGCTGGCGCTGTTCGCGCAGGTCATGCTGTCGGGCAACGTGGTTGACGCAACTTCGCTGGGCTCGACGGCTGCAACGGCCGCCGCATCCATGCAGCTGCTGGTAGCGGGACCGCTGGCGCCGTACTTCTGGGGGCTGCTCGTGGGCTGCGGGCTGGTGCTGCCGCTCGCGGCATCGCTGTGCTGCCTCGTGGTGGGCCGGAAAGCCAAGGGCGGCACGGCGGGCGCGACGGACGCAACAGGCGCTTCGGGCGCGGGCCTGCGTGCGGTCATGGTTGCGGGGGCGGCGGGCGCGCTGATTGGCGGCTGCACGCTTCGCTTCCTCGTGCTGCTGGCGGGGGTGCACGCCGATCTGGTGGCGGACACGCTTGCGCAGCTGTGGTAAGCGAACAACATCGGGATGATGAATCGAACAGGAGGAGAGGCAATGCGAGCAAAGAATATCGGCATGGCGGCCACCGTGGCAACCTGCGCGGCGCTCGTCGCGCTGTGCGCGGGATGCACGCAGCCGGCGGAAGAAACGACGCCGGACCCTGCGGTGGTTGAGCAGTACCTGCCCGAGGTCATCGAGCAGGACGACGGCACGCGCATTCAGCGCACGCCCACCGAGGGCGCGGTGACGACAGCCCTCGACACGTCGTACACGTACCACCTGCCCACCGACACCGTGCCGTACAACACCTATTACGTCAAGGCCGACGAGAAGGGATGCAACTCCTGCCACGACGACTTGGCGCAAACGCTGGCCGACATGGACTATCCGCACGTTGACCTGCGGAATTCCTACGGCATTCAAACCACCGTGCAAATGTGCAAAGACTGCCACACGTTCGGGTACGGTTACCAGACGAATCAGAACTCGTTCGGCACGCTCATCCACGGCATCCACGACACTACCGACAAGGCCGAGTGCTGGAACTGCCACGTGGGCACCGGCAGCGGCGAGGGCATGGAGCTGTGGGACGAGGCGAAGCACACGCAGCTGCGCGGCATCACGCCGGTGGCCGAGGTGACGGGCGACTTCTCGTACAACCAGGACAAGACCACGCCGGTGGACGAGCTGTTCGACTTCGGCTGGGACTACTTCGACCTGGACTACCTGCGCACCGAGAACACGCAGAACAACGTGCCGCTTGACCAGGGCATGTTCGACGATTGGACCATCACGGTAAGCGGCGCGGTGGATCGTGAGGTCACCTACACCCTGCCCGAGCTCATCGCGAAGTACGCGAGCGAGACGAAGCCGCTCACCTTCCACTGCACGCTCAATCCCACGGGCGGCCCGCTCATCGGAAATGCGGTGTACACGGGCATCCCGCTGAGCGACCTGCTGAACGAGGCGGGTCTGAGCGCCGACGCGGGCGCGTTCACCTTCATCGCACCTGACGGTTTCACCGAATCGCTCATGATGGACAACTTCACCGAAGCCTATATCTGCTATGAAATCGACGGGGAGCCGCTGCCGTGGAAGCAGGGTTATCCGGTGCAGCTCATCGTCCCGCATTCGGGGGCGCCGGCAAGCGTGAAGCAAATTTCCGACATCGTGGTGAACACCACCGAGGAGGCGGCCGATCTGCACGAGTGGAACGGGTGGCCGAAGGAAACCGACGGCACCGCGTACTACACCACCGAAGGCTGGCCCTTCACCGACTACAACGGGTACCAGAACAAGCCGAACGTCTCGCTGTTCGATTTCCAGGAAGGCCAGATCATCGAGACGAACAAGCCGTACACGTTCAGCGGGTACGCCACGGCGTGGGACGAGCAGATCGCCGGTGTGGAGTTCTCCATGGACGGCGGCGTCACCTGGACGCGGTTCGATACGCCGAACGTGAACAAGGACAACTGGGTCATCTGGAATTTCACGTACACGCCCGACACCGATTCGGCCTACGTGCTGTCCATCCGCTCCGTCACGACGGAGGGCGCGGTTACGCAGGAGCCCATCGAAGTCATGTTCAACGCTCAGGCGAAGCAAGGGGAGGTGCACTCATGATGAACACGGGAAAGAAGCTCGCGGGTTTGGTGGCGGGCGGTGCCCTGGTGGTTTCGGCGGCGCCTGCCGCGCAGCTTGCGCTCGCAAGCGAGCGGTCGGCGCTCGACGGCGGCGGCGCGGCGTGCGCGGTGCAAGCCGGGGAAGACCTGGGTGCGGCGGTGTCCGAGCAGATGCGCGTCAGCATTGAGAACGTGCAGGGAACCTTCGCTTGGAATCAAGGTGTGTCCGCTGACAACGCAACGCTCTCGCAGGCGCTCTACCAGGGGTCGAAGTACCTCTGCGGCGCGCAAGGGGCCGAGGGCGTGTCGGACGAGGGCGCATCGGATGAGGGCGCGTCGAGCGAACGCGTCCCGAGCATTCGATTCATCCGCGTGACGGGCGACGTGAGCCACGCGTTCACCGCGTCGGTTGACGACTTCGTCAAGAAGGCCCCGGTGCAGAAGGTGATGGGTTGCACGTGCTCGGGTAACCCGGCCGACGGCCGGGCCAGCGCGAACGCCGAGGTGGGAGGCTTTCAGCTGGCGGCCCTCATCAACGAGGCCGATCCGCTCGAGGGCGCGAACACCATCACGTTCACGTCGGCGGACGGCTACGAGGTGGCGCTGCCGCTGAAGTACGTGACGCAGCGCTACTGCCTCGTGGTGACCACGGTGAACGGCGAGGATGCGGCACAGGCCATCGGGTGCGCGAATCAGCTTTGGCTCGGTTCGACCGCCGCGCGTGCCTATGCGCGCGATGTGGTGGCAATCTCCATCACGAAGGAAGCCGAGCCGCCGGCCGCACCGGGGGCGAGCCCTGACGCGAACGTGCCGAACGTGGGCGTGACGAAGGGCGCGGCATGATTGGGACCGTGCTCGGCACGGCGGGGAAGCCGGTGTGCGTGGAAGGCTACGCGCAGGACTTCGGCGTGCCCGTCGATGCCGTGCAGTTCTCGTGCGACGGCGGGGCTACTTGGACGTCGTACGAGACGCCGGGCATGGACCCCGATTGCAACGTGAACTGGTCGTTCTCGTTCACGCCGCCGATGGAGGGTCGCTACGAGCTGCTCGTGCGCGCCGTGCGCCCCGACGGGCGCGCCACGCCCCAGCCGGCGCGCGTCGAGCTGGACATCGCTCCCGCGCGCTAGCGCCATGCCGCACCCCGAGGCGCCCGCGATCCCCCGCGGGCGCCTCGGGGTCGGGGGCTTTAGGATTGTGCAGAAATCACCGAAATGTTGCGGTGCGGTCGGTTGAATCTTCCTCATGGGGATGTTTGCGCGCGTTTCCCCAGGTCGTGTATTCTCGGCTGGACGAAGCAGGTAAAAATACGTCACATTTCGGTACTTTTTGCACAAGGGGGAAGCGCTTGGGTAATGCGAAGGAATTTACAGCCCTCGGAAGAGCTCTTCGAGCGTGATGCCGAAACCGTCGGCGATTTTGTCTATGGTCGCCAGGGTTACGTTCTTGTCTCCGGATTCGAGATGTCCGACGTATGAATAGTGAAACCCCAAATAGTCGGCGCATTGCACTTGCGTCCAGCCGTGCTCTTCGCGCAGCTCTTTGATTCGTAAGCCAAGTTTTTTCGCCGAATTCACCATATATCAAAGCTACGCGAGGGAGTAAAATGTTCTCTGTCCTAACCGTCAGATTTTCCCTAATTGAGATATGGGCGTGTATGAACCGACTATTCCCCCTCCATCCGTGCGTTCTCGCTCGCCGCGACAATCCGTTCAGATGCGAGTGGCCTCGCGAGAAGGATGGCGACGGACGTTGCTCGATCTGCCGCGCAGCGATGCGCGACGACGTGTGGCGAGCGCTGGTTGAGGGCGATCGGTCGTTTGCAGAATTCGTTTTAACGGAAGACTTGCTGCTCGAGCATGGTTTTCAGGTGGGGGAATACCGAGGAACGATTCCCGGCGACCCGGTGTATGCGCTCGTGAAGTCGAAGTCTGCGTACCTCGTCGACCCGGGAGATTGCGTCATCACTCCCATCGCCGACGGAAGGTACGCGCTCGATGCGGTCTTGTCTGCTGACGCGGGTTATGCTGCCGAGTGCGACGATCTTACCCAGGCGTGGCAGCTGGTTCGTCCGTTTCTCTAGTCCAGCAGAATGGGGAGTTCGAGCTTGTAGAGCATCTCGCGGCCTTCGAAGTGGAAGGCGGGGGTCTCGGCGATGATCTCGCCGTAGTAGTCGCCCGCCACGGTTAGGCCGTGCTGCTCGGCGTAATCGAGCAGGGCGTTCAGGCCGCTGATCTCGGAGTTGCGGTGACCCTCGTCGGAGTAGCTCTGCTTGTACAGGGTGAGGTAGTCGCCCGCGGGCACCACGCCGGCGCCGTACGTCCGCGCCACCTGATCGTTGTCGATGAGGATGAACGACGCGTCCAGCACGAAGGCGCGCTGCTTGAGGTTTTCCTGCGCGATACGGCACCCCACGTGGTGAAACAGCGAGGGCGGCAAGTTGTGGTCGAGCATGTAGCGCTTCGTCATGCGCAAGTTGAGCTCCCACTCCTTCAGAAAATGCACGACGTCGTTGTCGAGCACCCGCGCGCTCTCGTTGAAGATGTCGAACGACAGCGCGTGTCGCTCGGGCAGGTGCTCGAGGATGACGGTGTCGAAGAGGGGCCGGTTCGAGTAGCGGCGGTAGTTGTCCAAGAGCTGCGAGGCGTTCTGCCGCGCGATGGACAGCCGCAGGATTTCTGCATCGATGGCGGCGCGGTGCTCCTCGAGCAGTTTCACGAGGCTGGCGGAATCGTCGTCGAGCAGCTTCTTGATCTCGGCGAGCGAGATGCCGAGGCTCTGCAGCTGCTGAATCATGTCGATGGTGGAGCACTGATCGTACGCGTAGTACCGGTACCCCGTCTCCTCGTCGACGCGCACGGGTTCCAACAGCCCTATCTCGTGGTACAGCCGCAGCGTCTTCTTGGTGATGCAGTTAAGCTCGGCCATCGTGCCGGTTGGCAGATCGTCCATGCTTCCCCCTCCCCCTCAAGCACCCCCTATTTTACTCGAAGAAACCCTAGGTAAGCAGCTGAAACGGTACCTCGGTGCCAATGCCCGACGTGGCCAGGACGTCGCCTTCGTTCGCCACCACCACCGCTTCGAGCGACGGGTGCTGCTCGGCGAACGCGAGCGCCCGATCGGCACCCATGATGACGAGCGCGGTGGTATATCCGTCCGCGTCGAGCGACGTCGGCGCCACCACGGTAGCGCTCAGCACGTCGGTGTGCGCGGGGAAGCCCGTGCGCGGGTCGAGGATGTGGTGGAACAGGGTGCCGTCCTGCTCGAACGCGCGCTCGTAGATGCCGCTCGTCACCACCGACCCGTCGCGCACGGCAAGGGTGGCGAACGAGTCGAGCAGGGGCAGCTCGTGGGAGGGGAGGGGCTTGCGAATGCCGATGCTCCAGGCGCTGCCGTCGGGCTTGCCGCCCGCCACGGCCACGTTACCGCCGAGGTTGACGAGGGCATGCGACACGCCGCGCTCGCGCAGCAGCGCGAGGATGCCGTCGGCGATGTAGCCCTTGGCGATGCCGCCGAGGTCGATGTGCGCCTGCGGGTCGCGCAGGGTGACGGTTTCTCCGTCCACGTGCACCGTGCGGTAATCGACGTGCTGCAGCGCGTCTGCCACGTCGGCGGGCGTGGGAATGCGGCGCGCCTTGAAATCCCACAGCCGTGTCGTGCTGCCCATGGTGACGTCGAATGCGCCGTCGACCTCGCGGCAGTAGCGCAGCGCCGTCTCGACGAACGCCGCGAGCTCGGGCGCGACGCGGGTGGGACGCCCCTCGGCGTGATTGAGCCGGTAGAGCTCGCTTGCGGGATCGACGCGCGACAGCAGCTGCTCGTAGCGGCCGCACAGCGCGACGGCTTCGTCGAGCACGGATTCGTCGTCGGTTTCGGCGCTGATGGTGTTCGTGGTGTTGAAACGGAAGAACGTGCGCGAAATCATAGCGATCCCGTTCCCTTCAAGCGTGCGTAATTGAGAGCTTCCTAGTATACTTTCTTCGATGCATGTTGGAAAGGCGGCGCGGAGGAGCGAGTCTATGGCGCGTAGGGCGCGTGGAGACGGGTCGGACACCAAGCAGCGATTCGATGCGTTCGATACCGCGTCGTTGCTGGCGTTTTGCGTGAGCGTGCCGCTGTTCGTGCCCGTGCTGACGATGTGGCAGGGCCTGACGGCTTCGACGGCGCCTGCCGCAAGCTCGTTCTTGCCCATCGTGCCCTTCGCCAGCGCGGTGCCGCTGTCCGCCATGTTCACGGCCCTCGCCTTCCTGTTCGTGTGCTTGCTGAAAACGGCGCATGCGCGCGTGAGCCGCACGATCCTCGTGGTGGCGCTCGCCTGCTACGCGGCGGGCTACGCGCTGCTCGACCTGTGGAGCTCGGGCGTGCTGGGCGGTTCGATGGTGGAAACCGTGTGCGGTCTGACGCTGGGGTTCGGCGCCGCCGTCATGTGCCTCGTGTGGGTGAGCCGCCTGCGCCTGCTCGAGTTCAAGCGCGCGCTCATGCTGGTGTGGCTGGCAGCCTGCTGCCTGTTCGCGGCTGCGGCCGGCCTGCCGTTGCTGGGAGCCGATGCGACGAGGGCGGTGCTGAGCGCGACGGCGCTTCTGGCGCTGGTCGGGTGCGCGCGCCTGTTCTTCCGGCGCGAACACGAGGACGAGCTGGCCACGCAGGTAGGCGTGAACTGGTGGGACGTGTTCGGGCACCTCGACGTGTCGGTAGTGGAGGGCACGGGCGATTTCAAGACGCCGCTCGCTCGCGCGCTGTTCTTCGTGGTCATGCCGCTTGTCATGCTGCTGTTGTTCGTGGCCGACCACAACGTGACGCAGGCGTATGCGTGGCCCGTGCCGCCGTTGGGCCTGGCGGGCGTGCTCACCGTGGTGATCATGGTGCCGCTCGTGCGCTTCAAGACCGACCAAGCGCTCATCAACTTTTCCTATCGCTTCTTCCTGCCGCTCATGGCCTTCCTGGTGTTTGCCGCAAGCGCGTTCGTCGACCCGCCGTGGCAGCACATGGTGATGGTGGTGGGCTCGCTTGCGTTCTGCACCATGTACGCGCTGGTCATGTCGGCCATGCTGGTCACCATGGCGGGCCGCATGCGCTCGCTCGCGCTGCCGGCCGCCGGCATCATGATCATCGCCGGATGCCTCGTGTGCCTGCTTTCAACCACGCACGTGGACGCGGGACCGCTCAGCGCGTACCAGTACCAGGTGATGCTCGTGCTGTTCGTCTTGCTGGCCGGCGTGCTCATGATCACGCCGAGTTCGCGGCTGTGGCGCGTGATGCTGGAGGGCATCGAGGCCGTGGAGTCAAACGCGTTCGACGCGCAGGTGGCGTACGGCCAGCGCTGCGCCGAGCTGGCCGAGGCGTACCACCTCACGGCGCGCGAGGCCGAAATCCTCATCATGCTGGGGCGCGGCCACACCTCGAGCTTCGTGGCCGACGAGCTGACGGTGGCCGAATCGACCGTGCGCAGCCATCGCAAGAACATTTACCGCAAGCTCGACGTTTCATCGCGCGAGGAGCTGTTCAAGCTGCTCGACGCGGAAGAAACGGCGGACGAATAGGCGCAATGCCGCGTCTCCCCCTTTTCGTTTAGACGTAACAAGCCTGGAAAACGGCAAAGTTCCCTCCTTTTGACGATAGATACGCGTTTTGAAAGCTCGTATGGTGGCCCCGTTGTCCACGGAACGTTGGAACGTTGGAATGTTGGAACGGCTAGGGAGGCCATCATGGAACTGCAATTCACGCGTCGTGATTTTCTCAAGGGTAGCATCGTCGTAGCGCTCGGCGCCGCCGGCATGGGCGCGCTCAGCTCCTGTGCGAGCGCACCTGCTGCAAGCAGCGGTGCCGCCTCGGCAGCGGAAACCGCCGGCGCCGCCGATGCGACCACGTCCGTCACGCTGCACCGCGGCTACGGCGCCGCGCACGGCGACAAGTGCTTCACGCGTGCCGTGGTGGCCACCGCCGACGACGGCACCATCCTTGCGGTGAGCGTGGACGACTACCAGTTCACCGCGGTCGATTCGGGCATGGTGGGCGTGCCGAACTCCGACGCGGGCTTCGCCGCCGGATACGCCGAGGGCCAGATGCTCATGTCGAAGGCGCAGAACAACGAGGCGTATTCCGCCATGATGAAGGAGAAAGCGCAGTCCACCAAGCCGTGGCTGACGTCCATGACCGCCATCGAGGAGTACTGCGTGGGCAAGAAGCCCGCCGATCTCAAGAAGGCCGGCATCGACACGGTGTCGGGCGCCACGCTCGTGGACGCTCCGAACTACCTGAAGCTCGTCTCCGAAGTCGCCGAGAGCGGCGACCTCACCACGCTCGGCTCGTACACGGGCGACGGCTCCGACGTGAAGCTGGGCCAGGTGAACGCTGCCGCGCACGGCGACAAGGCGTTCGCCGAAGCCGTGTCGCTCGTGCAGGGCGACGTGCTGGTGGCCGCGAGCATCGACGAATTCCAGTTCATGGACGCCTCCACGGCCGGCCTTGTTCCCGTGCCGAACTCCGACGCGGCGTTCGCCGACGGTTACGCCGAGGGCGTCGAGCTTGCGTCCAAGTCGGTGAACTCCGCCGTCTACAGCGACATGATGAAGGAGAAGGCGCAGGCCACCACGCCGTGGCTCACGTCGATGTCCGCCATCGAGTCGTTCCTCGCGGGTCAGAAGATTGCCGACGTGAAGGTGAAGGGCCCCGACGCGGTGTCGGGCGCCACCCTCGTGGACACCGTCGGGTACGTGGACGCCGCCGTTGCGGCCGCGAAGGCGGTCTAACCCCTTCCGCAGGAAAACGAAGAGCAACGTACGGGTGCGACGTGTCCAAAGATGCGTCGCACCCGTATATAATGGTGGGAAATCTCGGGAGGTGTTATGGACGGACTACCCTATGGATGGCAGAAGCGCTCGCCGAAGCAAGTGGCGGCCATCGTGCTGCTCATCCTCATGGCCATGGTGCTCAGCTTCGTCGAGCTGCCGGTGGTTCCCGGAGCCGAATGGCTCAAGTACGATCCGTCGGGCATCGTGTCGCTGCTCACCACCATCCTGTACGGCTCGTGGATTGGCGTGGCCGTAGCGGTGGTGTCCTGGATTCCGCACCTCGTCACCGATCCGCTTGGCGCTTTCATGAACATCATGGCCACCGTGTCGCTCATCATGGTGGTGGGCACCGTGTACCGACGCAAACCCAGCCTGCTGCATGCGGTGCTGGGGTGCGCTGCGGGCGTGGTGGTTTCCACGGCGGTATCCATCTGCCTGAACTTCGTGGTCACGCCGCTGTACGCAGGCGCCACCTACGAGATGGTGGCCGCGATGGTGCTGCCCGCCCTGCTGCCGTTCAACGCGTTCAAGGCGCTTGCGAACTCGGTGATAGCCATCGTGTCCTATCGCAAGCTGGCCGCGTTGCTCGAGGGGGAGGAAGGTAACCATTTACCATCCGAGCGAAAAGGCTCTTGACCGCGCGGGCGAATCGCCTAGAATAGGTACCTATCCATGACGCGCGCGTCCCGAGAGGACGCCAGAAACGCGTCAAGCCGACAAGGCGGCTGCGCTTCGCGCAAATACCTGGCGGTATCGCACCCATTGTGCGGACCGCGCGGCATCAAAAAGCCGCGCGCCTGGCAAGCAGGCTGTTTTCGGACCAGAAGGTTTGTTGGAATTCTGCGTCCCCAAATTCTCGTGTACATAACCGAATACTTTTGGTATCATCTATGGTTGCTGCTTAACGACGATATGCTTGAAGGAGCACTTTTGACCAAAGAAGATGTTATCGAGCTCGAGGGGACCGTGCTCGAAGCGTTGCCAAACGCTATGTTTAGGGTGGAGCTCGAAAATGGGCACAAGATATTGGCCCACATTTCCGGCAAGATGAGGATGCACTACATCAAGATCCTGCCGGGCGACAAGGTGACGGTGGAACTGTCCGTCTACGACCTGAACCGCGGTCGCATCACCTATCGGTTCAAATAGCGCGCGAATGTGCGCGGGTCGAGAACGACCTGTGCAGGTTTTGTGTGCAAGAGGGGCTCAAAACGATTCCTGAGAACGGCATCGGTGGGCAGCTACGTGTTGAAAGTTATCACCTGCGGCTGGGTGTGGCATATAGAATGAGAACGCATTAACCGAAAGGAAATGATTATGAAGGTACGTCCTTCGGTCAAGAAAATGTGCGATAAGTGCAAAATCATCCGACGCCATGGCAAGGTCCTCGTCATCTGCGAGAACCCGCGCCATAAGCAGCGTCAGGGCTAGGAAGAAAGAGGAGATATAACCTATGGCACGTCTTGTTGGTGTCGACCTTCCTCGCGACAAGCGCATTGAAGTCGGCTTGACCTACATCTACGGCATTGGCATGACCACCTCCAAGCAGATTCTTGCTGAGACCGGCGTTGACGGTAGCGTCCGCGTGAAGGATCTCACGGAGGATGACCTCACGAAGCTGCGCGACTACATTCAGGCGAACATCAAGGTGGAGGGCGACCTGCACCGCGAGGTTTCCCAGAACGTGAAGCGCCTCATGGAGATCGGTTGCTATCGTGGACTCCGCCATCGTCGCGGCCTGCCCGTTCGCGGACAGCGCACGCACACGAACGCGCGCACGCGCAAGGGTCCTCGTAAGCAAATCGGCGGAAAGAAAAAGTGAGGTAGTCTCAAGTGGCAGCTAAGAAAAACGTGCGCACGCGCATTAAGCGCTCTGAGCGTAAGAACATCGCCGTCGGCGCTGCGCATATCAAGTCTACGTTTAACAACACGATCGTGAGCATCACTGATCCTCAGGGCAACGTGATCTCCTGGCAGTCCGCCGGTACGGTCGGTTTCAAGGGTTCCCGCAAGTCCACGCCGTTCGCCGCGCAGATGGCCGCTGAGGCCGCCGCGAAGACGGCAATGGAGCACGGGCTGCGCAAGATTTCCGTGTTCGTGAAGGGCCCCGGCTCGGGTCGCGAAACGGCTATCCGCTCTCTGCAGGCCGCCGGCCTCGAGATTGCCAGCATCCAGGATTGCACACCCATTCCGCACAACGGTTGCCGTCCGCGCAAGCGTCGTCGCGTGTAACTGAAAGGATCTACGAATTATGGCTCGTTATACTGGAGCGGACTGCCGTCTGTGCCGTCGTGAAGGGGCGAAGCTTTTCCTTAAGGGCGATCGCTGCTACACGGAGAAGTGCGCACTCGAGCGCCGCAACTACGCGCCGGGCGAAGCCGGCAAGAAGCGCATTAAGGAAAGCGAATATCGCAACCAGCTGCGCGAGAAGCAGAAGACCAAGCGCATCTACGGTGTGCTCGAGAAGCAGTTCCGTCACTACTACGACCTCGCTGGTCGTCAGAAGGGCGTGACGGGTGAGAACCTGCTTCGCATCCTCGAAAGCCGTCTCGACAACGTCGTGTACCGTCTCGGTTTCGCGAAGTCTCGCGCCGAGGCTCGTCAGCAGGTGCGTCACGGCCACATCGTGGTGAACGGCCGCCGCGTCGACATCCCGTCGTTCCGCGTCAAGCCCGGCGACCTCGTGGCCGTCGCGCCGAAGGCCAAGGACCTGTTGGTCATCAAGAGCGCGCTCATCTCGAACGAGCGTGTTCAGGTGCCGGCTTGGCTCGAGGTTGACATCGAGAAACTTCAGGGTAGCGTACTTGCTCTTCCGCAGCGCGATCAAATCGATCTGGACATTCGCGAGCAGCTCATCGTCGAGCTTTACTCGAAATAATCGCGGCATAGTTAGGAGGCTTATCCCACATGACAGAGTTCATGAGGCCTACGGTAACAACGGAAGAAGTCAACGACACTGTCGCACGTTTCGTGGTCGAGCCGCTCGAGCGCGGTTACGGCTACACGCTGGGCAACTGCATGCGCCGCGTTCTGCTCTCCTCGCTGGATGGTGCGAAAGCTACCGCCATCCAGATCGAGGGTGTGCAGCATGAGTTCACGACGGCTGAGGGCGTCATCGAGGATATCACCGATATCGTCCTGAACGTCAAGGGTCTTGTGTTCTCCGCGTTGAACGATGACATCGAGGAAGCCACGGCACATGTGTCGGCGGAGGGTCCTTGCACGGTCACGGGTGCCGATCTCGACATCCCGACCGAGTTCACGCTGGTCAACCCGGAGCACGTCATTGCCACGGTTGCCGATGGCGGCCAGCTGGACATGACGGTTCGCATCGGCGTGGGTCGCGGCTACGTTTCGGCTGAGCGCAACAAGCGCACGGAGGATCCCATCGGGGTCATCCATGTGGACTCGCTGTTCTCGCCGGTTCGTCGTTGCACCCTCAACGTTACCGACACCCGCGTGGGTCAGCGCACCGACTACGACAAGCTCGTGCTGGAAGTTGAGACCGACGGCAGCATCACGCCGACCGAGGCTGTGTGCCGCGCGTCCAACATCATCAACCAGTACATGGGAGCGTTTTTGAGCCTGTCCGACGTCGTCGACGAGGAAGAGGGCGAAGTGCCGTCTATCTTCGCGCCGGAGGGCCAGGAGTCCAACGCCGAGCTGGACAAGCAGATCGAGGACCTCGACCTGTCCGTTCGCTCGTACAACTGCCTGAAGCGTGCCGGCATCCATTCGGTGCGCCAGCTCGTTGAGTTCTCCGAAAACGACCTGCTGAACATCAGAAACTTTGGTGCGAAGTCCATTGAAGAAGTGAAGGATAAACTCATTTCCATGGACCTCAATTTGAAGCTATAGGAGATACGAATCATGCGACACAACTATAAGGGCCGCAAGCTGGGCACTGACTTCAGCCACACCAAGGCAATGAAGAAGAGCTTGGTGAACGCCCTGTTCCTGAACGACCGCATCAAGACGGTCGAATCCCGCGCCAAGGAGATCCGTCCGAACGTCGACAAGATCATCACGTGGGCCAAGAAGGGCGACCTGCATTCTCGCCGTCTCGCCATCGCGGCTCTGGGCGACAAGGATCTCGTGCGCGAGATCTTCGAGAAGGTCGAGCAGGGTATGTTCGCCGACCGCCAGGGCGGCTACACCCGCATCATGAAGCTGGGCAACCGCAAGGGCGACTGCGCCCCCATGGTTATCATGGAGCTCGTGACCGAGCCCGTGAAGAAGAAGGAAGAGCCGAAGCCGGCCGCCAAGAAGGCGACGAAGAAGGCTGCTCCGAAGAAGGTCGAAGCTGCCGAGGAGGCTCCCAAGGAGGAGACCGCCGAGGCCAAGGCCGAGGAGAAGGTTGAAGCCAAGGTCGAGGAAGCCGCCGTCGAGGCTGCTGAAAAGGCTGAGGAAGCTGCCGCCGAGAACGCGGAAGCCGCCAAGGCCGACACGGCTGACGCCAAGGAGGAAGAGGCTGCCAAGTAGCCTTTTCGCTCACCACGCTGTACTCAACGGGGACCTTCGGGTCCCCGTTTTGCGTTTCCGGGCTCGCCCCGCAGGAGCGCCATCGAGGTGTTGCGGCTCCGTAGGGGCCCGGTTTCCCTATCGCGCGGTCGCGCGTTCTACCATAGATTCACGATCTGCCCGCGCATCGCGGGCGTCATTTTCGTGAAAAGAGGCCACTATGGCAAACCAAACAACGGTGGAACCGACGCGTGAGCGGGAATCCGGAACCGAGCAGGACTCGGGAGTCGAGTCCGCCGAGGTGATGCGCCATGCCCAGGATATGACGAACGACGTGCTGCATCACATGCCCAAGGCGGCAGGCGACGTGCTGCGCGAAACGCCCATCCTCATGGGCCATCTCAAAGAGAACATCCTCGGCTGGTTCAGGCCGAAAGAACGCGGCGGCCACGGCAACCATCCGCACCGGTAGCTCGCATGCACGATGTGCCCGCGCCTTGTCGCGCAGCCGTTTCGCTATCGTAGCGCTGCGGTGGTCGAGCGCGCGGGCTGTCCTCAGTACAATTGAGGGGTGAAGACGTCAAGCAATGCACGGTGCTTCGCGCCGTACGAAGTGAAAGGAGTCCGACATGGTTAAGACGACCACGAAGGAAGACATCCGCATCGACAAGGACGATGCTGAGGAGTTGAATCGCGAGGCGGCTGAAGATCTCGAGCGCATCGAGTACGAAGTGAAGCGCGAAGCCGAGCAGTACGTGGAAGCCGTCGATGGCGACGGCAACGAGAAGGAATCCGTCGAAGCGGCTGCCACCGCCTTCGATTTCGACCAGGCTGAAGCCGAGACGGAAGAACTGCTGATCAAGACAACCGGAGAAGCCGACGAAGCGTAATCCGGCACCCCCCCCTACACTTTTACCCGGAAGGAATACGACCATGGCTCAGAACGATACGAACAACGACGTGAAGAATGCGGCGAAGGACGCCGCGCACAACGTGAAGAACACCGCGCAGGATGCGGCGCACGACGTGAAGAACAACGTGAAGGACGCCTACCATGAGGCGAAGGCCGGCATGAACGAGCGCAAGGCCGAAGACGAAGCCGCCAAGCGCGAGCACGAGGTTGCTCAGCAGACGGGCGACGCGTCGGCCACGATGCGCGCGCAGCAGCACGAGAAGCGCCGCGATGAGAAGCCCGGCGACTTCATGGAGTCGGTGAAGGAGTCGCTCGGCAAGGCCGGCGA
Source organism: Eggerthella sinensis (assembly GCF_003339815.1). Lineage (GTDB taxonomy): Bacteria > Actinomycetota > Coriobacteriia > Coriobacteriales > Eggerthellaceae > Eggerthella > Eggerthella sinensis. The sequence goes on from NZ_PPTT01000013.1 coordinate 29,902, forward strand.
AGCCGTCAAGGAGGCCGCAACCGAGGCCAAGGACAACGTCAAGGAAGGCGTCGACAACATCAAGGCGCGCATGTAGCACCGCCGGCACGCGCGCTCGCGTCCGAGCGCACCCGGTATCCTTCAAAGCCCGCGGCATGAGCTGCGGGCTTTTTGTCCTGAAAGGCCGTCCATGGAAGCTCGCACCCGTACCAAGGGATATATCCTCATCGCCGTCGTTTATTTGCTGGGCCTGTTCATCGGCGCGCTCGACACCGGCATCGTCACGCCGGCGCGCACGGTGATCCAAACCGACCTCGGCGTGGCCGATCAGGCGGGCGTATGGATCATCACCATCTACACGCTGGCCTACGCGGCGGCCATCCCGGTGATGGGCAAACTGGCCGACATGTACGGGCGCAAGTACGTGTACCTGGGCAGCATCCTGCTGTTCGGCTTGGGATCGCTGTTCTGCGGACTCGCGCAGGATGTGGGCAGCTTCGAGATGCTGCTCGTTGCGCGTGCGGTGCAGGCGATCGGCGGCGGTGGCATCGTGCCGGTGGCAACGGCCGAGTTCGGCACGGCGTTCCCGCCCGAGAAGCGCGGCCTGGCGCTCGGCCTCGTGGGCGGCGTGTACGGCATCGCGAACATCTTCGGGGCGTCGGCGGGCAGCCTCATCCTCTCCGTGTTCGGGCAGGCGAACTGGCAGTTCATCTTCTACGTGAACGTGCCCATCTGCGCTGCCATCGTGGTGGCGGGCGTGCTTGTGCTGCCGAACCGCCGCGCCGAGCAGGTGAAGCCCATCGACGGCTGGGGTATCGCCGTGCTCGTGATCATGGTGCTCTCGTTGCTGTACGGGTTGAAGAACCTCGACTTCTTCAACGTGGGGCCGTCGTTTGCCACGACGGACGTGTGGCCGTTCTTGCTGGCGTTCGTGGCGTTGCTGCCGGTGTTCGTGCTCATCGAGCGCCGCGCGGCCGACCCGGTGCTCAACCTCTCGTACTTCCGCAACCGCGACATCGTGGTGACGCTTGTGCTGTCCATCATCACGGGCATCGTGCTCATGGGCATCATCTTCATCCCGCAGTTCGCCGAGAACATCCTGAAGCTGCCCTCGGGCAGCGGCGGCTACGTGGTTATCGTGCTGGCGGCGTTCGCGGGCGTCGGCGCGCCGGTGTCGGGCAAGCTCATCGACCGGTTCGGCGTGAAGCTGGTGCTGGGCTTCGGGCTGGCGGCATCGGCGGCTGGTGCGCTGTTCCTTGCGCTTGTGACCACGCGGTTCACCAATGCGGTCACCCTTGCGGTGAGCCTTGTTGCCATCGGCGTCGGCATGGGCTTCACCATCGGTACGCCGCTCAACTACATGATGTTGGCGAAGACGGAGGAGCGCGAGGCGAACTCGGCCTTGGCCACGCTCTCGCTCGTGCGCTCCATCGGCACGGCGGTGGCTCCTGCGGTGATGGTGGCGTTCATCGCCCATGCGGGCATGGCCATGCCCGATCGCATCATCGGTGCGCTTCCCGATTTACCGAACGGGTCGTCGGTTGCGTCGTTGGTGCAGAACGGCAACGGGGCGGGCGACGGCTTGCCCGACGATCTCAAGCGCCTCATGGAAGATTCGGACGTGACCACCATCGTGGGCAACGTGAAAACGTTGGCGAAGACGGAAATCGAGCAGGAGGCCACGGCTTCGGGCATGCCGAACGAGGCGGTGGATGCCGCTGAGCAGCAGTATCTTGCGGAGATCGACGACCATGCCGGCGACATCGAGGCCACGTTCCAATCGACGCTCGACGAGGGCTTCCGTGGCGCGTTTCTGCTTGTGGCGGCAAGCTCGCTCGTAGGATTGGTGCTGCTCGCGTTCTATCGCGAAGACAAGCCGCGGCCTGGGCAGGCGAAGGGGGAGCCGACGCGCTGATCGCGCGGAATTGTCACCCTGGGCGTCGCGCGGGAAACGCCGTTGTGGCATACTGCCAGCATGCGTATCAACGTCAGTTCGTACATCCCCGGAACCTCTGCTGTGCACGCGTGCGACGCACGCGTGAAAATCGTGCTGCTTGCGGCGTATTCCGTCACGTTGTTCCTGGTGCGCACGTGGGCGGGGCTGGGGCTGTGCCTGCTGCTGTTCGCCGTGGTGGCGGGCGTATCGCGCGTGCCGCTGCGACGGTTTTTCGGCCTGCTCGTGCCCGTGTACGTGATTGTGGCGTTCACCGTGCTGTTCAACGGGTTCACCTTCGACGTGGCGCATGCGACGGGGCAGGCGCAGGCGGCGCTCGGCGACGTGTCGGCCGGCGTGTTCGTCTCGTGGCCTCCCGTTGCGCTCATCGGATCGTTCGGGTTCGTGCCGGCCGGGTTCGTGCGCGGGTGCTTCTTCGCCGTGCGCATCCTGTTGCTGGTGGTGGCCAGCCTCGTGGTCACCTACACCACGACGTCCACCGACCTGACGAACGCCCTGGGCGACTTCCTGCGCCCGCTCAAGCGCATCGGCGTGCCCACCGACGACATCGCCATGGTGTTCTCGCTGGCGCTGCGCTTCATTCCCGTGACGGCCGAGGAGTTCGGGCGCGTGCACGATGCGCAGTGGGCGCGTGGCGCTTCGTTTGCGGAAGGCGGCCTGTGGGAGCGGCTGCGCGCGTGGCAGACCGTGCTCATCCCCCTGTTCGTGGGGCTGTTCCGACGTGCCGATGCGCTGGCGGTTGCCATGGACGCGCGCTGCTACGGCGCGCCCGATGTGGCGCGAACGTCGCTTGCGCCGCGGCGATTCTCGGCGCGCAGCGGCCTCGTGCTGGCGGGCGGTTTGCTGGCGTGCGCGGCCTTGGCCGTGTGGCTGTAGGCGGCGAGGAGGCGGCCATGCTGAAGATCGGCGAATTCTCGCGCTATGCGCGCATCTCCATCCGCATGCTGCGGCACTATGACGCCGAAGGCGTGCTGGTGCCCGCGGAGCAGGATCCGGCGACGGGGTACCGCCTGTACGACGTCGAGCAGCTGGCGGAGGCGAACCGCATCAAAGCCTTGCGCGACCTGGGATTTCAGGTGCGCGACATCAAGCGTCTTCTGGCGCTTGATGCGGCGGCGCTCGCCGACGAGCTGCGGCAGCAGCAGGCGGCGCTCGATGCCGAAGCCGCGCGGGTGGAAGAGCGGCGTGCGGCGCTGGGCGAGCTGCTGCGTGCGGTGGAGGCGGGCGACGTGGAGCAGACGTTCGAGGTGCAGATGAAGCGCGTGCCCGCCTACGACGTGGTGACGCTGCGCATGGAGTTGCGCGACTACGACGAGGAGCGCTTTGCCTGGGAACGGCTCGGGCAGCTCATGCACGCGCGCGGCATTGCGCCGTCGGAGCCGTACACGGAGTTCTGCACGTTTCCGACGGGGGACGTGGGCGACGCCGCGAGCGAGACCGTGGTCGTGGAGGTGTCGGTTGCGGCGTCCGGGGAGGAAGCCGCGGTTGCGGGCGCCGACGACCTGCGCTTCCATCGCAGCGCGGAGCTTCCACAGGCGGCGAGCCTCATGGTGTACGGCCCCTACGAGCGTATCGCCGCGGCCTACGCCTCGTTCGCCCGCTGGCTCGAAGCGCATCCCACCCTGCGCGCTGCGGGGGACGTGCGCGAGATCGCGCATCGCGGCCCGTGGAATGCCGCGGACCCTTCCGACTACCTCACGGAGTTGCAGATTCCCGTCGAACCCGCTTGACCCTCACACCGTGTGAGGCCGTAGGCTTCTCTCGTTGCCAACGAAAGGAGCATCATGAAGGAATACGAGGTTCGCGCCATCGGACGGGTCGAGGCGCGTCAGGACGGCAGCGCGGTGCTGCACATCGACGAGGCGTATCGCGAAGGGCTGCGCGGGTTGGACGGGTTCGGCCATCTCGAAGTGCTGTGGTGGTGCCACTTGGCCGACGCCGACGAGCTGCGCGGCATCGTCGAGGCGGGTCGGCCCTACACGAAGCTCGACTACGACCTGGGCATCTTCGCCACGCGCTCGCCGATGCGGCCCAATCCTATTGCGTTGACCACCATCGAGATGGCCGCGGTGGACGTGGAGGCCGGCACGGTGGAAACGCCGTACCTCGATGCGGAGGACGGCACGCCGCTCATCGACCTCAAGCCCTACACGCCCAGCATCGACCGCATCGAGCATCCGCGCGTGCCTGCCTGGTGCGCCGCGTGGCCCGCGAGCGTGGAGGCGTCGGGCGACTTCGACTGGGGCGCGGTGTTCGACTTCTAAGGGAGAACGGGATCGGAAACGGGCGAAGCCCGGACGCGGGAGGGAAGGGCGTCCGGGCTTCGCGATACGCGAGATGCGGGCCGCGCGGGCTCGCGGAGGGGGCTATTCGGCGCCGGCGAGCTTGCGACCCACCACGTAGCCGAAGGTCAGACACGTGCCGCCCAGGTTGTGGCCCGGGAAGTGCGTGGAGTAGGCGTTGCAGTACATGTCGCCCACGGTGGAGCCGAGGCAGTACAGGCCGTCGATGACCTCGTTGTCCTCGTTCATCACCTGCAGGTCTTCGTTGCAGCGGATGCCGCCCACCGTGGTGAGGAACCACGGCGTGCACTTGATGCCGTAGAAGGGGCCGGTCTTCACAGGAAGCAGCAGCTCCTTGCGCTTGCCGAACTCCTCGTCCACGCCCTTGTCGCAGTAGCCGTTGTAGGCCTCGATGGTTTTGAGCGTCTGTTCCTTCGGCAGGCCCAGCTCCTCGACCAGCTTCTCGACGGTGTCGGCCTTGATCATCTTCACCTCGATGTCGCCCGAGCCGTTCATGTTGATGGTGCCGGGGCCGTCGATGGTGGTTTGCCAGTAGGCGCGCACGTCGTCGGGCGTCTCGAACACCTTCGGGCCGTCCACGTAGCGATGGTTCTGCCACTGCGGCTCGTTCGCGTAGTCGTCGTCCCAGATGGCGTACGCGTAGTGGCCCTTCTCGTGGGTGAGCGCGAGCGCGCCGTGCGAGATGACGTTGTCCTCGTTGTCGTAGCGGCGGCCGTCGGAGTTCACCATGAGGCCCTGGAAAGCGCGCACCTGGCGGGTGATGGAGCGCCACTGGAAGCAGAAGATCATGGGCGTGGGCGTTTCGTTCTTGTCCACGGCCGCGCCGGCCCAGTACGCCATCTGGTGGCCCGTGCCGTCCCAGATGCCGCCGAAGTCGGTCTGGTGCGCCGCCCAGGGGATGAACTTCTCAAGCATGTCCTTGTTCTGGCCGAAGTCGCCCGTGGCCATGACCACGCCCTTCTTGGCGTTGAACTGGACGTAGCCGTTGTCGCCCTTCGCCACGACGCCCACCACCTTGTCGCCGTCCTTCACGAGCTGCTTCGCCTCGGTCTGGTAGCGGATGTCCACGCCCTTGTCGGCGCAGTACGCGGCCATGTTGTCGCACACGTCCTGCTGCGGGTTGTCGTCGGGGCCCTTGCCGTTCGGGCCGTCGAGGAATTCGTGCGTGCCGGGGAATTCGCCGTTGATGTTCTCGGGGTCCTCGTACCAGTGCTCCATGACGGGAGTGAGGTCGCTGCCGCCCACCGAGCTGGCCGTGGTCATGCGGTCGATGAGCCAGTCCATGGCCTCCCCCGAGCGGTTGAAGTGCAGCATCCATTTGCGTCCGTCGACCCGGTAGGAGTGGTAGCCCATCATGCGCTTGTAGCGCTGGGCGATTTCCTCGACGGGGCATTCGTAGCCCTTTTCCTTCGTCAGGCTTGAGTTCATGGCGTAGATGGAACCGCCGCGGCCCACCACGTGGTCCATGCGCTCGAGCATGACCACCTTCGCGCCGTTTTCGACGGCGGACAGCGCGCAGCACAGGCCCGAGAAGCCAGCGCCCACGATGACGACGTCGGCGTCGACCGTCTCTTTGATGTCGCTTGCGGCGATGGGGTCGGGCGCAATTTCGAAGTCGTACGTGCCCGCGGTTGCCTTCGAGCTGGTCTTCGACGCGCCTGCGGTGCCCTGCTGCGGCTCGGCGGCGCATCCGGCGAGCGTTCCCACGCCCGTGACGGCGGCGGTTGCCACGGCGCCCGTGGCGAACGCGCCCTTCAAGAAGCTGCGACGATCCATGCTGGTTTCCTGGCTCATGGTGATCCCTTCCTCCTTGATTGCGACGGCGTCGCTTGGTGGCGATGCCGTCTGCCCGGTGCCCTCCGCACTGAGCTTTAAGGTCACCTTACCGTGATGACCGAGCGGTTTCGTCGCCCACCCCAGGGAAAACGCCGATCCGAGCGTTTTCACCCTGAGGGGTGAGGTCTGACGAGGTATCCTGAGCTCGGGAGAAAAGGGGAGGGATATGCCGAACGAACACGTGCGCAATCTTTTTAACGCGCCGAACGAGCGGCAGAGCGTCGTGTCGAGCGTGTATCAGTCCGCGGCAGGTCGCGGCTTCGTCGCGCTGATCAGCGCCTGCTATATGGCGTGGATGACCGCTTGTTGCATGGGCCCGGCGGTGGCCGTGCCGCTGGGAGGCGGCGGGTTCGCCAGCGTGCCGGCGTGGTCGGGACCGCTGCTGGCTACGGCGGTGGCAAGCACGGCGGTGGCGGTGTGGTTCAAGCGCACGCGGAAGGTGCCCGACAGCCCGTCGTGGCTCGTGGCGCTCGCCTCCATCATGACGCTGGCGGCGTCGGTGCACCTCGTGTGGGCGCTCGACCGCTCGCTGCCGAGTGCGGCCGATGCAGTGCTGTATGCGCTGATGAGCGTGCTGACGGGAGCGGGCGTGGCGCTGTTTCGCGTGGAGATCGACCGGGTGTTCGGCTGGATTGGCACGCAGCAGACGCTGTATCAGGGCATGCTGGGCACGCTCGTGGCGCTGCTGCTGGTAACGGTGGGGTTCGCGGGGTTCGAGGAGGGGGCACTCGGCCCGATGGTGTTGTACGGCATGGCGCTCGTGCTGCCCTTCGTCACGCTGTTGCTGCTGCGCCGCGTCGTGCGGGCCTTCCCGCGCGTGCGCTACTACCAGCATGGACGCGACGTGCCCCTGCCGTTTCCGACGAAGTTCGTGGCCACCTCGGCCGTGCAGGGCGTGGCGGCCGGCGTGCTGTACGTGAGTCTGTTCATGTTCGGCGTGCCGGGGACGGGGTCGACAAATGCGGCCGTCGGCCAGATTGCGGCCGTGGTGCTGCTGTTCGCGACGCTCGTGTTTCTGCGGCTCGACTTCAACCGGTTCATCTACAAGGTGGCGTTCTCGTCCGTGGCGGTGGGGTTCTTGCTGCTGGCTGCTTTGCCCGCCGTGCCCGAGCTGGGGTTCGTGGTGCTCGCGGCCGGGTTCTGCTATCTCGACCTCGTGCTGTGGAGCCTGGGCGCCTGCCTCATGAAGAACATGGGCCTGCCCGCGACGTGGGTGGCAAGCTGTCCCGGTGCGGCGCTGTTCTCCGGGGCGCTCGTGGGCGGTGCGGTGGCCTGGGTGTTTCTGGACGGGCGCCCCTATTCCGAGTCGGCGATGCTGGCCAGCTTCGTGGCGTGCTTCCTGTTCGCGTGTGCGCTGTTCCTGTCGAGCGGCAGCAACCTGAAATACGGCTGGGGTACGGTGCTGCCGGGCGAGGGCGGCCTGGAGTCGGGCGACTTGGCAGGGCTCGTGCGCTTCGTGGCCACGGAGCGCGAGGTGACGCAGCGCGAGACCGACGTGATGCTGCTGCTGGCGCAGGGCAAGACGCGCCGCGCCATCTGCGAGGAGCTCACCGTGTCGCCCGACACGGTGAAAACCCACGTGCGCGCCATCTACCGCAAGCTCAACGTGCACTCGCAGCAAGAGCTCATCGACCTCATCGTAGCCGAGCGCGAACACCTCGTAGGCGACGGCGAAGGAGAGAACGGCATCAAATGATGTGAAAGGGATAGCTTGCGGTGAGGTGGTGTGCTATAGCATCTGATTTGTCCGAAATGCGGGGAGTCTATCGGATGGGCTCCCATCGTCGACAAAGGCTTCGAGAAGATGTATCGGGCGTATCGGACGAAGCTCGATATTCCTCAGCCAGAGGAAATCGTGATGTTGCGCAAACGGTACGGGCTTTCTCAGCGGGTATTTGCCGCAATTCTCGGCATCGGGGTGGCGAGCTTGCAGCGGTACGAGCGGGGGAGCTTGGCCACCGACTCGCATGCGCAGCTTTTGCGCAGTGCTCGGGACCCTCGATTTCTCAAGAAGCAGCTCCTGTCGAACCCGAAAGGGTTGAGCGAGGCCGAGTGCGAGAAGGCGTTGGCGAAGGTGGAGTCGGTGGGGTTTGAGAGCATCGACTACGCCATCGTGCGGCTCGACTTGTTGGACGGCCTGCCGCGCGCGGCGTCGGCCGAGACCGGCATGCGTGCGTTCGACGCCGATCGGCTTCGGGAGGTGGTGGCGTATCTCGCCGCGCACGTGTCCGACCTGTATCGGACGAAGCTCAACAAAGTGCTGTTCTACCTCGACTTCGCGTCCTATCGCGACCGCGGGGAGGGTTTCACGGGGCTGCGCTACGCCAAAGCCGAATACGGGCCCGTTCCCGATCAGTACGAGCTGATCATGGCGGCGCTCGTCGATGACGAAGCGCTGTCTCTGCACGAGCAAGGGGAGGGACAGGTGGTCATCGCGCGGCGCGGTGCCGATCTTTCCGCGTTCTCGCCGTCGGAGGTGACCCTGCTCGATGCCGTGTGCGCGTTCGCGAACACGTTTGCGTCGACTTCGGCGTTGTCGGAATTCTCCCACGGGGAGCCGGGGTGGAAGGACACCGAGTTGGGCGGGTTCATCGGCTATGGGTACGCGTCGCGCTTGCAGTGGGAAGGGTAACGGGTTGTTTGCCGTTCGTCGTTGTGGTTGTGGGAAACGCGCGGGAGTACGGCCGCTGCGCTTCCGACGTGCTATGATTACCGCGAAGTGCATCTTTGCCGGGAGCGGCAAAGCGGAAGAAACCTACTAGGAGGCATGCATGAGCGTCATCATCGATGTGTTCGGTCGCGAGGTTCTCGACTCGCGCGGCAACCCGACCGTGGAAGTGGAAGTGGTGCTGGAGGATGGCGCGTTCGGCCGTGCCGCCGTGCCGTCGGGCGCTTCGACGGGCGCGTTCGAGGCCGTCGAGCTGCGCGACTGCGACAAGGGTCGCTACCTCGGCAAGGGCACGCTCGATGCGGTTGCCCATGTGAACGAGGAGATCGCCGACGCGCTCATCGGCCTTGAAGCCGACGATCAGCGCACCATCGACGATATCATGCTTGAGGTGGACGGCACCGACAACAAGGGTGCCCTCGGCGCGAACGCCATTCTGGGCGCGTCGCTGGCCTGTGCGAAGGCCGCGGCCGAGTCGGCTGAGCTGCCGCTGTACAAGTACGTGGGCGGCGTGAACGCCCACCTGCTGCCCACGCCCATGATGAACATTCTCAACGGCGGCGTGCATGCCGACAACAACGTGGACTTCCAGGAGTTCATGATCATGCCGGTGGGCGCCAACTCGTTCGCCGAGGCGCTGCGCTGGTGCGCCGAGATCTACCACACGCTGAAGAAGGTGCTGCACGACGCCGGCCTCGGCGGCGGCGTGGGCGACGAGGGCGGCTTCGCCCCCAACTTCACCACGAACGAAGAGCCGCTCGAGTACGTGACGAAGGCGTGCGAGGCTGCCGGCTACAAGCCCGGCGTGGACATCATGTTCGCCATGGATCCGGCTTCCACCGAGTTTTACGACGCCGACAAGAAGAAGTACGTGCTGGCGGGCGAAGGCCGCGAGCTGACGAGCGCCGAGATGGTTGATTACTGGGAAGCGCTTGTGAACAAGTACCCCATCATCTCTCTTGAGGACGGCATGGCCGAGGAAGACTGGGACGGCTGGAAAGAGCTCACCGACCGCATCGGCGACCGCGTGCAGCTGGTGGGCGACGACCTGTTCGTCACGAACTCGAAGCGCCTGGCGAAGGGCATCGAGATGGGCTGCGCGAACGCCATCCTCATCAAGGTGAACCAGATCGGCAGCCTGACCGAGACGCTCGAGGCCATCGAAATGGCGAAGCAGGCCGGCTACGCCTGCGTCATGAGCCACCGCTCCGGTGAGACCGAGGACACCACGATCGCCGACCTGGCCGTGGCTGTGAACACGGGCCAGATCAAGACTGGCGCGCCCTGCCGCTCCGACCGCGTGGCGAAGTACAACCAGCTCCTCCGCATCGAGGAAGAGCTTGACACCGCCGCCCAATACGCCGGCATGAACGCGTTCTACAACATCAAGCGCTAACTGCCTCGCAGGTTGAACCTGCTGTCATGATTGAAGCGGCCTCGGGATATCCCGGGGCCGCTTCGCGTTGGGGGGCTTATGCGCGTTCGACTTCGGCGTATGAGGCCATGAGCTGGCGCACGACGTCGCTGCGGCTGATGGTTCCCACGAGCGCGCCGTCGCGGATGACGGGCGCTTTCTTGATGCGCTTCGCGCTGAGCGTGGCGCACGCATCTTCGATGGAGGCGTTGAGGGGCACGCACACCACGCTGTCGGTGGCGAGCTCCATGACGTTGAGCTGCGCGACTTCGCTCAGGCGCTGCGAGAATTCCTCGTCGTGCCGGTAGATGGCCAGGCCGTACGCCAGGTCGTAGCCCGTGGGCTCGTGCACGGTGAGCGCCTTCATGATGTCGCCGTCGGAGATGAAGCCCACCACGCTGCCGCGTTCGTCCACGACGGGCACGCCGCTCGTCTTGCGCTCGATGAGCACGCGCATGGCGTCGAGCACCGAAGCGGTTGCCGGGATGGTGAACGCGTCGCGCTTCATGACGGCGTCGATGCCGGGCTCGACGAGGGGCGTTGTCGATGCGTCAGCCCGGGGTTCGGAGGCAACTCGTGCGCGCCGCGCGTAGACGAACGACGCTACGAGCCCGATCGCGGCTACGACGGCGGCCACGGCCACGGCGGCCGAGAAGCCGTTTGCCTGCGCAGAGACAGCGGATGCGCCGCCCGCTGTGGCTCCGGCGGCGGTCGACGACAGCACGCCGATGAACAGCGAGGGCCCGATACAGGCTGCCACCTGGATGAACGTGTTGATGATGGCCACGCCGTGGGGGTTCTGCTCGGGCTCGAGGGTTTGCAACCCGGCCGTTTGCGACGGCGAGAAGATGAAGCCGACACCCGCGTACACCACCACGGAACCCGCCAGCACCGCCACCCATGACATGCCGGGCGCGACGAGGCAGATGGCAAGCTGACCGGCGGCGATGAGCGCGAAGCCGCACGGCAGCAGCGGCCAGATGCCGCGGCGATCCATCGTGCGCCCGCCCAGCAGCGCGGTGGCTGCGTTCACGAGGATGGGCGCCAGCAGCAGCGCGCCCGACGCGAGCGCGGTCATGCCGAGCGCTCCCTCGAAGTACAGCGGCAACAGCACGCTCATGGAGAACGTCGTCATCATGGCCACCACCACGAGGCCGCACGCGGTGGAGAAGCGCGGATTGCGCAGGGGCCGCAGGTCGAGCAACGGATTCTCGAGACGGCCTTGCCGCACCACGAACCATGCGATGCCGCACGCGCCCACTGCGAGAGCGCCCATCGCGACCGGTAGGTTCGCGGTGATGGTGGACAGGCCGTACACGAGGGCGAACAGGCCGACGGCCGAGAGGGCCACGGACACCACGTCGAGCTTGATCTTCTCCGGCTCGGCGATGTTCTTGATGCACACCGCACCTGCGAGGGCCAGCACGCTGACGAGGACGGCGGCCGGCACGAACACGCTGCGCCAACCAAACGCGGTTACCATCAGGCCCGATATCACCGGGGCGAACGCGGGGCCGAACGTGATCATGCAGCTGCCGATGGACAGGTACGTGCCCAGGCGCTTGCGCGGCGCAACCATCAGCACCGTGCTCATCATGGCGGGGATGAAGATGCCCGTGCCCACCGCCTGCGCCAGGCGCGCGGCAAGCAGGAGGGGGAAGGTGGGCGCCGCGAGACACGCCAGCGAGCCTCCCACGAGGAAGAGGGCGGCTGCGAAGAAGAGCGTGCGCAGGCGCAGCCGTTTGAAGAGGAATGCAGTGACGGTCACGATGATAGCGGTGACCACCATGTAGCCGGTGACCAGCCATTGGGCGGTATCGGCTCCCACGGAAAACGTGCCCATAATGCTGACGAGGGCGACGTTGATAATGTTCTCGTTGAACGCGGCGACGAATGCGCTGCCGTACAGCACGGCGAGCATCGGCATGACGTTCTGCTTACTCATACAAAGGAATTCCTTTCTTGTCGGGACACACGTCGCGGCCGCAGCAAGAAAGGCGAGCGGCCGCACAACTGGACTTACGTTGGTGCAACTGCTCGTTGTTAGTAACGATTGTACGCGATGGCAGGCCTTGCCGCGCAATATCTCCATGACTGCACGCGTCTCGTGGAAGGTTCTCGTAGCTAAGTATACTGGGGACGCTATAATTGACGGCGTGCAAGAATGAGGCGGGCGATCCGCGCCATCGCGAAAGGGATATGCAACCATGCCGGAAATGATCTCACTTGAGGAAGCGCGAGCCCTGGTGCTGGCGCATGTGTCTGCGCTGCCGGTTGAAACCGCGCCCGTGCTGGAGGCGGTGGGCCGCGTGGCGGCCGCCGATCTGAGCAGCGACATCGACGTCTCGCCGTTCGCCCACTCGGCGATGGACGGGTTCGCCGTGCGCGCCGCCGAGCTGGCGCACGCCAGCGCCGAGGCGCCGGTGGAGCTCGACGTCGTCGCGGAAATCGCGGCGGGCGACGTGTTCGAGGGCGTCATCGAAGCGGGTCAGTGCGTGCGCATCATGACGGGCGCGCCGCTGCCCGAGGATGCCGACGCCGTGGTGAAGTACGAGATCGTGGACGTGGTGACGGGCGACGGCAAGCCCGGCAGCCGCGTGGCGTTCACCGCGCCCGCCGCCGAGCGCTCGAACGTGCGCGACGCGGGCGAAGAGGCGAAGGCGGGCGAAGTGGTGGTCGAGCAGGGCGAGGTCATCGGCTCGGCCGGCGTCGGGTTCCTGGCCAGCTGCGGCATTGTGAACGTGCCGGTGCATCGCCGCCCCCGCGTGGCGGTGATCGCCGTGGGCTCCGAGCTGGTCGATCCCACCGAGGTGCCCACGCGCGGCAAGATTCGCAACTCGAACAGCTACGCGTTGGCCGCATGCGCGCAGGCCGCGGGTGCCGTGCCGGTGATCCTGCCCATCGTGGAGGACACGCAGGAGGCCCTGGCCGCCGCCGTGTCCGCCGCCACCGAGCAGTACGACTTCGTGGTGACAAGCGGCGGCGCCTCGAACGGCGACTTCGATTTCATCAAGCCCGTCGTCGAAGAGCTGGGCGAGCTGCTGATCACCACGGTGAACATGCGCCCCGGCAAGGCCCAGACGTTCGGCATCGTGAACGGTACGCCCGTGTTCGGCCTGCCCGGCAACCCCGCGGCCGCCTACGTGGGCTTCGAGATGATCATCCGTCCGGCGCTGCGCAAGATGCAGGGCTACACGCACTTCGAGCGTCCGTCCGTGATGGCGCAGCTGTCGCGCGACGTGAAGAAGAAGGACCCGCGCCGCATCTTCCTGCGCGGCACGCTGTACAAAAACGACGAGGGCGCCTACGTGGTGGCTCCGGCGAAGAACCAGAGCTCCGGCCTGTTCGGCGTCATTCAGCGCAGCAACTGCATGGCCATCCTGCCCGAGGGCCTCGAGTCGCGCACGGCCGGGTCGCTCGTGCAGTGCGTGCTGCTCGATGTGAACGAGGAAGTCAGTCTGTAGAAGGAGCTTTTCATGTCCGAGAACCCTATCAGCTTCGCCATCATCACGTGCTCCGACACGCGCAGCATGAAGGAGGATACGGCGGGCGCCGCACTCGAGGCGCTTATCGCCGAGCAGGGGTGGGAGTGCAAGAGCCACGTGGTGGTGCCCGATGAGCGGCCGTTCATCGCGTCGGCCATCGTGCGCGCCTGCGACGAGCAGGACGTGGACATTGTGCTGACCTGCGGCGGTAGCGGCTTGTCGCTGCGCGATGTGACGCCCGAGGCCACGATGGACGCCTGCGAGCGCAACGTGCCCGGCATCGCCGAGGCCATGCGCGCCCACTCGTTGGCCATCACGCCGTACGCCATGCTGTCGCGTGCGCTGTGCATGCAGCGTGGCCGACACCTCGTGATCAACCTGCCGGGCAGCGAGAAGGCCGCACGCGAGAACTGGGACGGCGTGGTGAAAGCCCTGCCGCATGCCGCCAAGATGATGGCCGGCGGCGGCCACTGAGCCGACGCTCCTAAAAACCCACCGTCATGTGCAGGTGGTAGAACACGAAGCGCGTGACGAAGACGGCGGCCAGCACGAAGATGCTGGCCGCTATGCGGAGGGCGAGCGTGGTGCGCCGCGATTGGACGCGCTTGAGCGACAGGCCGGCGGCCGCCACGCCGAGGGCCCCGAGCACGAGGTGGATGACGATGGCGCTCGGATAGTGCGGCACGAGCGAGCTGGCCGAGAACTCGTTGTTCACGATGGTTTCGAGGCTGGCTTGGTGCATGACGAGCACGGCGGTGCCCACGATGAGCGCCGCCGCGGCAAGCACGATGAGCGCGACTTCCAGGGCGTGCGGGCGCACGCGGGCGGTTTCCATGAACAGCAGGCCCAGCACGGGGCCGGCCAGCAGCGCCGACAGCACGAGGTTCGCCGGCGTGAAGGCGGTATCCCAGGTGGGAACCGTGTCCACGCCGTATGCGACCGACGTGCACGCGATGAGCCCCATCCCCGCGAGGCAGGCGAGCGCGATCCACGGCTTGGCCACGGCATCGCTGAAGTGCTCCTTGAACGCCATCATCCAGTACGAACCCACGAGGAACAGAAACGCGACCGCGCTCAGCACTTCGTTCGACAGGGGCGAGCGGCCGATGCCCGAGAACACGTGCAGCGCGTTCGCCGGCGTGCCGAGGTGGGTGGCCGAGGCGATGAAGCCGGCCAGCACCACGCTGAACGGCAACGCGATCATGCGGTCGATGCGCACGGCGGCAGCGTGGTCGTGCGATCCCAGGCGCACGAGCGCAAGCGCGAGGAACGCGACGACGCCCGCCGGTGCGAGCGACGTGAACAGCGCGAGCGAGAAGGCGTCGAATCCGCTCGTCATAGGTGGATCTCCGTCCGGTTGACAATGCTGCCGCCCTGTTCGACCGCGCGTTGAGCGGCGGGCGAGGGGAGGATGAGCAGGTTGGGATGCGTGGCTCCCTCGTCGGGCAGGGGGAGGATGGAGCGCACGGTGTTCGGGTGGCGGCTCGCCAGCTCGGAGCCGGTGCCGAAGTCGAGCGCGCGCACGGGGCACGCGTCAACGCAGATGGGCGGCTTTCCCTCGGCGACGCGGGTGCGGCAGCCGTCGCATTTCGTGCTGCGCTTCAGGTGCTCGTCGATGTGGGGCGCATGGTAGGGGCACGCCATGGTGCAGTAGCCGCAGCCGATGCACTTGCGCGCGTCGGGCCACACGAGTTCGAGCTCGTCTTTGTGCATGGCGCCGGTGGGACACACGCGCGTGCATACGGGGTTGTTGCAGTGGTTGCACGAGATGGAGAGGTGGTAGGCGAACGCGTCCTGTGAAAGCTCGCCCTGCGCATCGCGGTGCCATGAGCCGCCCTCGTAGTCGATCACCATGCGAAACGCGAGGTCGGGACCGTGGTCGTGGTAATCCTTGCACGCCAACACGCAGGTTCTGCACCCGGTGCATCGCGTGTTGTCATAGAAGAATCCCCGTGGCATGGCGTCGCTTTCAAGTTGGTGATGTGGTGGATGATTTTAGCATGGCGGGAGTGGGTGCAACCTGTGGCGTGGAGTTCTCTCCCTTATGGCGCTGCGCGAATCGTGCTTGATGGTGAGACGTATGCAGCGCCTTTTGGGCGATCCCTGGGTTCGCCGAATCGGCGCTGGGCGGGCTTGCTGGTTCGCAAGATCCGCCCAGCGCCATGGAGGGGAAGGGGTGGTGGAAAGTCCCTACGCGACGCCCGTCACTTCTTTCTCGTTGGCTATCGCGCCGGTGGTGTCGCCCGGGTCCTTTGCGGCCGGGCACGGCAGGATGGCGATGGACGGCGTGGTTTGGTCGGGGGCGGGCATGGGGGCGATACCGGCCACGGTGCCGCTGTGCTTGGAGCGCAGCTCGTCGATGTCGCCGAACTCGAGGGCGCGCAGGGGGCACGCCTCAACGCAGATGGGGCTCTTGCCTTCGGCCACGCGCTCGGCGCAGCCGTCGCATTTCACGCCCTTGCCCTTCTCCTTGTCCACGATGGGCACGTTGTAGGGGCAGGTGGTGACGCACACGCCCGCACCCGTGCACTTCTCCTCGTTGATGGCGACGAGGCCCGTTTCGGTGTCCTTCTCGATGGCGCCCTGCGGGCACTTGGCCATGCACGCCGGCATGGCGCAATGCTGGCAGCCCAGCGACACGTGGTAGGCGAACGCGTCGGAGACGTAGGTGCCGTCGCCGGTATCGGTCCAGGCGCCGCCTTCGTAGTCGTACACCTTGCGAAACGCGATGGTGGCCGACAGGTCCTTGTAATCCTTGCACGCCATCTCGCAGGTGCGACAACCCGTGCAGCGCGTGCTGTCGAAGTAAAATCCGTACTGAGTCATGTGATCCTCCTCCCGTTAGGCCTTCGTGATTTCAGCGATCATGGAGTGCGCGGGGCCGTTGCCCTTGGCAAGCGGCGTCGGCTTGTACGTGGTCAGCGTGTTCACGCACGCGCCTTCGTCCACGCGATCGCCGTTCATGTTCGCCTTGTGCCACGCGCCCTGCGGGATGCCGATGGTGCCGGGAATGATGCGCGACGTGACCTTCGCCTCAATGCGGATTTCGCCGGCGGGGCTCTTCACGGCCACCGTGTCGCCGCTGACGATGCCGCGCGACTCGGCGTCGGCCGGGTTGATCCACAGCTGCTGGCGCGCCACCTGCTCAAGCTCGGGAATGAAGCCGAACGAGGAGTGGGTGCGGCTCTTGTGGTGGAAGCCGGTGCAGTACAGCGGGTATTCGTCGGTCACCGCGCCGTAGCCCTGGAAGCCGGGCATGAACACGGGGATGGGGTTGATGACCTCGTCCTCCTCGAGCTCCCAGGTGGCGGCAATCTCGGCCAGCTGCTCGGAGTAGATTTCGATCTTGCCCGACGGCGTGGACAGCGGATTCTTCTCGGGATCGGTGCGGAAGTCCACGAGGCCGATGGCCGGCTCGAGCGCGCGCTTGTACACGCCCTGTTCCTTGATCTCGTCCCAGCTGGGCATATTTTTGTCGGCTGCGGCGCCCGCTTCGTAGAGTTCCTGAATCCACTCTTCCTGCGTCTTGCCCTCGGTGAACACGTCCTTCTTGCCGAACTTGTCGGCGATGTCGGCGCACACGTCGTAGCTCGAGCGGCACTCGCCCGGCGCGTCCTGCGCGGGGCCGCCCACGACGACGGCCGTGTAGTACTCGGAGTAGCCCTGCGTCTGCATGTTCAGCTGCTCGGAGCGCATGGCGTCGGGCAGCAGGATGTCGGCGTACTTCGCGGAGTCGGTCATAACGGTGTCCCACACCACGATGAACTCGAGCTTGCTCTCGTCCTGCAGCACGTCGTGCGTGTAGTTGATGTCGCCGTGCTGGTTCGTGATGCAGTTGCCCGCGTAGTTCCACAGGAACTTGATGTCGCTGTTCAACTTGTCGGCGCCCACGATGCCGGCATTCGTGGCGGTCATCTCCTTGCCGTGATCAACCGCGTTGATCCACTGGTACACGGGGATGGCCGTCTTGATGGGGTTCTCGAACGGCAGGCTGCCAACGAGGTACGTGGGCGGCTCGGCCTCGCGCTGACCGGTGTTCGTGCCGGGCAGGCCGATCTGGCCGATGAGCACGGGAAGCATGCAGATGGCGCGCGCGGTGTCCTCGCCGTTCGTGTGGCGCTGCGGGCCCCAGCCCTGGCAGATGAACGGCGCTTTGGCGGCGGCTATCTCGGCTGCCAGCTCGCGGATGCGGTCGGCGGAAATCTGCGTGATGGGGGCGGCCCACTCGGGGGTCTTCTCCACCATGTCGTAGCCGGTGCCCATGATGTAGTCCTTGTACGATTTGTTCTGGCCCTTGGCGGACTCGGGCATGGTGTCCTCGTCGTAGCCGACGCAGAACTGGTCGAGAAACTCCTTGTCCACCTGGTCGTTCGCAATCCACTCGTGGGCGATGGCCGACACGAGCGCGGCGTCGGTACCGGGGCGGATGGGCTGCCACTCGTCGGGATGGCCCGAGCACGACTCGTTCATGCGGTAGTCGATGTTGATGATCTTCCCGCCGCGGCCGGTGACGGATTCGCGCACCTTCGCGAAGTCCCACACGGCGTTCGCGCCGCCCATGCGGGTTTCCGCCGGGCTGTTGCCGAACATCACCACGAGGTCGGATGCGCGCTCGGCCTCGGAGAACGAGGAGGCGTGCACGTTGTCGTACGGGCTGCACTTGCTGCCGTACATGAAGGGAAGCGCCACCTGCAGCATGTGGGTGGAGTAGTCGTACGCCTGGTTGATGTAGCCGCCCAGCAGGCTGAGCAGGCGAAGGCCCGGCTGCTTGCCGGTGGTGGAGTACATGCCCGTGGCGTAGTTCACGTAGATGGCTTCGTTGCCGTACGTGTCGATGGTGTACTTCAGCTTCTCGGCGATGGTGTCGATGGCCTCGTCCCAGGAAATCTCCTCGAACTTGCCTTCGCCGCGCTTGCCGACGCGCTTCATGGGCTTCGTCAGACGGTCGGGGCTGTTGATCCAGCGACGCATGGAGCGGCCGCGCAGGCAGGCGCGCGCCTGCAGGTCGACATCCCCCGTGTTGTCGGATTCCATGTAGACGATCTTGCCGTCCTGGGAGTGCCACTGGAAGATGCAGTTGCCGCCGCAGTTGACGTTGCACTGGCTCCACGAAATCTGATCGGCCGGCGCAGCAGCGCCCTCGCCGCCGGCTTCCTGCTCGCTTTTCGGCGTGCAGCCGTACAGCGCGGTCGATCCGGCAGCGCCCGCAAGCGCGAGGCCTGCAAGCGATCCCTTGACGAACGTGCGGCGCGACAACGTCGATTCGTTCATGGTCATAGTTCCCTCCTCTAATTCCGATTGTTCCTCTCGCCTTTTCAAAAGTACCTGAAACAACCGGGAGACGAATCACACTCGTCATGTGATTTAAGAACAAAACCCCAGGTGGGACGAATGAGGGTGAGAGGTTTTCTGGCCATAAGGGATGGCGGGAGCCCCTCCATTTGATAGTATGGCAGATGCGACGACGGGCCGAGCGGGGAAGTGGAAGGGGGCGCTCATGGCACAGACCGCACATCGCACGCATGTGTCCAGTTGGGGCTACGCCTGCTTTCTCACGGTGAACGCCACGTCCATCTGGGGCGGCGTATTCCCGTTTTTGCCGCTTGAATTCCAAACGGCGCAAATCACGCTCACCTTCTTTCTTGCGCAAGCGCTCGCGTTCGGCGGCGCGTTCGTGGCAAGCATGTTCGGCTCGTACTACTTCCCGCGCGGCGCGCGCGTGATGCTGGTGTCGCTGAGCGCCATCCTCGTGTTCGCCGGGTCGGCCTGCCTCATCGCGGCCATGTACGTGTCGGCGATCACGCTCGTGCTGGTGGCGGGCGGCGGCGTGCTGCTGGGCATCGGGTGCGCGGGCATGTTCATGCTGTGGCAGCGCTACTTCGCCTCGCTGCCGTCGGCCGAGGGCAACCTGCGGCTCATCGTGGGCACGGCCATCGCGCCGCTCATCTACTTCGGGCTGTACCTCGTGCCCATCGCGCTGACGGCCTTCCTCATCCCGCTCGTGTTCGTGCCGCTGTGCGGGCTGTGCATCGCGCTGTCGGTGCGCGAGATGCATATCGACCAGCCCATGTTCGAAGACGTACCTCAGCAGCATCCGCGCGTGTACCGGCGCGTGGTGTCCGACTACTGGCGCAACGCGCTGTGCGTGGGCTCGCTCGCGTTCGCAAGCGGCGTCATCCGCGGCATCGCGCTGCTGCACGAGGAAATCGGGGCGGTGGTGAACAGCGCGTCCATGCTGGGATCGCTCGTGTCGGCCGTGGTGCTGCTGGTGCTGTGGTACCGCATGAGCTTCCGTTTCGGGCTCACCTCGGTGTTTCGCGTGGTGTACCCGCTCATCGTCACGGGATTTTTGCTGCTGCCCTTCCTGGGCGCGGGCTACCTCAACCTGTTCGCGGCGCTCACGTACATGGTGTTCTCGCTCGTGCAGATGCTCATGATGATGCAGTGCGCGCAAATCTCGCGCGACCGCGGCATCAATCCCGTGTTCATCTACGGCTTCTTCGGCGGCGTGGCGTACATCATGCAGAGCGGGGGATTCTTGCTGGGATGGGTGAGCGACTTCATTTCGGTGGACGGGCGTGCGTGGCTGTTCTTCGTGGCCATGGTGTCGAGCTATGTGCTGGGGCTCACGCTGCTTGCGGCAACGGGCACCCTGTTCAAGCCGCTCGTGGCGAAGGGCACGGTCACCATGGAGCCCATCGAGTTCTTGGCGAACGGCGAGCCGCGTCAGCAGAAAGCGGCGAAAGGGGCGAAGGCGAAAGCGGACAAGCCCGCTGCGAAGCGGCGGCGCAACCGCCCGTCGGCCTCCGAGGACGCCGGCGTCATTCGCGATCGCACGTCGAAGCAGTGTCTCGTGTTGCAGGAGGCGCATGGGCTGTCCACGCGCGAGACGGAGGTCATGGAGCTCATCGCGCGCGGCAACAGCATGGCTTCCATCGCCGAGCGCCTTGTGATCAGCGAAAACACCGTGCGCACCCACGCGAAGCACATTTACACGAAACTCGACATCCACCGCCGCCAAGAACTGCTCGACATGCTGGGGGAGTAGGGGCGCGTCAGGGAGAGCGGGAGTGCTATACTGATGCCCGATCGACTGAAAGGCATGGAGCATGGCACAGGATCTTCCCAACGGATTCACCGGTTTCTCGCAGCGCAAGCCGAACGGCTTCGTGTCCGCGAGCTCGGCGATAGGCACGCCTCGGTACGTCGGCGGCCAGCAACCTGCGAACAACGCGGCAAGCAAGGGCGCGTACGAAGCGGCGACGGCAGCGTTCAGCTCCGGTGCGGAAGGCGCCTTCCAATACGCGCGCGATCACGCGCGTCCCGACGGCGAGTCGGCCCAGTTCGACCCCGATAAGCTGCGCCTCATTCCCGCCATCGACCGCCGATGGGCGTGGACGGAAATCGACCTCAACGCCATCCGCCACAACGTGAGCTCGGTGCGTCAGCGCGTCGACAACGGCGTGCGCCTCATGGCGGTGGTGAAGGCCGACGGGTACGGTCACGGTGCGGTGCGGTGCGCCAAAACCGCGCTCAACTCCGGCGCCGACTACCTGGGCGTCGCCACGGTGAACGAGGCCATCGAGCTGCGCGAAGCGCTGGTGAACGCGCCTATTCTCATCCTGTCGCAGCCGCCCGAGACGGCCATTCCGCTGCTGCTCGCCTACAAGGTCATGCCCAGCATCTACACGTCCGAGTTCGCCATCCAGTACGCTGAGGCCGCCGACGCGTTCGGCGTGCGCGCCCCCTACCACCTGGCGGTGAACACGGGCATGAACCGCATCGGCGTGCGCCACGACGAAGTGGTTGAGTTCATGGGGCAGGTGAGCTTCCATCGCGCGCTCGACCTCGTGGGCACGTTCACCCATTTCGCCACGGCCGATTCAGTGGAAACGCTCGACTTCCAAATTCAGGTGAAGCGCTTCATCGAGGCCATCACCGCCCTGCGTGCAGCGGGGGTCAACCCCGGCATCGTGCATGCGGCGAACTCGGCGGCGGCCATTCGCTATCCCGACGTGCAGTTCGACATGGTGCGCCTCGGCATCGGCATGTACGGCTTGCATCCGTCGCCCGTCACGCGCTCGATGATCGACCTCCGGCCCGCCATGAGCGTGCATGCGCGCATCACCGACGTGCGCACGGTGCCCATGAGCGACGGCGTGAGCTACGGCATGAACTACCGCAGCCCCGGCAGCGTGAAAATCTGCACCATTCCCGTGGGGTACGCCGACGGGCTGGCTCGCGGGTTGTCCGGTCGCACCGACGTCATCCTCAAGGGACAGCGGTGCCATCAGGTGGGCAATATCTGCATGGATCAGTGCATGTTCGAGGTTGACCTGCGCGTGTACGGCAGCCGTCGCCGGCTCGACCCGATGATTGGCGACGAGGTGCTGCTGGTGGGACGCGAGGGCGACTCCGTGGTGACGCTCGACGATATGGCGAATGCGCTGGGCACCATCAATTACGAGGTGGCGGTGGGCTTTTCGCTGCGCATGCCGCGCCTGTACGTGTAAGAAGGGGGATCGCTATGACGAAGCCGCATGTTCCGCTCGACGAAATCCGCGCACAGGTTGAGGCGTGCCGCAAGTGCCCGCTTGCCGATGGGCGCACGCAAACCGTGTTCGGCGTGGGCAATCCCGAGGCGCGCGTGCTCATCGTGGGCGAGGCGCCGGGCAAGAACGAGGACCTGCAGGGCGAACCCTTCGTGGGCGCGGCCGGCAAGTACCTCAACGAGCTGCTGGCCGTGGCGGGGCTCACCCGCGACGACGTGTTCATCGCGAACGTGCTGAAGTGCCGCCCGCCGGGAAACCGCGATCCGCGCCCCGAGGAAATCGAGCTGTGCACGCCCTACCTGCGCGAACAGACGCGCACCATCGACCCTGAGTTCATCGTGACGCTGGGCAACTTCTCCACGAAGTTCATCCTGAAAACCGACATCGGCATCACGCGTTTGCATGGCACGGTGCAGCAGGCCGGCAAGTTCAAGGTGTTCCCCATCTTCCACCCGGCCGCCGCGCTGTACGACGGCTCGAAGCGCGAGGCGCTCGAGAACGACTTCGCCACCCTCGGCGAGCTGCTGCGTGCAAGCGCCGCCGCCCGCGCCGAAGCCGCAGCCGCTGCGGAAGCCGCCGCAGCCCCCGAGCCCGAGCACGTGGAGCAGCCGCATTTGCTATAGTCGTAGCCTTATCGTGCTTTTCGAGGCGCTAACGAAAGTTCTCTTTCGTTAGCGCCTCTTTTCTTCTCTTAACGAAAGAAAATCGATGATTTCTTTCGTTATTCGTCTTTTACGAAAGATATGTACGATAGACTTTCGAACATTGTCTCGTTATGCGTGAAAGGGTGGCAAACGATGGAGATATCGAACCGTTCAGGACGGTACGTCATGCAGCCGAGCGGCTATCGTGCGTTTGTGCCCAACCCTCTGCCTCCTGAGCCTCCGCTTGTGTTCTCGTCTGAGTTGATGAGCTTGCTATCCGAAGCTGATCGCAAGTTGGGCAGGCTTGATGGCGTGACGCAGGTTCTTCCCAATCCCGACCTGTTCGTTTCGATGTATGTGAAAAAAGAAGCGCTTCTCAGTTCGCAGATCGAGGGCACACAGGCGTCCCTCCAGGACGTGCTTGCCATCGAGGAAAGCCGTCTCAACGACGACACCCTTGAGGTCGCGAACTATATTGAAGCCATGAACTTCGGGCTCGACCGCTTGCGTGAATTTCCTTTGAGCCTTAGGTTGCTTCGCGAGATTCATGCGCGATTGTTGGCGACTGGTCGGGGAAGCGAGCGAACGCCCGGAGAATTCAGACATTCGCAGAACTGGATCGGAGCCCAAGGATGCACATTAAACGAAGCGGCGTACGTTCCGCCTGCGGTTGAGGACATGCACCAGGCGCTCGGGGATCTCGAATCCTTCTTCTATAGCCACACGGATCTGCCGACGCTCGTCAAAATCGGCCTCATCCATGCGCAATTCGAGACGATCCACCCGTTTCTTGATGGAAACGGCCGAATGGGGCGCTTGCTCATCGCTTTTTGGCTGTGCAATGAGGGAGTGCTTTCGAAACCGGTTTTATATCTGAGCTATTTCTTCAAGCGGAATCGGCAGGAATATTATGATCGACTCATGGACGTGAGACGGAAGGGCGCTTGGGAGGAATGGCTTGCATTCTTCCTGCGGGGCATTGCGCAGACGTCTGAGGAAGGCGTTGCATCTGCGAAAAAGATCATCGCTCTGCAAAACGACGGTATCCGGCGCATCAACGAAGCGCGTTTGAGCGCGAACCACGCTGCATTGCTTGACCGTCTCTTCGAGTCGCCTTCCATCACGAAGCAAAAAGCGGCGAGGGTGCTGGCGGTTTCCGAACCTACGGCGAAGAGCGTAATCGACAATCTGTGCGCGCTCGGCATTCTCAAGGATGCGACGCCTCGCTCGCAAAGAAACAAGCGCTTCGTGTTCCAGCCTTACTTGGATATTCTTGAGCCGGGGACCGATCCTTTGTAAGCTATAGCCACTTCTTGCGCTTGAAGATGATGATCTCGATGACCACGATGATGGCCGACACCACGATGATGGTCTCGTAGCCCCATCGCCAATCGAGGCCGGGCATGTTCGCGAAGTTCATGCCGAACCAGCTGGTGAGCAGCGTGAGCGGCGCGAACAGCGTGGTGATGACCGTGAAGAACTGCATGGTGTTGTTCTGCTGCAGGTCGATTTGCGTCTGGTAGAGCTCGCGCAGCTGCAGGCTGTACTCCTTGAGCGTGAGCGAGCGCTTCAACAGGCGTTCGGCCTGGCGCTCGAGCACGAGGAACAGGCGGCTTTCCTCGTGGGTGAGCAGCTTGTTCTCGTTTTCGGCAATGCCGCTGGCCATGTCCACGAGCTGCTGGTAGTACGTGTCGATGCGCAGCAGCTTGCGGCGAAACGTCAGCATGGTGCGCGTGCTCGCGTCCATGCCGCGGTCGATGATGGCCTCTTCCACGTCTTCCATGCGATCTTCGAGATCGGCCAAAAACGCCAGGTCGTTCTTCACGAGCAGCTTCATGAACTCGAACAGGCAGTGGGCCACCGTGGGCTTCTTCACGATGTGGTACGACGCGATGGTGTCGAGGATGCGCACGCACGTGGTGCCGTCGTCGAGGAACACGAGGTGGGTGGCGTCGAGGTAGAACGCGAAGCACAGCGGGTCAGACAGCACGTGCTCTTTGTCGGGCACGGCGAAGGAGCCGATGAGGCAGTGCGGAAACACGTCGAGGTACGTGTTCTCCACCGTGGAGATGGAGCGCAGGGATTCCTGCATGTCGGGGCTGAGGAAGCGCGCCTCGGTGATCTCCTGCGAGCTGAGCACCTCAACCACCGGTTGATCGATGGCGATGGGCGTGGCGGCGGGCGCGGGCTCGAGATGATTTTGCAGCAAGTATAGGTGGGCCATCGGGCGTTCTTTCACGTGA
The DNA here is from genome assembly GCF_003339815.1 of Eggerthella sinensis. GTDB lineage: Bacteria > Actinomycetota > Coriobacteriia > Coriobacteriales > Eggerthellaceae > Eggerthella > Eggerthella sinensis. The sequence goes on from NZ_PPTT01000013.1 coordinate 54,980, forward strand.
AGCGCGGGTGGTCGCACCCGCGAGCTGGGCGATTCCTCAGCTTACCACGCAGCATTTCACGCGTGAATCGGCTGCGTGCGCCCGTTAGGCGATTGTTGACGGGGCCGGTGGGCGGCGTCTGGCGGCCGTCGGCGGCCGCGCGGGGGAACCCTTCTCGTGGGAATTCTTCCGCTGGCCGTATGGAAACACGCTCGAAACAAAGGTGCGGCGGCGCATTTGCTATACTGGCGGCCACATCTACACGAAACGGCACCGTTCTTGGTGCTGCTTTTGTATCTGAGACGAGAAGGGCAGACGACGTGTATCCCATCGAACAGGTAGAGGCGCTCAATCCCGAGGTGACGCGCATGGTGGTGCGGGCGCCCGAGATTGCGAAGAAGATCAAGCCGGGTCAGTTCATCATGCTGCGCATCGACGAGGTGGGCGAGCGCATCCCGCTCACGATGAACGATTGCGACCCGGAGGCCGGCACGATCACGATCATCTTCCAGGCGGTGGGCGCAACCACGATGCGTCTCGCTCAGATGAAGGCGGGCGACGCGCTGCTCGACTTCGCGGGACCGCTGGGCAACCCCACCGAGCTCGAAGGAGCGAAGCGCGCGTGCGTCATCGGCGGCGGTTTGGGCACAGCCATCGCGTTTCCGCAGGCCAAGTGGCTGTACGAGCACGGCTGCGAAGTGGACGTCATCACCGGCTTCCGCAACGTGGACCTCGTGCTGTTGGAAGACGAGATCGACGCGCACTCCACGCGCCAGATCATCATGACCGACGACGGCTCGAACGGCAATAAAGGCCTGGTCACGCAAGCGCTGCAGCAGCGCATCGACGAAGGCGCCGACTACGACCTCGTGCTGGCCGTAGGACCCGTCATCATGATGAAGTTCGTGGCTGCAACCACCAAGCCGTACGGCATCAAGACGCTCGTGTCCATGAACCCGCTCATGATCGACGGGACGGGCATGTGCGGCGGCTGCCGCGTGAAGGTGGGCGACGAGTACCTGCACGCCTGCGTGGACGGCCCCGACTTCGACGGTCATCTGGTGGACTTCGACGACGCCATGCGCCGCGGCGTCATGTATCGCACGTTTGAGAGCGCGGCTCGCGAAGGACGCGACTGCAACGAAGGGGAGGGGGCGTAACATGGCGCGGATGAGCTACGAAGCGAACAAGCAGAAGACGCGCGTCCCCATGCCCGAGCTCGATCCTGTCGAGCGCGCGAAGACGTTCGACGAGGTGGCGTTGGGATACAGCGAAGAAGAGGCGGTGCTCGAGGCGCGTCGCTGCATTCAGTGCCCGAACACGCCGTGCGTGAGCGGCTGTCCCGTGGGCGTGCCCATCCCGCGCTTCATCGAGCAGGTGGCGCAGGGTAATTTCGCCCGCGCCTACGCCATTGTGAAGAGCGCCAACGCGCTGCCCGCCATCTGCGGCCGCGTGTGCCCGCAGGAGTCGCAGTGCGAGGGCGTGTGCACCCGCGGCAAGAACGGCGAACCCGTGGCCATCGGCCGCTTGGAGCGCTTCACGTCCGACTGGGCGTTTACCCACCCGGACGAGGCGAAGCGCGCGATGGACGAGCTGCGCGAGGAGTGCGCCGCGGGCGACGAGGTTGCCTGCAGCATTTGGCGCAGCGCGGAAGGCGCGGTGTCGAAAGACCTCGCCGGCAAGCGCGTGGCGGTTATTGGCTCGGGTCCGGCATCGCTGACCTGCGCGGGCGAGCTGGCGAAGCGCGGATGCGATATCACCGTGTTCGAGGCGCTGCACAAGGTGGGCGGCGTGCTCACCTACGGCATCCCCGAGTTCCGCCTGCCGAAGGACCTCGTGCAGCGCGAGGTGTCGAAGCTGGGCGACAGCGGCGTGTCGTTCGAGACGAACGCGCTGGTGGGCAAGCTGTACGACATCGACGAGCTCATGGAAGAACGCGGGTTCGACGCCGTGTTCGTGGGCACGGGCGCGGGGTTGCCGGCGTATCTGGGCATCGAGGGCGAAGGCCTCAACGGCACCATGGTGGCCAGCGAGCTGCTGACCCGCGTGAACCTCATGAAGGCGTACCGCTTCCCCGAGTACGAGACGCCGGTGTACGCTGGCAAAAAGTGCGTGGTGGTGGGCGGCGGCAACGTGGCCATGGACGCCGCGCGCACGGCGCGACGCCTCGGGGCGGAGGTGACCGTGGTGTACCGCCGCGGGCGCGAGGAGATGCCGGCCCGCGCGGAGGAGATCCACCATGCCGAGCAGGAGGGCATCGAGTTCCAGCTGCTCACGAACCCGGTGCGCGCCCTCGGCGACGACAAGGGGTGGATTTCCGGTCTCGAGTGCGTGCGCATGGAACTGGGCGAGCCCGACGCGAGCGGACGCCGCCGTCCGCAGGAGGTGCCGGGCAGCGAGTTCGTCATCGACATCGACATGCTGGTGATGGCCGTGGGTTCCAAGACGAACCCCCTCATCGCGAAGACCACGCCGGGGCTCGAGGTAACGTCGCGCAACCTGATCGTGGCCGATGAGCGCACGTGCGCCACGTCGAAGCCGGGCGTGTTCGCCGGCGGCGACACGGTCATCGGCGCCGCCACCGTCATCCTCGCCATGGGCGCCGGCAAACGAGCCGCCGCCGGCATCGGGGAGTATTTGACGCAGGGCTAGACCGAACATCGTCGTTTACGGGAACGAGTGTTTCACGTGAAACACTCGTTCGTGTTTTTTTGGGAGGCTGGGTATGTCGTTCGATCCGATTGCGTACATCAACGAACCGCGCTGGATGGAGTCTCGCTTGGGGCTCGACCGCGTTCGCGACCTGCTCGACCGCTTGGGTCGGCCGCAGGACAAGCTCAGGTTCGTGCACGTTGCCGGCACGAACGGCAAGGGGTCGACGTGCGCCTACCTCGCGTCCATCCTGCAGGCGGCGGGTCTGCGCACAGGGCTGTTCACCAGTCCGTACCTCATCACGTTCGAGGAGCGCATTCGCGTCGACGGCGCCAATATCACGCTTGACGAGCTGACCGAGACGACCCTGCTCGTCAAAGAGCAGGCCGAAACCATGCCCGACCATCCCACTGAGTTCGAGCTCATGACGGCCGTGGCCCTTACGCACTTCGCGCGGTGCGCCTGCGATATCGTCGTGCTCGAAGTGGGCCTCGGAGGACGCCTCGACTCCACGAACGTCATCGCCGCGCCCGATGTGGCCGTCATCGCGCGCATCGGCCTCGACCATACCAAGCTGCTGGGTACCACGCTCGGCGCCATCGCGGGCGAGAAGGCCGGCATCATCAAGCCCGGCTCGCGCGTGGTGACGTGGCCGCAGGAGCCCGAGGCGCTCGCAGCCGTCGAAGCGGCGGCCGCATCGTGCGGCGACCCGCTGACCATGCCCGACTTCGCCCGCTTGCAGGTAAGCGACGTGGAATGGGACGCCCCCGGCGGGCCGACGCGCCCCTTCTCGTACGGCCGCCATATTCGTCTGCGCACGAAGCTGCTGGGAACGTACCAGCCGGCGAACGCGTCGCTGGCCATCGAGGCGGCGGAAGCGCTGTGCGCGTGCGGGTGGAGCATCTCGGACGAGGCCATCGCGTCGGGCATCGCCGCGGCCGCATGGCCCGGCCGCTTCGAGATCGTGCAGGCGGGGGAGAGCGCGCCCGCCATCGTGGTGGACGGCGGGCACAACCCGCAGGGGGCGCAGGCGCTGGCGGACTCGCTGCGCGACGTCTTCCCCGGTCGCAAGCCCGTGTTCATCATCGGCGTGCTTGAGGACAAGGACTATCCCGCCATGTTGGAAACGGTGCTGCCGCTGGGGTCGGCGTTCGTGACGGTGACGCCTGACAACCCGCGCGCACTGCCCGCGGCCAATCTGGCGCGCGCCGTCCGCTGGACGGGGCAGGACATGCTGGGATGCTCGGCCTGCGTGAGCCCCTCTGTTGCGCGCGACATGGCCGACGCGCTCGCGAAGGCCCGTGAACTCGCCGGCCCGCAAGGCCTCATCTGCGCCTTCGGCAGCCTCTACTCAGTAGGCGCCCTGAAAGAGCTGCTCTAGCGCGAATCGCACGTCCTTCGAGCCTGCCGCTTTCGCTGCTACTTTTGTGCGTGTTCCTGTAGCAGGTCGATGAGTTCTTGCTTGGAGTGGACGTCGAGTTTCGCGTATACGTTCTTCGCGTGGGTGCGCACGGTGTTCTCGGAGAGGCACAGCGCGTCGGCGATGTAGGCCTTGCTGCGCCCTTGCGCGATGAGCAGCGCCACCTCGGTCTCGCGCTCGGACAGGTCGAACGCGTCGCGAAACCACGCGTGCGCGTTCTGATCATCCTGCGTCTCGGGCAGTGCCGCCGGAGCGTTGCCGGGACTCGCGGTTGTCGCGGGCGTCCGTCGCACGCGCGCCTCGTCTTCGGTGAACAGCGGGCGCACGCGCAGAATGCCGTCCGACAGCAGCAGCGCCATGCTTGCCGCCAGTGCAAACACCACGATGCCGATGACGGCCGTCACCGCGTACGACGATGCGCCCACCGCTCCCAGCACCACGATGAGCACGCGGCCCGCATCGCGCGACAGCACGCGCGCGGCCCAGGCGAACCCGTACACGGCGTACACGTCGGTGGTGGTGTGGCGCGCCACGTCCTGCAGCGTCACCCACAGCACGCCCAGCATGAGCGTGTCGGCGATGTTCACCGTGGCAATGGCGAGCCCCGTGAAGTGTCCGGGAAACACCGACAGGATGAGCATGCCCACGGCCACGAGCATGATTTCGATACGCCACAAAAACGAGAAGCTCAGCCGCTTGTTCTTCACGATGAACCACCAGATGATGAACAGGCTGATAATCACCACGCCCATCTGATGCACGGTGCGCTGAAACGCGTCCATGGGCACGGGCTCGCCTGCGGGGAAGCCCCGCGAGATGCCCAGCGCCAGCCCGAACACCGCAAGACCGCCGAAGATGAACAGCATGGTGGTACGCGGCTCTTTGTCGTACACGGGCTCGGGCGTCGCCTGCGCTCCCACATCCACCTTCATGGCACGCTGATAGCACAAAAGCGCGATGGCCGGCATGAACATGCTCACCGTGTAGCTGAGCGCCTCGGGCGCGAAGCTGAGCGCGAGCCCGCCGAGCGATCCGAGCGCCAGCGACAGGAACCCGTACAGCACGGCTTGGCGCAATCCCAGCCGCACGTAGGCTGCCGTCCACATGCCGCCGCCAAGCGCCCCGCCGATGCCGGCGCACACGCTTGCCACCGCCAGGATTTCGACGGCGCCGGTTTCCTTGCCCGCCAAGATGAGCACGGTGGAAAACGTCATGACGGCAAACCCGAGCCACGCCACCGCGGTGCGCCCGCTCTTGGAAAACGGCTTGTGCAGCGCAATAGCCGCGCCGATGACCATGACCAATCCGTATGCGAGGTTGTTGACGATGGTGAACAGCCCGTCGTCGCTCTGCGTGTACGAAGCGAACAGGTTGACCTGCAACCACACGCGCGTGGCGGCAAGGCCTAAAAACGACGGCAGAAACGCGCCGGTCAGGGCGAGTAGCGAGTTCGTTCGAGCGGCTTCGCTCGCAGGTGCCATCCATCCTCGATTCATGCAGGGAATACGGTAGGGCAATAAGTATATACGAGCGCGGCCGAACGTGCGCCTGGGCGCGATGCTCCCCCTCACACCTTCCGGGTGAATCTGGGCGCCCTCGTGCGGTTTTCACCCGGAAGGTGGCTTCTGGTCTGCGCGTACGGCGCGTAGAGTGCAGGGCATGAAGCACCATCCAGGGAGGAAAGGAACCATCATGACGGGAACAAGCAAGAAGAACGCGGCAGCCATGCCGCTCACGCGTCGCCAGTTCGCCCAGGCGCTGACCGGCGGCTTGGCCACCATGGCTCTCGGCAGCCTTTTCGGCTGCGCGCCGCAGGAGGCAGCTGCGGCCGAAGCGCACGAGACGGTTGACTACGACGTGGTGGTATTGGGAGGCGGCGGCGCCGGCGTGACGGCAGCCGGCCAGGCGGCAGCCGCGGGCGCGAAGACGGTGCTGCTTGAGAAGATGGCGTGGCTCGCGGGCTCCAGCTCGCTCGCCATCGGCACTTTCTACGGCGCGGGCACGCAGCTGCAGAAGGACGCGGGCATCGAGGACGACCCGGCGGGGCTGCTCGAGTACTTCCTGTCGCGTGGCGGCGACAAGCTCGATTATGACGTGCAGAAGTTCTGCGCCGAGCACTTCGGCGAAACCATCGACTGGCTGACGGGCGAGCTGGGCGTGCCCTTCAAGGAGACGGTGTCGAAGAAGGGCAAAGACCCGGTGCCGCGCGGCCACAACTGTGCCAACAACGCCATGGACGCCCTGCGCGCCGTGACGGCGTACGCCCAGGAGCATGGTGCCGAGTTCCATTTCGGCACGACGGTGGAATCGCTCGTGGTGGACTCGAGCGGTGCGGTGACCGGCGTGCTTGCGAAGCGCGGCAACGGCTCGGTGGTGTGCTACAACGCGAGGAGCGTTATCGTGTCCACCGGCGGCTTCTGCCGCAACGTGGAGATGATCGACGAGTACTGCCCCGACTACACGGGCGTGTATACGGAGGTGGGCGTCGGCTGCACGGGCGAGGGCCTGCGCATGGGCCTCGACATCGGCGCCGATTACGTGGGCCATGGCGGCACGAACGGCATCCTCGCGTGTCCGGTGGAGCCGGGCCAGTCGAAGCTCATCAGCAACAAGGCGCTGTGGGTGAACAGCTTGGGCGAGCGCTTCGCGAACGAAGCGGGCCAGACCCACGACATCTACTACGACGTGGCGCATTTCGACGATCAGAAGTTCTTCGCGGTGTACGACCAGGCCATGGTGGAGTCGCTTGACGACGACCTGCGCTCCAAGCTGGAATTCGGCCTCGAGCAGGGCATGTTCGCGAAAGCCGACACGGTGGCCGAAGCGGCGAGCGCGCTCGGCATCGACGGCGCCGCAGCGCAGGCGACGCTCGACGCGTACAACGAGCTTGCTGCCGCGGGCGAGGACACCCAGTTCAAGAAGAAGGCCGAGAACCTCATTCCGCTCACCGCGGCCCCGTACTACGTGCTCACCATGGGCGTGTGCACGCATGGCAGCTTCGGCGGCTACCGCGTGAACACCGACTTCCAGGTGCTCGACACCGACGGCCAGCCCATTCAGAACCTCTACGCGGCGGGCGAAGTATGCTGCGGCACGTTCATCTACGATGACTACCCGGCGGGCGGCTGCGGCCTCAACTGGTCGTACACCTCCGGTCGCTTCTCCGGTGCCAACGCGGCGAAGGCGGCCATCGCCTAGGCAGACCAGCGGCCCAAAACAGCGAGAAGCCCCGGGACATGTCGCCCCGGGGCTTCTCGCTGTAACGAACCTACAAAGAGTCGATGTAGGTTACGAGATCGCCGACGGTGTCGAGCCCTTCGGGCTCGCCGAAGTCCACTTCGCAGGCCTCTTCGAGGTCGCAGATCAGCTCAACCATGTCGAGCGAATCGATGCCGAGCGAATCGAACGTCGAGGCGGGCTCAACGGTGGCGGGGTCGATGTCAAGGTTTTCCTCGAGGATCTTCGTAATGGTGTCGATGGTTGCCATGCCGCTCCTATCGTCTGGTTTCGGTAGCACCCATTGTATCGGACAACGCACGAAGAGTTAACCAACGGGCAGGAGTTCGGTAATCTCCACAAAGGTGCATACGGCAAGCTGTTCGTCGGCGTCCTTCAGCTTCCCGATGACGGATTCGTCTTCCACGAGGGTCGCTTTCACTACCGAACCCTGGTGGCGCAGCTCTTTCGTCTCCGCCGTCGGATTCGGCACGTCGAAGGCGATCATGCCGATCTTCGCTCGCTCGAAGTTCGCCTTCGTCTGGTTTTCGGCCCAGGTGAACGCGACGTACGTTCCGTCGATCATGGCCGCAGGCACGAAGATGGCGATGTTCGGCGTGCCGTCCTCGTTCGAGGTGGAGACGACGCATTCGGTCTGGTACGCCATGACGGCGTCTTGCAGCTGCGTTTCGGCGAAGGTGGTGTACTTGTTTGTGGCCAGGCTTGCGGAGGATACCGCGTCGACCCACTCGTGCACTTCGTCTGCGCTCGCATCCACCTCTTGCACTGGCGCTTCGGCAGCGACGCTTTGCTGCTGCGGCGCGCATCCCGTCAGGCCGGCGCCCGCCATGATGCCGAGAACGCCCGTCGCCGTGATCCCCTGAATAAACGAACGTCGGTTGAGTTGCTTGCTCTGAGATTGTTCTTCCATGATTCATCCCTTCTGACAGAGGGGCGCGCATTCGCTCGCCCCGTTCCCTTGTTTTTAGGATTCTGCCTCGAAGACGGCGGTTCGCCTTGCCGCCTTTTGCGGTATTTTGCTCCGCTTCGCCTCTGCCCTGTTTTGCGGTATTTTTTGTTTTGGCCGTTTGAGGCGCGAGGTGTGCGGGGCATCGGGGCCGCCCAACGGTTAGAATACGGAGGTACTTGACGCGAGAGGGGATCATGCAAGACAGCCGCTACGCAACGCAGGCAGCAGACTATCGTCGGTTCTTCGTCAACGGTCGGACGCTGGCGCTTGCGCTGGGATACGGGCTGTTTCGGGGTGCCAATTCTCTGCTGTACTCCTCGGCGCTCGCCTCGGTGCCCACGTCAACGCTGTTCATCGCCGACATGTCCTTCTCCATGACAACCGCGCTGTCGTCGCTGCTGTGCGCGCTCGTGGTGATGGCGCTTGCGTGGAAGGGCTTCATCCCCGGTTTCCGCCTACCCGTGATGCTGCCGGCATTGCTGCTGCTCCTGGTTGCCGCTCCCGCCGTGGCTCCTTGGATCGCTCCCGGCTCATCGGGGGTGTTCGTGTTCTTGGCGCTGACGTACGGCGTTGCATCGACGTGCCTGAACCTCTCGTGGCTCGAGGTTGTGGCCCATCAGACGCCGGCGCGGATCGCGGGCATTCTGGCGCTGGGCATGCTGGTGAAAAGCTTGATCACGTTGGCGTGCGGCAGCCTGATGGGCGTGCCGTTCGTCGTCGCGGTGGGCGTGCTGCTCATCGGCGCGGTCGCGTTGCTGCTGCGCGCGAGGGGCCGCGCGTGGCTCGATTCCTCCGAAGACGATGCGGCGCCCGTGACGTTCAAGGCGTATCGACAGGGCGTGATGGGAATCGCCGACGCGTTGGTGGTTTCGATCGTCCTCGAGGCGATGGTGAGCATCCTCAACGGGTTCTTCCTCGGCGTCGCCACCGACGGGTCGGGCATCATCTCCGCTGTTGGGGCTATTTCGGCGGCGCTCGTGTTCTGTTTCGTCGTGGTCGTCGTCGCCCGCGCGGTGGACGTGGAACGGCTGTACCGCTATCTGTTCCCGATATTGCTGGCGCTTGTGCTGCTGCTGCCGCTCACGTTGGGAAGCTGGGCTTCGCAAGCGCTCCAGGGCTTGCTGGTGCTCGTGTACGAGTTTATCTCGTTCAGTGCGCTGTACTTCATCCTGTGCCAGATACAGTGGAAGAAGCTTAAGACATACGTGCTGTTCGCGTTCGCCACGGCTTGCATCCGCCTGTCGCAGCTGCTGTTCGGCATGGCGGGCTATTGGCTGGGAGGAGCGTCGGGCAATGAGGCCGAGGGTTTGTACTGGATCGTCATCATCGCGGCGGTGTACGGGCTTTCCATGGTGCTGCTGTACCTGACGCGACGGCGGCCGTCGACCGACGAGAAGCGCGTGATCGTGGTCACCGAGGAGGATCGTTTCGCGACACGCGCCGAAGAGCTGGTGGCCGAATACCGCATCACGGCGCGCGAGTCGGAGATCATGCTGCAGCTTGCGCGGGGCCGCTCGGCCGCGTTCATCGCCGACGAGCTGGTGTGCTCACCTGCGACGGTGCGCACGCATATGAAGAACATCTACGCGAAGCTCGGCGTGCATTCGAAGCAGGAGCTCATCGACCTGTTCGCCGACTGAGGGCGGCGCCCGGCAATGGAAACGCCGGCGATGTGGAATCCGCCGGCGTTCGTTTGTGCGAGGTTGGGGGAGGCGAAACCGTTTATTCCTCCGTCTGCTTGAGCAGGCCGTATCCACCGTCGTCGCGGCGGTACAGCACGTTCACCAGGCCGCTGTCGCGGTCGGTGTAGGCGAAGAAGTCGTGACCGAGCAGGTCGATCTTCACGAGCGCTTCCTCTTCGGTGAGCGGCTCGAACTCGATCGTCTTCACGCGCACCACTTCGTCATCGGAAAGTTCTTCCATGAGCCCGTCAACGTCCAGCTCGCCGGCGGCGGAAGGCTCGATGCGGATGGTCTCGTCGGCGGCGCGCAGCTTGCGGTCGACCACCTTCGTCTTGTACTTGCGCAGCTGACGGACCACCTTGGCGGCGGCGACGTCGATGGCGGCGTACATATCCTCTTCGTGCTCTTCAACGCGAATGATGTGGCCCTTCGTGCGCAGCGTGACTTCGCAGACGGCAGGGCGAGGGTTGGCAGGGTTCTTCTCAACGAACAACACGATCTCGGCTACGAGCGGGTCGATATCCATGACCTTCATGGAATTGCCGATCTTCTCCTCGGCGTACTCGCGCAGTGCGTCGGTTACAGGCATTTTGCGTCCGGTGACGGTAATGCTCATAGCGATCACCTCTTACCTCGTGGCGAATAAAAAAACAGCTCGGTCGCAGACGTCGCGCCTGGTCATGCGAGTGATCGGGTGATATGCCCTCCACGCGAACTCCAAGCCGACTCCTTACGCCTAAGCTGATGAGTACAGGATAGCGCAATTCCTGACAGTTTGGCCGGGCATTTTCCGACTTGTGAACTCGGCCCGAGGAACCGAGCTTGTGAAATCGCTCTAAAAACGGGTAACAATCGAGCGGACGCACCAGGTAGTTGGGTGATAATACAACAAACGACAAGGCCGAAAGGGCATCATGACCGATACGAATCAAGACGGCACCCAGCGCATCTTCATCAAAGAAGTGCAGGGTCATCAGGCACGATACAAAAAGCTCATCCAGTTCACGCACTCGTCCACGAAGGCGGCCGGCGCCATGCTGCTGGCGGCCGTGGTGGCGCTCATCGTCGCGAACACGGGCGCGTACGAGGCGTTTATCGACTTTTGGCACACCGAGGCGGGCTTCTTCTTCGGCGACTCGTTTGCGGGCATGTCGCTTGCGCATGTGATCAACGACATTTTCATGGCCGTGTTCTTCCTGCTCGTGGGTTTGGAAGTGAAGTACGAGCTGACGGTGGGCGAGCTGACGAACATCCGCCAAGCGCTGCTGCCCATCATGGCGGCCATCGGCGGCGTCATCGCGCCCATCGGCATCTACCTGGTGTTCAACGCCGCGAACCCCGAGACGGCGCAGGGGTGGGGCGTTCCCACCGCCACCGACATCGCGTTCGCGCTGGGCATTCTGGCCCTGCTGGGCAACCGCGTGCCGAGCGGCGTGCGCGTGTTCCTCAGCACGTTGGCCGTGGCCGACGACATCATCGCCATTTTGGTCATCGCCATCTTCTACGGCCACAGCCCGTCGATCTTCTGGCTGGGCGCGGCGGCCGTCGTGCTGGTGGTGCTCGTGCTCATGAACCGCAACCACATCTACTCGCTCATCCCGTATCTGCTGGTGGGTGCGGTGCTGTGGTACTGCGTGTTCATGTCGGGCGTGCATTCCACCATCGCCGGCGTGCTGCTGGCGTTCGTCATTCCGTCGGGCTCGCGCGTGAACCTCAAGGGCTTCATCACTTGGTCGGGCAATAAGGTGCGCCAGGCGCGCGACGCGTTCGAGCCTGAAACGCCCGTCATCGCGCAGGGCGCGTACATCGAAACCGTGCAGGACCTCAGCCGCGTGGCGCGTCAGGTGGTGCCGCCCGCGACGCGCCTCGAGCACCGCCTGTACCCGTGGGTGTACTTCGGCATCCTGCCGCTGTTCGCGCTCACGAACGCGGATGTCAGCTTCACCGGCATGGACATCGGCGCTATGCTCACCGATCCCGTGCTGTACGGCGTCATGCTGGGCCTGCTGCTGGGCAAGCCGTTGGGCATCATGCTCATGAGCTTCGCCATTGTGAAGAGCAAGCTGGCCTCGCTGCCCGAGAACGTGAACTGGTTCCATATGCTGGGCGCGAGCATCCTGGGCGGCGTCGGCTTCACCATGGCCATCTTCGTGGCGAACCTCGCGTTCACCGACGAGATGCACATCGCCACGGCGAAGCTGGCCATTCTGGCGGCGTCGCTTCTGGCCGGCGTGCTGGGCTTCGTGTTCCTCATGCTGCAGGCGAAGGCGGCGCAGAAGCGCGGCGTGGCCTACCTGTCGATGCAGACCGACGACGAGAACCTGCAGACGGCCGACCGCGACGCCGTGCACGACAGCGAGCAGATGCTGCGCGACATCGACGATGCCGAGATCGAGGACTTCAAGCTGGTGAAGAAGCACTCCGGCGTGTTCGAGATCGCCGTTGACCTGGGCCCGACGGGCCTGCTGGGCGGCGGCTCAATCGGGGACGTGCGCGAGGCCATCCGCGACGAGGTGGTGCGCGTGCTGCGCGACGAGGGCGAGGACGAGCTGCTGGAGAAGGTGCAGCGCGAGTTCGAGGACCACGAGGGCGAGCCGCCGCTCATCAGCGTCGAAGAGGCGCTGCGTCGTTCCGGTGAGAAGGAGCGGCTGCGCGATGCCCTGCGCCGCGAGGGCCAGGATGCCATCGGCATGGCGGGCGGTTCCGGCGAAGACAAACGCTAGACCTCCCGTTGCGCTATACTTTTCGCGCAGACGCCGCGTGCGGACGTGAAGAGCCGAAGAGCTGAAGAGCTGACAACAAGGTTGACGAAGAGAGCTACGTTGCGAAGGAGCACCATGGAAGCTGCCGCTATCGTGTTGGCCGCGGGCGCCGGTACCCGCATGAAGTCCAAGAAGCCGAAGGTGGCTCACGAGATTCTGGGCAAACCGCTCGTCCGCTGGGTGGTGGACGCGGCGCGCGCCGCCGACGTGCAGCGCGTGGTGTCCGTGGTGGGGCACGCGCGCGAGCAGGTGGAACCGCTCGTCGCCGACACGCAGACCGTGGTGCAGACCGAGCAGAACGGCACGGCGGGTGCCGTGGCCGTGTGCAAGGACGCGCTGGCCGACTTCGACGGTTCGCTCGTGGTGCTGTCGGGCGACTGCCCGCTCATCACGTCCGACACCATCGCGCGACTCGTGGCCGTGCGCGAGGAGAACGACGCGGCCGTGGTGGTGCTCACGATGGAGCTCGACGACCCGTTCGGCTACGGGCGCATCGTGCGCGACGCCGACGGCGCCGTGGCGCGCATCGTGGAGCAGAAGGACGCCGCGCCCGAGGAGGCCGCCATCTGCGAGTGCAATTCCGGGTTCTACTGCTTCGATGCGCGGGCGCTGTTCGACGCGCTCGAGCAGGTGAGCAACGACAACGCGCAGGGCGAGTTCTACCTCACCGACGTGCTGGAAATCTGCCGCAACGCGGGCCGTCCGGTGCTGGCGCTGGCCTGCGACGACGTTGCCGAGTGCCTCGGCGTGAACTCGCGCATCCAGCTGGCCGAGGCCACGAAGCTCCTGCAGCGCCGCATCAACCGCGCGCACATGGCCGCCGGCGTGACCATGGTGGACCCCGAGCTCGTGTGGATCGGCCCCGACGTCACCATCGAGCAGGACGTGGAGCTGCTGCCGAACGTCACGCTCATGGGCGCGACGAGCATCGGCGAGGATAGCGTGATCGGCCCCGATTCGCGCCTCACCGACACCGTGGTGGGTCGCGGCTGCGTGATCGACGAGACGGTGGCCGTGGAAGCGCAGGTTGACGACGGCGCCACCTGCGGCCCGCGCGCCTATCTGCGTCCCGCCGCGCACCTCTGCGAGGGCGCGAAGGCCGGCACGCACGTGGAAATCAAGAAGTCCACGGTGGGCAAGGGGTCGAAGGTGCCGCACCTGTCCTACATCGGCGACACCACCATCGGCGAGGACGTGAACATCGGCGCCGGCTCCATCACTTGCAACTACGACGGCAAGAAGAAGCACGCCACCACCATCGGCGACGGCGCGTTCGTGGGCAGCGACACCATGATGGTGGCCCCGGTGAACATCGGCGCGGGCGCCATCATCGGCGCCGGCTCCACCATCACGAAGGACGTCGCGGCCGACGCGCTCGCGCTCACCCGTCCCGAGCAGCGCGAAATCCCCGGCTGGGCCGCCAAAAAGCGCGAACAGCAGGGATAACGCTATTCCATCGTTTGCAGCAACGCGAGAGCGTCGCCGGGCGTGAGCGTGGCCACGGGCGCGTGCTTGATGAGCGTCTCGTCGTTGGTGATGAGATACGTTGCGTTCGCGCGCTGCGCGGCGGCGACGATCAAGTTGTCCTCGAGGTCGTTGTGAATGCTGCGAAGCTTGCACGCCATCCATAGATCTGATTCGTCAGCTCCCACCCCGGTAGCTCGCTCGCGCATGCTGTTGACGCATCCCCAGGCGATTTCGGTTGCCGCCGCCGCTTCACGTTGGGTGAGCTTCCCAGTTTCGTTGCGCGTATCGCGCTTGAATGCGTTTGCGGTGAGATAGAACACGTCTTTCAGGATAGCGGCAGGATATAAGAGCGGGTATTCGTGCTCGTAAGCGAACAGCACGAGGGCGATCGCTTCATCATGCCCTGGACGGTTGGGCAGAAAGCAGTCGAGCCAGACGTTCGTGTCGACGAGAAGGGAAGATTGCTGGCTAGCCATCGAGACCTCGCTCCCGTAGGCGTTCGAGCAAGGCGTAGTCGCGCATCTCTTCATACGATGCGTTCGTCGTCCAATCCGAAGGCGTGATTCCACAACGCTCGTATGCATCGGCGACGATGTTCATGTCTTTCCGTATCGCCTCCCGCCTTCGAGCCCGTTCCTCTTCGGCATCGCGCAGCGCCGATTCCTCTTCCGCTCCGAACATGCTTTGGATGGCGCGCGGGTTGTGTGCATTGTTCGCCGCGAAGTCCCAGAGCTTGCGTATCGCCTGCGACGGCGAGTAGCCGGCGCGCTCCAATGCTGCATCGCCGCGCTCTTTGAGCGGACGGCTGATACGCGCATTGATCTGCACGGTATCCGATGTCATACGTTCTCCCATCATGGTTGCTGTACGTACAGCATAGCATCTTTTACCTATAAAGCAATGCATTCAGGGGAAGATCGCGTGCCGTGTGTTACGTGTATACTGAAGGTGACGAGATGGGGCGGTGAAGGCGGGGGCATGGAGAACGGGTCGGCACGGAAGTTTCGTATAAGGCGCATCGCGCTTGTGGTTGTGGCGGTGGCGGCGGTGCTCCTAGTTGGCGTGGTGCCGTTCGGCATCTCGGCGTACGTGTACGAGAGCAACTTCGGCTCGCGGCTGCAATCGGCCGCGTTCATGGAGCGCACGGCGGACGAGTTCCCCGGCTTGAGCGTGCGCGAGGCCTCCTTCACGTCTGACCAAGGGCAGACGCTTGCCAGCTACCTGTTCACGCACGCGGATGCCGGCATGGACGAATCGGGTGCGGGCGCGAAGGGCGTCGTGGTGATCGCGCACGGGCTGGGCGGCGGCTGCAACTCGTACATGGACGTGGCCGACCGCTTCGCGCGCAGCGGCTACGCGGTGTTCGCCTACGACGGCACCGGCAACGACCGCAGCGAGGGTGATGCGGTGGGCGGCTTGCCGCAGGCCGTCATCGACCTCGGCCATGCGCTCGACACCGTGGAGCAGAGCGATGATCTGGGCGATCTTCCCATCATGCTGTTCGGCCACAGCTGGGGCGGCTATGCCGTGGGCAGCGTGCTGGTCGATCATCCCGAGGTGAGCGCCGTGGTGTCGGTGGCGGGCTTCGACACGTCGGCGGCCATGCTGGAGAGCGAAGGGCGCCAGATGACGGGCGACGCCATCAACCTGCTGCTGCCGTACCTTTCGCTGTACGAGCATCTCAAGTTCGGCGCGTACGCAGACTCGTCCGCGGTTCGAGGGTTCGCCTCGTCGCCGGCGCACGTGCTCGTGCTGCACAGCGCCAACGACGGCACCGTGCCGCCCGCGACGGGCGTCGAGCGCTACCGTGCGGCGTTCGGCGACGACTCGCGCTTCACCTTCGTGGAATTCGAGGACCGCGGGCACAGCTTCCTCTACTATTCCGACGAGGCGCGCGCCAACATCGACGCCTTCAACGAAGCCTACTACGCGTACTGGGACGCCAACGACGGCGCCAGCAACGCCGACCTCATGAACGCCTGGCGCGCCGAGCACATGGACAAGCAAGCCTGCTTCATCCTCGACGAGGATCTCATGAGCAGCATCGTCGCCTTCTACGACGAAAGCGCCGCCCGCTAGGGCGCAATCGGGGCACCGCTTCCTCTCTTCCCAGCTCAACCCCTTCACTCATCCATTATTGGTGGGCGGTGCCGCGCTGCGCTCACCCATAAATATCCGGGTCCGATGAGATATTTCACGAACAACGGACGTTTCTCCGCCGCTCGGCGCGCCGTAAGGTGAAGCCGCTCGATACCGATGACGAACGAACGGAAACGGGGGAACCATGGATCAGGAAACGTCGAACGCCGCGGCGCCGCACGCCGACGACGCGGTGGAGGCCATCGTCAAGCGTCTTGAGGCGAACCGCGCGAACACGCTCGCCCTGTGCGCTTGCCTCGCCGTCTGCAAAACGCGCATGCCCTACCGCGACGCGGAGGCGCTCATCGCCGAGCGTCCCGAGCTCAAACTCAGCACGCAAACCGCGCACACCCTGCTGTGGATCATGGTCGAATGCGGCGGCGTCGCGGCCGAGGAGGTTCCCGAGCCCGCATGCGCGCCCGACGCGCAGCCCGAGGACATGCCCGTCGACTTCCTCGTGGAAACCACCGCTGCCGGCCGCGCCGCGCTCGCTCGGTTCGATCCTGCAAAGCGCTTCGACGAGGTGCTGCGCGCCGAACCCGCATGCTATGCGCAGGCATACGCCCTCGTGCTCGACCGCTGCCGTGCGGGCGCCTCGAAGGCCGACATCGAGCGGGCGCTCGAGGGCAACGAGGCGCTTGTCACGCCGAAGCAGGTGTATCCCAGCTACTTCATTTCCAAATTGGAGACCGTAGGTGGTCTTGCATGGAACGGGTCGTGGACCACCACGGAGGCCGGGCGCCACATGCTGGCCATGGTCGGATAAGCGCTGTCCGACCGCCGTGCGCGGGGCGCACGTTCCATTTGAGATAGTCGTTCAGGAATACAGACGAGAAAGAAGGAGGGACCATGACACAGACTACCATCACCAGGCGCAGCTTCGTGAAATCGGCGGCTGCGTTGGGCGCTGCGTGCGGCCTGGGCGTTGCGGTGAGCGACGACCTCGTGCACGTCGACCCGGCGCATGCCGATACGGGCGGCGACGTGAAAATCGTGAAGACGGCCTGTCGCGCCTGCATTGCGAGCTGCGCCGTGCTGGCCCATGTGAAGAACGGTCGCGTCATCAAGATCGAGGGCAACCCCGAAAGCCCCATGAGCCGCGGCGGTCTGTGCGCGAAGGGTATGGCCGGCATTCAGGCCCTGTACCATCCGAACCGCAACAAGTACCCCATGCGGCGCGTGGGCGAGCGCGGGCAGAACCAATGGGAGCGCATCACGTGGGACGAGGCGCTCACCGAGATTGCCACGAAGCTCATCGAGATCGACGAGAAGTACGGCTCGGAATGCGTGGCCGTGTCCACCGGCGGTGGCGGCAACCCCCACTTCAGCAACGTGAAGCGCTTCGGCGAAGCCATCAACACCCCGAACGTGTGGGAGCCCGGCTGCGCGCAGTGCTACCTGCCCCGCATGGGCGCCTCGCAGCTGTCCAACGGCATGGGCAAGCCCAACAACCTGTCCTTCAGCGACTCCAACGGTTGGGACTACTACTTCACCGACTCCCCGGTGGACTCGGTGGTGCTGTGGGGAACCGACCCGGCGAACAGCTCGGTGGCTACCGGCGGTCGCGCACTGGCCGAGTTGCGCGTGCGCGAGAAGGGCTTGAAGACCGTCGTCATCGACCCGCGCATGACCATGGACGCCGCGAAGGCCGACGTGTGGCTGCCCATCCGCCCCGGCACCGATGCGGCGCTGCTCATGGCCTGGACGAAGTGGATCATCGACCACGAGAAGTACGATAAGGAATTCTGCACCACGTGGACGAACATGCCCTACCTCGTGAACCCCGAGACGCGCCTCACGCTCAAGCCCACGGAATGCGGCCTCGAGGGCACCGATGCCGACTACGTCATCTGGGACCCCGCGCAAAACAAGCCCGTCGTGCTCGAGTACCCCCTGAACGAGGGCGTGGAGCCGCCGCTGTTCGGCACGTACGAGATCGACGGCGTGCAGTATCCCACGGGCGGTCAGCTTCTCAAGGAGAGCGTCGAGGAATTCACCCTGGCCAAGGCGGCCGAGATTTGCTGGCTCGACGAGGATCAGATCGAGAAAGCCCTGGAGATCTACACCACGGGACAGTCCGGCCTCATGCAGGGCGTGCCGATCGACCAGTACGAGCAGTCTCAGCAGTGCGCCCTGGGCGCGCTCAACCTCGAATACCTCATGGGCAACGTGCAGAAGCCCGGCGCCATGCTGCAAAGCTTCAAGGCCTGCCCGGCGCGCGACCAGATTCCCAACACGCCGCGGTTCCTCAAGAAGGAGAAGATGCTCAAGCGTCTGGGCGTGCAGGAGCACAAGGGCCTGCTCGACTGGGACATGGCGTTCATCCCCGCCGTGTTCAAGGCCATGAAGGATGGCGACCCGTACCAGATTCACGCGTGGTTCGAGCGCTCCGGCAACAAGCACGTGGTGCTGGGCAATGCGAGCTGCCTGGACGAGATCGTGCCCAACCTGGACTTCGTCTGCCACATCTTCCTGTATCCCACGGCGTTCTCGGCGCTGTGCGCCGACATGCTGTTGCCGTCGGCTGAGTGGCTGGAAACGAACCTCGTCATTCCGCAGCTCAACGCCATCGTCATCCGCCAGGCCGTGACGCACCTGTTCGAGACCGTGGAAGAGGGGCTCATCTGGACGCAGATCGTGCAGAAGATGGCCGAGATGGGCAACGTGCACGCGCAGGAGGCGTTCACGGCCGAGGGCACGAACGGCATCCCCCTGTACAAGAACGAGTACGAAAAGCAGAAGCTGCACCTGAACAAGCTTGAGATGACATGGGAAGAGGCTGCGGCGAAGGGCGTGTTCGAGTGGTGCACCGAGGACGAGTACCGCACCTACTACACGTACAAGGCCGTGGACGAGGCTACGGGCAAGGCGAAGGGCTTCGGCACGCCGTCCAAGAAGTGCGAGGTGTACTGCGAATCCAACACCATCCTCGGCCGCACCGGGTTCCCCTGGTCGCAGTGCTTCGAGGAGAAGAACCTTGTGCTCGAGCCGGCATCCAAGGACTACGAGCCGCTGTGCTACTACAAGGAGCCGGCGGAAAGCCCTCTGACCGACACCGAGTACCCGCTCGTGCTGACCGAGGGCCGTCTGCCTATGTACCACCACGGCACGCTGCGCAACATTCCCTACCTGCGCGAAATCTACCCCGTGCCCGAGCTGTGGATTCATCCCGAGGACGCGGCGAAGTACGGCGTGGAAGACGGCCAGTGGTGCACGATTGCCAGCCGTCGCGGCGAGACGCACGGCAAGGCGCGCGTGACCACCGCCATTGCGAAGGGCGTGGTGTACCAGGAGCGTTTCTGGGCTCCCGAGCTGCTTGATTCGGACCCCGAGCGCGCGTACAAGGTGATGAACATCAACGTGCTGACCAAGAACGACGAGCCGTACAACCCCGAGTACGGCACCTATACCCTGCGCGGCTTCCAGGTGAAGGTAACGCCTGACGCCGCTGCTCCGGAAGGCGTGTGGACCGAGCCCGAGCAGTTCGAGCCCTGGATGCCGCAGCCGAGCGATCCCACCGAGGAGGTGTTCGATTATGGCGCATAACTGCATTGTGGTGAACCTCGACCGTTGCACGGGCTGCTATTCCTGCGAGATCACGTGCAAGATGGAAAACGACATCGCCCTGGGCGAGCATTGGAACAAGATGCTGCAGCGCGGCCCGTTCGGCGAGTACCCGAACATGGTCCGCTACCCGCTGCCCACCATGTGCCAGCAGTGCGCCGACGCGCCGTGCGTGCACGTGTGCCCGACGGGCGCAAGCTACCGCGACGGTAACAACGTGGTGCTCATCGACCGCGAGAAGTGCATCGGCTGCAAGTACTGCATGATGGCCTGCCCCTACGGCGTGCGCGATTGGAACAAGGCGTCTCAAACCGTGGAGAAGTGCACGCTGTGCGGCCACCTGACCGCGAACGGCGAGCTTCCCGCCTGCGTGAAGAGCTGCAGCGCCGGCGCCCGCTTCTACGGCGACCTCGACGACCCGAATTCGGACGTGTCCCAGGAGCTTGCGAAGTACGATGCGGCGGACATCCACGAGCTTCCGAACGTGGGCAACAACCCGTGCACGAAGTACATCATGACCAGCATGCATGGCGAGTGGATGGAAGGGGCTGAGTAGCATGGATATCCAATGGTCCCTCGTTCTTTTCACCGCCATCGCCAGCTGCGGCACGTGGGTGTCGGCGGGCGTGGCCGTAGACGAGGTGCGAGGATGTACGAAGAACACGAACTTCCTGGCCTCCGTCGTTGCCCTGGTGCTGGCCGTCGCAGGCGGCATCGCGTCGGTGACGCACCTGTCGCATCCCGACCGCATCATGGCCGTGCTGGGGCATCCCACCCCGGGCATCTTCCTCGAGGCGCTGCTCATCGGCCTGTTCATCGTGTGCGTGGCCGTGTATCTGATCCTGCTGAAGCGCCAGGCCGGCGCGGGCCCGCGCAAGGCGGTTGCCGTGCTTGCCGCCGTCATCGGCATCGTGTTCAGCTTCGCGAGCGGCTACTCCTACATGATGGACGCCCGCACCACGTGGAATACCATCACGCTGCCGCTGGGCTATATGGGCTTCGGCGCGGCGAGCGGTTTGGCGCTGTACCTGCTGCTTGCGGCCGTCAAGAAGGAAAGCATCGAGGCCATCAGGCTGGCGGGCGTGGAAACCGTGATCGGCGGCCTGCTGGCGCTCGTGTTCGGCCTGGCGTTCGGCTTCATCTCGGGCGCGGCGACGGGTTCGGCGGCGGCTGTGTTCTGGGTGGCCGTTGTGTGCGGCGGCGTGGCCCCGCTCGTGTGCGGATGGTTGGGCCGCAGCAAGCCCGCATCGGCGGTCACGATGGCGGGCATCGCCTTCGCGGGCGGCATCATCGGTTCGATCGCCTTCCGCGCCGTTATGTGGATGGTGGGCACGGCCATCGCCAACTACTTCGGCATCGTACTGTAGGTTCGCTCCGGCGGCGCTGCCAAAGCGGCGCCGCCGGGCGTCGAGCGTGAGAGCAAGGGGGCTGTGATGGAGCAGCATGAGCGCGAAGAGGTGACTGCGGTGAACGCGGCGCGCAAGGGTTTCTACGAATTCCTCGCGAGCGTCTATAAGTTGGAACTGACCGACGAGCAGATAGCAACGGTGGCAACGCAGGCGTTGCCGCTTGACGACGAGTACGTGGGCGGCGGATACGCCCAGGTGAAGGAGTACCTGCGGCATCGTGATTCCGGCACGCGCCAAGAGCTGGCCGTCGATTACGCGCGCGTGTTCTTGTGCGCGGGCATGTACGAGCAGATGACGGCGCCGCCGTACGAATCGGTGTACACGAGTGAAGAGCACCTGCTCATGCAGGATGCGCGCGACGCCGTGCTCGCCTTCTACCGCGGCGAGGAGCTCGATCTGCCGGCGGACAACACCACGCCCGAAGATCACCTGTCGTTTGAATTCCAGTTCATGGCCAAGCTCGTGGAACGGGCGCAGGCGGCGCTCGAAGCGGGCGACGAGACGCGCTACGAAGAGCTGTGCGCGAAGCAGCGCGCCTTCTACGACGAGCACCTCGCGCCGTGGGTACCGCATCTGTGCGCCGACGTGCGCGCGTATGCACGCACGGGCTTCTACCGGGGCATCGCCGACGTGACCGAGGGTTTCCTCAAGCTGGAAGGCGAGATCCTCGCGCTGTGCGCGCGGGCGGCCTAAGAGAGCGGGGCGCAACGACCATGAGCGAGTATTCGCGTCGCGCATTCGTGGGGTTCTGCGGATCGGCGGCGGCGTTCGCGACGTTCGGCGGCACGGTGCGTGCCCTCGACGGCGCGGCCGAAACCGATCTCCTGCGCCCGCCGGGAGCGCAGGACGAGCTGCGCCTGCAGGCGACGTGTCTGAAGTGCGACCGCTGCCGGAGCGTCTGTCATACCGACGTCATCGGGATTGCCGACGTGGCCGACGGGTTCCTGCAAGCGCGCACGCCCGTGCTGAACTTCCATCGCGGTAGCTGCGACTTCTGCGGAGACTGCGCCCGTGTATGCCCGACGGGCGCCATCGGCCCCTTCGATCCCGAGACGGACAAGGTGGGCGTGGCGGTGGTGCAGAAGGATCGCTGCGTGGCGTACTTTCAAGGATGCGTCGAGTGCCAAAAAGCCTGCCCGTTCGAGGCGATCACGCTCGACGCGAGCAGCCATCCCGTGGTGGACGCGGGCCGGTGCAACGGCTGCGGCGTGTGCGAGGAC
The DNA here is from genome assembly GCF_003339815.1 of Eggerthella sinensis. Classification (GTDB taxonomy): domain Bacteria; phylum Actinomycetota; class Coriobacteriia; order Coriobacteriales; family Eggerthellaceae; genus Eggerthella; species Eggerthella sinensis. The sequence continues at coordinate 77,460 of NZ_PPTT01000013.1, forward strand.
GTGTGTCCGGCGCTCGTGTACCGCAGCTTCTCCGGCGGCACGCGCCGTGGCATCGTGGTGGTCAGCCCGAGCCGCTACGCGGTGATGGGCACGACGGTCGTCGAGGATGAGAGCGAGATGAGCGCACGATGAAACGCAACGCGAAGCTGCTGCGCACGCTGTCCGCCGTGGCGGTGATCGGGCTCGTGTGCCTGGGTCTGGCCCTCCATACCGGCACGGGCACGCCTTCGGCCTGGGGTATCTACGATATTGCGGCGCTGTGCCCGCTCGGCGCGGTGGAGGCGGCCCTTGCAGGCAAAACCGTGGTGCCGCCGATGCTCATCGCGCTCGTGGTGAGCGTGGTGCTGGTCATCGTGTTCGGCCGCGCGTTCTGCGCGTGGGGGTGCCCGGTGCCGCTGCTGCGGCGTCTGTTCGGACTCAAGTCGCCGGAGGAGAAGCGGGCGAAGCGCGAAGGCGGGGTGCTCGACATTCCCGATAGCGAGCGCGGCGGCGTGGCCGATTCGCGCAACTGGATTCTGGGCGGCACCGTGCTTTCGGCCGCCGTCTTCGGCTTCCCGGTGTTCTGCCTCATCTGCCCGGTGGGGCTCACGTTCGCCACCATCGTGGCGCTGTGGCGTCTATTCCAGTTCAACGAGGTGGCGCTGTCGCTGCTCGTGTTTCCCGCCATGCTCGTGATTGAGGTGGTGGTGCTGCGGAAGTGGTGCAGCCGCTTTTGTCCGCTGGGGGCGCTGCTGTCGCTCGTGGCGCGGCTGAACAGGACGTTTCGACCCAGGAGCGACGAGGAGGCGTGTCTGCGCTCCACGAAGGGCGAGCCGTGCCATCGCTGCGCCGACGCCTGTCCCGAGAGCATTGACCTGCATCATCCGGAAACGTCCGCGCCGCTCAACGAGTGCACGAAGTGCCGTGCCTGCGCCGACGCCTGCCCGATGCACGCCATCACGCTTCCGTTCCTTCCGAAAAGGGACGTCATCCCGGTTGAGGTGGTAGAGGACGAGCGGGCGAACCGTTAGAATGAGGTCTTGATCGCAGGGGCGCAAGGGGAACCCGCCATGCGGGGGAGGAGACTGACGCATATGGGAAAGGTTGGCGCGAAGGGGGACGCGCGTGCCCGGCTCTCGTTCTCGCAGTTGCTGGACGATCTGGACAAGCAGTGGCCCAGCATGAAGTTCCTGGGGTTCGGCGCGTACTACGCGTGGATTTTCCTGTGCTACAACAGCGATGTGCTGTTCGATCGCGCAAACACCACCATGGGAAGCGATCCGCTGCTGGCCATGTACCTCGCTTCCACCACGGCGTTGGGCATCGTGCTCATCGTGGCGGGCGTGTTCCATCGGACGGCCGGGCGCATCGTGGAATCGCGCCTGCTCGTGGTTTCGATGGCGGGCGTCGCGACGCTTTCCACGCTGCTCGTTTCATGGTCGGTCCCGCTCGGCCCGCAGAGTCTTCCCTATATCGCGGGCTGCGCGCTCACCGGCGTGGGCACCGCGTTCGTGGCTTTGCGCCTGGGGTCGGTGTACCGCACGGTGGATGCGCGCCAGGCGTTCATGTACACGGCCGGGTCGTTCATCTTCGCGGGCATGCTGTACTTCGTGTGTATCGGCATTCCACAGCCGGCAGGCCTGCTGCTCACGGCCAGCTTGCCGCTGGTCGCGGTGGCGTTCACCATGGCGGCCGCGCGCGGGCACGCCGAGCCGGTGGAAGACGTGGTACCGATGAGCGAGCTGCCGCGCGGGTACTTCATGCGGCTCGTGGTGGCGGTGTCGGTGTTCTCGGTGATCGCGGGCGTGATCAAGGGGTTCATGGTGCTGCAACAGCCCCCGTCGGCGGTGGTGGAGCAGGGCGTGATCATCGTGTTCGCCACAGGATGCGTCGCGGTGCTGTTGTTCGTGTTCGTGGGCCTGCTCGTGCGCGAGTTCGACATCAGCCAGCTGTACTATCCCATCATCATCCTCACCTGCCTGGGCAACTTGGTGGTGCCGCTGTTCGGCGGCTTGGGGGTCATCCAGAACGAGCTGGTGAGCATCGCGTACAACCTGTTCATCCTCATGGTATGGTGCTTGTTGGCCAACGTGGCCAACCGCACCGATCTGTCGTACACGCGCGTGTTCGGATGGGGCCGCGGCGCGTCGGCCGCAGGCACCACCGTCGGGTGGTTCACGGGGTCGTCGCTGGCGCCCATGCTGGCGGAGAACCCCAACAACATGGTGGCGCTGGCCATGGGCATGGTGTTCGTGCTGCTCATGGTGTCGATGGTGATTCTCAACGAGCGCACCATCGGCTCGGCGCTCAAGAAGACGCGCAACGCGCGGACGAACCAGGCAACCGGCGATTTCTTCCCGAACGACATGACCCGGGACGGTGCGCCCGGTGGCGGGGACGCCCCCGGCAACGGCGCGCCGCGCGAGGGCACGTGGACGAAGAGCTGCAACGCGCTTGCCGAGCAGGCGGGGCTGTCGACGCGCGAGCGCGATGTGCTGTTCCTGCTGGGGAAGGGACGCACCATCGAGTTCATAGCCAATGATCTGGGCATTTCGTTCAACACGGCCAAGAGTCACATCCGCAACGTCTACACGAAGGTGGGCGTCCACTCCAAGCAGGAACTGCAAAGCCTGATCGACGAGCGCCGCGACGCGTCGTAGGGCGCGTCCCCGCCGCTTCTGCGGTCAATCTGCGAAGATGGGGAAGTTGCCCCTGTGCGCGCGGGTCACCTGCGGATACAATAGATCGCATGAGACAGGGGGCGACGGCTGCGCGGTGCGGCGGCCCCAGGGTGAAGCGAAGGAGCGCGCACATGACGGAAGTGCAGAAGAGTATGGCCTTGTTCTCGGGGTCGGTCAACCCCGAGCTTGCCGACGAGATTGCGAAGGATCTGAACGTCTCGCTGGGCAACGTCAAGCTTGAGAAGTTTGCGAACGGCGAGATTTACGCGCGCTACCAGGAGAGCGTGCGCGGCGCGGACGTGTTCCTCATCCAGTCGGTGTGCGGGTCTGCCGAGTACGACGTGAACGACGCGCTCATGGAGCTGCTCATCATGGTGGACGCCGCGAAGCGCGCGTCGGCCCGCTCCGTGTCGGCGGTTGTGGCCCACTACGGCTACGCGCGCCAGGACCGCAAGGCGGCTCCGCGCGAGCCCATCACCGCGCGCCTCGTGGCCGACTTGCTGGCCGCCGCGGGCGTGGACAACGTCATCACCATCGACCTGCATCAGGACGCCATCCAGGGCTTCTTCGACCTGCCGGTGAACCACATGACGGCCATGCCCATCTTCGTCGACTACTTCTCCAGCATGGGCCTGGACAAGGAGAAGCTGTGCGTCGTGTCGCCCGACGTGGGCCGTGCGAAGGCCGCCAAGAAGTTCTCCACCATGATGGACTGCGACATCGCCATCATGCACAAGGATCGTCCGAAGCACAACCAGGCCGAGATCACCGCGCTGATCGGCGACGTGCAGGGCAAGGTGTGCATCCTCAACGACGACATGATTGACACCGCCGGCTCGCTGGTGGCCGCCGCCACCACGCTCAAGGCGAAGGGTGCCGAGAAGGTGTACGCATGTGCGACGCACGGCCTGTTCAGCGGCCCGGCGTACGACCGCATCGCGAACTCCATCATCGAGGAAGTGGTGGTGACGAACGCCGTGCCCGTGCCGCTCGAGCGCCAGACCGGCAAGGTGAAGGTGCTGTCCGTGGGCCCGCTGTTCGCCAAGACCATCAGCAACGTCTACAACAACGGCTCCGTCGCGTCCCTGTTCGAGTAGGGGTTTCGCCGCGATGTTTTTGATTGTTGGCCTGGGGAATCCGGGCGCGGAATACGAGCACACCCGACACAACGCCGGGTTCGACGCGGTGGACCTCATCGCCGACGAGGTGGGCGCGCGCTACTGGAAGACGGAGTGCGGGGCGCTCACGACGAAGGGCGCGTATCGCGACCACGACGTGGTGCTGGCCAAGCCGCAGAGCTTCATGAACACGTCGGGCGGGCCGGTGAAGCAGCTGATGAACGCGTACGGCGTGGATGCCGAGCACCTTATCGTCATCCATGACGAGCTCGACATCGACCCCGGCACCGTGCGCGCGAAGTTCGGCGGCGGGCATGCGGGCCACAACGGCCTGCGCTCCATCTGCGACAAGCTGGGCACGCGCGACTGGTACCGCATCCGCGTGGGCATCGGCCGCCCGCCGGGACGCATGCCCGTGGTGGACTGGGTGCTGTCTCAGCCGAAAAAGGACGCGGCCGAGGATTTCGTCCAAGCCACCGACCGCGGCGCCCAAGCCGCGCTGTCCCTGGTCGTTTCGGGGTTGGAGAAGACCCAGCAGACGTTCAACTAGCAAAAACGCCCTCCTCGCGGGGGCGTTTTTTGCATCCCTGCGCGCCCTCTCCCTGCGCGTCTTCTCCCCGTGCGCCCTCTTCCTGCGCGCCCTCTCCTTGCGCGGCGGATTACGTTTCGCCTGGTCGGAGATCTTACCGCCGCGCAAGGAGAGGGGCCGCTTTACCGCAGCGGGCGTGCGCCCTCGAGCTACCAGAACAGTACGGCCCATTCGGCAAGCACGACGGCGGCGAGGAAGAGGAGGAGCGCTCCGATGGCGCGGGCTTGGCTCTTGGGGGCGCCGAGGCTGCGCTCGAGCTCGCTCGGTTTGGGCTGGAAGTTGACTCCGGCGAGCCCTTTGCCGGTGATGAGCATGTACAGGGCGCATCCCACCAGAGACGCAACGATCAATCCGAACAACCCGTTGAGAAGCAGCTCGAGCAGATCGACGGGAAGTTCGGGCGGCGAAGCCAACGCGAAGGCGCCTCCTATGTAGAGGCTTTGGCCGACGGTCATGAGGATGATGGTGACGACGCTCAGGGGGAACACGTTTTTCGGCGGACCTTCCAGAACGATCCAGTCCTCGCGGCCCGTTTGACGCTGGTGCTCGATCACGGCATAGAGGCCGGCGAAGAGGAGTCCGAATGCGGTCAGTATGCCCGCGGCCACGAACAGGCGGGCCTTCGACCCCCATTCGTCGGGGCCGCTCGATCCGTAATGGACGGGCACCGTATCGCCGAGAAACGGAAACGCAGCTGCGGTGAGCAGCACCGGCAGCGCGGCGAGCACGAGCAGCACGGCGATGCGGGCTCGCGGGATGGTGCAGGTTGGTGGCAGTTCGTTTTCCATGGGGGCTCCTATCTGCCTTGGAGTGTAGCATGGTGGTGCATTCGAGGATTATACTGGTAGTGTACGGGACGGGAGGATGACGAGGGATGGACGAATCGACGGCGCGCGAGCGCGGGGCGGGGTCGTTGAAGGATGGGCGGATGCGCGTGTATGCGCTGTTCGCTATCGTGGTGCTGGCGTCGGCGTCGGGCAACCTGTCGCAAACCGCGGTCAACGCCATGCTCAGCGACATCATGGCCCAGTTCAACCTTACGGTTGACCTGGGTCAATGGCTGACCACTATCTATATGTTGGTGCTGGGCGTCACCGTGCCGGTGGCAACGTTCCTCTCGCGGCGCTTCTCGGTGAAGCAGCACGTATTCATCGCGCTGGGATTCTTCCTCGTAGGCGCGGTGACCGACCTCGTGGCACCGAACTTCGCCGTGCTGCTGCTGGGTCGCGTGTGCCAGGCTATTTCCACCGGCATGCTCATGCCGCTCATGCAGACCATCGCCATGACACGCTTCCCGCGCGGACGGCAGGCCACGGCCATGGGCATCGCGGGCATCGCCATGGGGTTCGCGCCGAACATCGGGCCCACCATTGGCGGCGCGATGAGTTTCGCGCTGGGATGGCGCAGCTTCTTCATCCTGCTCGTAGCCATCATGGTGGTGCTGGGCGTGGCAGCGGCCTTCGCCATCAAATCGTCGGACGCTCCCGACAAGCATGCGCGGCTCGACGTGGTGTCGCTGCTGCAATCGACGCTGGGGTTCGGCGGCCTCTTGCTGGCGTTCTCGAATGCGAGCAGCTTCTCCATCGAGAGCCCCTTCATCTGGGCGCCGCTTGCACTGGGGGCGTTGTTCCTCGTGCTGTTCGTGCGTCGGCAGAAGCGCGTGAACGACCCGCTCATCAGCATGGACATCTTCGCATCGCACCAGTACCGGGTGGGATTCATCGCGCAGAATCTGCTGAACGCCTCGTTCATGGGCGTGACGCTGATCGTGCCGCTGTACGTTGAGGGGCTGTGCGGCGGAACCGCGCTCGAGGCGGGCATGGTGCTGCTGCCCGGAACGGTGAGTGCGCTGTTCCTCAACCCGCTGGCGGGCGTGCTGACCGACAAGCTGGGCGTGCGTCCGGTCGCGCTGGTCGCAGGCGCGTTTCTGGCGGCCGGCGCCGTGCTCATGTCGTTTCTCAACGCGGACACGCCGCTGTACGTGGTCATGCTGTGCCAGGCGGTGCGCGCGGTGGGAGTGTCGGGTCTCGTGGGGCCGCTCACGTCGTGGAGCCTCGCGCAGCTGCCGCGACCCATCGTGGCGGACGGGTCATCGTTCTGCATTTCCGCACGTCAAGCGTGCGCGTCGCTGGGGACGTCGGTGATGGTGTTTCTCATCACCGTGGTGGGAGCGTCCTCGATGGGCCTCGCGAACCCGGCGCTGGCCTACCAGCTGGCGTTCGGCTTCTCCGGCCTCATGGCCGTAGCCACCCTCGGCTTCATCGTGGCAAAGGTGCGGTAGGGGGCGCGGGGTTGCGCGCCGCGCCATGCCATGCGGTGCGCAACCCTCAGTAGTTGATGGGGTTGTCTTCGAGGCCGTATTGGGACAGGCGCTCGACGTCGAACACGCGGATGTGCGTGCGGGTGCGTTCGATGACCCCCTCGTTTTCCAACGCGGCGATGAGCTTTGTGCAGGTGGTGATGTGCACCGACAGTAGTTCGGACAGCTGCTGCAGCGTCAGCTTGCACTCGATGTCGTACACGCCGTGATCGTCGCATTCCTGCGTGGCGCACAGCTTCTGCAGCCACATGATCATGCGCTTGGTGGACGACTGATGCCCCGTGTTGCTGATTCGGTGTCCCATCTGGGCAAACGACATGTGACACACGTTGATGAACTCGTAGAACAGCTCGGGATCGTCCTGTGACAGCTCGTAGAGCTGGCGCTGCGTGAAGGCGAACAGCACGGTGTTCTGCGTGGCGATGAAGCGTGCCTTGTAGCGGCCGATGGACGCGTAGTCGTTGTACTCCGCGGAGAAGGCGTTGCCGGCGTTGCGCCAGTACAGCGGCGCGACCTCGCCCGATTCCTGCTCGAACGTGGCCACGATCTGCCCCTCGTCGATGTAGTAGTAATACAGGTCGTCGATAGTTTTGGCGCTCGTGCGGATGTACTCGCCCTTGAAAAGCTTTTTCTTCTTCCCCTGCGCAATGTAGTCGGCAATCTTCAGTCGGCGGAACGGTTGGTTCGGTATCAGGATGGATCGGTACTCCTGCTCGGTTGCCATGGTCCCCTCTCCCTGTGGCTCGGTTTCGCGCGCGTAGCGTGGAAAAACCCAGAACAATACTAGCACTTGTCGCCCTACGCTGTCACGAACGCGGCACCTCGCGGTGCGAAACCTGGCCTGTGCCAGAAACGGCTGCCGCGTCTGCCAGCAACCCAGGGAAGCGAAATACGCGAACGGGTTGTTGCGGGCGCTTCTGGAAGGGGCACCCCGTCCTGAGTAGAGTGCGTGGTGTGGGAAAACGGGAGGAACAAGGAGAAAGGACGAGGGGATGACAAGGTACGGAATGGCAATTGACCTGCGCCGTTGCGCGGGGTGCGGCGCGTGTGTGGTCGCGTGCCAAATGGAGAACAACCAGCGACCCGGCGTATCGTGGAACAGCCTGGACGTCTGCGAATGGGGCACGAAGGTGGGGGAGAGCGGCCGCGCGTACGTGCCGAACGCATGCGTGCAGTGCGAGAAGCCGAAATGCGTGGAGGCATGCCCGACGGGTGCAAGCGTTCGGCGCGACGACGGCATTACCGTCATCGATTACGACGCGTGCATCGCGTGCGGACTCTGCCTGGCGGCGTGCCCGTACGGCGCGCGTAAGCTCAATCGCAAGGATCGAAACATGTTCGATGCAGACGTGCCGGCACCTTACGAGTCGTACGGCGTGCAGCGCAGCCTCGTGGCGGAGAAGTGCATCTTCTGCGAAGGGCGTCTTGCGGAGGGCAAGCAGCCTGCCTGCGTGGTGAACTGCCCCGGACGTGCGCGCTATTTCGGCGACCTCGACGATCCTGAGAGCGTGGTATCGAAGTTCATCGCCGGCGACGAAGCGGTTCTGCGCGTCGACGAGGGGTCGTTCTACTATCGTCCGGTTGACGGCATGCCGCTCGACGTGCTGCCGTCCGACGCGCTGGCGGATTCGAAGCAGGGAAAGGCAGGGGCATAGCATGAACGCAACGAACACGGTATCGCGTCGCACGTTTCTCAAGGGTTCGGCGGCGGTGGCGGGCGCCGCGCTGGTGGCGGGATCGTACGAGATCGCTCATCCCGAAGGCGCCATCGCGGAGGACGCGCCGCTTGAGGTGAAGTACACGTACTGCGACATGTGCAACCACGTGCCGAAGTGCGGCATCGCCGCCACGGTGAAGGACGGCAAGGTGGTGCGCGTGGAGGCGCGCGACAAGTATCCCGCGTCGCCTATCTGCGCAAAGGGCATCTCGAGCTTGCAGGAGCTGTACGATCCGCATCGCATCACGTACCCGATGGTGCGCACGAATCCGAAGGGCACGGGAGCTCCGGAGTGGGAGCCCATCTCGTGGGACGATGCGTACGCGCGCATCGCTAGCGAGTTCAACCGCATCAAGGATGCGTACGGACCCGAGAAGGTGCTGTTCTACTGCGGCGACCCGAAGGAGCCGCGCGGCGCCATGCAGCGTTTGGCCACCCTGTTCGGCTCGCCCACGTACGGCAGCGAAAGCTCCACGTGCGCGGCGGCAACGTGGATGTGCTCGCAGCTGGTGACCGGCCAGTTGTCCATGGGCACCGACCCCTCCGATGCGACGGCGAGCTGCCTTGTGTGGTCGCTCAACCCGGCATGGTCGCAGCCGTACCGTTTCGGCGACATGATGAAGCAGAAGGAACGCGGCTGCAAGTTCGTGGTGGTGGACCCGCGCATCACGCCGACGGTCACCGGTATGGCCGACGTCCATCTGCAACTGCGCCCCGGCACCGACGGCGCGCTCGCGCTGGGCTTCATCCACGTGATGGTGCGCGACGGCCTGTACGACAAGGAATTCGTGGAGCAATGGACGCACGGCTTCGACGAGCTGTCGGCCTACGTGCAGGAGTTCACGCCCGAACGCGTGGAGGAAATCACCTGGGTTCCCGCGGCGAAACTTGAGGAAGCGGTGCACCTCATCTGCGAAAACCTGCCGGCGACGCTCGTGTCGAGCTCGGCGGGAGCGTGCCACGCCACGAATGTGGGCAACTTCCAGCGCGCCGTGTTCTCCATCATCTCCATGACGGGCAGTCTCGACGTTGCCGGTGGCCTGTCCATGGGACCGGGTCTGCCGTTCGACTACTCGGCATCCACGGCGCCGTTCAGGTTGGAGAGCCTTTACGACGAGCGCGGGCTGCAGGACATTCGCTACGATAAGGACGATTTCCCCGTGTGGGCGCACTACTTCAAGATGATTCAGACTGCGCACCTGCCGGAGCTCGTGGCCGACGGCAAGATCAGGGCGGGCGTGCTGCTGGGCGTCAACTCCATGATGTGGCCGCAGACGCCGGAGTACCAAAAGGCCATTCAGGACATGGAGTTCACTGTGGCCATCGACTACTATATGCGTCCCTGGACGCACGACCTGGTGGATATGCTGCTGCCCGCCGCCATGTGCTACGAGCGCATGGCCCCGTTCGCCATCTTCGGACGCAAGATATTCCTGCGCGAGCCCGTGGTGGAGCCGGCGGGGCAGTGCCGCGAAGACTGGCGCATTCTGTTGGAAATCGGCTGCGCGCTGGGCTTCGAGGAGGAGTGCTACGGCGGCGATGTGGAAGCCGCGCTCGAGGACATGCTGGCGAAGACCGACCTCGGCATCACGATGGCCGACCTGCGCGCGCACCCCGAAGGCTACGAGGTGCCCGGCGGCTCGAAGGACGAGCGGAAGTACGAAACCGGCGGCCTGCGCAAGGACAAGGAGCCCGGGTTCAGCACGCCGACGGGCAAGATCGAACTCGTGTCCGAAGTGCTCAAGCAGTACGGCTTCGAGGGCCTGCCGGTGTACGAGGAACCGGTATACAGCCCTGTGAGCACACCTGACCTGGCGAAAGACTACTCTCTCGTGCTGAACAGCGGTTCGCGCGTGCCGTACTACACGCACTCGAAGCTGCGCGACCTGCCCTGGCTCAACCAGTTCATGCCGGAGCCGGTGGTGCGCTTGCACCCCGACGATGCGAGCGCCCGCGGCATCGCGGACGGTGATCAGGTGCGCGTGTTCAACCAGTTCGGGGAGGTGACGATGAAGGCCGAGATCACGAACCTCGTGCTGCCCGGCGTCATCGACGTTTTCCACGGGTGGCATCAGGCGGACATCAACCTGTTGACCTCGCGCGACTTCGACCCCATCACCGGGTTCCCGCCGTTCAGGTCGGGGCTGTGCGAGGTGGAGCGCACGGGGAAGGGGCGCATGGTGGTTTAGGGGCTGTGCTAGATTGCGGTTCGGCTTCTGGGCGGTGACGGGTTAGCGGGTGCGGCGAAGGCGGCTCTACACTGAATGACGGAATTGTTCGCCGTTCAGCCGAGAGGGCTCCCATGATCGCATCCGCGCAACCCCGCTTGAGCAAGCCGCCCGCGTATCGCTGGTGGATTCTTGTCGCCAACATGCTGGCGTACGGCCAGTTCTTCCTCACGGTGCAGGTGGTGAATGCGTTTTCGTCCACCGTGCAGGATCAATGGCACCTGGCCACGGCCGACCTTGCGCTGCTGACCACGGTTACGCTGGCGGGATACGCGCTGGCGAGCGCGGCGGGCGGCAAGCTGCAGACGATGTTCGGCGCGCGCCGCACCGTGGTGTGGGGCGTGGTGGTGAACGTGCTGCTGGCGCTGCTGTTTCCCACGGTGGTGGGCGCCAGTTACGAGGGCATGATGGCGCTGCGCTTCCTGCAAGGCGTCGCGGGCGGCTGCATCGCCAGCTCGGTGGTGTCGTCCACCACGCTGTGGTTCCCCGTGCGGCAACGCGGGTTGGCGGAAGGGCTGCTCATGGGCGTGCTGGGCTTCGGCTTCGCGCTTGCGTCGTTCTTTGCGCCGCCTCTTTTGGCGACGGGCATGTCGTGGCAGTTCGCGGCCGCCGTGCTCGTGGTGGTACCGGGCGCCATCATCGCCGTGGTGTATGCGCTGACGGTGCGCGATCTGGGGAAGATGTATCCCGGTGCCGACGCGATCGCCGACTTGCTGCCCGCGCCGTCCGACGCGGGAGAGGGCGCAGCGGGGCGCGCGTCCGCGGGCGGGGCTGCAGATGCGGCATCCGCCACCGCGCCGGCTGATCGTCCCAGCTCCATGGCGCAGGCGCGCCGCGAGCCGCGGTTCTGGGCGGCCATCGTCGTGGGATTCGTGAACGGGTGGCTCACCTACGGGTTCGCCACGCTGCTGCCTCCGCTGCTCACGGGCAACCTGGGATTCTCGGGCGATGCCGTGGCGTCCATCACGTCGGCCACCTTCGTCATCACGCTCATCGCGTCGCCGCTGGGCGGCATCCTGTCCGACCGGGTGTTCGGCGGACGGCGCTGGCCCGTGCTGCTGCTGGGCAACATCGTGTCGGTGGTGGCGCTCGTGACGGTGCCGTTCGTGCCGCATGGCCTGGTCACCGCCGTGCTCGTGATAGCCTACGCGTCGGTGTCGCTGTGCTGCGGCACGTTCTGGACGCTGCCGAGCGAGCTGGTGCGCCCGTCGATCGCCGCGCAATCGACGGGCTTCATCACGGCGGTGGCCAACATCGGCAGCCTGCTGACGGGCTTCGCGCTGGGCGCGCTCATCGACGCGTCGGCCTCGGCGCTGCCCGCGTGTTCCTGTGCGCGGGACTGGCCGCCGTGAGCGCCATCGCGTGCCCGGTGATCAAGCAGTAGGAGTTGTCGCGCTGGCGGCCTCGCGGGCGAGGTCGGCCTTCGTCACGCCGTCGGGCAGGCCCGCCTTCGGCATGTCGAGCGTGCCCGTCTTCTCGCGACGGTGCAGGTCGCGCAGCATGAACGCCGCCACCACGATGAAGGCGCAGCCGCCGACGATTCCCACGGGCATGGGGCCGACGAACGGGTTGCCGCCCGTCACCGAGAACAGCAGCGCCGCGCTCACGAACCCGTTGATGGCGCCGTGGCCGATGGCCGCCGCCAGGCAGCTGCCCGTGCGCACGGTGACGTACGTGAGGAAGATGCCGATGACGATGCAGAACAGGCACATGGCCGCGATGCCGCCGATGGGCCAGGTAGGATACCCCACGCCGTAGTTGTGCCCGATGATGGTGAGCGGCGCGTGCCACAAACCCCAGATGACGCCCGTGATGAGCAGCGTGGGGACGATGCGCAGGCGCGTGGACACCTTCGGCACGAGGTAGCCGCGCCAGCCCCATTCCTCGCCGAACGTCGTGAAGATGTTGAGCACGGGCGCCAGAAAAATGGCGAACGGCAGCTGCGCGAGCAGCATCATGGTGATGGTGTCGGCGGGCATCTCGGCGCCGGTCGCCGCCGCTTGCTGCTGCGTCGAGGCGACGAACGTGGTCATGGCGGGGTCGAAGTCCTGCGGGAAGATGAAGAAGTACACAGCCGCGCCGACGATGGACAGGACGACCGGCCCGAACCAGGCGACGGCGAACCAGGGCAGCGCTTTCTTGAATCCGCGCGGCTTGATGACGCTGTTCTTGAAGCCCTCGCCCGTGACGAGGCGCGTGATAAGCACCCCGATAGCGGGGAAGAACATGGCCGCGCCCGTGACGAACTGCGCGGCGACAGGCGGAATGCCGGTGAGCGCCCCCGATGACACCGGGTACACCACCCCGAACTCGTATGCCCACGTCAATCCGAACGTGATGGCCAAGAACAACACGATTCTCTTCATGATGCGTCCCTTTCTGTGTGAGAACAGCGAACGAATGTTTCACGTGAAACATTCGCGGTTCGATGCAAGGCAGCGCCAGGCTCCGCGCGGATGGAAACGTGGGCTTGCATCTTTGTTCCATCTGTTATAGCATAAATATAACAAACAGCGGCGAAAGGATCAAGTATGAACGCAGCGGTTCCGGTTTTGGCAGTGAAGGATGTCGTCAAGACGTTCGGCGCGAAGCGCGCCGTCGACGGCGTGTCGCTCGACGTGATGCCGGGCGACATCTTCGGCTTCGTCGGTCATAACGGCGCCGGCAAGACGACGCTCATCCGCTCCATCGTGGGCGTGACCGGCTTCGACGAGGGCGACATCCGCATTGCGGGGCAGTCGGTGAAAACGGATGCGCTCGCATGCAAGCGCGTAACGGCGTACGTCCCCGACAACCCCGACATCTACGAATTCCTCACGGGCATCCAGTACCTCGACTACATCTCGGACATCTTCGAGGTGCCGGCCGACGTTCGCGAGGCCCGCATTCAGCAGTATGCCGATCGCCTGAGTCTCACCTCGGCGCTCGGCGACCTCGTGTCCTCGTACTCGCACGGCATGCGTCAGAAGCTCGTGCTCATCGGCGCGCTCGTGCACGAACCCACGCTGCTCGTGCTTGACGAGCCCTTCGTGGGCCTCGACCCCGAAGCGTCGTTCCACGTGAAGGAGATGCTGCGCGAGCTGTCCGAGCGCGGCGCGGCCGTGTTCTTCTCGAGCCATGTGCTGGAAGTGGTGGAAAAGCTGTGCAACAAGGTGGCCATCATCAAGCAAGGCACGCTGCGCGCGTACGGTCCCACCGCCGACGTGGTGGGCGATGAGAGCCTGGAAGACGTGTTCCTCGACATGATCGACCATCAGGCTCCCGGTACGCGGGCGTAGGGAACGGAGCTTTTCATGAAATCCTTTATCCTCTTGCTGAAGATCCAGATGCTGGGGCTGTTCGGCATCAACAAAACGCTACACGCCGATCCGGCGAAGGCGAAGCGCACGCTGGGGCTGGCGGCGTTGGCGGTGGCGGCCATCGTGCTGTTCGCGGCGCTGTACTCGGTCGGGGTGGCGCAGGCGCTCATTCAAATCGGGCTGCCCGAGGCCATCCCGCTCGTCGCGGTGCTCGTGGGTGCCGTGGCGGGCGCCGTGGCCGCGTTTCTCAAGACGAACGGCGTGCTGTTCGGCTTCAAGGACTACGACCTGGTGATGTCGCTGCCCGTTTCCACCACCTCGGTGGTGCTGTCGCGCATCGTGTCGCTGTACGCCATGAGCTTGGTGTTCGGCCTGCTGGCTATGGTGCCGGCGTTCGCGGTGTACGCGGGATACGTGGGCGTGTCGGCGGCGGGCGTGCTGTGCATGGCGTTGTCCGTGGTGTTGGCGCCGCTGCTGCCGTTGGCGGTGGCCATCGTGCTGGCGGTGCTCATCGCCGCGGTGTCGGCGCGCTTCCGCCATGCGAACATCGTCGTGATCGTGTTGACGCTGGCGGCGACGCTCGTCGCGGTGTTCGGCTCGCTCGCGTTCTCGTCGCAAGGCGACGACCTGGCCGCCATGACGGCGCTCGGCACGCAGCTCACCGCGCAGATTGCGGCGGCGTTCCCGCCGGCGGCGTGGGCGACGGCCGGCATCGTGCGGGGCGACCTCTTGCAATTCTTCGCCTTCGCCGCAGCGAACCTCGTGGCGGCCGGCGTGGTGCTTGCGCTGGTCGTGCGCCTGTTCGTGCCGGTGAACACGCTGCTCATGTCGTCGCGTCCGAGCGGTACGTTCTCGTTCGACGGCAAGCGGCGCGCTGCGGGCCTCAAGACGCGCACGCCGTTTCGCGCGCTCGTGGCCAAGGAAGCGCGTCTCATGGTGGCTACGCCCATCTATATCATGAACTCCTGCATCGGGTTCGTGTTGGTGCTGGTGGCGGCCTTGGCTGCCTCGGTGGGAACCATGACGGGCCTCGTGTCGCTCGACGCGCTGCCGCCCGAGTTCACGCCCTTCATCGGCACGCTGCTTCCCTGGGCGCTCGCGTTCTTCTGCGCCATCTCGTCCACGACGGCGGCGTCGATGTCGCTCGAAGGGTCGGCGCGCTGGCTCATGCTGACCGCGCCGGTGCCGGCGAGCACCGTGCTGGGCGCGAAAGCCGCCGTCAACCTGATGGTTGCGGTGCCGGCGGTGTCGGTGTCAGCCGTGCTGCTGGCCATCGCGCTGCCGCTCGACCCGTTGTCCATCGTGGCGCTGTTCGTGGTGCCGCTGGGGTCGAGCCTGCTGGCCACGTTCGGCGGCCTCGCCCTTGACGCATGGCGCCCGCGTTACGACTGGACCACCGTGTACGAGCCGGTGAAGCGCGGCCTGCCCGTGTTCGGCGTCATCATGGGCGGCATGGCGTTCGTCGTGGTGGGCATGGTGCTCACCACCGTGCTGGGCGCGATCATGGGGCTTGCGCTGGGCCTCGTGGCGGCCGCGGTCTCGTGGATGCTGTTCCGCATCACGGTGAAGCACGGCTTGACGGCATAAGCGTTGGTCGATCGACGAAGGAAAGGATGTATCATGGGAGCTTACGAAGGGAAGGCCCGGGGTCGCTGCGAGGGCACGGTGCTCGAAGGGCGTGCGGGGCTGGCGGTTGCCCTCGCGCTGGGAGTGGCGGCGCTCGCGTTCATGGCGTTGGAGTGGTTCCTGCTGCCCGACCAGGTGGTGGTGCAGTTCGGCATATCGGGCGAGCACTACGGGCCGAAGGCGGTGGTCGTGCTTATCACGGCGGCGCTCGGCGTGGGCGGGGCGGCGTGGCTCGGCGTCTCGCGCGCCAAGACGGGCCTTTTGCTGTCGGCGGTGGGGTCGGGCCTGGCCTTGGTCACGCTCGCCATCAACCTGGTGCTGTTCTAAAGAGCTTGCGAAGGAGGTTCGTCCATGATCATACGCATCGATCAAAGGTCGGAAGAGCCGTTGTACCTGCAGATCCGCGGTCAGATCATCGCGGCTATCGCCACGGGCGAACTGGTGCCCGGTGCGTCGCTGCCGTCGGTGCGCGCCCTGGCGAGCGACTTGGGCATCAACCTGCACACGGTGAACAAAGCGTATGCCGTGCTGCGCGACGAGGGCTACGTGCTCATGCGCGGCCGTTCGGGCGCCTATATCGCCGACCCGTGCGAGGCCGACCGGGCCGATCGCGCTCAGATCGAATTGGCGAAGATGGAGGACGAGCTGTTCGAGCTTGCCTTGGCGCATCGCGCGCGCGGCGGCTCGTGGGGCGAGTTCCTGGAGTGCGCGCAGGTGCAGGCTGCACGTGCGTACGGCGCGGGCGAGCGCCCGGGCGCGCAGGAGCCGGGCGCGGCGAGCCATGCTGAGAACGCGAACGTCGATCGCGCGCTGTCGAGCGAGCCGGCGTATCAGGGAGGTGTGTCGTAGTGGAGGGATTCGATCCCACCATCATGGTGATGCTCACGATGCTGTTGGTGCCGGTGGTGGGCGTGTTCATGGCCGTCACCCCGTACCTCATGCGTCGTGGCGAGGTGTTCACCGTCACCGTGCCCACTTCCGAGCAGAAGGATCCGTACGTCAAGGGCCTCAAGCGGCGCTACGTCGTGGTGGTTCTGGTGCCGACGGTGCTGCTCACCGTGGCGGGCATCGCGTGCGCGGCGGCCGGCTCGTACGGCGGGGCGTTCGCCGTGATGATCGTGGGCGTGTTGGCGCTGACGGGCGGCGGGTACGCGCTCATGTTGTTCTATCGCCGCAAGATGAACGAGTACAAGAAAGAGCGCGGCTGGGTGGCCGACGTGCAGGAATCCGTGGCCGTGGTGGGCGAGCAGCCGGTGCCGCACGCCATCTCGCTCAAGTGGAACCTGCTGTACCTGCCGGTCATGGCGCTCACGCTGATCATCGGCTCCGTGGGCTACGCGCACATGCCCGACATGATCGCCATGCACGTGGGCTTCGACGGCACGGTGAACGACTGGGCGGAGAAAACGCCGCTCATCGTGTGGATGCCCGTGCTCATCCAGGCGTTCATGGGGGTGTGCTTCGTGTTCTCCCATTGGACCATCGCCCACTCGAAGAAGTGGGCGGAACCGGGCGCACCGGCGACGTCTGCGCTTGCGTACGGCCTGTTCGCCCGCGCGCAGAGCATCTTCCTCGTGGCTGGCGGGGTCGTCATCGACCTTGCGATGATTGCCATGCCGCTGTCGTTCATGGACGTTATCTCGCTCGGGCAGGCCGGGGTGTTCGTGGCGATTGCCGCCATGGTCCTGTGCGTGGGCGGCATGGCCATCAGCGTGGTGTACGGGCAGGCGGGCTCGCGCGTGTTCAAGCGCATGCAGACGTCCGATCAGCTGCTCGTGGACAACGATCAGTACTGGAAGTTCGGCGTGTTCTACTACAACCCCGACGACGCCAGCCTGTTTTTGCCCGAGCGCTTCGGTGTGGGCTGGACGCTCAACTTCGCCCGTCCCGCCGTGTGGGCCATCGTGGTGGGCGGCTTTCTCGTGACGGCAGCCTTCGTGGTGGCCGTGATGCTGCTGTTCTAAGCGGGCGTGCGGACGCCCGTGCGGAGGCAACCCTACAGGTTGTCTTCCAGGTCGATTTGCATGAGGGCGACGTTTTCACGCAGCCGCTTGTACGCGGCGCGCGGCAAGCGGCCCTCCTCGTACCGTGCTTGCAGGGCCTCGAGCTCCAATCGGAGACCCTGTCGCTGGATGTCCACGGCCTTGTCGGCGACGTTAGCCATCGCGGTGATGGAGGGGCTCGCCGCGCGCGTCGTGTGCACGAGGCGCTGGTACTCCAAAATCAGCGCGCTGATGGTTTCCGCCGGCTCGTCGGAGGTGGGTGAGGCCAGCTCGGCCTGCAGCTTTTCAATGACGTGCTCGTTGCTGCGCAAGCGCAGCTCGCGTTCAGCCTGCGTGCGTTCTGCCAGGTCGTCGCCGGGCAGCACCTTCGCGATGCGGTGCCATCCCGCATGCACGAGCGTGCGCAGCCGCAGGTAGGCGATTTGCAGCGACAGGCGGTCGGCGTGGTGCTGCAGCAGGTTTTCGGTGCGCGACAGACGCTTGACGTGGCGGTATCCCACCAGCGGGTCGATTTCTTCACGCTCGAGCAGGTCGAGCACGTAGTCCTTCTCCCATCCGGTGGCGCGCAGGCGCAGCGCCGTGCTCGATTCGTCGTCGGCCGACTCGTTCTTGTTCTTCAGCCGCGCGATTCGCTCGTTGTACGAGCGAATGACCGTGCGCGTTGCCGCGCGATTCTCCACGGTTTGATGGGCGGCCAGCTCCTCGATCACCGAGCGCAGAATGTCGATGTTCGCCTTGCGGAGGTCGAACTCGCTCTCGGCGACGTCGTCCTTCTTCGGCGCGATGAGCGGCACGACGAACGTGGCCAGCAGCATGGTGACCACGATGACGCCGCACGCCAGGAACAGCAGCAGTTCGCGCTGCGGAATGGAAAACGGAATGGTGAACGCGACGGCAAGGGTGATGGTGCCCTTCGGCCCGGCCAAGGTCATGACGGCGCATGAGCGCAGCTCGTCCAGGGTGATCCGGCCCTTGCGTTGCCGGTGCAGGCGGTCCATGGACAGCACCCAGATGAAGCGCGCGGCCAGCATGAGCAGCGTGATGATCAGGATGTAGCCGATGAGCACGCCGTTATCGAAGGTGACGTTCGCCCAGGTGCGCTGCATGGCGCGCGGCAGCTGCGTGCCGAGGAGCACGAACACGGTGCCGTTGAGGGCGAACGTGAGCACGCGCCACACGCTCGTCGAGACGATGTTCATGCGTGAGATGGCCGGATCGAGGGTGCGCGGCGACACGACGTTCAAAATGCCGGCGGTCACCACCGCGATGATGCCGCTCGTGCCCAGGGCGTTCGCCACGAGGTACACGATGAACGGCACGAACACCTCGAACAGCACGTGGAACGTCGTGTTCTCCAACCCCCACGAGCGCACGCGCCGCACGATGAAGTTGCCCAGATACCCCAGCGCGATGCCGATGAACATGCCGCCAAGGAACGCGAAGAAGAAGTTCGCCGTTGCTCCGACCAGCGAAAACGTGCCGGTCACCGCAGCGGCGATGGCGAACTGAAACGACACGATGCCCGAGGCGTCGTTGATGATGGATTCGCTCTCCAGGATGTTGCGCGAGCGCGCCGGAATTTTCACCTGCTTGGCCAGCGAGGCCACCGACACGGCGTCGGTGGGGCCGAGCGCGGCTCCCAGGGCGAAGGCCGCCGCAAGCGACACGGACGGAATGAGCCAGTTCACCGCGAATCCGACGATGAGCGCCGAGGCGATGACCAGCCCCACGGCAAGCGACAGCACGGGGCGCCTGTTCTGCCACAGGGCCTTCTTGTCGAGGTTCTTCGACTCGTCGTACAGCAGGGGCGCGATGAGCAGCACCAGAAAGAGGTTCGGATCGAAGTCGATGGTGATCTGGGTGCCCATGAGCAGCGCGATGCCCAGGCCGAGCGCAATCTGTATGAGCGGCGACGACACTTTGGGAACAAGCTGGTCGATCACCGACGACAGCAGCACGGCGGCCAACATGAGCAAGGTGAGTTCGAGGAATTCCAAAAAGGCCTCCTTTTCGATAGGGAAAGGGGGTTTTCGTTATTGTACCGTAACGAATTCGGCTGACGGGTTGTACTTTGCGGGATACGTGCCCCGATGGAGCGATTCGTGTATAGTGGGAGTCGATGGTGGAGGGGAGGGAAGCCATTGGAAACCGCATACCTGCACGAATACATCACGTTCTCGCGTTCGCTCAACTTCGCTCAGGCGGCAACCGAGCTGTTCGTGTCGCAGCCGACGCTGCGCGCGCACATCCATGCGCTCGAAGATGAGGTGGGCGCCGCGCTCACGGTGAAGCGCAACGGGGCCCTCGAGCTGTCGCCGACGGGCAAGCTGTTCCTCAAGAAGGCGCGGGCCATCGTGAAGCTGACGGAGGAAAGCGTTGCGGAATGCCGCGCGTTTTCGGCCGCTTCGTCGTCGCTTGTGGTGGGCACGCTCGACTTCCCGCCGTTCGAGGACGTGCTGCTGCGCGCGCTCGCGGCGTTCAGGGAAGATTGCCCCGATCAGCACGTGGAAATCCTGTTCGCCTCGGGAACGTACGCCAACGTGGAATCGGTGGTGGACGGTCGGGTGGATCTCTCGATCTTCGTGCACGTGCAGCGCTGCGAGAACGGCGGTGTTCCGCAGCCCGTCACGATGCCCCGCCAGGTGAGCAGCTTTTTCTTCATGAGGGGCGAATGCCGCTTCTGGATGAACCGTTCGTGCCCGCTGTTCGAGCGCGCGCACATTTCGGCGCGCGACCTGGACGGCTACACGCTGTTGCTGGGAAACTCCGACAACATGGTGGAGGCGGGCGAGGCGGTTGCGTCGTGGTTCGCGCAGGCGGGCGTGCAGGTTGAGCCCGACAATCAGCCGTGCGCGAACTACCTGGACCTCTACCTGTCGGGATTGGGCGAAACGTTCGGCATCGCCTTGGGAGGCTCCCGGTCGGGGCTGCGTACGAGCCCCGACATCAGGATATTCACGGTTGAAGACTTCGTTATTCCCTGCGATCTGCATGTGCTGAGCAACGAAGAGCGGCTCGATTCATGCGGCCAGGCCTTTCTCGAGCGCTTGCAGACGCTCGCCCGGGAAAGCGACGCCTAGCGCGCCTCGATGATGGCGCCGGCCGCCATGTAGCCGCCCACGAACGACAGCCCGACATCGCCGTAGATGCCGTTGAACGGCTTGCCTGCGATGTTGTTCTCGCCGTTCGACCCGCCGGCGGTGTGCCACCCGGCGTACAGCCCGTCGATGACCGCGCCTTCCGCGTCGATGACCTGCATGTGCTTGTTCACGCGCAGCCCGCATTTCGTGGCGAACAGGTTGCCGCCGATCTTCGCGCCGTAGTAAGGCGGCTCGTCGATGGGAATGAGCCACGAGGGGTCGTACTTGTACGTGGGGACGGAGTCTTCGCCCGCGGCGCATGCGGCGTTCCAGTCTTTGACCGCCTGCGTGAGCACGCCCGTGCGCAGGCCGAGCGCTTCTTCCAGTTCCTCGAGGGTGTCGCACTTCTTCACCGCGCCCGCGTCCACCATGATTTGGAAGGCGTTGCGCCAATCGCGCTGCCACTCGGGCACGCGGTCGATGAGCGGATCGTCGTCGGGAATCACCTTGCCCACGCGGCACACGGACTGACCGAAGTAGTTCTCGTTCACGAGGTCCTCGTACTTCGAGTCGAAGCACACGTAGGTGCGTCCGCCGGGCTGGCTCATCTCGACGGCGCCCTGATCGGTGAGGGCCGTCACCATGCTGTCGGGGTCGGTGTTCATGAAGGGGTAGGACGTGCCGGCCGTGCTGAGGTACGGAACGCGCTGCCCCATGCGGTTGATGAGCAGCCACGGCTGACGAACGGCCTGGTTGCCGTCCTTGTTGACGTGCGCGTTCATGGCGGTGGCGAACTCGTCGTAGGGTTCCCACTCCACGCTGCCGTCGAAGCAGGCCACCGAGTTGTAGCCGGACAGGTCGGCGTTCACGCCGAGCCCCATGCGGATGCAGGCGCCGTCGTTGTAGGGCGGGGTGGCCACGTTCACCACGCCGCGTAGGCAGGTGGGCGCGTACTTGCTCAGCATGGCGCGGTTCATCTCGAAGCCGCCGGCGGTGAGCAGCACGCCCTTCGTGCCGCGGAAGAACTTCTCGCCGTCCGCCGTCTTCGCTCTGATGCCCACCACGGTGCCGTTGTCCACCACGAGCGCGAGCGCCTCGGTGCCCGTGCGGATGTCCACGCCGTGCTGCTTCGCCGTTTCGGTCATCATCTCGAAGGGGAAGTGCATGATCTCGATGGAGTTCTTCGCGGTGATCTGGCCTTCCCAGTACAGGCTCTTCATGCCGGCCGGGCCCTTGCTCGCGGGTGCCCATGGCACCTCGAGCGCGTCGGCCATCCAGTCGATGCACTGCGGACCCTCGACGGCCATGGCGTACAGCAGCTCCGGATCGACGGTCATCTGCTGCAGGTCGTTCACGTAGGCCACCACCTCGTTCGGGTCGTAGGGGTAGCTCGGGTAGGCCCACTCCACCTCGTTCGCCAGCCGGTGGCCGCCGAAGTTGACGAACATGCCGCCGTACGACGTGGTGCCGCCCGTTTTCTCGTTCTTCTCGAGCATGATCACCTTCATGCCCGCGTCGACGAGGCGCACCGATCCCGTGATGCCGCCGCCACCCGAGCCCACCACGATGACGTCGGCTTCCTCGTCCCAGGTCGCGGGCGGCTCGACGGGCTCGATGGGCGCCGCGGCCGCCTCGAACGCGAGCTGCGCCTTGTTCGCTGCGGTGCCGCCGTCCGACGAGCCCGATCCGCCCGCGGGCGCGCAGGCGGCCAGCGCGCCGCCTGCCGCGGTTGCCACCGTTGCCGTTGCGGCGGCCTTGAAGAAGCCGCGCCTGCTCAGGTTGTGCCGTTCGTTCGTACTCATGAAACCCCTCCTTCATCGGTGATCCCCTCCACGGGATGCCCCCATTCTAAGAGCCCTCCCACCAGGCCGAAGGCAAGGAAGTTCGCCCCTCAAACGGAAGTCGTGCAAGCCATGAAGGAAATTCAGCGGCCCCCGAGGAATTCCTTTCAAAAGCGGGAAAGGGGCGCGGCGGGGCGTTCTTTGGTACCATGGACGAAACGGCGGCTGCAACAAGGGGGTCCGCGCATGAAACTGAACGGGCGGTTGACTGGTTGGATCAAGGGATTGCTCGCGTGCGTTGCGTGCTGCGCGCTTGCGGGGTGTTCGACGGACGCCCCCGCCGATCAGGTGGCAAATTGGTCTCCCGATCCGTCGAACTACGACTACCATCTCGTGCTCGATACGACGTGGGAGAGGGAAGTTGCGGCGGCGTTCGAGGGCGGCGCTCCGTTCGCGGTACCGAACGACGACGCGGGCATCACGTTCGTCGAGGTGGAGGACGGCATCGCGCGGTTCCGTGCGAATCTCACGTGCGAGGGCGGCGATATCTGGGAGCAGTATTTCGCGTTGGGGAACGTTCCCGACGTGGGGTTCGTCGACGTGGG
This sequence comes from Eggerthella sinensis, assembly GCF_003339815.1. GTDB lineage: Bacteria > Actinomycetota > Coriobacteriia > Coriobacteriales > Eggerthellaceae > Eggerthella > Eggerthella sinensis. The sequence continues at coordinate 100,486 of NZ_PPTT01000013.1, forward strand.
GCAGCCTTTCGACGGTGCGACGTCGGCTGAGCAGGAGATTTGGGGGCAGCCTTACTTCCCGGCGAGCACCATGGAGGTGTATCGGCGCATTGACTACGACGACGTGGGTTCCGAAGGCGTGTCTCTCGATATGCTCGCACGTGTTCCCGATGCGGCGCTTGAAGGCGATGCGGTTCAGCAGGCGGCGGCCGCGGCGCAGCAGCTTGAGCAGGCAACGCTTACGGTGGATGGAACGTTTGCCGGCGGCGGTATGACCTCGGCTTCGTATCGCATCACGATGGCGGATGGGTTCGAAGAAGCGGTGCGCGCACGGCTTGATGGAGCGGAAACGGGCGAGCCGCTCTTCGTCTTGCAGCGTTTGGACTACGATGACATCCCCGAGACCGCATTCCCTAACTGCTGGATGGCCCTTATGGAAGAGGGGTTGGAGGTGCCGCAGGAGCCGCGCGTTCTGTGATGCGTAGCTGCGCGGCCTTCTCGTGGAGCGGACGTGCGGGTTGGCGGCATGCGCTATAATCGGCCTTCTGGACTACGTGGAAGAGGATGGCTCTATGGCGTTTATGCTCGGGTGCGAGAAGGTGCGGGTCGAGTTCCCCACGAAAGAGGTATTCGCGGATGTGTCGCTCGGCGTGGACGAGGGCGACCGCGTGGGCATCGTCGGCCGCAACGGCGACGGCAAGTCGACGCTGTTGAATCTGCTGGCGGGCACGCTTGAGCCCGACGAGGGGCGCGTGCTGCGCAACGGTACCGTGCGCGTGGGCGTGCTGGGGCAGGCCGACACGCTCGACCCCGCGGCAACCGTGGGGCAGGCTGTGGTGGGCGATCTGCCCGAGTACGTGTGGGCGAGCGACGCGCGCATCCGCGACATCATCGCGGGGCTGGCCGGCGACATCCCCTGGGATGCGGTGGTGGGCACGCTTTCGGGCGGGCAGCGTCGCCGCGTCGACCTCGTGCGCCTGCTCATCGGCGACTGGGACGTGCTCGCGCTCGACGAGCCGACGAACCACCTGGACGTGCGCGCCATCACCTGGCTGGCGGAGCATCTGAAGACTCGCTGGAAGAAGGGCTCGGGCGCGCTGCTCATGGTCACGCACGATCGTTGGTTCCTCGACGAGGTGTGCCTGCGCATGTGGGAGGTGCACGACAAGCGCGTCGAGCCGTTCGAAGGCGGCTTCTCGGCGTACATCATGCAGCGCGTTGAGCGCGACCGCCTCATGGCGCTGGCCGAGCAGAAGCGCCAGAACGAGCTGCGCCGCGAGCTGGCCTGGCTCTCGCGCGGCGCTCGCGCGCGGGCGACGAAGCCGAAGTTCCACGTGGCGGCCGCCCAGGAGCTCATCGCCGACGTGCCGCCCCTGCGCGACGAGCTGGAACTCAAGCGCATGGCCATGGCGCGCCTGGGCAAGCAGGTGGTGGACCTCGAACACGTCACCGTGCGCTTCGGCGAGAAAACCGTGCTCGACGACGTGGACTGGATCATCGGTCCCGGCGACCGCTACGGCATCGTCGGCGAAAACGGCACGGGCAAAACCACGCTGTTGCGCGTGATTCAGGGTCTGCAGCAGTTGGACGCGGGTCGCGTGAAGATCGGGCAGACCGTGCGCTTCGCCGTGCTGTCGCAGCACCTCGACGACCTGTCCGAGCTGGGCGACGACCGCGTGCGTCAGGTCATCGGCCGTTACAACCGCCGCACCATGCTCGACGGCAAGGAGATGACGCCGGCGCAGCTGCTGGAGAAGCTGGGGTTTGCGCGCGCCGACCTCAACGAGCCGGTGAAGGATCTCTCGGGCGGGCAGAAGCGCCGCCTCGCCCTCATGCTGATCTTGCTCGACGAGCCGAACGTGCTCATCCTCGACGAGCCGGGCAACGATCTGGACACCGACATGCTGGCCGTGGTGGAAGACCTGCTGGACGCCTGGCCGGGCACGCTGCTGCTGGTCACGCACGATCGCTACCTCATGGAGCGCGTGACCGACCACCAGTTCGCCCTCATCAACGGCAAGCTCCGCCACCTCCCCGGCGGCGTGGAAGAGTACTTGGAATTGGCCCGGGATTCCATGGCGGCAGCACCGTCCGCAGGTCAACGCCCCTCGCGCGCTGCCGACCCAAGCGTTTCAGGAACCGAATCCTCGGCCGAGGGCTCTCGTCTTTCCGGCGGCGAGCAGCGCACCCTGCGCAAGCTCATGCAATCGAACGAGCGCAAGGTGGAAACCCTCAACAGCAAAATCGAGGACGTTCGCGCGCAGATGACCGCCGCCGACCCCACCGACTTCACCGCCCTCGGCGACTTCCAAGCCCAAATCGGCGACCTGCAACAGCAGATCGACGCCCTTGAAGACGAATGGATGGAAGCCGCCGAAAAGCTGGGGGAGTAGAGAACCGCCTCGCACGAACAGAGAGGGCTACGTGCGGGCTATGGTACAATTCCGGCTATGGGACAAGGGGCGGAATCTGATAGCGGGGCGCGCGGGCCGGCGGTGGATCGGTATCTTCATACCGGTTCGTTCGCGGCGTTCAAATCGACGTTTCTGTCGGGGCTGATCCTCGCGTTCTTCGGCATCGGGTTCTACCGTCTGTGGTACCAGTTCAACTTCTACAACCTGCATTTTTCTGCCGACGTCGGCATGGTGACGGTGGGCGCGAACATCGCTCGCGTGGCCGTGATCGCGCTGCTCGTGCTGCTGGTGTACAAGGCCGGCGTTTCGCGGGCGACCCGGGGCGTGTTCGTGTGGTCGGGCTTCGTGCTGATGACGGCATCGAGCCTGCTCTACCTGCTTGATCTCTTCTTCAACACGACCGACTTCGAGGCGCTGCGCGTGGTGGTGGGCGGCATCGGCCTCGTGGGCGGCGAGATCATCTGGATATTCTTTCTCGAACGGCTCCGTCCTGGCGAGGTGTTCTTCTACGCCGCGGGCGGTCTGGCGCTGTCGTGCGTGTTGTCGCTGGTCATGGGGTACTTGGACCCCGTCGTGTCGGGCATGATCAACCTGTTCGTGCCCGCGCTTTCGGTGTATGCGTACTGGCAGGCGATGACGCGCCTCGACGAGCGCGCCGAGACGGTGGGCGCCGATGCGCAGGACGACGCGATGGGGAAAGCGCCCGGGGCCGACACGCTGTACGAGACGGGCGCTCTGCGTGCCGGCACGTTGCAGGTGCTCGTCGCCTTTTTCCTGTACGCGCTGCTGCTGGGCATTGCGCTCGGCTATCCCGACGGGCGGCTGCGCGAGCTGTCGCAGACGGTGCGCTCGATACACCAGGTGCTGGTGGTGGTGCTCATCGCCGCGGTGGTGTGGCTCGTCCTCGTGCGGGGTCGCGCGTTCAAGCTGTCGGGTTACTGGCTGTTCCAAAACGCACTCATGATGGCAAGCATCTGCTTCCTGATGAGCGGGTGGGGCGGATCGGAAGAGGCCAGCACGTTTCTGCTGACGAATGCGGTGACGTGCTTCTACATCCCGCTTGTCTTCTACATCTACCTGATAGGGCGCCATGTGCACTACCCCACGACGCTCGTGTACGCGGTGGTGTACGGCGGGTCGCTGCTGTGCATGGCCGTCGGGCGCATCGTGGTGTACCTCGTGGGACCGACGCTCGACCACAGCCTGTGGCTGCTCATCGTCATGGCGCTCGTGGTGTTGGTGGAGGCGACGCTGGTCATGCGACCGCGCTTCATGGGCGACCGTCCCATCGGGTTCGAGCTGGGTGCCCTGCCGAAGGCGGTTCCCGCACCTGCGGTTGCGCCTGCGCCGGGTGTAACCGCCTCCTTGAGCGATCCACTCGACGCCTTCGCTCGTCAGTACGGTTTGAGCAGCACCGAGCAGGCCATCGTCTCGCTCGTTGCGCAGGGGCGCAGCCGCACCTACATTGCCGACACGCTCAACTATTCGGAGAACACGATCAGGAACTACACGCGCACGGTGTACCGCAAGGTGGGCGTGCATTCCAAGCAGGAACTGCTCGATCGGGTTGCCGAAGCGGACGGGCACGCGTGAGTGCGCCCGTCCGCTTTCTCGTTTGCTTGTAGCGTGGCCTAGCTCAGTGCGTTTTGAGCCGCCTGCGTGCCCGCATTGCGCCCGAAGGTGATGCAGTCGGCAATGGCGTTGCCGCCGAGGCGGTTGCTGCCGTGGATGCCGCCGGTGCACTCGCCGCAGGCGTAGAGGCCGGGGACGGCCTGGCCGGTCGCGTCGAGGGCCTGCGTGTCGACGTTGATGCGGATGCCGCCCATGGTGTGGTGCACGGTGGGCACCTTGCGGCATGCGTACCACGGTCCTTCGACAAGCTGCTGGTCGGCCGTGTTGTTGGCTTGGAAGCCGAAGGGGTCCTCCGCTTCTTCGGCAACCACCTGGTTGTACCCGTCGATGGAAGCCTGCAGCTTCGCGACGTCCATCTGCGTCTGCTGCGCGAGGTCTTCGACGGTTTCGCCCTTCACGATGTGCCCGAGCGCAAGCATGTTCTCAATGGTGGCGCCGTTGGCGTCCGGCTCGGTTTCGGAAGGGTAGCGCAGCTTGTTGACCACGATCCAGTACGTGGATTCGGGCTGGGCGAAGATGGCCTTGCACAGCGTGTCGCGCTCGGCGCCCTCGTTGACGAAGCGCTCGCCGTTCTTGTTGACGAAGATGCGGTTACGTCCCGAGGTGCGGATGTCCTCCATGAGGCCGGTGCCGGGCGTGCCGCACGGGTGCAGCTGAATGTCGGACAGCCCCACGAGCTCTGCACCCGCGCCCTCGGCCAGCTTGAGGCCCTCGCCTTGCGCGCACGGCTTGATGTTCGTGCAGCCGATGGAATCGTCCAGCTTCACGTCGGCCCATACGCCGTCGTTGACCTGCTGGCGGTATTCGACGTTGGCGCCGAAGCCGCCCGTGGCAACCACCACCGACTTTGCATTCACCGTCACGTCCTGGCTGCCGCGATGCACGGCCTTCACGCCGGCAACGGCGCCGTTGTTCAGCACCAGCTCCTGAGCCTGCGTCTCGTGCAGCACGACAAGCTGGTCGGCGTGGCTTGCGATGAACTCCTCGAACGAGCGGATGTAGGTGTTGCCCGACGGCGTGGCGGGGTAGTGGCTGCGCTCGCCCAGCGAGCCGGTGGCCGAACCCGTTTCGTCCTTGAACTTCACGCCGAGCGACTCGAGCCAGTGCACCGACTCGAGGGCGTTGTCGGTAAGGTAGTGGATGAGTTCGGGCGTGCCCTGCTCATGACCGCCCTCGTACGTGGTCTCGTAGAATTTCTCGATGGAATCCTCCACGCCCTGCTTCTGCTGACGCTCCGGGTCGACGGCGTTGAGCGCGCCTTCCGACACGTTCGTCGAACCGCCCGTGATGCCGCACTTCTCCACCACGACCACCGTGGCCCCCGCTTGCACGGCGGAGATGGCAGCCGTCAGGCCCGCGCCGCCGCCTCCGATGACGCACACGTCAGCATCGTAGGACGGCTCGATGGCGTCCTCGGGGCCGGCCGCCTTCTCGAGCGCTTTCGTTGCGCCCGCCTGATCGGCGCACTCCTTCACGCCTTGCTGCAGGCACATGCTTGAAAGAGAGGCGCCCGTAACGGCGTCTACGTTGAGCGTCTGGTACTGCATGATTTCATCGCTGAGGTCCTTGAGCGCCGACGCGCCGACGCCCAGCGATTCCTGGTTCGTGCTCGTGTCGATGGCCGTGATGGCGTTTTCCGAGAACGTCACATCGATGGTGAACGGAGCGTTGTGACCCTTCACGTTGGCGGTGTACGTGCCGGCCTTCCACCCCTGCGCTGCCGCATCGCCCGTGTTTGCGGGGGCGCACCCCGTCAGGCCGAAGCCCATGGCGCCACCGCAGGCGCCCAAGAACAGCGCGCCTTGCAGGAACGTGCGGCGGTTGATGCCGCCCCGCTGAAACAGCGCTGCACCGCTTGCGGCGCCCTGCTTCGCGGTTGCTTCGATCAGGTGGTCGTAGCGAGAATCGCTCATGAACAATCCCTCCTTCGCCCCCTCCCGAGGGGCTTATCGTGTTTCCCTACGGCTCGCCATGGTAGAGAGCGGGGAAGGAGGGATGCTAGACGCAAAGGGTACTCAGTCGTGTCCAAAAGGTACTTTTCTGGAACACGTGCATCGTTGTGCCTGGTGGGAGAGGAGTTACTTCCAGGTGCGGTCGGGCGCGGGAGGGATAGGC
>NZ_PPTT01000014.1 GCF_003339815.1 Eggerthella sinensis
CGATGTCGGCGCCTCCCACGGTCATGGCGATCACCTTCGAGCCCTCGTTGGCGGCAGCCAGCTGAGCGGCGGCCTCAATGGCGTTCAGGTCGTAGGCGGACACGGTGTTCTTCGCCTTGGAGTAGTCCAGAGAACCGTCGGCCGACACCTGGATATCCTGATCGTCGGGAACCACCTTGAAAGCAGCAACGATGTTCATCCTGTACCTTTCCCTTCTCGTTTGCCTTATGTATGTGCTTGCATGAAGCTGGCCGGGTGCCTCGCATCGCCACGTTCGACCCTGCGAACGATGCCTCCCGGCGCGTTGATTGCAGTGTGCGACGCCGTAACCTTCGCGTCATCGCAAAATCGCTGTGAAACCATCATTACTCATATTTTAACGATGCACTCACCACCCTTGAAGAACGGATGAAAGGGCAGATGAACCTTGGAAACCGGCCTGAAAGCCGCCGAATCACTCCCCCGCGAATCCGTGGGCGGCGCGCAGCGCTTCGAGGCTCACTTTCATGCCGCATCGCGGGAAATCGTCGAGGGCGACGTAGTAGCGCGGCACCTTGATGGACGCCAGACGCGCGCGGGCGAAGCGCTCGAGCGCGTCCCGGTCGAAAGCGGCGCCCTCGCGCAGGAGCACGAGCGCCTTGGGCACCTCGCCCCGCGCGCCGTCGGGCACGCCGAGGACGCGGCAGTCCTCCACGGACGGATGGGCCTTCAGCGCGTTCTCAATCTCGATGGGAAACACGTTCTCGCCGTTGCAGATGAGCATGTTCTTCTTGCGGCCTTGCAGGTGCACGTAGCCCTCGGCGTCGCGGTGCCCGATGTCGCCCGAGTGCACCCACCCGTCCTCGTCGAGCACCTCGGCGGTGGCCGCCGGGTCCTTCCAGTAGCCGGAGAACGTGACCGGGCCGCGCCACCATAGCTCGCCGTCCTCGCCGGCGGCCACCTCGCGCCCGTCCTCGTCCACGATACGCAGCTCGTTGAAGTACATCGGCTTGCCCACGGTCCCCCAGTGCGCGCGCACGTCGTCGAGCGAGAGGTCGTTCGCCGGCGGGTAGCAGTTGTTCGGGCCCGTCTCGGTCATGCCGTAGGCGTTGAGTATCTTGATGCCGCGCTCCCAATACGCCATCATCGTCGACTCCGAGATGGCGCTTGCGCCGTTCGTGAGGCGCTCGTAGCTCGACAGGTCCGTCGTGGCGAAGGCGGGGTGCGAGGCCAGCCTGAGGTAGATGGCCTCGATGGCGATGCCCACGGTGGGCCGCTCCTGCTCGATGAGGCGCAGCAGGACGCCGGGTTCGAGCGTGTCGGTGAGCACGATGCGGCCGCCGGCCAGCAGCAGCGGCAGCACGGCGGAGTTCCAGCCGGCCGTGTGGAAGAAGGGCAGGAACACCACGCCGCAATCGGCCGCGGTCATGCCGGTGGTGAGCAGCTCGCTCATGGCGTTGTAGAACACCGCGCGGAAGCTGAGCACCGCCGATTTGGGCAGGCCCGTCGTGCCGCCCGTATGGACGAGCATCTGCGGGTCCTCGAAGCCGAAGCCGCCGCGCGCCGCGAAGCGGGCGCTTCCGTCCGCCGTGCGGGAGGCGTCCGCGCCGCCGTCCACGATGCGCTCGTAGGCCGAGCGCCCGTCGCGCGCGACGTCCCCGTCGATCGAGACGAGGACGCAGGCCGCGCGCGCCATCCGCACGCACGCCTCCATGGCGGCCCGATGCCGCTCGGACGCGAACACCACGCGCGGCTGCTCGCGCTCCACGAGCGGCGCCAGATCGACCGCGCGCAGACGGCAGTTGTACGTGGTGATGACGATGCCCGTGAGGCAGCTCGCGTAGAACGCGTCGACGAACGCCGTGCAGTTCTCCGCGGCAAGCCCCACGACGTCCCCCGGTGCGAGCCCCTGCTCGTCGACGAGGTACGCCGCGAGCCGCCGGGCGCGGTCGCCCAGCTCGCCGTAGGTGTAGCGCCTCCCGGCCGCGCTGTCGTACACCGCCTCCCTCTCGGGCGTCTGCTGCATGCGGTAGAAGAACCTCTGCACTGCATCGTTCATGTAGCCACTCCCCTTGCGCACCGGTGTCCAACCTGCGCGCCCGTCCCCGAAGGTCGCGGGCGCGCAGCCCCTCGCGGCTCGCTGCCGCGCTTACTGTTTCGCCTGCTTGACCAGCGCGCGGCCGGCCGTGTGCACCATGATCTCCTCGGTACCCGCCATGATACGGTACACGCGCTGATCGCGCCAGAGACGCGAGATCGTGCAGTCGTGGCAGTAGCCGATGCCGCCCATGACCTGCAGGGCGTCGTCGATGACCTCGAAGGCCGCCTGGCCGGTGTAGCGCTTGGCCAGCGAGGCGTCGATGGAGATGCTCTGGCCGTTCATGCGCTTCCACAGGGCCTTGTAGCACATGTTCTGCATGTTCTCGATCTTGATCTTCATATCGGTGATCTTTTCCTGGATGAGCTGGAACGATCCGATGGGCTTGTTGAACTGGATGCGCGAGGCGGCGTGCTTGGCGGCCTGGTCGTAGGCGCAGCGGGCCATGCCCACGTTGTAGACGCAGCTCATGAGGCGCTCGATGTCGAAGTTCTTCATCAGCTGGATGAAGCCCTCGCCCTTCGTGCCCACGAGGTCGTCCGGGCTCACTTCCACGTCGTCGAGGTACACCTCGTAGGTGTGCATCATGTTGTTGCCGATCTTGTCGAGCTTGGCCATCTTCACGCCGGGCTGGTCCATGCGCAAAAGGTACATGCTGAAGTCGTGCGTCACGTTCTCCGACTCGAAGTCGCGCACGACGCACAGCATGTACGGCGAGCAGTTCGCGCCCGTGTTGAACGTCTTGGTGCCGTTCACGTACAGCTTGCCGTCCTTCTGCTTGACGGTGGTGGTGGCCGCGGCGGAATCCGAGCCGGCCTGCGGCTCGGAGAAGCCCAACGTGAAGGGCTTGATGCCCTTGAGGCCCAGATCGCAGATGATCTTCTGCTGCTCGGGCGAGCCGAAGCTCAGGATGTCGTCCACCTCGAGCGACTGGTTCACCCAGGTGAGCGACGGCCAGCCGAGCGCGATGGCCTCTTCGGCCACGAGGAACTTCGTCAGCTCGTCGCAGGGCGTGCCGCCCATCTCCTCGGGGATGCCGAGCGTGGCGAAGCCGGCTTCCACCGCGGCGTCGATGGCCTTCTGCGGCAGCTCGCCTTTGGCGTCGCACTCCTTGAAGTACGCGTCGTAGTTGCCGCGCGCCATCAGCTCGCGCACGCTGTCGAGCAGCAGCTGCTGCTCATCGGTCAATGCAAAATCCATGGTCATGCTCCTATCTTCGGCGCGGCCGCGCGTCAGGGCGGCCGCATTGGTTGAACGGACGGCGCGAGCCTACGCGGCCGACGCCTTCTCGAGGGCGTACAGGGCGGCGCCCAGCGCGCCGTTGTACTGGGCAAGCGGCGAGGTGACGATGTCGTACCCGGCCAGGGCGGCCAAACGGCGGCGCAGCCCCTCGTTGAGGGCCACGCCCCCGGTCATGGCCACGCCAGGCTCCACGCCGACGCGTCGCATGAGGCCGTGGGTGCGCTCGACCACGGACAGGTGGATGCCCGCGACGATGTTCGGTATGGACTCGCCCTGGGACAGCTTCGAGATCACCTCGGATTCGGCGAACACGGTGCACGTGGACGATACGGGCGACACCTTCTCGGCCCGCGCGTCGTACGCGGACAGGTCGGCCACCGTGCAGCCGAAGATGGAGGCCATCACGTCGAGGAAGCGCCCGGTGCCGGCGGCGCACTTGTCGTTCATGACGAAGTTCTCCAACCGGCCGCGCTCGTCGACGCGCAGCACCTTGGCGTCCTGCCCGCCGATGTCCACGATGGTGCGCACGCCGGGGAACAGGCGCGCCGCCCCCTTCGCGTGGCACGACAGCTCGGACAGCTGCTCGTCGGCGTCGGCGAGCAGATGCCGGCCGTAGCCCGTCGAGCACACGGCCGCCATGGTTGCCATCGTGCTGCCGTCGCCCAGCGCGTCGAACGCTGCGGCGAGCGCCTTCTGCGGACCGGCCGTGCCGGCGCCGCTCGGGTGCAGGCCCGTGCCCGCCACCTCGCCGCGCTCGTCGACGATGACGCACTTCGAGGCCGTGGAGCCCACGTCGATGCCCAGATACCACCGCGTTCCCATAGCGAACCTGCTTTCTAGCCGATGAGCTCGGCGAACGTTTCGAGCTGCGTGCGCGCCTGGCCGTAGGTCTCGGTGCTCTGGTCCACCTCGATGGTGACCACGGGCACGCCGGCGGCCTTGCACTCCCGCTTCGTGATGGGCTCGTCGTACTCCTCCGGGTCGCAGAACTTGGCCATGAGGATGACCACGCCCGCGGCGCCCGCCTCCTGCGCGAGGGCCGGGATGCGGCGGCAGTGGTCTTTGTGCGGGTCGAACAGCACCGAGTCGCACTTCAGCGCGCACCAGCCGTCGGCGAGGGCCTCGACGGGGTCGCCTTCCTCGGGAACCTGCAGCGCGAACGCGCGCGATTCCTTGGCGAGGTCGTCGGCCACGATGGCGAACTTGTTGTCCTCGAGGATGGCGCTGATGGACGGGATGTCCTCGTAGATGCCCGACAGCACGATGGGCTTGTAGCCCTCCAGGCTCGACGGCAGCGCGGCCAAAGCCTCGTTGAGCGCGCGCACGAGGGGCAGGTGCTCGTCTTTGAGCAGGTAGTAGCCGGCGTTGATCACGTTCACGCGGTCGGTGACGGACACCTCGGCCGGATGCTGCCCGGCCAGCTGCACGAACGTGCGCATGGCGGCGCGCCACTCGTTGTACAGCGCGATGGAGGCGCGCAGGTCGTCGTCCTCGATGATGGTGCCGAGGCACTCCTCCACGTCTCGCTTGACTTCGGTGTAGGAGTCGATGGCGTACTGGCGGCCGCCCGGGAAGGCGCGGTTCTGCGGCTGCGACACGAAGATCATGGGGATCTTCGACCCCACGCCCGCCGACCAGTTCTGCGAGAAGGGCCGCAGGTTGTCGCACAGCCCCGTGATCATCATGCCGGACAGCTGGTCCAGCTTGCCGGTGAGGCCCATCTCAAGCGTCATCTGGCAGATGGAGCAGAAGAACGGCGGGAAGTACTTCTTGGCCTCGACGGCCGGCCCCACCATGCCCCACACGCCGAACGGCACGCCGCCGCCGGCGTGGACGAGCTCCTCGGGCACGTAGTACGGTCCCACGCCGATGATGCGCTTGCCCTCGGCAACGTAGCGCTCGACCTGCGCGGACGGGTTCGATGCCGCCGCGGCGAAGGGCGCCAGCAGCTCCTTGATATCCGACATGGTCTATTCCCCCTTCTTGTTGTTCTGCATGATTTCCACAAGGCCCTGCAGGCGCGTCTCGTACTGCGCCTCGCTGAAGTTGCGCGGGTCGGACTGATCGCCGTCGAACAGGACGACGGGGATGTTGAGGTCGCGCGAGATGCGGCGGCCCATCTCGGGCATGAAGCCCGACCACATCTTGCAGGAGCGGTTGATGTGAATGAGCGCGCCGTCGCACTTGCCGTCCTTGCACAGCTTCTCGCGGGCCTCGGTGGCGCGCTCGAGGTTCTGGCAGTTCGGCACGTCGATGCAGGCCTTCATCCATCCGTCCACGTCCTCGTACACGCCGGAGAACGCCGGGCAGTACACGCAGCCGGTGACGTTGACGCCGTTCGCCCACATAGGCATGGACGTGGCGCGCAGGTACGGCCACACCGCGATGCCCTCGTAGAGGATGCGGTACTGCTCGTCGGGCTTGAACGTGGACTTGTTGATTTTCACGTACTGCCTGCACTCGTCGATGAGGTAGGTGAACGCGTCGAGCGACTCCTTCTTCGGGCGTGCGGTGGTGGCGATGGCCATGTGGTTGAACAGGTCGAAGCCGTTCATGGGCGAGGGGTCGTACTGCACGTACGACGTGGCCTCGAGCCACGCCTTGCTCACGGCCACCGACGTGTCGCACACCTCCTGGAAACGCTCCTCGTCCCAGGTCTTGCCCGTGATCTTCTCCAGCTGCTCAACGAGGTACTCGTACTGCGCCTTGAGGTATTTGATGCGCTTGTCGTCCACGTCGTGCTGGTCGTTGAACGGGATGTCGAAGAACAGCATGGGCACGTCGAGCATATAGGACAGGTCCTCGTACCAGGGCATCATGGTCTCGCAGATGGACGTGGCGCCCAGCACGAAGTCGGGCAGGGGCATGTCGCGCTCGCCGTTCGGGCATGCGCCCAGATCGGCGTAGGCGAGGTTGATGCGCGCGTAGGCGCAGATGTCGTTGGAGAACCCAAGCTCGCCCTCGGCGTGCTCGATGAGGGGCAGGCTGCCGCCCTTCGCCGAGATGGCGGCCGCCTGGCTTTCGGGGTACACCACGTGCAGCCCGAACGTCTCGGCGATCTCCGGCGGGAAGTTCGACGAGCACCAGCCCACCATCTCGCCGCGCTCCTTCGCCTCGTAGGCCTGCTCGTACATCTTCTCGGAAAGCTGGGCGAGCACCTTGATAGCCGGGACGTGCTTGGGCTTCTCGGGGGCCTGCTCCGGGGCCTTTTCTTCAGTGGTCATAGTCGTGCTCCCTCTCTACTCGATGCCGAATTCCTGGAACACCTTGGCGTTGTCCGCGCCGATGGGCTTGCCCTGCGCGGCCTCGGGCTCGTCCATGCCGTTGAAGCGGATGGGCGGCTGGCCGAGCGTGGTCTGCTTGCCGTTGGGATAGGTGATGGGGGCCATGAAGCGGTTCTCGAGCGCCTGGGGGTTCTCGTGGTTGTCCTTGAAGTCGGCGAGCTTCGTCACCACGATGTCGGCCGCGCGCAGGCGCTGCACGATGTCATCGGCGTCGAACTGCGCGAACGCCCGCTCGAGGTGGTCGAGCGCCTCGATCTTGTTCTGCGGGTCGTGGATGGCCATCTTGGTGTTGTAGCGCTCGTCGTCGATGAGCTCGGGGATGCCGAGCGCCGTGCACAGCGGGCCCCAGTAGCGGTCGTACTCGTTGATGGTGATGGACACCCACTCGCCGTCGCGCGTGCGGTACGGCGAGGAGTTCGGCGGGCACGTCTGGCGGGTGCGCGGGTACTCGTAGCCGTTCACGTTGAGGGCCGAGAGGATGGAGGTGAGCCACACGCCCGTGCCGTACAGCGAGGAGGTGACGTAGTCGCCCTCCCCCGTCTTCGCGCGGCGGTACAGCGCGGTGCCGATGGCGCCGGCCAGCATCGTGCCGCACGCGATGTCGCCGAAGCCGTAGGCGGCGCCCATCGGGTAGGACTTCTCGGTTTCCACCATCATGCCCTTCGAGAAGCCGGTCTCGGCGAACAGGGCCACGAGGTCGAAGCCCGGCGCGTCCTTCATGGCGCCCTTGTCGCCGTAGCCCGAGAACGTGGCGCACACGAGGCGCGGGTAGCGCCCCTTGAGGCTGTCGTAGTCGAGGCCCATCTTGGCGAGCGCCTTGGTGCGGTTGTTCGTCAAGAAGACATCGGCCTGCCCGAGCAGCTGATGGAAGCGCTGCATGTCCTCGGGATCGCGCAAGTCGAGGCTCACGAAGTCCTTGCCGCCGTTGATGGTGTCGAACAGCATGTTCTCCTCGTTCGAGCACGGCACGCCGAACGGCGTGGCGAAGAAGCGCTGCACGTCGCCCTTCGGCGGTTCCACCTTGATGACGCGGGCGCCTTGCGTGGCCAGCACCCTCCCGCATGCTGGCACGGCGAAGTAGCTGCTCAGCTCGACGACCGTGACGCCTTCCAAAGGTTTCATAGCTATCCCTTTCCTTTTGACGAGGTTTCTTTTTCTGCATACCCCATGCTAGGCACTCGGCCCTGCATGGGAGAAATACCGATTCGCTCGCGCCCCGGCGCCGATCCGCATCGCGGGGCCGCCTCCGCGGCATACCCCCCGATGCGATTCGGCATAGGCGCAGGCACGCCGCCTAGATGGTGCTCAACACGGGGAACACCGTGTACACGACGCCGCCCAGCGCGCCGCAGATGACGACGGTGAGGATGGGCGTGGTCTTGAGCTTGGCGACGAGGAACAGGCCCACGGCCACGAACAGGATGCTCGAAAGGCTCGTGAGGGCGGTCTGCGCGACGGACAGGCAGGCGGCCGCCACGATGCCGATGGCCAGCGGGCGGATGCCGGCGAAGGCCTTGCGCACGGTGACGTTGTCCTTGAGCTTGTCGTAGAACACCGAGATGGCGAGCGCGAGGACGAACGGAATGGCCATGGTGGCGATGGGGCACAGGATGCCGCCGGGGATGCCGCACAGCGTGTAGCCGATGGCGGCCGAGGCGTTGACGGCCATGGAGCCGGGCGTCATCTGGGCGATGGCGACGAGGTTCACGAACACCTCGGGCGTGATGAGCTGCTGGGCGACGATGATCTCCTTCTGGATGAAGGCCAGCACCGCGTAGCCTCCGCCGAAGGCGAACGCGCCGATTTGCAGGAACGACAGGATAAGGCTAAGCAGCATGGGAATCGCCCCCCTTCTTGGTCGCGCGCCCGTCCATCGCCTTCACGACGCGATCGCGGAGGAAGAGCCCGTACAGAGCGGCAGCGACGACCAGGATGACCGGATGGATGTCGAACAGCGCGATACCGGCGAACCCGATAAGCGCCACGAACCAGTTGAAGTACTTGTTGAGCTGGGCGGGTTTGGCCAACAGGTAGATGGCGTTCAAAACGATGGCCACCACCGCGGGACGGATGCCGTTGAACACGGCCTGCACGACCGGATAGTCCATGATCTGTTGGAACAGCATCGTCAGCAGGATGACGATGACGATGGACGGCGTGATGACGCCGAGCAGAGCCGCCAGCGCGCCCGGCACCCGCTTCACCTGGTAGCCGGTGAACGTCGAGACGTTGGTGGAAATGGGCCCCGGCAGGCAGTTGATGAGGCCGATGGCGTCGAGGAACTGCTCGCGCGTCAACCACGCGCGCGACGTCGCCTCCTTCAGCACGACCGGGATGACCGCGCTGCCCCCGCCGAGCGTGAACAGGCCGATTTTGAAGAATATCCCGTACAATTGCAGGATCGTTTTCATATGCAACACCCTCCTTTGATCTCTCTCGTGCGCCCCGCAGGCGGAGCGCTCGTGTTCGTTACTTTCCCCTGAGCTGCCCCAACAGGCAGCTGAGTTTCGGATAGGCGTACGCGAAGAAGCTTTTGTACGCGTCGCAGAAGCGGTTTCGGGGAGCCTGCGCCTCACCCCCCAACGGCTCCCAGTAGCGGCGGCAGCCGCCGCGGCACAAGCGCTCCCACGCGCAGCCGGCGCATGACGCCTTGAGGGCCGCCGATGCTTGCACGAACCCCAGCTCGTCGCGGGCGCGCTCGATCTCGTCGAGCGTGTCGGTGGCGAGATTGCCCAGCCGATACTCGTCCCGCATGTAGAAATCGCAGGGATACACGCTGCCGTCGGCCTCCACCACGAGCTGGCGGCTGCACGCGCCGCACAGATCGCACGCCTCAGGCCGCTGCCCGTCCATGAGGTTGAGCAGGTTGACGAAGAAGCGGTGGTAGCGCAGCTCGCCGCGCTGCGCCGCCCGGTACCACTGGTCGAAGCTCGTCTTGAGGTGCTGCTCGAACCCGTCGGACGTGAGCGACCACGCGTGGCCGCCGGGCTCTTCGTCCAAAGGATCGAGGCAGGGTATGTACTGCTGGAAGTCGAGGCCTCGGCGCTCGAAGAAGCGCCCGGTGCTCTGCGTGCGGCGCGCGCTCTGCTCCGTGACCACCGACAGGATGTTGAACCGCACGCCGTGCTTCTTCAGCAGGCCGATGGACGCCATGACGCGATCGAACGTGCCCCTCCCCTCGACATCCACGCGATTGGCGTCGTGGATGTCCCGATCGCCGTCGAGCGAGACGCCCACGAGGAAGTCGTGCTCGGCGAAGAACGCGGCCCACTCGTCGTCCAGATCGCAGCCGTTCGTCTGCAGCGCATGGGAGATGGCGGCCCCGTGCTCGTTGAGCTCGCGCTCGAGCTCGATGAGGCGCCGGTAGAAGGGCAGTCCCGCCAAGGTGGGCTCGCCGCCCTGAAACGCGATGGTGCAGCGGTCCGTGGCGTAATCGAGCACCCGCGCGAGCACGCCGCGCAGCACGTCCTCGCTCATGACGCCGCAGCAGGGAACGCGCCGCGCGGCCACCTCGTCGGCGTAGAAGCAGTACGTGCAGCGCATGGTGCACAGCCCCGAAGCCGGCTTCAGCATCACGGTGATTGACGGCATGGCGGATTCGACCCCCTTCTCATCCGGTGCGGGGCGGCCTGCAGCCGGGCCGCCCCCGAAACGTGCTTTCTAACGAGCGCTCTTCCCATCGTCCATGCCCAGCCCCTCGGGCACGGCGCTGAACGGCGTGAGGCCGCGCGCGGCCACGGCCTTGAGCCCGCCGGCGGAATCGAGCAGCGCCTTCTGGTCGGCGAACGACTGCGCCGTGACCTGCTCGGTGTCGCAGATTTCCTCGAGGTCGGCCAACAGCTCGGCCACCTTGCCGGCGTGCGCGGGGTCGGCCCCGAGGTCGTTCATCTCCCGAGGATCGTCCTCGAGGTTGAACAGCGAGCACGTGTCGTAGGTCATGTACTTGACGAGCTTCCACGCGCCCTTGCGCACCATGAAGATGCTCGAGCGCCAGCCGGAGCAGTGGTACTCGCTGAAGACGACGCGGTCGGGATCGTTCTCGCCGTCGATGGTCTTCATGAGGGAGACGCCGGGCAGCGCCCGCTCCTCGTCGGTCGTCTCGACGCCGTGGAAGTCCATGAGCGTGGGATAGATGTCGAGGATGGACGCCGGGGCGCTCGTGCGCGTGCCGACCGGGATGTCGGGACCCGCGGCGATGAGCGGGATGCGCACGGAGCCCTCGTACATGTTCGATTTGAAGAAGATGCCGTGGTCGCCGGCGGAATCGCCGTGGTCGTCCAGATAGATGACGCGGGTGGTGTCCTTGAGGCCGGCCTCTTCCAGAGCGTTCATCACGACGCCCACCTGCTGGTCGAGGAACGTGACCATGGCGTAGTAGGTAGCGATGGCGCGCTGCAGCTCCTCGGGCGTCACGTGCTCGTCCATCTGCACGCGCTCCTTGTACGCCTGGACGGCGGGGTGCAGGCTGGAAGGGTCGTACCACTGCTCGGGGATGGGGAACTGGTCGAACGGCTTGTACAGATCGAGGATATCCTCGGGCGCGATCAGCGGATAGTGCGGCGTCACGAAGCCCACGTACAGACACCACGGACCCTCGGCCGCCGTGGCCTCCTCCTTGAGGTACCGCGCGGCGTGCTCGGCGATGTTGCGGTCGTAGTGCAGGTAGTCGGAATCGCCGGCGCCCGCGTGCTGGACATGCTCGCGCAACCTCGTCGTACCCGTGCCGCTGTTGCGCGCGGCGGTCATCATGTCGCCCACGCCTCCCTTGGCGTTGAGCGGGATGCGCTGGCCGGGGAACGTGTGCTCGGAATCGTCCTTGAAGTGCAGCTTGCCGATGGTGGACACCGACACGCCGGCCTCCTTCAAGCGACGGCCCCACGACATCTCGTCGCCCGTGAACGGGTGGGCGTTGTCCCAGTATCCGTGGCGATGCGCGTAGTCGCCGCACGCCAGCGAGGCGCGGGCGGGCACGCAGATGGGGGTGGAGGTGTACGCGCAATCGAACACGGTGCCCTCGCGGGCGAGCGCATCGAGGTTGGGCGTATGCACCTTCGCGTTGCCGTAGCAGCCGGTGATCTCCGGGTTATGCTGGTCGCAGCAGATGACGAGGGTGTTCGCTGGCTTCATGTAGTTCCCCTTTCTCCTGAGGTGCCTTGTGGCGCGATCCATCCTAAACGGGCGCGGATGCATAGGAGAAATAGCCATTTGGACAGGGGATGCGTGCAATTCGAATGGTGCAGCTTCGCAATGGGAATAGATTTATTCCGGTGGGCATAGTAGACTTTCAGGTGTTCCCCGTCTGAGAGGAAAGCATGCAGATCGAGACGCTCCGCGAGTTCATCGCCGTCGTGCAGTACGGCAGCTTCACCGGCGCCGCCAAGGCGCTCTATCTCTCCCAGCCGACGCTTTCCAAGCACATCGCCGCCTTCGAGAAGCAGATCGGCTACAAGCTGTTCTTCGACGAGCGCCCGCTCATCCTCACCGAAGCCGGGCGCATCGCCATGGAGTACGCGAGCAGCGTCGTGTCGCAGACCGAGACCATGCAGCTGCGCCTCGAGGGCCTCAAGCACCAGAAGCCCGAGCTCGTGCGCATCCAGGACCTCACGTTCTTCGAGCACCTTTCGCTGCGCTCGCAGGACGTCAAGAAAGCCGTGCGCGAGCGCTACCCCAACATCACGTTCGAGACGGTGAAGTGCAAGACGCACCAGACCTCGCGCGAGGCGCTCGAAGCCGGCACCATCGACGTCGGCTTCCAGTTCAACATCACCGAATCGCCGTTCCAGCCGCCCGTCGACATGCCGGGCACCGTGCGCATGCAGCCCCTCTACGGTTCCCTCGGGCAGTTCCGCCTCGGCGTGCCGAAGGGCTCCCCGCTGCTCGCGCAGGACAAGCGCCTGCGCCTGAAGGACTTCGCCAATCAGCGGTTCTTCATCATCGCGAACCGCAACTACGACGCCTTCATCCACGATTTCCGCTCGCTGTGCCTGCGCGAGGGCTTCCTGCCGCAAATCGAGTTCGTCACGGTCAGCAACAACCGCGACTTCTGGATGCGCGATTACGGCGACGGGGTGGTCTTCCTCGACGCCACGCAGCGCACCGGCTTCACGTCGGCCGACGACTACCTCGCCGACAAGTACAAGGCCGTGCGCCCGTTCGGCCACGAGCAGACGCTGTACGTGGTGATCTCGCTGCTCACGCGCAACGAGAAGCACGGGCCGGCGCTGCAATCGTTCTTGGACATCGTGCGAGAGACGGAGGACGCGAACCTCGAGCGCATGAAGGCCGAGGGGCTGGAATAGCGTCGAGCGACGGGGCGCGCTCCCCCACCAGGCACGATACGAGCCTCAGTGACCCCTCTACTGCTTTTTTTGCGATGCTTCGTTTTTCAGTATCGTCCGATTACTGCATTGTTAACGATGCGTCGGATGGTTGACGATCCCTATGATGGTTGCAGATTTTCGAGCGTGTGGGAAGCGCGCCCGGGGACCTGTCGTGATAGAAAAACCGTCAAGGAGGAAGCATGGCAGATTACTTTGGTACCGACACCGTCGTATCCGAACTTCGCGAGGATGGCCTTCTGATCATCCGCATCAACCGTCCCGACGTGGCGAACGCCCTCAACGGCGAGACCTCCAAAGCCATGGAGAACATCATGAACAACGCTGAGGCCGACCCCGCGGTTCGCGCCATCATCGTGACCGGCACCGGCAAGGTGTTCTGCGCCGGCGAGGACCTCTCCGAGCTCTCCGAAGGCGGCGAGTGCCAGACCGTGACCGAGCACGGCTTCGGCGGCCTCACGGCCCGTCTGTGCTCCAAGCCCGTCATCGCGGCGTGCAACGGCTCCGCGGCCGGCGGCGGCATGGAGATCGCGCTGTCCTGCGACATGGTGGTCGCCTCCGAGCGCGCCAAGTTCGGCTGCACCGAAGTGGGCCTCGGCATCATCGCCTCCACGGGCGGCCTCGTGCGCCTCGCCCGCGACGTGAACCGCAAGGACTGCATGGAGCTGCTGCTCACCGGCAAGAAGATCCTGGCTCCCGAGGCCAAGGCGCTCGGCCTGATCAACTACGTCGTGCCGGCTGAGGAAGTCATGGACAAGGCCATCGAGCTGGCCGAGCAGTGCCTGAAGAACGCGCCGCTGGCCCTGAAGTGGACGAAGTACATCGTGCACGCCGCCGACCAGATGTCCGAAGAGGACGCCATGCGCTACTCCGACGCCGCCTACCGCTTCCTCGAGAAGACCGCCGACGGCATCGAGGGCCCGGCCGCCTTCGTCGAGAAGCGCACGCCGATGTGGCAGGGCAAGTAGCTTCTCGCGACAACGTCGCCGCGCTTCCGAAGAACCCCGGGTACGCCCGGGGTTCTTTTTTTGTATAGTCGCGAGCGAACTTTTTTCTGCGAGAAGCGCTCGTTTGCCGCTCGCAGCGCGTTATAGGCGTCAGGAGGTGAAAAGCTTGAGCCCACGACCATACGACGACGCGTCGGATGCGGAGCGCTTGGCGCTGCGGCATTACGACGACGTGTACCGCTACTGCTACCGGCACAGCGGCTCGCGCGAGGACGCGCAGGATGCGACCCAGGAGGTGTTCCTCCGCTTCGTGCGCAACCAGCATCGCTACTCCGAGCGCGGCAAGCCGCTGGCCTACCTGCTGGTCATCGCGCGCAACGTCTGCGCCGACAGCTTCCGCGCGCGGCGCGCCCAGGTTCCGCTCGACGAGCAGACGGCCGACCCCCGCCCCGAGAGCTGCGGGCTCGAGCTGGCCGATATGATCTCCAAGCTGCCCGACGACGAGCGGGAGATCATCGCCTTGAAGTACGACCAGGGCCTGACGACGGTGGAAATCGGCGCGGTCACGGGGCTTTCGCGCTTCGCCGTGGCCCGAAAGCTGAAAAGCGCGCTCGCGGATCTGCGACACCAGATGACGCTGGCCGAACGAGGACAGAGGTGAGACCATGAACGATCGCGACCTGAAACGGGCCCTGCAAGCCCATTTCGACGAGAACCGCCCGGAACCCGACGAGGCCGCCAAGGCGGCGGCCCTGGCCCTCGTCGCGGCCGCCGCGGCCGACGAGGCCGACGCGCACGCGCTCGCCGCCCTGGGCGATGCACGCGCCGGGGCCTTCGCCTCGTTCCCGCGCTTCGTCATGGGGCAGGTGCGCTTCGTGAGCGGCAGGGTGTGGGCCGCGCAAGCCGCGCTGCTGGCCGCCGCGTTCGCCGTGTGCGCCTGGTACCGCGCGGGATTGGAGGCCGCGCCCGCCATCGCGGCCATCGCGGCGCTCACGGTGGCCGTCGGGTTGCCGGAGCTGCTCAAGAGCAGCGATCACGGCATGGCCGAGCTGGAGTACGCCTGCCGGTTCGACTGCCGCCACACGGTGCTGGCGCGCTTCGTGATCCTGGGCCTTTCGGACATCGTCATGCTCACCTGCGCGATGCTGGCCGCCCCCGCCCTGGGAACCCTGCAGCCCGCCGACGTGTTCCTGTTCGCCTGCATCCCGTACTTCGCCTCCTGCGCCGGCTGCCTGTGGATCGTGAACCATACGAGGGGCCGCATCGGCACGCAGCTCTGCGTCACGCTGACCGCCTCGGCGGCGTTGGCGGCGATGCTCCTGTGGCAAGCGCTGCCGAAGCTCTACCTGTCCGTTTCCCTCTGGGTGTGGATCGCGCTGTTCTGCATCGTCGTCGCCGCGACCTTCTCGCAGGCGAGAAGCTACCTCAGGCGCGTCGAGTTCGGACTCGACCACCTGCAGCACCAACCGAACGCCCGATGAGAGCCACGTAAGGAGCATCGCATGGAATTGAAACTCGACCGCTTGAGCAAGCAGTTCGGCAGCACGATTGCCGTCGATCGCGTGTCGGCCGTTTTCACGCCGGGGGTCTACGGGCTGCTCGGGGCGAACGGAGCCGGCAAAACCACCCTCATGCGCATGATCTGCGACGTGCTCAGCCCCACGTCCGGACAGCTGCTCTTCGACGGGCGCGACATCGCGCGCCTCGGGGAGTCGTACCGCACCAAGCTGGGCTACCTTCCGCAGGACTTCGGCTACTACCCCGATTTCACCGCGCTCGACTTCATGCTGTACCTCGCAGCGCTCAAGGGCCTCAGGCGGCCGCTCGCGCAGCGGCGGACATGGGAGCTGCTGGAGCTGGTGGGATTGCAGGACGTGGCGAAGTCGAAGATCAAGACGTTCTCGGGCGGCATGAAGCAGCGCCTCGGCATCGCGCAGGCCGCCGTCAACGAGCCGGCCGTGCTCGTGCTCGACGAGCCCACCGCCGGGCTCGACCCGAAAGAGCGCGTGCGCTTCCGCAACCTGATCTCGAGCTTCTCGCAGGACAAGATCGTCATCCTCTCCACGCACATCGTGTCGGACGTCGAGTGCATCGCCGACGAGATACTCGTCATGAAGAAGGGCGCCTTCGTGCTCGACGGCACCCCGGCGCGCATCGTCGAGCAGGTGCGCGGCAAGGTATGGGAGTGTCGCGTCGACGCGCGCGCGGCCGACGAGATGGCGGCGCGGCTGTGCGTGAGCAACATGCACTACGACGCGACGGGCGGCGCCGTGCTGCGCGTGGTGAGCGACCGACCGCCCATCGCGGGCGCCGAACCCCTTGCGCCCACGCTCGAGGATCTGTACCTGCACCTGTTCCGAGACGAAGCGCCGATGCCGACGGCGCACCGGCAAGGAGGCCGTCATGCGTGATCTCGTCGTGTTCGAACTCAAGAAGATCGTCGCCCGCAAGGTGACGCGCGTCTCGGTGCTCGCGCTGTTCGCGCTGACCGCGCTCGTGTTCGGGCTGAACGTTTTCCAGCAGGTGGCCTTCGACGAGCAGGGCCGGCAGCTCGGCGGATTCGCGGCCATCGAGCAGAACCGAAGCTACGCCGAAGCGCTGGAAGGGCCCCTCACCGACGAGGCCGCCGCAGAGGCTGTCGCGAGCTATGCGCGGTTCTTCGACGAGAAGGGCGACGTGCTGGAATCCGTCGAAACCGACGAGCAGGCCCGCGCCGAATTCACCCGCTTCGACGCGGCCAACGGCAGCTACCTGCACCTCATCCTCACGCCGTCGATGAACGGCTACGAACCGACCGGCGTCGTGGCGTCCCGCGTCGCCTCCTCGGGCGCCGACGATCTGTACGGCGCGCGCGAGAAGCGGCTCGAGCGCCAGCTGGACGAGGGCATGAACGGCTCGTGGACCTACAGCGACGCCGAGCGGGCGCTGTGGACCGAGAAGCTGCACGCGGTGCCGACGCCCGTCGCGTACGGCTACGCGGGAGGCTGGAGCGGCATCCTCGACTGCATCAACTTCCTGTTCTTCGGCATCGTCGCCGTCTGCATCGGCATCGCCCCCGTGTTCGCAGCCGAGTACCAGGATCGAACCGACGCGGTGATCCTGTCGACGCGCTACGGCAAGAGCAAGCTGGTTGCGGCCAAGATCATCGCGGCGTTTGCGTTCGCCACCGCCGTGTTCGCCACCAACGCGGCGGTGGCGGTGGGCATCCCGCTCGCCTGCTACGGCGCCGCCGGCGCCGACTTGCCCGTGCAGCTCAACGGGCTCGCGATCCCCTACGACGTGACCATGTCCCAGGCGGTGGGCATCTGCCTGGGAATCGGCTACCTGGTCACGCTCGGCTTGACGGCGCTCACGCTGCTGCTGTCGGCCAGGATGAAGTCGCCGCTGTCCATCTTCGCCATCGCGGCCGCCGTGGTCGTCCTTCCCGGATTCCTGCCCAAGACGCCGTTCGGCATCGTGAACCATCTGCTGTACCTGGCGCCCATGAACAGCATCGACTTCACGAACCTGTTCAACGCGCTCGTATCGTATCCCTTCGGGACGCTCGTGCTCGACCTGCAGACCATGGCGGTGGTCGTGCAGGTGGCGGTGATCGCGCTGTGCGTGCCGCTGGCCGCATGGTCGTTCAGGAGGCACCAGGTTTCCTGAGATGCGGGGTGCGAGCGGGGTGCGCGGGGCGCGGGCGGGGTGCGGCCTTCGCCTAGGCGTCTTCCAGCTCGCCGGTGAGGCGTTCCTTCCAGGTGAGCTTGCGCGGGGCGAAGGGGTGCGGAAGCGAGACGTCGTGGCCGATGGAGCGCAGGGCGATGTCCCACAATGTGCGCCGGCCGCCGTAGAACAGGTAGCGCTTCTCCTGCTCGGGAAGCCGGTCCTCGTCGACGGTGCCCGTGCGGGCGAAGCCGTCGAGGATGGCGTCGCTCGTGCGCTTCGCCTTCGCCTTGCGGTACGCCACCACGGCGTTCGCCACGAACACGCCCACCGTGTAGGGCAGCACGAAGGCCTTGACGAGGGCGATGAGGTCGTCGGTGCGGTAGCCTGCGAGCGTCTGCGCCTGGCTGCTGAGCACCTCGGCGTCGATGGCGTGCGCGAACTGGCCGCTCTCGCTCTCGGCGGCCCAGCGCTGCACGTCCACCACCCAGGCACCTGCGAACACGATGGCCGCGCCCGAGAACACGACCGCCGCCAGGCCGAGGCCCTTGAACCAGCGCGCGACGCTGGCCATCCAGTAGTACGGCACCGTGTAGGCGTAGGCCAGCAGCAGCACCGCCGCGAACACGATGGAGCCCCCGATGACCACCGCGTCCTGCTGCACGAAGTAGGTGGTGGCCGAGCCCAGCACGCGCTGCACGTCGTAGACCCAGGCGAAGCCGTCGGCGATCATCGACTCGGCCGACAGGCCGAGGGCCGCCACGATGCGCATGCCCCAGGAGAGGAGCACGCTCAGCAGCGCGACGATGACGAAGAACGCCGGCAGCGTGACCGTGACGCTGGCAAGCCCGCGCAGCAGCGCGCTGTCGAGCCTGAGCGCGCCGTAGTAGCACAGCAGGAAGCCGCCCACGAGCACCGAGGCGAATCCCAGGTACAGCGCGATGGAGCCCGACGGCTCGAGGCCCGGCACGAAGGCGAAGGCGGCGCGCGAGGCCAACAGCGCGCACGACAGCGCCACGATGGCCACGCACCCCAGCACCCAAGCGCGTTGCAGGCGGTCGGCCTCGGTGTCGAGCGTCGCACGGCCGTCCTCGTCCACGACGAGCGTCACGTACGCGAGGCGGTGGATGCGCCGCGACACGCGCACCGCCTTGAGCGCGAACGCGGCGGCGAAGGGCGCGAACACGACGAACCCCGCGCCCGGCGGCAGCGCGAAGCACAGCGCCGCCACGAGCGCGAGCGGCACGGCCCAACGGTACAGGCTCTGGAAGGGCCGCGCCGACCAGGCGCCCAGGCGCGCGAAAGCGGCGCGGACGGCGGGTTCGATGTCTCTGAGGGCTCTCATCATGCATTCAGTGTATGGCCGCTGCGCGACGCGGACAAGCAACGGGTGGTCAACCGCCGCCCGAACGGGGCGCCCCGACGTTGGCGCTCTCGCGCCTTTCGGGCGATAATGGGAGCGAACAGGGAGAGGATGCGCGCCGAAGACGAGGGTTCTCCGCCCGAGCAGGTGGACGACGCCCTGGCACGCGGCGACCGTCCGCTGGGAACCACGACCGAAAGGAAGCCCGCATGAACCCGATCACCTGCCTGCGCGAACGGCCCGACCTGCTCGACCGGGCGGCCGCCTGGTTCGCCGAGCGTTGGGACGTGCCCGCCGAAGCGTACCGCGCGAGCATGACCGCCTGCGCGGAGCACCCCGGCGACGTGCCGCAATGGTACGCGGTGCTGGACGACGACGGAGCCATCGTGGCCGGCTGCGGCATCATCGAGAACGATTTCCACGACCGGCCCGACCTCGCGCCCAACCTCTGCGCGCTCTACGTGGAGCCGGCGCGGCGCGGCGAGGGGATCGCACGTCGGCTGCTCGATTTCGCACGGCGCGACATGGGAGCGCGCGGCTGCGATCGCCTGTACCTCGTCACCGACCACGAGCGGCTGTACGAACGCTGCGGCTGGGAGTTCCTCTGCATGGCGACCGACAACGAAGGCGCGCCCATCCGCCTCTACGGCGCGGGGTGCCCGAAGAGCTGACGCGCGCTAAAGGCGTGCGCGAGAACCGGGTTCAGGCTCTCCGTGCGCGGAATCGAGCGCGGTTCCAGCGGTTTTCCAGCGCGGCTCCAACGGGAATCTAGCGTGGTTCCAGCGCAGGTCAAGCGCAGGTCAAGCGCAAGTTTACGGTCGGTTAACGATGCGGGCCGCCCCTTGGCGCTCGCACCGGCCGCGTCGTATGCTCGAACCATGACCCTGTATCTCAGCCACCTCTCAGCGCTCGCCTGCATCGCCCGCTCGGCGGACGTGGCGCCTTCCGACGCGCTGCGCCGCGCCACCCCGCGCATCGCGGGCCCGCTGCCGCCCGCCTGCGTCGCGAGCACCGCCGCCCTCGACGCGCTGTTCGACCGGAGCCTTCCCCGCCCCGAGAAGCCCGTGCATCTGCTCGTCCCGAGCGCCGCCGCGCGCACCGGCGACGCGCGCGCAGTCTGCCATGTGCGCTCGGGTTCCTTCCCCCGCCGGTCGTTCTGGCGCCTCGCGCCGGACGCGTGCGCGAGCGGGCCGGAGCTGTGCTTCGTGCAGATGGCGGAAACGCTGCCGCAGGCGCACCTCGTCAGGCTGGGCATGGAGCTTTGCGGCACCTACGGCGTACCCACGGTCAACCAGGTGGATTTCGATCGCGCGCACCCCTACACCACCGTCGAGCGCCTCGGGCGCTTCATCGACGAGATCGGCCCGGTGCCGGGGGCGAAACAGGCGCGACGCGCGCTGCGCTCCGTCGTGGACGGGTCCGCTTCGCCGTTCGAAACCGCGCTGGTCATGCTGCTGTGCCTTCCGCTTTCCAAGGGAGGCTACGGCCTTCCCCGGCCCGAGATGAACCGGGGCATGAACGCGCGGTGGAGCACCGTGCGCCGCGCCGCCGACAAGCGGTTCGCATGCGACCTGCTGTGGCGCGACGCAGCGGTCGCCGTCGAGTACGAGAGCTTCCAGCATCACAGCAAGAAGGGCAAGCTGGCCGACGACGCGCGCAGGCGCAACGACCTGCTCGCGCACGGGATAACCGTCGTGCCGGTCACCACCCGAACCGTGCAGAACCTCATCGAGCTCGATCAGGTGGCGCACCTGCTGGCCCGCAAGCTCGGCAAGAGGCTGCGCCCAGACGCGCGAAGCTGGCCGGAGCGGCAGCATCGCCTTCACGGCACGCTGCTCGGCGTTCCCGACGCCCCGCGATGACGGCGCTGCACCGGAACGTCGACGCAAAATGGCAAGTTTTTTCGCGATTGCGGTCTGAAAGGCGCTTTTTCGGCCCCGTGAGATCGACTGGAGGCGCAGCGCTTCGCATAATGCCTGGTCGCGAAAAACGGGCGAAGGGTTCGCGCCGCCCTTCGCCCGCAATCGCGTCATTTTTTGCCACCGAGGGGCGTTTCGCGGTGCACCGCGCCCGACGCCGCGCCCCGCGCCTCGCGTCCCACGCCCCGCGCCCGCCCCGCGCTCCCCTACGCGCCGTGCGGGCGCGTCTCGTCGGCGTCGAGCGCGCTCGTCTCAAGAAGCGACTTGCCCTTCGTCTCGGGCGCCATGAACACCGACAGCACGAGCCCGAGAATCACGAGCCCCGCCGCCACGAGCATGGTGGGCCCCACGCCGAACGCGGCCAGGAACAGCGGCGTGCCGTAGGTGGCGACGATGGTGCCGATGCGCGAGAACGCGATGGCGATGCCCACCGCCGAGGCGCGCACCTCGGTCGGGAACAGCTCGTTGGGATAGAGCCACTGCAGGATGCCCGGGCCGCCGCTGAAGAACGCGTACAGGCCGAACCCGAGGATGATCACGAAGACAGGCGCATCGGGGAACACCCCCAAGATGACCAGACCCACGGCCATGAGCGCGAGCGACCGGATAAGCAGGGGCCGGCGCCCCATGGAGTTCAGCCAGAACATGGCCGGAATGGAGCCGATGAGGAAGAACAGGCTGACCACGCTCTCGCCGAGGATGGCCTCGTGCCCCACGCCCAAGCCGAACGCCGTCATGATCTCAGGTCCGAACGTGTAGATGGCGTACATGGGAACCACCTGGCACAACGTCAGAATACCCAGGAACACGATGCGCTTGGCGTAGCCGCCGCGAAACACCTTCCCAAGCGTGGTCTTCTCGCCGGGTTCCTCCAGCTCGAGCTCCACGTCGTCGCCGAACACGCGATGCATGATGGCTTGCGCTTCCTCCGTGCGGCCCTTCTGCGCGAGCCACATGGGCGACTCGGGGATGTCGTGGCGGCCGACCAGCAGGATGATGCAGGGCACGACGGCCGAGCCGAGCATCCACTGCCAACCGTTCGGCACGCTGTACAGGAAGTACCCCACGAACGCGGCCACCGTGGCGCCGAGATACCACGCAGCCGACACCATGCCCATGGAGATGGAACGGTGCTGCTTAGGCGTGAACTCGGCGATGAGCGACGTGGCTATGGGATAGTCTGCGCCCACGAACACGCCGATGACGAAGCGCGCGAGGACGAGCTGCAACGGGTCGGAAGCGAACACCGACAGGATGGAGAACAGGCCGATGGCCACGACATCGATGATGAACATCGTGCGCCGCCCGATGCGGTCGGTGAGGTACCCGCCGGCGATGGTGCCGACGAAGATGCCCAGCAGCACCGACGCGCCGATGGCGGCGCTCCAGGCGTCGGTAAGGCTGAACAGGGGCGTGATCTGCGTGAGCGCCACCCCGATGAGCGAGAGCACGTAGCCGTCGAGAAACGAGCCGCCGCTCGAGAAGAACGTGATCTTGAGCAGAAACGGCGTCATGGCCACGTCGTCGATGGTGCGCTTGGCCGACTTCTTCACCTTGTCGACCACGTCCCCGCCGATCTGCTTCGCGCCGTCGGCAACGTCGCGCATCGGGGGGCTTGTCACCTGCGTCATCTGTTTCACGTTGCTCATGCTCACGTCTCCTTGCTTGCTGGTTTTCTTGGCTGGCGCGGCGCGGGGTCCTCCGACCCCGCGCTGCGATCAGGATGGCAGCCCGCGCTTACTCCCACTCGCAGATGCCGAAGTTCAGGTGCGGCTTGGCGCCGGTCTCGTCGGCGTCGGCGTCGACGAGCTGGAAGCGGATCTCCTTGTCCCCCACCTTCCACATGCGGGTCTGCAGCGTGGTGCCCGGCAGCACCGGCGAGGTGATGCGGGTCTTGAAGCGCTTCATGCGCTCGGGCTCGCCCGGGAAGAACGAGCTGATGATGTGGCGCATCGCGAAGCCGCCCAGGCTCACGCCGTGCGCGATGGGGCGCTCGAGGCCCGTCTGCTCGGTGTAGGCGAAGTCGATGTGCTGCTGATGCCAGTCGCCCATGAGGCGGTAGATGAGCGGCATGTTGAGCGGCATGGTCTCCTCGACCACGGCGTCGGGCGCGCGGTCGGGCATCTCGACGATGTCCTTTGGAGGCTTCGCGCCGCCCCAGCCGCCGTCGTAGATGCACACGTCCCACGTCTCGGTCTCGCACAGAAGCGTGCCGTCGGAGGAGTAGGAGCGGCCCGTCTGCTTCGAGAGGCACCCGCGGCCCTCGCCGCGGTCGTACAGGGCGTCCTGGGTGACGAACGTCTCGATGCGGTCGTTCATCTTGAACGGGGCGTGCAGCTTGATCTCGAAGCCGTAGTGCAGCGAGCCGTCGTAGTTGTAGCCGTAGTCGAGCGTGCGCGTCATCTCCTCGTGCACCGTCAGCGGCACGCCGAAGATGGGCAGCACCTTGAGGTCGGGGTGCTCGGCGTCGCACTCGTTGACGTACTCGAGGTCGGTTACGCCGTCGTAGCCGGCGTTGCAGCCGAGCGCGCAGATCTCGAGGTCCTTGAACGTGTACTCCCGCACGAACGGGCCGAACTCCTTGCCCACAATTTCAGTGCTGATAGCCATAGCTCCCTCTCCTTTTTTCGTATTTCAAAACTCACCGGTCCTGCAACGTCAGCGAGGGTTTCCGTGGCGCCCCAGATCGTGGGGAGGGCGAGGGCGAAGCGCGCCCCGAAGGAAGTCCCCGTAGGGGATACTTCGGTACGCGAGCCCTCGGCCTCGCCGCGAGATGAGGCGCCACGGAAAGCCGCAGCGTCGACTCCTTGCGCTGATCGTCAGATCAGCGCAACAACCGCTTCTCTATCTTCATGCTGCACGTGCGCGGGAACGAGTGCACGATCTCCACGTACGAGGGCACCTTGAAGCCGGCCATGTGCCCCTCGCAGTACGAAAGCACGTCCTCCTCGGTGAGCTCAGCGCCGGCGCACGGCAGCACGAACGCCTTGACCGCCTGGTCGCGGATAGGGTCGTCCACGCCGATGACGGCCGCTTCCGCGATGAGGGGATGGTCCACCAGCACGTTCTCCAGCTCGGTGGTGGAGATGTTCTCCCCCGCCCGCTTGATCATGTTCACCTTGCGGTCGACGAAGAAGAACCAGCCGTCCTCGTCCACGTAGCCCTTGTCGCCCGTCTTGAGCCAGCCGTCGTCCGTGAACGTGCGCGCGGTGGCCTCCGGGTCGTTGAAATACTCCTTCATGATAGTGCGTCCGCGCTGCCCGTGCACCTGGATCTCGCCGATTTCGCCGGGAGCGGCCTGCACGCCGTCCTCGCGCATGATGCGCACCTCGTAGCCGAGCCCCGCGCGCCCCACGCTCGGCCAGCGGCGCGGGCCGGCGGGCGGGTCGGTGAGCACCCAGCCGATGGACTCGGTGGAGCCGTACGTGTTCATGAGGCGCACGCCGAAGCGCTCCTCGAAGGCGGCCTTCTCGGCGTCGGACACCGGCAGGAAGTACAGCATCTCGCGCAGCGTGTGGTTCCGGTCGTCGGGCGATGCGGGCTGCAGCATGAGCGTGCGCAGCATCATGGCGACGCACTGCGTGACCGTGGCCCCGAACTCGCGGATCTGCGACCAGAAGCGGCGCGCGCTGTACTTCTCCACCACGATGAGCTCGGCTCCCGCGGTGAGCACCGGCATGAGCGCGGCCAGCTGGAAGTTGGAATGGCAGGCCGGCATGGTGGTGAGCAGGCGGTCGTCGCGCGTGAGCGTGACCTCCCAGTCGCCGTACAGGCCGCTGAACAGGATGTTCGCATGGGTGAGCACGACGCCCTTCGGGCGCGACGTCGTGCCGCTCGTGAAGATGATCTCGGCCGGATCGTCCGCGCTGAGCGGGCGCACCTCGTCGAGCTCGGCCGCGGCGGCGGCGCGCAGCTGCGAGAAGTCGCGCAGCGCATCGTCCTGCTCGAGCGCCGCCAAGGCCTCGCCCAGCCCCTCGACGCCCTCCTCGGCGGTGCGGGCCACGAGCACGCCCTTCGGCAGGTAGGGGCCCTCCGCGCGCACAGCGCGGTACAGGTCGAGGAACTTCGGCTCCACGAGCGCGCAGGTGGCCCCGGTGCGGTCGAGCACGTAGGCGGCCTCCTCCACGAGGTTCTGCTCGTTCATGGGAACCATGACGGCGCCGATCTTCGCGAGGCCGAACAGGCACATCATGAATTCCGGGCACGTGCACAGCTGCACGCACACGCGCTCGCCCGCCTGCACGCCCATCGACAGGAACACGTTGGCGGTGCGGTCGATCTCCTCGTTGAACGCACGGTACGTGTACGTGCTCGTCGCGTCCGCGCGGTCGCGGAAGCGAAGGAAGACGCGGTCGCCGCAGGCGGCCACGAGGCCGTCCCACAGGCTGCGCACCGTTTCGTTTCCCACGATGTCGGTCATCGTCCCACCCTTCTCCGTCACTCGATCCTTGAGATATCCGCACGATGCCGTCTTCCCGCGGCACGGCCCTGAAAGGCGGCATCGTGCGGATGCGCGGCGCAACGCTTCGGGCCGCGCATCCGCGTTGCGCGTCCGGGGCCGGAGCTCCGGACGCGCGCTGCAGCGCTATTCGCTGATCTTCACGATGCCGGCAGCGGCCAGCTCGTCGATCTGCTCCTGCGTGTAGCCGAGCTTCGTCATGACGTCGACGGTGTCGCCGCCCTGCTTCGGCATCGGGCGCCAGATCTGGCCGGGGTTGTTCTTGAACTTCGGGAACACGCCGAGGCCGTGGAACGTCTCGCCGTCGACCGTCTCCCAGTCAACCCACGTGTTGCGCAGCTTCAGGTGCTCTTCGGCCACGAGGTCCTCCATGTCGTTGACCACCTGGGCGGCGATGCGATGGGCCGCGAAGTCCGCTTCGATGTCGTACTTGGAACGCGCGAGGCAGTAGTCCTCGAACGCCTTCTGGATCTCGTCGGCGTGCGGGTTGGACAGCCACAGGCCCGAGGTGTCCTCGGGGATGTCCTCGGTGCCCCACAGGTGGCCGAGGCCGATCTGCTCGAGGAAGTACTTGTTCTGGTCGACGCCGTAGAGGCACACGCCCAGGAAGCCGTCCTTGCACTTGAACTCGCCGATGCCGCAGAGGTTCTGGTTGCGGGCGCCCGGACGGGGCCACTTGATGCCCTCGTTCAGGTAGTCCACCAGGTAGTACTGGCCGATGGCCAGCAGCGTCTCGTACATGGCCAGGTCGATGCTCTCGCCCTTGCCGCTCTTCTCGGCCTTGTAGAGGGCCGCGAGCGCGGAGGAGGCGATCATGAGCGTGTTGAAGTAGTCGCCGGCGTAGGGTCCGGGGAGCATGGGCTGCTCCTCCGTGCCGTTCTGCATGATGATGCCCGAGTACGCCATGACGGTGAGGTCGTAGGCCGCGCGCTTCACCATCTTGGGGTCGCCCTCCTGGCCGAAGCCGGAGACGTGCACGATGACCATCTTCGGGTTGAGCTCCCACAGCACGTCGTCGGTGATGCCCTTGCGCGCCCAGGTGCCGCCCTTGGAGGCTTCCATGAAGATGTCGGCGTCCTTGACCATGTCGAAGAACACCTTCTTGCCCTCTTCGGAGAAGTAGTTCAGCGAGACGGAACGCTGGTTGCGGCGCTCGGCCTGCTTCACGTACGGGGTGTCGCGGATGGTGTCGCCCGCGCCCGTGTTCTCGAGCCAGATGACGTCAGCACCCCAGTCGGCCATGAGGTCGGCGGCCTTCGGGCAGGCCAGCTCGACCGCCGCGTAGACGACCTTGACGCCGTCGAGAGGGCCGTAGGACGGCTTTTCGGTAGGTAGTGCCATGGTTGTTTCCTCCTTGAATCGCGGTTCGTGTCCGGGGCCCCGCCCCTCAGGCCGGGGCCCTCCTTCGGTGGAACGCTCTTTACTTCTGCTTGTACTTGATGGAGGCGCCCTTGGAGGTGGCGAGGATCATCATCTCGTCGGTGCCGCCGGAGACGCGGTCGACGCGCAGGTCGCGCCAGATGCGGTTGATGCGGTGCTCGGAAGCCACGGCGATGCCGCCCATGATCTGCATGGCGTCGTCGACGACCTCGAAGGAGGCGTTGGCGCAGTAGTACTTGCACATGGCGGCCGCGGCCGGGTCGAAGTTGCCGTCGTTGTTGTCGGCGTTCCAAGCGGCCTCGTACAGCATGTTCTTCATGTTGGTCAGCTTGATGCACATATCGGTGATCTTGATCTGGTTGAGCTGGAAGCGGCTGATGGGCTTGCCGAAGGCGATGCGGCTGTTCGCGTGCGCCATGGCGTCCTCGAACGCGCTGATGGCGGTGCCGTAGTCGCAGGCGCCCACGAGCCAGCGCTCGAAGTTGAAGTCGGACACGCCGCGCATGAAGCCGTTGCCCTCTTTGCCGAAGATGTCCTTCTCCTCAAGCTCCACGTTGTCCATGTAGACCTCGCAGCAGCTGTCCATGCGCAGGCCCAGCTTGGTGAGCGGGGACAGCTTCACGCCCGGCTTGGACATGTCGAGGAAGAACTCGGTGAACACGGTGGGATCGTCGGCGTTCTTCGCCATGATGACGAGGTACTTCACGCCCAGCGAGGAGGTGATGAACGTCTTGGTGCCGTTGAGGTAGATCTTGCCGTTCTCGCGCTTGTAGTTCGTGGCGAGCGAGCTCACGTCGGAGCCGGCGCCCGGCTCGGTGCAGGCGGAG
The DNA here is from genome assembly GCF_003339815.1 of Eggerthella sinensis. GTDB lineage: Bacteria > Actinomycetota > Coriobacteriia > Coriobacteriales > Eggerthellaceae > Eggerthella > Eggerthella sinensis. The sequence continues at coordinate 27,482 of NZ_PPTT01000014.1, forward strand.
TTCCAGATCTGCTCGCCGGAGCCCAGCGTGGACAGCACGGCCTCGATCTGCTCTTCGCTGCCCTCGCGGATGACGGTCTCGAAGCCCGGGAGCTGGTAGAGCACGTAGGTGGGGGCGCCGTAGCGGCCGAGCACCTCGTAGACGGCCATGAGCGTCACGCAGGGCTGCTCGAGGCCCAGGCCACCATGGCTCTCGGGGAGCATGATCTGGTCGAAGCCGAGCTCGCAGAGGCCCTTGACCCAGCGCAGCGGGTACTCGTGCTTCTCGTCGCACTCGTGGAAGTAGGTCTCCCAGTTCTCGCTCTCCATGTACTCGCGGTAGCTATCGACGATAAGCTCCTGCTCGTCCGTCAACTTGAAATCCATGACGATCCTCCTTTTGTTTGTGTCGGCATCTTCGTGATGCCGCGAAACCCGATGGTTGGTGCGGGGATTACAGCCCCAGCTGCTGACGATAGAAGATTGCACCGTGCTCGAGGGCGTCGTTCGCCGCATCGAGCATCTTGGTGTAGTGCAGAAACGCGTGGATGACGCCCTCGAACACCTCGTGGCGGACGGGGGTCCCGTACTGCTCGCAGATGGCCGCCAACGTGGCCGAGTCGTCGCGCAGCGGGTCGTACTCCGCCGCCGCGATGTAGCAGGCCGGCATGTCGTGCTCCATGTCGTTCAGGAACAGGTTCGCGTACGGGCTGGCCATGAGCTCGGCGGGGTCGTTCGCGTACATCTCCATGTACCACTGCCACTCGGCCTCGGTCAGACCGTCCCACGGGCCGCCCAGCAGGCGCATCGAGGACGAGTCCGTCAGGCCGAACCAGCCGTAGTACAGGAGACAGCACTTGACGAAGTCGCTGCCGCCGCGCTCTTCGCGCAGGTACATCGTGGCCGCAAGGCCCAGGTGCGCCCCGCCCGAATCGCCCGCGAACGACAGGCGCTCGCCGTCGATGCCGTGCTTCGCGCCCTGCTCGTGCAGGTAGGCGGCCACGGCGGCCACTTCCTCCACGGCGCTCGGGAACTTGGCCTCGGGCGACAGGCGGTAGTCGACGGCCACCACGGGCACGCCCGCATGGTCGGCGAGCACGCGGCAGACACGGTCGTGCGTGTCGAGGTTGCCCAGGACGAAGCCACCGCCGTGCACATACACGATGGCCGGCTGCGCGGGCGCCGCGCCGCCGAGCGCCGCCGCGGCAGCTTCGGTGGGATAGTAGTACCGAACCGGGATGTCGCCGTAAGGGCCGGCCACCGTGGCGTCGAGCTGCTCGACCATGACCGGGCCGCCCTCGGCCCAGAACGCGCGGCCGGCGACGTAGTTCTTGCGCATCTGCTCGAACCCCACGCTTGTGTCGTTCGCGTCGCCCGCCAGCTCGTCCTCTTTGGCGAGGACCGCTTTCATCTGCGGGTTGATCTTGGACAGGACGTCGAGTTTGTTCATGATGCCTTCTTTCCCGATTCGTTTCCGATAGTGAACGCAGGACGTGCGGGTGATACCGGTTTGAGATGAGGGGGCGCGGCTTGCAGCAGCGCGCCCCCGCACTCGTGAGAGGAACTTACGCCTGAGTGGTCTCGGCGTCTTCGACGGCCGGAGCGGCAGCCTCGGCACCGAAGTGCTTCTTGATGCTGCGGAGCAACATGACCAGAGCCGCGCAGCCGATGACGCCGAACATGATCTCGAAGCCGAAGATGCTCGAGAACGCTGCCGTGCCCTGGGCGTCGATCATGCCGCCGTACCAGGTGTGGATGAACACGTCGGGCAGGAAGCCGATGACGGAGAGCAGGCCAGAGGCGGTGCCGAAGATGGCCATGGGGATCTTGACCTCGGACAGGGGCGAGGAGCCGATGGAGAAGGCGCCGTAGGTGGTGAAGCCGAACACGACCACGAGGACGGAGGCGATCATCGCACCGGAAGCGTCCTGCGGGAACAGGATGAAGCCGACGAGCACCGCGATGGACAGGATGAACGCGCCCAGGATGGTCTTCGAGGGGCTCTTGATTTTCGTGGCGATGAAGCCCACGACCGGACCGGCAACGAGGCCGATGCCGTAGGTGCGGATGAGGCCGACGATGTTCACGATGTTGCCGTCGGCGTTGAAGCACTGCGAGAGGTACGGCGTGGTGTAGGTAGCGCCCTGGTACACGGCGTAGCAGGCGAAGTACGCAATGCAGGCCCAGATGACGCCGGGGTGCTTGATGGACTGGATGGCCTCTTTGACGCTGAACAGCTTAGCGTCCTTGTTGATCTCGCCCTTGAAGTCGGGGATGAGGAAGAAGGAGACCACGCCCAGGATGGCGATGACGACGCCCAGGAAGATGAGCATGGCCTGCACGCCCGCCGCGCCGGAGATGGCGGCGATGATGCCGGCGTTGATGAGGCCGATGACGAGGCCGGTGACGCCGTAGATGGAGTAGCTGATGCCGATCTTGGAGGCGTACTCGTTCTCCTCGCAGCACAGGCGGATGACCTTGAAGCGCGTGCCCCACCATACCAGGATGGACGTGACGCCCATGAGGACGAAGAGGATCAGGCAGATCTGCACGGAGGGCAGCATCGCGTACACGAACACGAGCACGGCGGTGGCGATGAAGCCGACCCATGCCAGCGTGCGCATGCGGAACTTGTCGGCCACGATGCCGGAAGGCAGGTAGCAGATCATGGCGGCGATGCCGTAGGCCGACACCATGAGGCCGAGGTCGGCGTTCGTGGCGCCGAGGGCCTGCATCAGCGGATCGTAGAACACGTTCTTCAGATACATCGGCGCGTAGATGATCGACGAGCCCATCGAGATGAGTACGACGAGAGCCCATTTATGGAGCGTGGTGAGCTCCTTGTAGGTGACCTCGCCCTTGCTCTTGGCAAGCAGTGACATCTTGTCTTCCTTTCTCCTTGTCTTCGCCCGGTCTCTCAGTCGGTCGCCGGCACGTTCATGGCGGCGACCGGCGGTGAACCGAGCCGTTGGGTGCATTCTGTTCGCCTCCCGTCGATTTGCCATCGCAAAATCTCCACTAATTACCTCAATACTTACTTTCTTGCGAGGTGTTCATGATGAATTGGTGATAGATTTTCGCAATGGTGAACACGGACCCGCTTTGTGAGGTTTAATGGAGTCCGGGCAGTTCAGCAGCATCATCATCCATCGCAAACGCATGTTAGGAAGGATGGTCCGCTCATGGCGCACCAATCAGGGGAACCTGCGGGATCACATGACGGAGCGGCAACGTCTCTCACCGAATTTGCGACGCGCCCTGCCCTCAAGTACGTGGGATTCGCGCTTCTGTTGGCGTGGCATTACGCGTTGTGGTTCGTGCCGCACATGTTCGTGCAGACCGAGCTGCTCGACGACCGCGTGACCATCGCCTGGCTCGTGAACCTGGGCGCCGCCGTGGTCACCCTGCTGCTCATCGCGCTCGCGTTGGGACGCACGCGCCACCTTTCGACGCATCGCTGGCTCTATGCGGCCGCACCCATCCTCACTTGTCTCGCCACCTTGGCCATGTGCCTGCCCCCGCAGGTGTTCACCGTGCCCGGTCTGCTGTACGCGCTGGCCTTCTTCACCGGCATCGCCGAATCCGTCATGTGGATTCTCTGGGGCGAGCGCTACGCCTGCGTGAAGGCGAACTTCTCGTTGCGTCACATCGGCACGACGTTCGGCCTGGCGCTGTTCGTGACCATCGTGTTGGCGTGGACGCTGCCCGTGTACGTGACGACGGTGTTCGTCTCGCTGCTGCCCATCGCCTCCGGCGTGCTGCTCGTGGCCGCCCGCCGCGACGGCTCGCGGGCGTTTCCCGTGCTGCTGCCCAAAAGCGCGGCGCAGGGCGGCCTCAAGAACATGGTGACGGTGAGCGTCATCACGTTCGTGGCCAGCGTGGCGTGCTACTTCCTCGTGGCCATCATTCCGTGGCAGGTGCTGCCCACCGGCGACGTCACCTTCACGTTGGGCATCCTCGGCGGCGCCATCATCATGCTGGCCATCGCCGGCATCAGCATCGTGTCGAAGGACAAGGCCAGCATCTTCAAGATGTTCCCCTGGCTCCTCGTGCTGCTGATCGCGGCATTCGCGCTCTTCCTGGCCGATCAAGTAGCCTACCTGCCGGCCTTCATCATGGCCACGGGCATCTCGTCGCTTCTGGAGATCCTCCTCATCATGTACTTCGGCATCCTCACGTCGAAGGGCTACGTGACCCCGGCGGTGGCCTTCGCGTTCTCCGGCGCGTTCGTGCGCGCCGGCATCGCGGTGGGCAACACCTGGGCCGTGGGCTACGAGCTGGCGCCCGACCTGGCGTTCGCCATCACGCCCGAAACCTGCCTGGCGCTCATGTGCGTGCTGGCCGCGCTGCTCGTGCCGCTCGTGCGCCAGGAGTTCAACATCGCCGCGCTGACGGCGGCCCCGCCGTCGAAGGCCGAGATCGACGAGATCTGCGCCGAAGTGGCGAAGGAGTTCGGCCTGTCGGGGCGCGAGGCGGAGATCCTCGTGCTCATCGCGCGCGGCTACACCACGAACAACATGGCCGACAAGCTGGTGATCTCGCCCTACACGGTGAACACCCACATCCGCCACATCTACGAGAAGATGCAGATCCACAAGCGCAGCGAGCTGCTGAACTACCTGAACATGCAGCGAAGCGATTTCTAGGGGGGGGCGTCGCGGAGACGCGCATCAGCGGTGCAGGACGGGCGCTCCACTTTTTTTGGCGCGGAGGCAATCATGCGGGCCGATGGGCGCGTTCCGCGCCGATTCGGGAGGGGCGCGGCGTGCGATCGGCGCGGCGTCAGGCGCACTCATCCCGGAGCATATGCCGCGCCATAAAAGGGTCGGGCGCGCTTGTCCCGAAGCATACGCCGCGCCATGGAAGGGTCACGGGCGCTTCGGGCGCTTCCCCGCTCTTCTCCATGCGAGCACGGCTCCTCCGACGAGCAGCGCTCCCGCAACGACGAACGGGAGCACCAGCGGGCGGGCGCCTTGCTCGTCGTCTTCGACGGTGGGAACGCCCGTGATGAGCAGGCGCTGGGAGTTGATGCCGTAGGGGGTGCACGTGAGCAGCGTGAGGCGGTCTTCCCCTTCGACGGGCTGCAGCAGCGCCGTGTCGTCGGGCTCGACGACGTCGACGGACGCCACCCGGTACGAGAACGTGCGGTCGAGGATCTTCACGCGGAACACGTCGCCCTCCTGCACGAACATGAGGTTCGTGAACAGCAGCTTGTCGGGCAGGCCCGTGTGCCCTGTGACGACGGGGTGGATGGACTCCCCGTCGATGGGCAGCGCCGTCGTGGCGATATGCCCGGCGCCCGTCTGCAGCACCTCGTCGCCCGTGCCGTGGTAGAGCGGCAGCTCGATGCCGGCGGAGGGCACCTCCACGTAGCCCATCATGCCCGTGCCGTCGGGGTCGAGCACGTCGTAGTAGCGGTCGAGCGGAGACGTGACCTCGTCGACGGTGAAGGGGTCGCGCACCTCGGGCGCGGCCAGCTCGTCGTTGTAGGCGTAGGCGTCGGCCCACAGGCGCGCGAGCTCCTCGGGCGTGCGCCGGCTCACCGCGTCGTCGTAGGACGCCACCGCGCTGTACGCGCCCATCTGGTAGGCGATGTTCGTCACGACGGGATAGAGCACGCACGCCACCCCGACGACCAGCACGAGGCCGAAGAACCAGCGCGCGGCGCGTCGGCGCGGCGGGCGGGCGTCGGCGGAACGCGCGGCGCTCATCGGCCCTCCCCTCCCGTCGGCCCGCGCCCGCGGCGGCGCTTCCAGGCGCGCCGAACCAGCAGCGCAGCCGCAAGCGCCGCCGCCGCGCCGAGCGCCGCCACGAGCGGCCAGGGCGCGCCGGGCGTCGGGGCCAGGGCGTCGTCGGCGGGCAGCTCGCAGGGCGCGCCGCGCACGAGCAGGCGGTGCGAGTTGATGCCGTAGGGCGTGCACGTGAGCAGGGTGACGTATTCGGCGCCGTCCTCCACGCGGATGGACGACACGTCGTCGGGCTCCACCACCTCGATATCGTCCACCGCGTAGGCGTGGCGCTCGCCCAGCACCTCCACCACGAACACGTCGCCCTTCTGCAGACGCTCGAGGTCGGTGAACAGGCGCGCCGTGGGCAGGCCCGTGTGGCCCGTGATGACGGCATGGGTGCCCGCGCCGCCCACCGGCAGCGACGTTTGGGGGATGTGGCCGGCACCGTGGGACAGCACGTCGTCGGACGTGCCGTGGTAGAGCGGCAGCGTGAGGTCGATGGCGGGGATGGACACGGTGCCCATGAGCCCCGTGCCGTCCACGTTCAGCAGGTCGTCGTAGTTGTCGGGCACCGCGTAGCCGCTGTTGGCCACGAAGGGGTCGTGCACGGGATCGCCCCGCAGGCTCTCGTTGTAGGCGCGCGCCTCCGCCAGCATCTCCGTGCGCTCGTCCTCGGGCAGGGTCTGCACCGTTTCCTCGTAGCGGCTCACCACCTCGTCGAACGAGCGCTCGTTGAGGTACGTGCCCACCACGGGGTACAGGATGAGGCCGATGCCCGCCACGAGGCAGATCGCCATGAGGACGCGCCGAACGCGGTCGCGCGCCCTCATGAGGTGGAGCGGCGCGCGCGATGCAGCAGGAGGGCCGCCGCGACGAGCGCGAGGCCCGCAAGCACGCCGACGAAGGGCCCCGCCGTCGGCGAGCCGGCGAAGGGCAGGTTGTACAGCGGCACGTTCGTCAGGAACACGCCGCGCTGCACCGTGCCGCCCAGGGTGACGGACGTGGAGAAGGCGGTGGGCAGCAGGCCGCCGTCGCCCTTGCGCGCCAGCAGCGTGCTCACGTCGATGCCGTAGCCTCCCACCGATCCCGACAGCTCGAGCGCCTGGAACGCCCACTGGCCGGTGGGCTGCTGATAGCCCGCAGGCGCCTCCACCTCGACGAGCATGTACCATGCCGCCGGCGTGAGCTGCGTGAGGTTCACCACGCCCAGCGTGTCGGCGCTCGACGAGGACGTGAACACGTAGGGCACGTTCGACGGATCGCCCGCCGTGCCCGTCGTGCCGTCGGCCGCGACGACGGGCGCCCATTGGGTGGACAGCGTGGTGGCCAGATCGATGGAGCCGCCGTTGATGGTGATCGGGGTGATGTTGAGGGAGCCCACGTAGCGGTACACCGCGAACTTCGCGCCCGCCAGCTTCACCGTCTTGCCCGTGGCCTGGTCGAGGCCCACCTTCGTGAACGACACGTCGGCGGAGAGGCCGCGCCACACCACGGCGTCGCCCGCTCCCGCCACGGCCGCGAGACCCGCGTTGGCGTTGTTGAAGAACAGCTGCAGGCCCACGATGGGGGCCGTTCCCACGCGCGAAGCGAACTGCGCGCCCGCCGCGAGCAGCGACGAGCTGGCCGACGTGATGCCGACGGCCGCCGTGGGAGCGAGGCCCGACGCGTCCACGGCCAGCGAGTACGACGTGCCCGCGCGCGCCACCTCGAGGTCGGACGCCTTCGGGCTGTCGGTGGACAGGCCCTTCGGCGGGCGCCCGAGGTTGCCCGACACGAGTGTGGCCCCGCTCAGGGTGACGAGCGGCGTCGCGGACGCATACGAGCCCAGCCCGATGCCGCCGACGAAGGCGCCGGCGTAGGCTCCCCCGTCGTTGTTCTCGGCCGAGCACGCGTTGGCGGCCACCGTGCCGCCCGACAGCGTGAGGCGCGCCGCGGCGTCCACGTACAGGCCGCCGCCCGAGCGCTTCGCCACGTTGCCGCGCACCTCCGCGAGGCCCGCCATGCTCGCCGTCGCCTGGGGCCCGACGTACACGCCGCCGCCGAAGCGCGCGGCCGTGCACCCGTTCACCGAGCCGCCGGCCTGCGTGAACGTGGCGTTCTCCACGGCCACGCCGCCGCCGTCGGCGGCCGTGCACCCGGTGACGGCCGCGCCCGTGGACAGGCGCACGGTCGCCTGGGCGCTCGCGTGCACCGCGCCGCCGGGGCCCGTCGCATTGCAGGCGTTCTTGAGCGTGGTGCCCGCGTTGAGCGCGAGCGACGACGACGCGCCCGCCACCTCGATCAGCGCCTGCTGTCCGACGACGCCCGTGCCGCTCTGCCCCTGCCGCAGGGCGCACGCGCCGTCCATCACGAGGTTCGTCACCGTCAGGCCGCCCGCGACGGACAGCCACGACGTGGTCGAACCGGAGGCGGTGCGCGTGATCGTAGCCGTGAGCAGGCCCGAAGAGGGCACGGAACCGAGCCAGCCCTGGGCGCCCGGGATGATCTGCACGAGCGGCGCCGTGGTGAGCACGACGCCGGTCTTGCCCGCGGCAAGCTTCACGCCGCCATCGGCGGGCTGCTGGCCTGCGGCGGCCGAGAAGTCCACGAGGGACGCGTCGCGCAGCATCTCGATGCGATCGTTCGTCTGGACGTCGTTGAACGCCTCGTAGAGCGTGGTGTAGGCCTTGTAGAACGTGTCGGGCGTGCCGTCGCCGTTCGTGTCGCGGATGATCTGGCACACGCGCGGGGGCGCCTGCCACACGGCGTACAGCACCATATGGCCGTTCTTGAGCGGGTCGAGCGACGCATCGTAGGTGATGGCGGCGCCCGGCTGGAAGCGCGGCGCGGTATCGGTGGCCGCAGCCGCCCATCCCTTGAACGTGTAGCCGTTGACGGCCATCGTTCCCTGGCCGAGCACGGTGGCCGAGCCGTTCGAGCGGGCGTAGGCGTTCGCCATGCCGTCGGCGCCGTCGAAGGGCGCCGAACCGGTGAGCGTCGATCCGAGAGGGGCGTTGGCCTGGTAGTCCACCACGAAGCCGTCCGCCCACACGAGGCGCGTGCCGTTCGCCGCCGCCACGAGCGTGGCGTTCACGTCGTTGGCGAAGGGGACCAGGTTCGCGCCGGACTGGTAGACCGTGCCGAACTGGGCGCCGCTCGTGTTGAGCGTGACGAGGCCTTCGGACACGATGACGCCGATCTTCGAGCCGTCCACGAAGCTGCCGCGCACGTCGATGCGCGACGAGGCTCCCAGCGCGTTCGTCCACACGTCCGACGCCGCGTTCGTGAGCCCCTGCGTGTTGGCCCGCAGGATGCTGGGCGCCACGATCTTGTTCGCGAGGATGGCCGACTTGTAGTAGGTGGGGTTCGTGAAGCCGTTGTTCGCCGTGACAGGATAGTTGAACACGGCGCCGCGCGGCGAGCCCGACGAGCCGCCGTAGAAGCCGTACAGCGCCATGCCGCCCCCGCCGAGGACGGCGTGGTTGTCCTTCACCGTGCCGCCGTACCAGAACAGGTCGTGGATCATGTCCTGCATGATGCCGCCGCCATACAGATCGGCCGAGCAGTTCGTGACCGAGCAGTTGTAGATGGTGGTCGAGCCGCTGTAGAGGTACAGCCCGCCGCCGAACGCGCCGGCCGTGCAGCCGTCCACGATGACGCTCTCGATAGAGCCGGCCGCGCCGAAGCTCAGACCGCCGGCGATCTTGCCCGACGAGCAGTTCGTCACCTTCGGGCCGCCGCTCAGGTTGGCCGAGTTGTCGAGGCAGAACACCGACACGCCGTAGTTCGACACGCCGCCGCCCTCGCTGTACGTGGAACACGCGTCGATGCGCGCGCCGTCGGCCAGCACGATGAGGCCGTTGTAGGCGCCGCAGATGGCGCCGCCGCCGATGCCGTAGCGCTCGAAATCGCCGTACGCGCCCAGCGAGATGGTGCGCAGCGTGCCCACGTCGGTGGTGGAGCAGTTCGTGATGCTGCCGCTCAGCGTGAGCGTGTCGTACACCTTGTCCACCACCTGGCTGGCCGACGTGAGCGGCGCGCCGCCCGTGCCCACCCACAGGTTGTCGCCCTCGCCGTAGCCGTCGGCCTCGCTCCAGTAGAACACGCCGCCGCCCGCGATGGCCGAGCAGTTCGACACCGTGCCGCTGATGACGGTGCGGCAGTCCACGGCGTTGCCCGTCGTGCAGCCGTAGTCGTAGAGGAACACGCCCCCGCCGCCCGCGTAGAAGCTGGCCGTCGAGATGTTCACCGAGCTCTTCACGTTGCAGGAGTCCACCGTGCCGGCGATGTCCACCTTGCAGTTGTTGGCGAACAGCCCGCCGCCGCCCTGGCGCGTGCCCGTCGGGTCGAACAGCAGGCCGAGCGCGTTTTGGTACGTGAGGTCGGAGGAGTTCAGGGAGGCGCCGGCCTGGATGGACACGACCGCGTCCGCCGCGTGGACGGCGCCGCCGCCCGAGAGGCTCGCGTTCGAGGTGAGCTGGGTGTCGCAGTCGACGATGGACGCGCCGCTCTGCATGGTGAACGAGGCGCGGTTCGACGACAGCGGCGACGTGGTGATGCCGGGCGTGCGGTTCGCCATGACGTTGACGGCCGCGCCGCCCGCATGGGCGCCCGAGGTGACGAGACGGCAGCCCTGGATGGTGCTGCCCGTCTGCATGAGCAGCGACGCGTTGTTCGCATGCAGGCGAAGCGCGCCGGCGAACCCCGAGCTGTACCAGTTCCTGATGGTGGTGCCCGACGCAAGCACGAGCTGGCCGTTCGTGCCCGACACGTCGGCCACGCGATGGTCGACCGACGTCGAGGCGCCGTCGATGACGACGTTGGCGAACGTGAGGGAGCCGGTGTTGACGGTGAACAGCGTGACCGCCGTGCGGCCCGTGACGACGGCGGGCGTCGCCTGGGCGGCATCGGTGGTGACCGTGATGGTTTTCTCCCCCACGGCAGCCGTCGTGGTGGCGGTGAGGTTGCCGATGACGGCGACGATGGTGGGCGTGCTCGCCGACGCCTTCTGCACCGCGGCCTGGAGCGTTGCCAGCGGCTTGGCGTGCGTGCCGTCGCCCGTGAGGTCGTTGCCCGCGGCCGACACGTACAGGGTGTCGCCCGCAGCGCGCGGCTCGGCCGCCGCAGCGGCCGCGGCGGCGGCATCGTCGTCGGGAGCGTCGGCGTCGGCTTCGGGCGCGGCTTCGGGCGCTCCCGCGTCGGCGTCGGCTTCGGCGCCGTCGGGGGAATCCTCGTCGTCGGATGCATCGTCGGCGGGCGGGGGCGTCGGCGTCTCGGGGTCGGCATCGCCCGCAGGCGGCTCGACGGCCGAGGGTTCGTCGTCATGCGCGGCATCGGACGCGACGGGCGCGTCGGAGGAGGCGGCGGAAGCGGAGCCGGCAGCGGCAGCGTCGGCAGGCGCGCCGGCGGCGAGGGAGGGCACGAGCGTGAGGGCGAGCAGCGCGCACAGCAGCATGCGCCACGCGCAACGCAGCGGGCGCGGCGCCGTGCGCCTCGGTTCGAGCTTCTTCATAGCCGTTCCTCCTACCTCTCGTCCGTACGTTCGTCGCGCACGCGCACGCTGCGTCGATACGCCGCGGCGCCGATGCCGGCGGCAAGCGCGACGAGCAGCGCCGCCGCTGCAAGCCATCCGGCGTCGCCCGTTTTGACGAGCGTCGTCCACGCCGCGCTCCCCGCCTGGTCGAGCGGCGTTTCAAGACGGTTCGCCACCGAAACGCCCACCGTTGCCGACGCCGGATCGTCGGGCACGGTGACGGCCGCCGGCTCGGTGAGGCGCACGCATGCATGGGTCGCGCCGTGCGCATCCGCATACGACGGCGCCTGCGTCTCCACGAGCCAGTACGTGCCTGCGGCGAGGCCGGCGAGGGATGCGGCGCCGTTCGCGTCGGTGACAAGCTCGATGTCCTGCGCCGCGCCGCCCGCCGTGCGGGGGATGAAGCGCCCGGCGCGCGCATCGTCGTAGGAGCGCGCCACCTTGAACACGGCGCCGGAGAGCTTCTCCCCCGTCGCGTCGAGGTGCTTGTCGATGCGCAGACCGCCCGTGTAGATGCGCGGGTGCGCGGGGTTCTCCGGGTCGGGCGTGCCGCCGGGCACGACCACCACCTGCACGGGCTTGCCCGTCGCGCTCGTGAACGACGCCGATGCGTCGTTGTAGATGGCGCCGGGCGCATCGTAGGCGGCTTCGTTCACCCGCGTGGTCAGCGTGATGACGAGGTCGTGCGCGCCCGCGTCGGCGATGCGCTTGAGCGCCTCGTCGGTGAACGTCCAGCTCGCCGTGCGGGTGCGCGCGTCGAACGCCTCCTCGTAGTCCACGCCGGCCACGAGCGCGGTCGCGCTCGGCGCGCCGTGCTCGTCCACGAGCGCCACCTGCGCGCCCTCCACGAAGTCGAGCCGGGCGTCAAGCGGGTCGCGCACCGCAAGCGCGCTGCCGTAGCGCACCGTGCCGTCGGCGCCGTTCGCTTTGAGCTCGGCCGGCACGGGCAGCACGATGCGCCACGAGGCCTCGTCGCCCACGCCGTACACGGTATCCGGGTCGACGGCCTGCTTGGCGATGGACGCCACGGCGTACGATTTCGGGTACACGTGCACGTCCCAGCGCGCCTCGTCGCTCGCGGCGTTCTCCATGGGCACGGCCACGAGCAGCTTCTGCTGCGCGGGCTGCAGGCCGGGCATGGCGCCCTGCACGAGCAGGTACACGCCGCGCGGCAGGTCGCCGAACGCGAGCGCGCCCTGCGCGTCGGTCGAGCCCGTGCGCGGGTCGAACGAGGCGAGCGGAGGCGAATCCACCGTGACGGACGGGTCGAAGCCGTTGGCCGCCTGCGGGTCTTCGGAAAGCCGATAGAGCGTCAGCGGCACGTCCGCCAGCGGCTCGGCGTCGGCGGGCAGGATAGCGCCTGCGTCGCCCGTGCCCGGCTGCGTGGCTCCGAGCTGCGTGCGGTACTCGTGCACCACGATGGAACCGGTGCGCTCATCCGCCGCCCAGGCTGCGCCCGGGCAGAGCGCCGCGCCGCAGACGACGGCGAGCAGGGCGAGGACGAGCGCGACGCCGAGCGCCGTCAGGCTTCGCACGGCATTCCGGCCGTGCATGCGTTCGTTCGCTGATTCCACTCGATCACACCTCGCTCTTCCCACGATCGGTCGTCTGCCGCACCCGGCTCCCCGCGCGCAGGGCGAGGCCTCGAACGGGGCCTCGCCCTGCAACGGCGGTTAGGACTGCTTGTTCTGGTCGCGCTTGCGGGAACGCACGAAGTACGTCACCGCCGCACCGATGAGCACGGCGCCCACGATGCCGAAGATCAGCGCGCCCGTGCCGCCCGTGTTCGGCAGGGCGAAGTTGCCGCCGCCTTCCTGGCCGTCACGCGTGTTGATGAGGGACAGCGGGCCGCCCACCACCGAGGTGGTCACCTTGGCGTCGGCCGTCGCCTTCACGATTTGCAGCGTCACCTTCTGGGGCGCCTGCAGGATGCGGTAGCCGTTCGGGGCCTTCGTCTCGCACATCCACAGCTCCACGGTCTGCACGGTGCCCAGGCTGGAGCGCGCAGCCGTCACGGCCTGCTCGATGGCGGTGTAGGCCGTGCCGCCCGACGTGAGGTTGTCGAAGCTCAGACCCGAGAACACGGCCTTGCCGTCGGCGACGTTCGTCGTGGCGGTGAGGTCGGCGGTGGCGGTGGCGTTCTTGAGGAACGTGCCCGCAACCGCGTTGTCGTAGGAGGTGGCAAGCTTGAACGTGGCGGAGTCGGTGAGGATGGCATGGCCGTCCACGTCAACCTTCACGAACTGGAAGCCGATGAGCGGGATGGGGTTCGTCACGCTCGTCTTGGTGTCGATGGTGGTGTTGCCCAGCGCATCGATGATGGTGACCGTCGCGGTGTTCTGCACGATGGGCAGCCCGTTCGCGTCGACGCCCGCGTTGAAGGCGTTGTTGTTCACCGTCGCGTTCACGCGGATGAGCACCTTGCCGATCTGCTTGGCGGGCGTGGCGGTGTTCGCCACGTTGATGACGTTGATGGCCTGCGCGATAGCCGGCGTGATGGTCCAGGTGGCCTGGCCGTTCGTGGTCGACGTGTCGGAGAAGCCGATGTCGCCGGGGGTCAGCACGTTCTCGGTGCCGTCCTGCGCAAGCGCCACCACGGTGTAGTCGTTCTTGATGGTGATGGTGGGCTGGCCCGCGCCGTTCTTCGGCAGCGTATCCACGATGGTGCCCTTGAGGCAGTTCGCAGGGTCGGTGAAGATGTTGGACGGGCTGGGAATCTTGAACGCGATCTGGTAGCTCAGCGTGTCGCCCGGCTTCACGAGGTCGGGCTCGTCGATGATAGTCTTCTCAACCTCTTCCTTGCTGACGTTCTTGGGGTACACGTTCACGTCCTTGAGGTACGTGGTGGCGCCGCCCGTCGCCTGCTGCGCATAGGGCAGCGTGATGATGCTGGGCACGCTCACGTCGACGTTCGCCCCGCCCGCATCCGTTTCCACGAGCAGGTAGTAGCCGAACGACAGGCTGCCGAAGGTGGCCGTGCCGTCCACGTCGGTGGTCTTCACGACGGGCGTGAAGCTGTTGGCCTTGTACAGGTTCAAGAAGGCCGTCACGCCGTCGAGCGTCGGCGCCGTGCTGACGGCGGCCGTGCCGGCCACCGAGCCCTCGACCTTGGCGGAGTCGAGCTTGTACAGCGTGAAGTCCACGTCCTTCATCGGCTCGGCGCCGGTGGGCAGGTTGCCCGCATCCGATGCCGATCCGGTGCCGGGCTCGGACGATGCCGCCGGCGTGCGGTACTTGTGCACGGTGATCGACGCGGTGCCGTCGTCGGTCAGGCCGCCGTTGTTGAGCGCGAACGCCGGAGCGGCACCGAGCGCCATCGAGGCGGCGAGCGCGACCGTCACGAGCACGGCCATCATCCTTCCCGACAGCCCAGATAACCTCTGTTCCATCTGTCTTCCTTTCATACCGGGGTGGGGACGGGCTCCTCCCGTCTCGTATTCCGCGTCGCGGCGGCGTGTTCGCCGATGCGACGCTCGCGATCCCGCTTGCCGAGTGCGCCCGTACGTGCCGGGCATGCAAGGAAGCGATTGCGCTGCAGGGGGTCGGCCATCGCAGGTGACGGGTGGTTTTCGCGAAAAAGACAGCGCTTCGCGCGACCCGAAGGGGCCCCTGCAATGGGTGGTGCTTGTTCGGTTCGGGAGCGCGGCCGGTAAGGGGACGGCTCAACGCTATGCTGGGAGCATAAGGCCTACCGGAGCGCCGAACGATGACGAAGCGCATTCTGCCACCGGAGCGTGCCCGCCCCGCAACAGGCACGTGGGCTTCCGTTCACGAGGTTGTAAGGTAGGAGGGGTCTCCATGGCGCGGGGGCGGGTGCCCGCACCCCTTTTGGCGCGGGGGTGATCATGCGGACGGACGCGCGCGTTCCGCGCCGATTCGGGATGGGCGCGGCGTGCGATCGGCGCGGCAAACGCAGCGAGGACAAGCAAGCGTATGCCGCGCCATGGAAAAGAAGGGGACAAAAAAGCGCCCCGGTTTCCCGGGGCGCTTCTGATCCTTCGCGGTTTACTTCGCCGGGTAGAACCCGCTCGGCTCTTCGCCGAGGTTGATCATGATGTTCTTCGCCTGCGTGTAGTGCTCGAGCATCACCTTGTGCGTCTCGCGGCCGATGCCGGATTCCTTATAGCCGCCGAACGGCGCGCCCGACGGAATCTGGTTGTAGGTGTTCACCCACATGCGGCCCGTCTGAATGCCCTCGGCCACGCGGAAGGCGCGGTTGATGTCGCGCGTCCACACGGCACCGCCCAGGCCGTACACCGAGTCGTTCGCCATGTCGATGACTTCCTGCTCGTCCTTGAACTTGATGACCACGGCCACCGGCCCGAAGATCTCCTCCTGCGCCACGCGGCACGAGTTGTTCGGCACCTCGAGCAGCGTCGGCTTCATGAACGCGCCCTTGGCAAGGTCGCCCTCGGTGTTGCGCTCGCCGCCGCAGAGCACGCGGCCGCCCTCCTGCTTGGCGATCTCCACGTACTCGAGGATCTTGTTGAGCTGGTTCTCGTCGATCTGGCTGCCCATCTGGGTGTCGTCCTCCCAGGGCATGCCCACCTTCACGTTGTTGAAGGCCTCGCACGCGTCGTGCACGAACTTGTCGTAGATGTCCTCCTGCACGAAGATGCGGCTGCCGGCGCAGCACACCTGGCCCTGGTTGAACAGGATGCCCAGCTGCACGCCGTCCATCACCATGTCCCACTTGGCGTCGTCGAAGATGATGTTCGCCGACTTGCCGCCCAGCTCGAGCGTGGCCGGGATGAGGCGCTCGGCCGCCGCGCGGGCCACGTCGCGGCCCACTTCGGTGGAGCCGGTGAACGCGAGCTTGCTGATCTTCGGGTTGTCGAGGATGTACTGACCCGACTTCGAGCCGCGGCCCGTCACCACGTTGAACACGCCGGCCGGGATGATGTCCTGCGTGAGCTTCGCCAGCTCGAGCACCGTGAGCGACGTCGTGGACGAGGGCTTGAACACCGTGCAGTCGCCGGCGGCCAGCACGGGAGCCAGCTTCCAGGCGGCCATGAGGAACGGGAAGTTCCACGGCACGATCTGGCCGACGACGCCGATGGGCTCGTGCAGCACGATGGACAGCAGGTTGCCGGGCAGCTTGTCGGTCTCGCCCGTGTCGGCCAAGAGCACGCCGGCGAAGTAGCGGAAATGGTCCACGGACAGCGCCACGTCGATGGCGCGCGTCTCGCGAATGGGCTTGCCGTTGTCGAGCGACTCGAGCAGCGCGAACTTCTCCGCGTTCTCCTCGATGAGGTCGGCCACCTTGTTCAAGATGATGGCTCGCTCGGCCTTGGTGGTCTTGCCCCAGGTTTTGAACGCCTCCCACGCGGCGTCGACCGCGCGATCGACATCTTCCTTCGTGGCGTCGGCGATAGTTGAAAGCTGTTCACCGTTGGCCGGGCAGTACACGTCGAGCGTTCCGCCGTCCGACGCGTCGACCCACTGGCCGTCGATGTAGAGCTGGTAGGATTTCTGAGCAGGGTTGTTCATGGGCGCTTCCTTTCGTTCTTGCGGCGCACCCCGCGCCGCCTGCTGTCCCCAGCATAGCGTGCGAGCAGGGGCGTTGTCAGTCGCCGTTTCGTGTAAACCCGGCAACGGTCGAGAAACGTTGCCGATCAAGAAGCATTTCCGGCGAACGGCCCGCCTCGCGCCGGAAGCGGCACGACGTTCCAGCGGCCGACGGAAGCGCCGGGCCCCTCGAAACGAACGAAGGGCCCCGGCGGAAACCGGGGCCCTTCGTTCGTTAAGGGGAAGGTAATGCGGGTGGTGCTTACAGAGCCGTGCCGGCAATCCAGTCGGCGTACTCCACGTGGCCGTCGTGCTTGTCGACGCCACGGGCGATGGTGATGCGCTGCACGGTGGGAGCGCCTTCCTCAAGCCACATGGCGCGGCAGTCACGGTACAGGCGCTCGGTCGGGCCGTACGGCGAGTCCTCGAAGTAGCCGTCGCCGCCAAAGATCTCCAGCATCTCGTCGGAAACCATCTTCACGGTGTCGATGGAGAACAGCTTGCACATGGCGGCCTTCTCGTCGACGAACTCGTTGTGCGGATCGACGTCGTACTCGTCGGCGAAGTCCATGATCATGCAGCGCAGCGCGTGGATGTTCGTGGCCATGTTCGCCAGCTTCATCTTGATGGCCTGACGCTGGATGATCGGCTTGCCGAAGGTGACGCGGTCGCGAGCACGGGCGATGGACATTTCGAGCATGCGCTGGGACATGCCGAGGTTCGAGTCGGCGATGTGCACGCGGGAGATGGCGAGCGAGTGCATGGCCACTTCCATGCCCTGGCCCTCTTCGCCGAGCAGGTACTTCGGGTCGAGCACGACGTTCGTCATCTTGAAGCCCGCATGGCCCGCGCCGCGGCAGCCCATCATGTGCGGCATGGGGACGAGCTCGAAGCCCGGCGTGTCCATGGGCACGAAGAAGGCGGACAGACGCTCGTCGCCCTGCTTCTCGGGATCGGTCACGGCGATGACGTAGGCGTACTGCGAGCAGTCGGTGTGGGAGATGAGCCACTTCTCGCCGTTCAGCACGTAGTTGCCGTTCTCGTCCTTGAGGGCGGTGGTGTGCAGGTCGGCACCGGTGCCGCCGGTCTGCTCGGTCAGCGCGAAGTTCGTGAAGATGGTCTTGTCCTGGAACTTGTCCATGAACTCGGCCTTGAGCTCCGGCTTGCCGTAATCGTCAAGGATGCGCCAGTTGAGGTCGGCAGCGTAGTGCAGGTGCATGCGCATGCCGCCCGGGCCGCGGGAGAACTCCTCCTGCACCTGCAGGATCTCCTTCTCGGACAGGCCCCATCCGCCGTACTCTTCGGGCAGCGCGTAGCGGTACAGGTTGTTCTCGATGGCGAGGTCGTAGAATTCCTGCGGGAACGCGTTGGTGACCTCGACCTCCTTCTGCATTTCCTCGAACGGTCCCTCGGCGAGCGCACGCACGGTCTTGAGGTATTCGCGGAACTCCTCAGGGGTAAGCTTGCTCATACATCCTCCTTCAACGTCTTGCCAGACTGATGGGTTTCGGGCTGCTTCGCCGTCGTGTGTCGGTGAGCGGCAACCTCGTTGCTCACAGTTTGCACCCTAAACGATTATTTTGTCCAATAGGTAAATGATGATGAATCATTTGCCAAAGATAGGTTTTAGCTATGATTCGCCGCCGTTTTGCGCGGTTATTCCCGTTTTTCCGTCGCCGCCCCTTGTGCCACAATTTATATTATACCTGTTCATATGCAGTATTGCTAGTATTGGCACCGCAGAGCGCCCCCGCGACTCCCCCGCCATCAATAGAAGAAACCTATGAATTAACCTATGAATAGCTGAAAAGAACCTATTGGACACTGACGTGATTCTGGGTGCAAACTGTGCTTAGCATCCGTCAGAACTATCAATGTGCGGTACTGCTCTTCGGGAAAGCCCGGGGCGCGGCGGGGTGAAGCGCACGAACGAGGGAACAGAACCTGGACAGTAAAGGAGCGTTGACTATGGATTTCAGCTTGACCGTCGATCAGGAACTGCTGGTCGAGAGCATCCAAGAATTCGCCGACCGGTACTTCGATGAAGAGACCGTGAGCGCCATGTACGAGAACCACGGCATCCCCGACGAGATCGGCGAGGCGTACCGCGACGCGGGATTCGCCTTCATGGGACTGCCCGAAGAATGCGGCGGCATCCCCTGCGACAAGCTCACGCTCGGCCTCATGACCGAGACGCTCTACCACGCCACCGGCTGCATGACCCCGTTCATGACGGCCATGCTGGCCACGGCCGACGTGGCGGAGTTCGGCACCCCCGAGCAGGTGTCCCTCGTGGTCGACCAATATAACAAGTCGGGCAAGCCCATCGCCTCGCTCGCCCTGTCCGAGCCGGGCGCCGGTTCCGACAACAAGGCCATGAGCACGTACACGAAGCGCCAGGAAGACGGCACGTACATCATGAACGGCCAGAAGACCTGGGTCACGAACGGCGGCAACACCCCCTATATGCTGGTGGTGTCGAAGGACGAGCACCCGGCGCACGCCAACGAGAGCATGTCGCTGTGGCTCATCCCCACCGATACCCCCGGCCTGTCCACCGCCCCGCTCGAGAAGATCGGCCAGCAGATCATCCCCTTCGTGGACGTGTTCTTCGACGAGGTCGTGCTCACCGAGGACATGCGCCTCGGCAAGGAGGGCGAGGGCTTTTTGCTGCTCATGAAGAACTTCGAGATCGAGCGCTGCCTCGTGGTGGCCCAGTCGCTCGGCCTCGCGCAAGCCTGCATGGACGACGCGGCGGCCTACGCCAACGAGCGCTACGCCTTCGGCAAGCCCATCGGCTGGAACCCCATGATCCAGGACATGCTGGCCGAGATGGAAACCATCCTGGAGAACTCGCGCAACATGCTGTACAAGACCCTGTGGCAGCTCGACCAGGGCGAATCCGTCCGTACCGAAGCGGCGCTGCTCAAGCGCTACGCCACGGTGGGCTGCACGAAGGTGGCCGACATGGCGCTCGAGATCTTCGCGGCGCTCGGCTACACCACGGCCTCGCGCGTCGGCCGCATCTGGACCGACCTGCGCGGCAACCAGCTTGCCGGCGGCACCGTGGAAATCATGAGCTACATCGCCGGACGCCAGATCCTCAAGCGCTACGCGAAGTAGCGAAGCCGTACCGACCCCGTCGAATCCGACCGAACGAACGAAAGGAACCGAGATGAACATTGCCGTTGCAGTGAAAGTGGTGCCCGACGATCAGGACATCGTCGTCGCAAGCGACCGCACCCTCGACTACTCCAAGGCGCACCAGATCGTGAGCGAGTACGACCTCAACGCCATCGAGGCCGCCACGCTGCTGGCCGAGGCGACGGGCGCCACGTTGTACGCCATCAGCGCGAGCAACGCGAAGGCCGACGACCTCAAGGTGAAGAAGAGCATTCTGTCGCGCGGCCCCGCGGAGCTGCGCCTCATCGCCGACGACGCCTTCCAGTTCGCCGACGCCCGCACGACGGCGCGCGCTCTGGCGAAGCTCGTGGAGGGCATCGGCGACGTCGACCTCATCGTGTGCGGTGACGGCTCGGCCGACATGTACGCCGGCCAGGTTGACGTGCAGCTGGCCGCCGAGCTGGGCCTGCCCGTCATCAACGCCGTCACGTCCCTCAAGCTCGAGGACGGCGCCGTGGTGGTGGAGCGCACGCTGCCCGACGTGGTGGAGGAGATCGAAGTGCCCCTGCCCGCCGTAGTGGCCGTCACGCCCGAGTGCGCGTTCCCCCGCATCGCCGGCATGCGCGAGATCCTGGCCGCCGGCAAGAAGCCGACCACGGTGACCTCGGCCGCCGACGCCGGCGTGGACACGACGCCCGCGGTGGAAATCGCCAGCATCACCGCGCCCGAGCTGGCCGAGCGCAAGCGTCAGGTGTTCGACATGAAAAACGACGGGGACTTCGACGCGTTCGCCGCTGCGGTGGCCGCAGCCGTCCGCCCGTAGCCGAGAGATGAGAGAGAGGCCTTAATCATGAAAGCATTCGTTATCGCTGAATCGGCAGATGCGCAGAAGGAGCTGTGCGCCGGAGCCCGCACGCTCGCCGACGACGTCCTGCTCGTCTCCATCGGGCGCGCGCCTCAGACGGGCGTGGCCGACGTGGCCTACCACATCGAGCTGCCGGAAGGCGAGCTCGTGGAGAACGCCTACGACACCGTGGCCGCCCTGTACGACGAGACGAACCCCGACGCGGTGATCTTCGAACCCACCGCGCGCCTCAAGATCGTCGGCGGCCGCCTTGCCGCGCATGCGGGCACGAGCGTCATGAGCGACATCACCGCGCTTGACGGCGAGCAGGCGATCAGCCTGTACTTCGGCGGCCTCGCCACGAAGACGCAGCAGGCCACGGGCGAGCGCGCCTTCTACTCGAGCAACGGCAGCGCCTTCGCGAACGCCGAGGCCAGCGGCACGGACGTCGTGGAAACCCGCGCGTTCGTCGCGCCCGAGCGCGCCCTCAAGCTGCGCGGCACGCACGAGGTGCCGCACGTGGGCGCCGATCTGGGCCGCGCGTCGGTCATCGTGGGCGCCGGCCGCGGCTTCGCCCACGTCGAGGACCTCGACCTCGCGCGCGACCTCGCGTCGGCTGTGCACGGCGAGATCGCCTGCTCGCGTCCCCTCGCCGAGAACGAGAAGTGGCTGCCGAAGAACCTCTACCTGGGCGTGTCGGGCCGCATGGTGTCGCCGAAGGTGTACTTCGCCATCGGCATCTCGGGCCAGATGCAGCACATGATCGGCGTGCACAACGCCGACGTCATCGTGGCCATCAACAAGGACCAGAACGCGCCCGTGTTCTCGCAGGCCGACTTCGGCCTCGTGGGCGACCTGCACGAGGCCCTGCCGGCCCTCGTCGAGAAGCTCTCCTAACCGAACCGACTCGCGGAAGGAATTCCCTATGTCCGAAGATCAGTTCGACGCGATCGTCGTCGGCGCGGGATGCGCCGGCGCGGTCGCGGCCTACCGATTGGCCTCGGCGGGCCTGGCCGTGCTCGTGGTGGAGCGCGGCAACTACGCCGGCGCGAAGAACATGACCGGCGGGCGCATCTACACGCATGCGCTGGCCGAGGTCTTCCCCGACTTCGAGGATCGCGCGCCCCTGCAGCGCCGCATCACGCACGAGAAGATATCGCTCGCCGCGCCCGACGCCCTGTTCACCATGGACTTCACGGCCGACGAGCTGCGCGAGTCCGGCAAGGACTCCTACGCCGTGCTGCGCGGGCCCTTCGACCAGTGGCTGGCCGAGCAGGCCGAGGAGGCGGGCGCCGACTTCATCTACGGCATCGCCGTGGAGGACCTCATCGTGCGCGACGGCCGCGTATGCGGCGTCGTCGCGGGAGGCGACGAGGTGGAGGCCCGCATCACCGTGCTGGCCGACGGCGTGAACTCCCTGCTCACCCACAAGGCCGGGCTGGCCGACGCGTGCCCGGCGCCCCACCAGATGGCCGTGGGCGTGAAGGAGACCATCGCCCTGCCGCCGTCGGTCATCGAAGACCGCTTCCTGTGCGCGCCCGGCGAGGGCGCGGCGTGGATGTTCGCCGGCGACTGCACGAAGGGCCGCATCGGCGGCGGCTTCCTCTACACCAACGACGACTCGATCTCCCTCGGGCTCGTGGCCACGCTGTCCGACCTCGCCGCGGGCGACGTGCCGATCTACCAGATGCTCGAGGACTTCAAGCAGCGCGCCGACATCGCCCCGCTCGTCAAGGGCGGCGAGCTGCTGGAATACTCCGGCCACCTCGTGCCCGAAGGCGGATTCGACATGGTGCCGAAGCTCTACGGCGACGGCGTGCTCGTGTGCGGCGACGCGGCCATGCTGTGCATGAACCTCGGCTACTCCGTGCGCGGCATGGACTTCGCCGTGAGCTCGGGCGATGCGGCGGCTCAGGCCGCGATGCGCGCGCTCGAGGCCGACGACGTGTCGGCGACGCGCCTGGCCGCCTACGAGCAGCTGCTCGACGGCAGCTACGTGCTGCAGGACCTCAAGCGCTTCCGCCGTTTCCCCCACTACATGGAGGAAACCACCCGCATCTTCAACGAATACCCGGTCATGGCCCGCGACATCATGCTCAACCTGTTCAAGGTGGACGGGCATCCGCAGGCGCGCATCAAGGACAAGCTCATGGCGCCGCTCAAGCGCGTGGGCCTGTGGACGCTCGCCCAGGACGGCAGGAAGGGGATGAAGGCCCTATGAGCAACCCCATCAGCATCGACGTGAACGTCGACGCCAAACTGGCCCTCAACAAGTACAACGTGGACGAGGAGCACGCGCACATCGAGCTCGTGGACAACGCCGACGCCGCGGAGTTCCGCAAGCTCGTGCTGGCCTGCCCCGCCGCGCTGTACAAGATCGACGAGCAGGGCGCGCGCTCGTTCGACTACGCGGGCTGCCTCGAGTGCGGCACGTGCCGCATCCTGTGCGGTTCCACCATCGTGAAGCGCTGGGAATACCCGCAACCCACGATGGGCGTCGAGTACCGCTACGGATAAAACGCTGCATCAGGGAGGCCGTTGCGGCGAGACGGCCTCCAAAATTACCTAGATCAGGCGTTTTGTGTAGCAGCAACCCTGCGCTTCCCCCGTATAATAGAGGTGGTGTTGGATGCGACGTTTGACTCCAGGGGGAGATCATGAACCTTTCGCAGCTGTACTATTTCCGTAAACTAGCCGAACTGCAGCACTACGCCAAGGCGGCGAAGGAGCTCTACATCACCCAGCCTTCCCTGTCGAACGCCATCAGCTCGCTCGAGCAGGAATTGGGCGTCTCCCTGTTCCAGAAAACCGGTCGCAACATCCACCTCACCAAGTACGGCAGCGAGTTCCTCATCTACGTGACGAAGGGCCTCGAGCAAATCGACAAGGGCATCGCCATCATGAAGAACTACGCCGGCACGAGCGACGGCGGCAAGATCGACCTCGGCTGCATCATCACCGTGCAGACCGACTACATCCCCAAGCTGCTCAACGACTACAAGGCCCACACGGCCGGCGTGTCGTTCAACGTGCGCGAGGACACGTCCCAGCCCCTCGTGAAGGACCTGCTGAGCGGCTGCTACGACGTGGTGTTCTGCGCCCGCGGCGACGACGACCCCGACCTCACGTACATCCCCGTGCTCACGCAGAAGGTGGTCGTGGCCATGAGCGCCGACTGCCCGCTCGTCGACAAGGCGTTCATCACGCCGGCCGACCTGCAGGAACAGCACCTCATCACGTACGTGGACACCATCCCGCTCGGCCGCGCCATCAAGCGCATGCTCGACGACCGCGAGGTTGCCAACGTGGAGTACAGCTACCTCGACGAGTCCATCCTGGCCGGCTTCGCGGCCAACGGCGTGGAGGCGGCCCTCATGCTGGACACGTTCTTCCTGCGCAGCGTAGACAACGTGGTCATCCGGCCGTTCTACCTGAGCCCGCTCGAGCGGCGCACGTGCTACCACCGCGTGTACATGGCCTACAGCACGAAGAACTACCACCCGTACTGCGTCGACCACTTCATCCAGTACGTCACGGACAACCGGGCGCTCGAGGCGGACCCGAACGCCCGCTACATCGACTGACCCGACTCGCCCCTACCCCCGGAGGATCGCATGGCGGATACGAACAACACCCTGAGCCCCACCCGCACGCGCGCCACCTGGAAGCCCGGCGTGGCCGACGAGCCCGTGCCCTTCTACGGCTGCGCCGGCTGCGGCGCGGTGCTCATGGGCGTCGACGGCGGCGAAGGCCCGCGCTACGCAGGCGACGGGCGCCGTCCCACCATCGAGTTGCCCTACGCGCCCGCCCCCGATCCCGCCGCGTGCGACGAGGGAGCGCTCGAGCGCCTCGATGCGCTCGAGGCCCCCGCATGCGCCGAGCGCATCGAGATCACGTACGACGTGGTGGGCGGGTTCGACATGAACGCGCTGCGCGTGTTCTGGAAAGTGCGCGAAGACGACTGCACGCCGCGCTGGTTCGCGCTCAAGACGTTCACGGGCATGCAGCTCAAGTACGTGCTGCCCGGCAAGCGCCAGCCCGTCGTGTTCGCCCTCGGCGACGAGGACGCCTACGCGTACTGCGACAAGAACCCCTGCGTCAGCTGCACGTTCCGCTGCAAGCGCGGCTTCGAGCTCTACGCCTACGTCGAGCAGCTAGGCCTCGTGGCCGTAGCCGTGCACCGAGAAGCCATCGGGTAGAGAGCAGTGACGAAGCGCCCCGCGCTTCGTCACTGCTCTCCCTCGCTATCCAACCGGTATCCCAGGTCTACGCCGGCGGCGTCGAACTCTTGCACGAAGTCGATGAACGACTGCACGGCGGCGGTTTTGGCGTGCTTCTTGCTGTGCGCAAGATACACCCAGTAGAAATCGGGACGCACGCCCTCAAGGGGCACCGTCGTGATGTTCGAGAACAGCTTGAGGCCGATGGAGTTCAGCATGAGCGCCGCGAGGCCCCCGTCTACCGACACGGTGGACGCCATGGTGATGTCGTCGTCGTAGAGAGCCTCGACGCCCTCGAGCGGGCTCTGCTCCAGCAAGCGCTGCACCTCCTCGCCGATGGGCGTGCCCCGGCGGTACGTGATGAGGCGCAGGCCGCGCAGCTCCTCGAGCGACACCGACGCGCGGTTGGCCAGCGGATGGTCCACGCGCACGCCCAGCTCGAGGCTGCGGTTGAGCACGGGAAGGTACTCGATGTCGGGCTCGTGATCGCGTCGTCCGCAGAACGACACGTCGAGCGTCTCGTTGTGCAGGCTCTGCGTGAGGTAGTTCGTGAAGGCCTGGTACGTCTCGATGCGCACGTCGTCGCCGTAGCGCTCGTGGTAGGCCTTGAGCAGCGCGGGCAGGTAGTCGTCCTGCACGGTGAACGTCGTGCCCAGGTTGACGGTGCCGCCCATCTGCTGCTTGCGCCGCGCCATGACCTCGATGCCGTCGTCGAGGGCGCGCAGGCTGTCGCTCACGTAGCGGTGGAACTCCTTGCCGTCGGGCGTCAGCTTCACGCTGCGCCCGTCGCGGCAGAACAGCGCAACGCCCAGCTCCTTCTCCAACGAGCTGATGGCGTCGGAGAGCGTCGGCTGGGCGATGTAGAGCTCTTTGGCAGCGCGTGTGTAGTGCTGCAGTTCGGCAAGCTTCTTGAAGTAGTAGAGCTGGGACAGGTTCATACCGATACTCCCCCACGATCTCGATCGGTTGACGACGACGCGCTACGCGACGTCTCAGCGAAGCGGGGGCCCAAGCGGGCCCCCGAATGAGAAGCAGAGCTGTTTAGCAGAGTATAGCCGAGCTTAGTCGGTCCACTGGCTGCGAAGCTTCTTCGCCTGAGCGAACGAGTACAGGCCCAGCAGCAGCACGGCCACGATCATGATAAGGCCGGCGATGAACACTGCGTTGAAGCCGAAGCCCGAGCTGATCCAAGCCCAGAACATGGAGGCGAACGCGGCGATCAGGTTGAACACGGTCGAGATGCGGGAGTAGATGATGGCGTTGTCGCGCAGACCGAACACCTGCTTGACCACGATGGGCACGAGCACGACGGCCGTGGCGTAGAAGGCGCCGAACACGAACGCGCCCACGTACATCATGATCTCGGAGGCCGAGCCGAACCAGCACAGCAGCACGCCGCCCACCCCGCAGACGAACGCGAAGATGAGCGCGCCCTTGGCGTTCTTGTCGGCGGCGGCGCCGAGCACGATCTTGAAGATAGCCTGGCCCACCATCATGACGGTGACCATGATGCCGCCCACGACGAGCACGTCGAACGCAGCGCCCGTGAGGGACTTCGTGTAGGTGGGGAACTGCTGCGCGATGAGCACGGCCACGTTGATGATGCCGGCGAACAGGCACAGCGCGTAGAACACGGGCATCTTCATGGCAGCGCCCGCGGAGATGCCGGTGGGCTTCGCCGGCTCGGCGCCTGCGGCCACGGCCTTCGCGCCGTAGGGAGCAAGCCCCACGTCGGACGGGTGGCTGCGGATGCAGAACAGCGTGAACGGAATGGACGTGACGAGCGCGATGATGCCCCAGATCAGGTAAATCGTGTGGTAATCCATGCCGCCGGAGCGCAGCGCCGTGAACACGGCGGACCACACCGCGCCGCCGATGCCCGTGAACGCCATGCACAGGCCGATGAAGAAGCCGGCGCGCTCGGCGAACCAACGGTTGATGAGCTGCGGAATGGCGAGCCACAGGATGGATATCTCGCCGAGGCCCAGCAGGACGGCGGCGACGTAGAACATGATGATGTTGTACGAGAAGCTCATGAGGATGAACGCCCCGCCCACCAGACACGCCGAAATGGTGAGGATGATGCGGATGTCCATGGACTGGATGAGCTTGCCGGCGAAGGGCGAAGCCACGGTCATCGTCAGGTACATGACGGTGACGTACATGGCGAACGCGGTGATCTCGACGCCCAGACCCTCGGCGACGACCGGCTGGAACAGGCCCCACGTGGAAAAGCACAGGGCCGAGCACCCGAAGGTGATCATGATGCCCGTGAGAACGACGAGCATGTGGCGCACGCTCATCTTCTCTTTCTTAGCTGCGGTACTCAATTTGTCCTCCTAATTTCTCCGTCGTCCCCCTTCGTGGTATTGAGCGCACACGGAGGGGAACGGCACCCCTGAACACTTTCTGCTGACAGCAGGCTCTCTAGCTGACATTATTCCGTGCGGCTCGACAAGGGAGAATGGTCATAACCTCAGAACTGACCGAGAAACAGCGGGTACAATGGATAATATTGAAGAATTGAGTAACAATTTGCCGGACTCATGCGGGTCGCTGCCCGACAGATTCGCCCTCCTGCCGAACGTCCGTATCCCAAAGCATCAAAAAGGGGTGCCCGTCGCTCGTGGCGGCGGGCACCCCTTCGACATCCGGGCGTACCGGCGTCCGGACATCCTGGTGTCGCGCGATGCGGCGTCAGTACTTCTCCATGATGAGCGGCGAGGCGATGTACACCATGATCTGGTCGGTGCCCTCCGCAATCTGGTTTCCGCGGCAGTCCTGCCACAGCTGGCTCACGCGGGCCCCTTCGGTGTAGCCCATGCCGCCGAGGATCTGCATGGCGCTCGAGGCCACCTCGGTGGCGGCGTTCGGCACGTAGCGCTTCATGAGCGCGACGGACAGGCGCTCGTCGGGGGCGCCCTTGTCCACGTCGATGGCGGCGCGATACAGCATGGAGCGCATGTTGTAGATGCTCACCTCCATGTCCGTCAGCATCTGCTCGATCTGCTGGAAGCGGCCGATCTGCACGCCGAAGGCCTTGCGGTCGCGCGCGTGGCGCACCGCATCCTCCATGGCCGCGCGCGCCATGCCGAGCGACGAGGCGCACGTGAACACGCGCCCGAACTCGAGCAGGCGGAACAGCTGGCGGAAGCCCTCCTGCCGCCCGTTGAGGCGGTACGACGGCGACAGCTCCACGTTGTCGAACAGCAGCGTGGCGAACGGCAGCATGGACTGCCCGATCTTGTTGATGGGATACGCGCTCACGCCCTTGAGGTTGCGCGGCAGGAGCCAGAACGTCATGGGCGGGTACTTGCCCGGCGTCTCGGCGTCGCGGTCGATGGCGGCCACCATGATATAGGGCGCGTACTCGCCGTTGTTCACGTACGTCTTGTGACCGTTCAGTATAAGGTGCTCGTCGATGGTGCGCGTGTACGTCTGCATGTTCATGGCGTCCGAGCCGGCCTCGGGCTCGGAGATGGCGAGCGCGAACAGCAAACGCCCCGTCTCGCGGTAGTCCTTCAGCACGTCGGCGAACTCGCCCGCCCCGGCGAACTGGCGCACGATGGACAGGTTGAACAGGTCGTTCTGGAACGGCAGCGTGGCGCCGGCGCAGCGGGACAACTCCTCGATGATGAGCGCCTGCGAGCACAGGCTGAACGTGCCGTCGCCGTCCTCGAGCTCTTCCAGCCCGAAGTACAGATCGACGAACCCCTTGACCACCTCGTCGGGCAGACCCTGGTCGCGACGCCATTGATGCACGTGCTCGGGCGTGAACGTCTCCTCGCCGAACGCGCGGAACGTCTCGACGAGCTTGCGTTGCGTATCAGTCAGTTCGAAATCCACGGGGGACCTTCTTTCCTTCAAAACGTCGCCGGGATGCGGGCGGCTCCCGCATGCACCCGGCAACGCTGCAAGCTGGGATTACTTGTTACCAGTATACTGAGACTGGGCGTGCGCATCACCCCCAAATTGGTTGAATTACCCAAAAGGATGGACGAATTACCCCTTTTAGTCCCCTTGACATCCGTATATGGCCAACAAAACAGGGAACCTGTGAGTTAAACACTCGCAACCTGCTAAAAAACTACGGTGACCATCAAGTATAAACAATTGTCCATAGCAACAAAACCGAGAACATGTGAGCATATCCCCAGGAGGAAAACAACAACTTGTCAAGGAAAGGAGAACCGTCGTATGTCAGTGACAGAGAAACTGAACGGGTATGGTCCTCTGAACGGCGTCAAAGTCGTCGAGCTGTGCGAATGGGTGGCGGCACCTGCGACGGTGCGCGTTTTGTCCGAGATGGGAGCCGAGATCATCAAGGTCGAGCCCCTGCACGGCGATGCACAGCGCACGCAGGGCCCCGGGTTCGGATGCGAGCAGACCGACCGCGAGGACCCCACCATCGACCTGAACAACACGAACAAGAACTGGCTGTCGCTCAACCTGAAGACCGAAGAGGGCTCCAAGGTCATGCACCAGCTGCTGGCCACCGCCGACGTGTTCGTGAACAACCTGCGCGATAAGGCGCTCGTGAAGCTCGGTCTGGACTACGCCACGCTCAAGGAGAAGTACCCGACCCTCATCTGGGCGCAGATGCGCGGCTACGGCGAGTTCGGCCCCGAGCGCGACACCCCCGGCTTCGACGCGGTGTGCTGGGCGGCGCGCGGCGGCGTGGCGAACGTGTTCCGCGAGGACGGCCAGTCCCCCGCCATCCCGCCTCAGGCGTTCGGCGACTACAACGCGGCGTCCATCCTTTCCGGCGGCATCCTGGCCGCGCTGTTCAACCGCACCCGCACGGGCAAGGGCGAGAAGGTCACCTGCAACCTGTACGGCGCAGCCATCTGGGGCGGCAACATCGGCGTCATGGCCACGCAGTTCGGCGCTCCGTACCCGAAGTCGCGCAAGCACGTGCCCAACCCGTTCAACAACACGTACCGCACGAAGGACGAGAAGTGGATGCTCATCTGCATGCCGCAGTACGACAAGTATTACAACATGATGATGGAGATCACGGGCAACGAAGAGCACAAGGATCAG
Source organism: Eggerthella sinensis (assembly GCF_003339815.1). Classification (GTDB taxonomy): domain Bacteria; phylum Actinomycetota; class Coriobacteriia; order Coriobacteriales; family Eggerthellaceae; genus Eggerthella; species Eggerthella sinensis. The sequence continues at coordinate 57,439 of NZ_PPTT01000014.1, forward strand.
CCCGACACCTGCAACCTGCCGGCACTCAAGAAGTCCGAGAAGCAGCCTGAGGTCATCAGCTGGCTCGAGGCCGCCTTCGCCACCAAGACGTTCGAGGAGTGGGACGAGATCCTGCGCGAGCACGAGGTGCCCCACCAGAAGTGCTTCCGCTACACCGACATCATCAAGGACGAAGAGGCGTACGCCAACGACTCCCTGCGCTGGGTGGAGTACGAGGAGTTCGGTAAGAAGGCCATCCCCATGTCGCCGTTGCGCTTCGACGACTACGGCGATCCGCCGATCATCCTGTCCAAGCCCGTCGGCTACCACACGGCCGAGTTCCTCAAGGACCTGGGCTACAGCGACGAGGAAATCGCCGCCATGGAGGAGAAGGACGCCATCAAGTGCTGGCACGGCGACGAAGTGCCCGACGTCATCTTCAAGTCCGAGCGTCAGCTCGCCGGCGAGGCCCCCTGCAACTGGTAGGCCGAACCGAATCCGCACGAACGAAAGGAGGGAGCCGCGGCTCCCTCCTTTTTTGCTGGTCCGGTACGGATGTTTCACGTGAAACATCCGTACGCTTTCCGCAGATGTCGAACCTAGGCCAGCTTCCCCGCCAGCTCCACCATGTCGCGTCCCAGCTGACGCGCGAACGAGAAGGCCACGGCGTCGTCCTGCACGCGGCGCCACTGCACGCGCCCCGTCTCGTCGAAGCCGGCGAACTGGCAGGCCGCCACGCCGTTTGCGAGCACCGGGCCCGCCGGGCGCGGATGCACGACCAGCATCTCGTGCGCGGCGAAGAAGCGGTCCATCACCCCGAGGGCCTCCTCGGCCCCGCAGTCCCCCAGCCCCGACGACGTCACCATGCCGCCCACCTTGCCCTTGAGCGCGTTCTCCACCATGTGGAGCGGGCGGGTGCGATCGATGAACGTCTTCGTGCGCGCCGTGACGTTGGCGAAGTAGTCGGGCGAGCCCAGGATGATGCCGTCGGCCGCCTTCATCTGCTCCACGAGGCCGTCCATGTCGTCGTGCAGCGTGCAGCACGGCTTCGCCAAACAGGCGTTGCAACCGATGCAGTAGCCGATGTCGAGCTGCGAGAGCTCCACAAGCGACGTGTTCGCCCCGAGCGCCGCCGCCTCGTCGAGCGCGGCCTGCAGCAGGGCCGCCGTGCCCTTGCCCGCCCGATGGCTTCCGTTGATGGCCAGTATGCGCATGTCTCGTCCCTTCTCTCGGCCGATCCGCCCGCGCCGCCGCGCCCCCGCGCGCCGAAACGCGAAACGCCCCCGACCGCTGAGCGGGCCGGGGGCGTCGAGGCGCAGGTGCAGATCGGCGCCTTACATGTTGTGGAACTGGTACTTCTCCGGGTTGTCCTTCACGTCCTGCTTGTTCTTCGGGTTCATCTTGCCCACGCCCATCTGGCCGTCGTTGGTGTTGGAGGCCAGAACCTGGTTGCGGTTCTCCATCTTGATGACGTTCTCGAAGCTCGTGCCGTCGAGGGAGGCCTGCAGGCACTCCTTCGTCAGACGCAGGCCGAACGGCGCGGTGGCGTCGCACATCTGCTGCGCGAAGGCCACGGCCTCTTCAACCACGTCGTCGTCGGCGACAACCTTGTTCGCGAAGCCCCACTCGAGCAGCTTCTCGGCGCCGAAACGGTTGGGATTCATGAGGATCTCGCAGGCGCGGGCGTAGCCGACGATCTTGGGCAGGAAGAACGCGCCGCCCATGTCGGTGCCGGTATAGCCGATGGACAGGTAGCCGGCGTTCATCTTGAAGCTCTCGCCCAGCACGCGCATGTCGCAGGCGCAGGAGATCGACAGGCCGCCGCCCACGGCGTAGCCCTTGAGCGCGCCGATGATGGGCTGCTCGCAACGGCGCATGTTGATGATCTGGTCGGAGCACATGCGCTGCATGATGTAGAAGTCGCGCTGGATGCGGCCCATGTCCTCGGGCGGCTCGAGCGCGAGGTCGTTCAGGTTGAAGCCGGCGCAGAAGGACTTGCCCTCGCCCGTCAGCACGATGGCGCGGCAATCCTTGTCCATGCGCACCTTGATGAGGAAGTCGTTGAACTCCGCCATCTGGGCGTAGGACATGGCGTTGAGGTTCGCGGCGTCGTTGAAGCTGCACACGTACACCGGACCGCGACGGTCGATGATGAGCTTCTCGTAGTCGTACTCGAACTCCGGCAGATGGTAATTCTCCTGGTACACGCTCATTGGCACTACCCCTTTCCCTGTTGGTTCATATGTCGCTCGTTGCGTTTCGATACGTTCTGCGGGCCGTGCTCACGGGCCCTTCTCTATAATCGCCTGTTGCGTTCCCTTTATCTACGGACAATCGAGCCGTACTGTCTAATGCAGGAAATCGATTTCCATCATTACTTCTATTTTGTCCATCATTTTGATGCAAAACAGGTGCCGTGAAGCAAAATCAGACGCTGGTTCGTGGGAAATACTCCTTTTCTCCCTCCCCTGTTGGCACGTCTCGCCGCTTCTCCCATCCGTTGACGGTGGGGGTCATCTTCTCATTTCCTCGATGTTGACCTGGGGTTTTTATATCTAATAGGCTGTGGCTATCAATACATAGAAAGTTCCTATTAGTTAACCCACAAATGCGCCTCATCGACCATCAACCCCGGGCCTACAATGAGGGACACTGAGGAGGTCACGAAGGACACATCGTGGCGTCTGACGTTCGCCGCACTGCGGGGCACGGGCCGGAGGGGGTCGCAGCGCACCGCATCGTTCCATCAGCGTCAAAAGCGTCGAAGCGCAGGCAGATCGAGTTCATGCGAAGCATCCGGCGGGGAAAACCGGGTGAGAGAAGCAAGCCGTCATCAAGAGAGGACTCAGGGGTGATGATTACCGATCTCAAAATCAATGCCGAGCGAAAACGTTTCTACTACGAGAAAGGGTACTGGACCGAAAAGTCGATCGGCGATGTGTGGGCCGACCGCATAGCCTCCCATCCGGAGCGCACGTACGTTACCGACGATCAAGGCTCTTCCTATACCTACGGCGAGGTCGACGACCGCGCCGGCCGCCTGGCGGCATGGCTGATCGAAGAAGGGATCGAGCCGGGGGACGTGGTCACGTTCCAAATGCCCATCTGGGCCGAATTCTGCATCGTGTACGTCGCCTGCCTCAAGTGCGGCGCCGTCATGCATCCCGTCCCGCCGAACTTCAACGACGAGGACCTCGTGTACAACATGAACAAGGTGGGGTCGCGCGCGTTCATCTGCCCGACCGCGTTCCATCGCTGCGACTTCGTGAAGCAGGCCTATGCGGTGAAGGACCGCATTCCCACGCTCGCGTCCATCGCGTTCGTGGACAAGCAGGCGCCCGCGCCCGAGGGCGCGCCCAGCCTGAGCAGCATCTGCGCCGCGTACGAGCCCGTGACGGAGCGTCCCGCGGTCTCGTCCGACGACGTGGCGTGCATCCTGTCCACGTCGGGCACCACCGGCCGTCAGAAGGCCGTGCTGTTCACGCACAACAACATCCTGTTCTCCGAGCGCTCCTTCGTCAAGGGACTGGGACGCACCGCCGATGACGTCATGTTCATGCCCTCGCCGCTCAACCACGCGACGGGCTTCTACCACGGCCTCATCTCCCCCATGATCCTGGGCGGCCGCACGGTGCTGCAGCAGCACTTCGACGCGGCGGACGCGCTTGCGCTGTGCAACCGCGAAGGCGTCACCTGGTCGATGGGCGCCACGCCGTTCGTCTACGACATCCTCAAGTACCTCACGAACGAGAAGCTGGGGTCGTTCGACACGCTGCGCCTGTTCGTGTGCGGCGGCGCACCCGTTCCCGGCACGCTCGTGCAGTGCGCGCATTCGCACGGCATCCTGCTGTGCGAATGCTACGGCTCCACCGAGAGCTGCCCGCACGCGTTCGTCCCGCCCGAGCGCTGTCTGGAGTGGAACGGCGCCTGGTCGGGCGTGCCGCTGCCCGGCATCGAGGTGCGCGTGGTGGACGAGAATCACGAAGAGGTGCCGCGCGGCACGCAGGGCGAGGAGATCTCGCGCGGGCCGCACCAGTTCGTGGGCTACCTCAACGACAAGGAGCGCACCGATCGCGCGCTCGACGACGAGGGATGGTTCTACAGCGGCGATCTGTGCTACATGGACGAGGAAGGCCGCATCCGCATCAACGGCCGCAAAAAGGAGATCATCATCCGCGGCGGCGAGAACATCTGCGCGAACGAGATCGACGAGAACCTCATGGAGTGCCCCGGCATCGGCGACCACGCCACCATCGGCATGCCCGACGAGCGCCTGGGCGAGCGCATCTGCACGTTCGCCGTGCCCACCGACGAGCGCCGCCCCGAGCTGGCCGACATCACGAGCTACCTTGACGGGCAGCATGTGCCGAAGCGCCTGTGGCCCGAGCGCATCGAGTACATCGACGCCATCCCCAAGACGGCCACCGGCAAGGTGAAGCGCCACCTGCTGGCCGCCGAACTGGCCGAACGCATGAAGAACGCGTAGGGCGCACGAGCAAGCACGAAAAAGAACCGGGGCCGCGGCCCCGGTTCTTTTTCGTGCGGCCCGCGCTCAGGATGACAGCAGTTCCCGCTGCTCGAGGTAGTCGAGCTGGGAGCGGATGTTGATGCGGGCGGCGGGGTCGAGGCGGGCGTCGACGTCACGGTACACCGCGTCGATGATGCGGTCGAGGTCGCGTCCGGCACCGCCCTCCACGGCGGCGCGCACGTGCTCGAGGCGCTCGAGGCGGTGGCGGTAGGCGCGGTCGATCGCGCCCAGCGGATCGTCGATGAGCGGCCCGTGCGCCGTGAGCAGCCGCGCGACGCCGCGCTCCTCCACCACGGCGCGAAGGCGCTCCAAGCTGGCGAAGTAATCGGCCAGGCTGCCGTCGGGCCAGCAGATGAGCGTCGAGCTTTGGCGGAACAGCATGTCGCCCGTGATCACGGACGCGTCGGCCGGATAGAGGAACCCCACGAGGTCGCTCGCGTGGCCCGGCAGCAGCACCACCTCGAGCTGCGGCGCGCCCTGCCCGAGCGCGAGCGGCCCGTCGGGCAGCGTGCCGTCCTTGCGCGACAGCACGGGCGCGCCCGTCCACGCGGAGAAGCGCTCGGCGCCTTCCGCATGGTCGGCATGGTCGTGCGTCAGCAGGATGGCGGCCACCTCGCGCCCGTCTTCGGCGCATGCATGCTGCACGGCGCGCAGGTGCGCCGTGCTGTCGGGACCGGGATCGACCACAACGCAGGCCGCGGCATCCGGCTCCGCGAGCACCCAGGTGTTCGTGCCGAGGTACGTGAGGGGCGAGGGATTGTCGGCCAGCACGATGCGCGCTCGGGGCGACACGCGGGCGCTGCCCCAGGCGCACGCGGGCGCCGTCGACCGGGACTGCTGCGCTACGGGAGCAGGCATGAGAGCACCGCCTTCCCCTCGTCGTCGACGGACGGCTCGAGCATGATGCGCCGCACGTCGTCCACGCCGGCGGCGAAGGCCTCCGCGCTCGCCGCGTGCGCCAGATGCGCGAGGTTGTAGGCGGTCGGCGGCACGAGCCGCAGCGCGCCCTGCGCCCCGCGCTCCAGTACGGCCTGCGGATCGGCCCAACCGGCGCCGTTCGCCTCGGTCGTGCAGCTGTCGGGTGCCTGATCGGCGGGCGACAGCGCCGCGAAGAAGTACGTGTCGTAGCGCCGGGGCTCGTAGACGGGCGTGAGCCAATGCGAGCGCAGGCCCAAGAGGTCGGCGCGCAGCGTGAGGTCGTGGCGCGCGAGCACCTCGGCGAAGGACGCCTCGTGCTCGACGAGCCGCCGCCGTTCCTCGACCCACACGGGGTCGGCGACGTTCGCGGCCGGCACGCCGCGCGTCCCGCCCGCCAGCAGCACGCCGCATTCCTCGAACACCTCGCGCGCCGCCGCCGTTACCACGCGCCGCGCCACGTCCTCGTCGGTGCCCATGCGCCGCGCCCATACGGCGGGCGCGGGACCCTCCCACGCAACCTGCTCCTCGCTGTCGCGCGGGTCCACGCCGCCGCCGGGGAACACGACGGCTTCGGGCACGAACGCCATGGTGGCCGCGCGGCGCAGCATGAACACCTCGCGCGGGTCGCGCACGAGCATCACCGTAGCAGCCAAGCGCGGCGTGGCCGGCGGCGCGCCCTCCGCACGGAACGCGGCGTAGGCGCGCGCCTGCTGCTCGCCCATGGGCACCCCGAGCGTCTCGCCCGCCTTCCACCACTGCATAGGCTCTCTCCTTGCGCGTACCGTGTTCGCTGTCCCCCTTCTCTCACCGAGAAAGAGGGGTTTGCTTCATGGTATCACCGCGGAAGGGCCAATGCGTCGGACAACAGCTCGGCGATGTCCCGTACCGGCACGGCGGCGTCCTTCGAGGCCAGCCCGTCCTCGAACATGGACAGGCAGAACGGGCAGGCCGTGGCCACCGCGTCGGCCCCCGTCGCCAGCGCCTGCTCGGTGCGCTGCACGTTCATGCGCTCCCCCGCACGCTCCTCGAGCCACATGCGCCCGCCGCCCGCGCCGCAGCAGAAGCTCTTCTCGCGCGTGCGCTCCATCTCCACCACCTCGGCGCCGCACGCCGCCACCACCGCGCGGGGCTCGTCGTACACGCCGGCGTAGCGTCCGAGGTAGCACGAGTCGTGGTACGTGACGCGCCCGAGCGCCGCGGTTGCATCGGCGCAGGCGCGGGCACGGGCGTCGCCGTCGGGCGCGAGCGCCCCCTCGGCCACGAGCCGCGCGAGCAGCTGCGCGTGGCGCACCACCTCGAACGTGCCGCCGAGCTGCGGATAGTCGCGCTCGAGCACCTGGGCGCAGTGGGGGCACTGCACGATGATCTTCTTCGCGCCGTAGGCGTTCAGCGTCTCGATGTTCTCGGTGGCCAGCTGGTAGTACAGAAACTCGTTGCCCAGCCGGCGCGCCGCGTCGCCGCAGCACTTCTCCTGCGCGCCGACGACGGCGAAGTCCACCCCGGCGCGCTTGAGCAGCCCCACGAGAGCGCGCGACACGCGGCGGTTGCGCGCGTCGAAGGCGCCCGCGCAGCCGGGCCAGTACACGTACTCGGCCCCCGGCCGCTCCTCCAGCGTGGGCACGTCGAGCCCCTCGGCCCACGACAGGCGACTCTGCCACCCGAGGCCCCACGGGTTGCCGTTCGTCTCGAGGTTGCGGAACGTCCCCTTCGCCTCGGCGGGAAACGCGCTTTCCATCGACACCTGGTACGTGCGCATGCCCACCACCTTCGGCACATGCTCGAGCAGGGCCGGGCAGGCCTCGGTGCACGCGCCGCACGTCGTGCACGACCACAGCGCCTCGGGCGTCACGACGTCGCCCACGAGCGTGCGGTCGAGCACCGCCCGCTGCCGCTCGTCGGGCTCGAAGGCCTCCCCGCGCGCCTCGGCCGCGCGCTGCGCCCGCACGAGCGGGCCGCGCTCCTCAAGATGCTCGTCGAGCGCCTGGACGAGGCTCTTCGGCGACAGCGGCTTGCCGCTCGCGTGGGCGGGGCACACCGTCTCGCAGCGCCCGCAGCGCACGCACGCCTCGGCGTCGAGCAGATCCTTCCACGTGAAGTCTTCCAGCTTGCCCACGCCGAACTCCTCGAGCTCCTCGTCCTCGAGGTCGACGAAGGGCAGCGTGCCCTTCGGCTCGAGCGGGCGGCAGTACACGGTGGCGGGCACGAGCAGCACGTGCACGAGCTTCGAGTACACCCAGTACGCCAGGATGCCGAACGCGATGGCCATGTGGAACCACCACAGCACCTGGTGCGCCGCCGACAGCTGCCCCGCGCTCCACCCCGCGAACAGCTGCGCGGCGAGGTTGCCGATGGGCGACCACGCGGCCCACGGGTCGCCCGTGGCCATGATGCGCAGGCCCTCCACCGCGAAGCCCGTCACGCCGATGACGAGCAGCCAGACGAGCACGACGATGTCGGCGGGCTTCGTTTCCAGCTCGGGGTGCCGCCCCGCCGCGCGCCGCACGATGCACGCCACCATGGCGATGCAGAACGCGAGACCGGCGATGTCGGTGCCGAGCGCCAGCACGTAGAGGTAGTAGTCGCCCTTCGCGATGTCGAGCCCCAGGTCGACCTGCGCGGCGTAGCTCACCGTGGCCACCACCATGACGGCCATCCCCACGTACATCCCGAGGTGCGCGATGCCGATGCCGCGCTCCTTCACCACGGTGGCCTGCAAAAGCGCGTCGACGAAGGCGCCCTTGAGGCGCGTGCGCGGCCGGTCGGCGCGGTCGAGCGGGCGGCCGATGCGCCACAGGCGGTAGCGCCGCCAGAAGAAGTACGCGGCCACGGCGAGCACGGCGAGGAAGCACGGATACATGATCCACGACCCCTCGATGTTCCAGAGCGCCTCGCGCGAAGGCGTCGCCGCATCCACGTCAGGACGCCTTCGCGGCGCGGGCGCGGAAGGCCTCGGTCAACAGCGGCACCGCCTCGAACAGGTCGGCCACGATGCCGTAGTCGGCCACCTTGAAGATGTCGGCCTGCGCGTCGCGGTTCACCGCCACGATGCACTTCGACGCCGCCGCGCCCGCCATGTGCTGGATGGAGCCCGAGATGCCGCACGCGATGTACAGCGACGGCGCCACGGTCTTGCCCGTCTGCCCCACCTGGTACTGGATGTCGATCCACCCCTCGTCCACCGCGGGGCGCGACGCGCCCACGGCGGCGCCCAGCACGTCGGCCAGCTCCTCGACGAGGGCGAACCCGTCGGCGCCCTTCACGCCGCGCCCGCCCGACACCACGACGTCGGCCTCGGTGAGCTCCACGCGGCCCGACGCCTTGCGCACCACGTCGGCCACCGTCTGCCGCACGTCGCCGAAGCCGTCCACCTGCTGGGCGACCACGGGCGCATGACGCGTCGGGTCGGGCGCGGCCGGCTCGAACGCCTTCGGGCGCACGGTGGCGATCATCGGGCGCGCGTCGGCGGCGAAGGCCACGTCGGCCTGCACCTTGCCCGAGTACGGTTCGCGCGTGAACACGAAGCCCGCCTCGTCGTCGGCCTCGACGGCCACCACGTCGGCCACGAAGCCCGTGTCGAGCCGCTGCGCCAGCAGCGGCCCCACGGCCAGGCCCATCGCCCCGTCCGCGAACAGCAGCGCGTCCGGCTCGTGCGATGCGACGAGCTGCTCGAGCGCCGCCGCGTGCGCCTCGACGGCGCAGGCGCCGAGCGCCGCGTCGTCAAGCACGAGCACCGCATCGGCGCCCGCCGCGCCCAAGGCGGCCGTGTCCGCATCGGCCAGCCCGCTGCCCAGCACGACGGCCGACACGTCGGCCCCGCCCGCCCGCGCCATGCGGCGCGCGACGGCCAGCATCTCGAAGGCGACGCGCGGGAAGGCCCCGCGCTTCGGCTCCGCGTATACCCAGATTCCTGCCATGGATGAACTCCCTTCCCCGTCCCTACCAGACCTTGGCTTCGATGGCCAGCAGCTCCACCGTGGCGGCAACCGCCTCAGGCACCGTCTCGCCCTCTACGATGCGCCCGCCCTGCCGCGCGGGCTTGGCGCGGTAGCGCAGCACGCGCGTGCGGGACGCTTCGGCGCCCGCGTCGGCCGCCTCGACGCCGAGGTCGGCCAGCGCCCACACGGTGACGGGCTTCTTCTTCGACTGCATGATGGCGCGCACGTTGGGATAGCGCGGCTCGGCCAGGCCCTGCTGCGCGGTCACCACGGCCGGCAGCGGCACCTCCACCACGGCCACGCCGTCGTCGATCTCGCGCGTGACGCGCGCCGTGCCGGCCGCCGGGTCGACCGCGAGCGCCGTCGCCACTCCCACGCACGGCAAACCCAGCAGCACGGCCAGGCGCGGCATGGTCTGCGCGCTCGACGTGTCGGCCGACTTGCAGCCGCCCAGCACGAGGTCGGCCGGAATGCGCGCGAGCGCCGCGGCCAGCACGCGCGAGCGCGCGGCGGCGTCGGCGCCCGCCAGCGCCGCATCGTCGATCAGGTAGCCCGCGCTCGCGCCCATGGACAGCGCGTGGCGCACGGCCGGCAGCGCCTCGTCGCCCCCGATGCACACGACGGCCGCCTCGCCGCCGTGCTCCTCCACCAGCTGCACGGCGCGCTCCACGGCGAACTCGCTGTACGGGTCGATGACGAGCGTCTGCCCGTCGGCGAGCAGGCGCCCTTCGGCGTCGGCGCTCACGGCGGCCTCGGTGTCCACGGTCTGCTTGATGCATACGACGATGTTCATGCTTCGCCCCTTCCCTAGTATTCCTTCAGCACGGACTTCGCGATGAGCGTGCGCTGCACCTGGCTCGTGCCCTCCACGATGGTGAACGACTTGGCGTCGCGGTAGTAGCGCTCCACCGGGTAGTCCTTGCACAGGCCGTAGCCGCCGAATATCTGCACGGCCGTCTCGGACGCCTTCACGGCCGCCTCCGAGCAGTACACCTTCGCCACCGACGCCGTCTTCATCATCGTGGCCACGTCGCCGCCGTAGGCCGTCGCGGCCTGGTCGAGCAGCAGCCGCGACGATTCGAGCGAGATCTCGAGGTCGGCCAGCATGAAGCGGATGGCCTGCAGATCGGCGATGTGCTTGCCGAACTGGATGCGCTCCTTCGCGTACGCCGCCGCAGCCGCGAGCGAGGCGGCCGTCACACCCGTGGCCAGCGCCGCCACGGCCAAGCGCCCGCGGTTGAGCGTGTGGTGCGCGATCTCGAAGCCGTCGCCTACCGCGCCCACGAGCGCCTCGGGGCCCACGTGCATGTTCTCGAAGAACAGCTGCGAGGTCACCGAGCCGCGCAGGCCCATCTTGTCCTCCTTGCGCCCGATGACGAGGCCGGGCGTGTCGCGATGCACGACGAAGCACGACGGCTTCGACTGCCCGTCCTCCGCCACGCGCGCGAACACGGTGAACCAGTCGCCCACCTCGCCGTTCGTGATGAATATCTTGCTGCCGTTGATCACGTAGCCCTCGCCGTCGGGCAGCGCCGTCGTGGCGATGGACGAGATGTCGGAGCCGGCGTTCGGCTCGGTGAGCGCGAAGCAGATCTTCGCCTCGCCGGCCGCCAGCGCGGGCAGGATGGCCTCCTTCTGCGCCGGCGTTCCCGAGAACACGAGCGCGTCGGAGCCGATGGCCGAGATGAGGATCATGAGCGCCACGGCCGGCGACTCGCGCGCGATGCGCTCGATCACCTGCACCCAGCAGTGCATGGACACGTCCACCCCGCCGAATTCCTCGCCGTAAGCCAGGGCGAACAGCCCCTGCTCCACGAACAGGTCGTAGATGTCGTGCGGGAACGCGTCCTCCTCGTCGATCTCGGCGGCGCGCTGCGCCACCACGTCCACGCACACGTCGTCCACCATCGCGAGGATCATGCGCTCTTCTTGCGTCAGCTCGTACATGGAACCCCTTCCCCGTAGCCATGATTCATTTCCTTTGCCTATTGATTCCCCTTAAAATAATAGGCTGTGTCTATTGATTGACCATGGTCAAAAGAACGGTCATGAGCATACGAACTGGTCAAACGCTCGCGTTTGTTGGCACGATCATCGAGCGCCCGCTGCGCGGCGGGGCCGGCATCGACGGTGCGGCACCGTCCTGCGACAAAACCGCACATTCGGGTCAAAATAGCCGGTTCACGAGGACATCTGCTGTTCTATGATCTCTGTAGAAGGAATCACGTTTCGAAGGAGTATCAACCATGCCCGCACCGCTCCGGCCGATCATCGAAGTCCCCTGCACCGTCGACGCCATCCCGCGATTCGAGGTGCTGCGGCAGCTCGACGCGCCCGCCCTGCGCGCGCTCGGCCTCGACCCGGATGCCCTGAGCGCGGCCGAGCCCGAGTCCGCGCCCGAGCTGAGCGACGAGGCCGCGCGGCGCATCGACGCCGCGAGCGCGGCGTGCCTGGCGGCCTACGAGCCGCGCGGGGCGTACAAGGTGTTCAACCCCGCCATCTGCACGCTGCCGCCCGAGTACGTCGAGCCGGCCATCAAGCTCGTGGGCACCATGATGATGTTCCACGGCCAGAGCGTGTACGAGCGCCTGCGCCGCGCGGCGCACTGCGCGCTCATGGCGGTGACCATCGGTCCCGACAACCCCGAGGCGCTGCCCGCCGACGCCGACGAGCTCGACCGCGCGCTGGCCGACGCCTGCGCGAAGGCGCTCGTGGAGTGCGCGGCCGACCACGTGAACGCCGCCATCGTGAGCGCGGCGCTCGAGGAGGACCTCTACACCGACGACCGTCTGAGCCCCGGCATGGGCGACTTCCCGCTCGACACGCGCTCGCAGTTCGTGTTCTACACCCAGTCGGAGAAGCGCCTCGGCCTCAAGCTGGGCGCCGACGGCGCGTTCTCCCCCCGCTACAGCACGGTGGGCGTCGTGGGCCTCTACGACCCGTCGCAGAAGAACCGCAAGCGCGCCTGCGGGCGCTGCAAGTACCGCTCCTACTGCTCCATCCGCGCCATCGGCATGACCTGCCACGGCGCCAAAGGCACCTTCGCGAAATAGCGGAGGCGGCACCCCCGCCGCCTTCGCCGCCTCCGCCTTCGCCGCCTTCGCCGCCCGCATCGGAGGGCGGCGCCTCCCCTTTCGGCGGATGCACGGGCCGCGAGCAAGAGTCGGGGCGCGAAGCGGGCATCCCGGCCCCCTTCTATGCGCGGAGGCCTGCCGAATGGCAAGTTTTTTCGCGATTGCGGGATTTCGGCCCTGATTTCGCCTGCTTTCGGCTCCTGCTGCGCTCGAATACGAAAGAAACCCCAGGTCGCGATTTTCTCCCGCGCGTCGAATGCTCGCAATCCATCGCAATCGCGAAAAAACTTGCCACGCAAGCTCAAGCCCTACAGAAGAGCGCCCCGACCATCCGGTCGGGGCGCTGGGGCGAGGCGGGCGAAACGCCTCGGGGTGCGACGATGGGTTAGATCGTGTACAGGTAATCGGGATCCTCGGCAACCTTGGCGTACTCTTTGAGGATGCCGCGACCGGAGATGTGCACCATGATCTCCACGGTGCCGCCGCCGATCTGGAAACCGCGGCAGTCGAGCATGAGGCGGGACACGCGGGTCTCGTCGGTGAAGCCGAGGCCGCCCATGAGCTGCAGGGCGCGCGAGCAGCAGTCGGTGAGCGCCGGGGCGCCGTAGCGCTTGAGCATGGCGGCGTCGTTGTTCACCGGGATGCCGTTGTCCATCTTCCAGCAGGTGCGATACAGGAAGTTACGCGTGTTCGAGAGCTCGATCTGCATCTCGACGATGTGCTCCTGCACGAGCTGGTAGGTCTTGATGCCCTTGCCGAACTGCATGCGCTCGTTGGTCCAGGCGCACGCGTCTTCCATGGCGGCCTGCGCCTCGCCGAGCAGCTCGGCCAGAAGCACGCAGCGCTCCCACTCGAAGTTCTTCATGAGCTGGTAGAAGCCCTTGCCCTGGATGCCCAAGAGGTCGCTCTCGTCGATGACCACGTCGTCGAAGTGGATCATCGCGAACGGCATGATCTGCATGCCGATCTTGTTGAGCGGCTCGATGGTGACGCCCTTGGCGTTGGCCGGCACGAGGTACATGGACATGTTCTTGTTCTCGCGGGACGGGTCCTCGTCCTTGCACACCACGATGAAACCGTCGACGTGCTCGCCCTGGGTCACCCAGGTCTTCACGCCGTTGATGTGCACCTTGCCGTCGCCCGTGCGGGTGGCCAGGCATTCCATGCCCTGGTTGTCGGAGCCGGCCTCGGGCTCGGAGATGGCCAGGCAGTACGGGGGGTAGCCGTTCTCAACGTAGTAGTCCATCGCGTACTTGATCTGCTCCGGCGTGCCGAACTCGCACACGTCGAACATGATGAGCAGGTTGGGAGCCATAGGGATGTTGCCGCCGGCGTGGTTGAGCTCTTCGATGATCATGGCCATCGTCTGATGGTCGACCGGCTTTCCGCCGTATTCCTCGGGCAGGCCGTACATGCCCCAACCCGAATCGACCCAGGCCTTCGCCACTTCGGGAGCGATGCCGCGGTTCTTGTAGCCCGCCGCGATAACCTCTTCCGTCAGGTTCTCCTTGGCCCACTCGCGGATGCCCCTCTTGATGCGGAGCTGTTCCTCACTGTATGCGAAATCCATGCTTCCTCCTTAACGATTTTCCCTATATTCAAAACACGTGCGTGTTTGAACCGAAGTTCTGCGGCGCCCGCCCCCTCGTGCAGCGGACGAGGCGGGCGCCGGTCGTGCCGGGCAGCGCCTAGAACGCCATGGCCTCTTTGTAGCCCGCGTTCACGGCCTCGAGCGTGCGGTACACCTTGCCGGCGGGCGTGGTGGCGTCGCCGATGAGCTTGGCGTTCGGGAACGCCTTGACCACCTCGTCGTACAGCTTCGTGTTGGCCTCGACGCCCAGGGACAGCAGCACGGTATCGCACTCGAGCAGCTGCTCCTCGCCCGTCTCGACGTTCTGGACCTTCGCGCCCTTCTTCGTCACCTCGACGAGCTTGGTGAGGGGCATGAGCTTGACGCCCTTCTGCTTCACGAGGTTGATGGTGGGGTTCTTGTCGATGATGCCGATGCCGTTGCCCATCTTCTTGGCCTCTTCGATGACCGTGATCTCGCGGCCGTCGCTCATGGATTCGGCAACCTCGAGGCCGGCGAAGCCGCCGCCCACCACCACGACGCGCTTGCCCACGATAGCGGTGGGGCCGCTCGCCATGTTGAGGCCCATGCGCATGAAGCCCACGGTGCCGCCCTGCGCCTTGATAGCCGCCACGGCCGCCTTCCAGATGAGGCCCTTGCCCTCGGGCACGATACCGGCAACCATGTCCTTGATGTCCTGCGAGCTCACGACGTTCTTGCCGTCGATGCCCGGCACGTCCACGCCGATGACCTCGCCGCCGGGCGCGACGATGACCTCGTCGGGGTTGAGCGCCTTGATGGTGTCGGCGTTCACGTACGTGCTCAGCTTGAGCTCGATGTTGGGATGGAGCTTCATCTCCTCTTTCCAGTAGGTCACGAGGGGCTCGATCTTCTCGTTGAGCACCTGCGCCATGTTGAGCAGGCCGCCCACGCGGTCGGACTTGTCGAGCACGGTCACCTTGTGGCCGCGCACGGCCGCCACGCGCGCCGTCTCGAGGCCGCCGGGGCCGGCGCCCACGACGACGATGTGCTTCTTCTCGTCGGCGGGCTTGTCCTCGGGATGCCCGATGGCGATGTTGTCGATGTTGCCGTTCACCGAGCACCAGATGGGCTGGCCGAGGAACGTGTGGTCGAGGCAGCGGCTGCACACGATGCAGGGGCGAACCTGCTCGGGATGGCCCGCGGCCACCTTGCCGGCCGTCTCCGGATCGGCGATGAACTGGCGCGCCATGCCCACGGCGTCGCCGTAGCCCTGCGTGACCACCTTGTCGCACATGTCCAGCGTGTTGATGCGCGTGCCGGGGAACACGGGCTTGTCCGTGACGGTCTTCACCTGCTTGGCCAGGTCGATGAACTCGCCTTCGGGCACGATCTGGTTCGCCACGGGGCGCGGGGCCTCATGGAAGCCGGCCTGCACCGACCAGGCGTCCACGCCGTGCTTCTCGATGATCGGGATGAGCTCGAGGGTGTCCTCGATGCGGTTGCCGTTCGGCATGAGGTCGTCGGCGGAGATGCGCACGAGCACCGGGGTGTTCGGGCAGACGCGATGCACTTCGTCGAGGATCTCGGTGAGCAGGCGGGCGCGGTTCTCGGGGCTTCCGCCGTACTCGTCGGTGCGGTGGTTCGAGTACTTGGACAGGAAGCGCATGACCATGTAGCCGATGCCCGCGTGGATCTCGATGATGTCGAAGCCGGCTTCGACGGCGCGGCGCGCGGCCTCGCCGTACTGCTTCACCACGATGGCGATTTCTTCCTTGGTGTACTCGCACTCGGGCATGCCCACGAACGGGCCGCTCGGCACGTCCTTCGACGGGGCGTAGGACTTCAGCTCGTCGTCGCCCGACGCGCGCCACTCGTAGCACAGCTGCAGCTGCACGGCCGTCTTGGCACCGTGCTTGTGGCACGCCTCGTTGATGCGGGCGAGGCCGGGAACGAAGGCGTCGTCCCAGATGCCGGCCGCACCGGTGGTGGTGTGGTACTTCGGCGTCGCGTTGAAGCAGTCGCTGATGTAGGCGCTGCCCAGCTCCAGCAGACCCGTGCCGCCCTTGGCGCGCTCCTCGTAGAAGTCGACGATGGCATCGGTGATGTAGTAGTTGTCGACCATCTCGGTGGTCATGGGCAGCATGACGAACCGGTTCCTGATCTCAACGTCTCCGATGCTGAACGGTTCCAGCAGCTTCTGATACTTTGCCACGATGCAAACCCCTTTCCGCTTTATGCAGTGCTCAAGCGTCTCTCTGCGCGATTGTCGCGAGGTCGATCTATGCGAACTATCCCTCTCAACGCGTCCGCTCACCCCGCTGCCATCATTGTAGGCTCCCTAAAAGCTCGATACGATGGACAGAATTATCAGTTTGTAGAGTAAGCGTTAAAAAAGTCTCCCAATTTAAGGCAAGATGAACCGCTAATCACGGGTAATTCCCCCAAAACAGGGGCACTCGACCGGATATGGTTCCGAAGAATACTGCACATATTTTGTTCTTTGTCCTAGAAATGTCCGAAAACGCGACGTATAATAGCTCTGGCACTATCATCATTACCGAGAGCGAGGCCCGATCCCATGAACGCGCTCAGCACGATGCTCCTCATCGCCGACACCTTCGTGTCCCTCTGCGACGAAATGCCCCTCAAGAAGGTGTCCATCAGCGACATCATCGAGCGCACGGGCAAGAACCGCAAGACGTTCTACTACCACTTCGAGAACAAGGACTGCCTCATCACGTGGATCTTCCGCTACGACCTCGGCCAGGAGCTCAAGCGCCGCTTTCCCGAAAGCGCCCTCGTGTACGAGGCCGGCACGAACGACTCCTCGGCGCAGTTCCCCTTCTACATCCTGCAGAAGTCGGGCGTGCGCTCGCTCGATCACGCCGAGTTCTTCGAGTGCTTCGCGCGCGTGCTCGAGGCGAAGCGCCACTTCTACACCCAGGCCCTCGCCGACACGAACCCGTACTCGCTGCGCAACTACCTGTACCACCTGTACCTGCCCGCGCTGCGCAACGACATCGACCTCATCCTGGCGAACCGCTACCTGCCGCAGGAGAACATCCAGTTCCTCGCGGAGTTCTACACGTGCGCCTTCCTGTACTACTTCATCCGCAAGTGCGACCAGCCCGGCGCCGACCGCCTCACCGGGCAGGCCGGGCCCTTCGCCAACATCATCCACAGCTCGCTCGAAGCGCAGATCAAAGAAGCGCAGCTGCGCCGCAACCTGTAGGCCCGCGCCTGCGAGCGCGCTCAGTCCGCGAACTTCACTGGCAGCGCCGCCGCGCCCAGCTCGCGCACGGCGGCGCTCATCGGCTGCAGGTGCGCTCCCACGAGCATCTTCGACGTCGCGTGCGCCAGGAGCGCGCCGCGCCCGTCAAACGCCTCGGCCTCGCACAGGCACATGGTGCGCCCGCGCTTGATGACGCGCCCCGTTGCCGTGACGGGCCCCGTGCCGGTCGCCTTCAGGCAGGTCGTGGACAGGTCGATCGTGGTGAACCCCTCGTCCTCGGCGAGCGAGCCGTACAGCGCCCAGTACGCGGCGCAGTCCAGCAGCGAGGCGTACGCGCCGCCGTGGGCCCCGCCGAACGCGTTCATATGCTTGCGCTCGAACGTGCACGCCACGCGGCACGACCCCTCGGCCAGTTCCACGAGCTCGATGCCGAGCAGCTCGAAGTACGGCGAGCGGTTGATCAGCTCCATCACCGCGTTCGCATGATCCGGATTCATGGTGCCCATAGCGCGTGCCGCCCTTCCCTCTTCGTCGTATCCTCCTTTCATGGTAGCGTCCCGCGCCGCGCCGCGACACGGCCAAACCGCACGGTTCGGGTCATGCCCGCCGCCCTACGACCCGCAGCGCACGGCGCCCCGGCGCGCCAGCTCGTCCACCGCGTCGGCGTCGAAGCCCAGCTCGCGCAGCACCTCCGCGGTGTGCTCGCCGTGGGCGGGCGCCTCGACGGCGTCGTCGAGGGAGGGCCGCATGCCGGCGATGGCGTGCGGCAGGTTCGTCTGCAGCACGCGCCCGGCGCGCGGGAAGTCGCGGTAGGCCACCATGGACGGCTCGCGCTCCATGAGCTGCGCGAGGGCCGCGTTCTTGTCGATGACCGCCGCGATGCACAGGTCCTTGTCGGCCAGCCACGCCTCCCATTCGGCCAGCGTGCGCGAGGCCACGAGCGCGCACATGCGCTCGTAGGCGTCGTCGGGCTGGTCGATGAGCTCGGGCACGCCCGCGTCCTCGCAGAACGACGCCCAGAACTTGTCCTCGATGAGCCCGAACGCCAAGCGGCCGCCGTCGGACGTCTCGTAGATGTTGTAGAAGCAGCAGCGCTCGGGAAACGCGATGGTGTCCTCGCTGATCGATTCGTCCTGGAAGCCCCACCGCGTGTCGATGAGCGAGTTCCACCACACGAACGAGTCGAACATCGACACGTCGATGAAGCGCCCCTCCCCCGATATCTCGCGGTCGTACAGCGCCGCGAGCATGCTCTGCGCCGCCACCATGGAGCTGGCGAGGTCGCACAGGTGCAGCGGCGCCTTCACGCCGCCGTTGAGCGAGAGGTAGCCGCTCTGCGCCTGCATGTTCAAATCGTGCAGCGGCAGCTGGCTGCGCGGGTCGTCCTGGCCGTAGCCCGAGAACGAGCAGTACACGATGCGCGGGTTGACGGCGCGCACAGCCGCGTAGTCGATGCCGAGCTTCTTCGTGACGCCGGGGCGGAAGCTTTCCACCACCACGTCGGCGCCCTTCACGAGCTTCATGAACGCCGCGTGCGCGTCGGCGTCCTTCAAGTCGAGCGCCACCGAGCGCTTGTTGCGCCCGAGCGCCTCGATGTAGTAGCTCATGCCGCCGCGCTGCGGATGCTCGTGGCGGCAGAAGTCGCCGAGCCCCGTGTCCTCCACCTTGATGACGTCGGCCCCTAAATCGGCGAGCACCTGCGTGGCGTAGCCGCCGGGCAGGTACCGCGACAAATCGAGCACGCGCAGCCGCGCGAACGAGGGATTGCCCATGAGTCGCTCCTTTCGAACCTGCGCGCATCGCGCGCTCGAACCCTTCCCCAACGATACCCCACCCGCGCCCCGCCGAGGAGGGCGCTTTCATTGGCATTGCCAATGAAAGGTGCTCGCGCAACCTATATCGCCAGGTCGCACGAGCGAACTCGCGCGCATGAGACCGTTGCATAAAACGTTTCAATCGAAAGGGCGCGCCTTTTCAATTGGACGGGCGCGCACGCGGGCACGGACAATGGACGGCAGGTAGACCGCGCCGCAGTACCGCGGCGCTCGAAGCAGAGGAGGAACCATGGGTAAGCTCACGCCAGAGGAATTCGATGCGCACCTCAAAGCACTGCGCGCCTTCGTCGAGGGGCCCTGCGAGGAGATGCAAGCCGACATCGAGGTGACGAACAAGTTCCCGCAGGAGTTCTACGACCAGTGCAACGAGCACAACATCTACCGCATGTCGCTGCCGGAGGAGTACGGCGGCTGGGGGCTCAACGAGCTCGAGACGCTCAAGTGCCAGGAGGAGTTCTCCCGCGGCCCCGGCGGCATGCGCATGCACATGCACTTCGCCCAGGATCTCAACTGGCGCCCGCTCTACGACTACGGCTCCGAGGAGCTCAAGGCCGAGCTCATGCCGAAGTTCCAGGACAAGTCCATCTTCTCGGCCTGGTGCCTCACCGAGGCCACGGGCGGCACGGGCGCCGACCTCCACACCACGGCCGTGAAGGACGAGAACGGCGACTACATCCTCAACGGCGAGAAGTGGCTCATCTCGTTCACCGACATGAACACCCACTCCTACATCCACGCCGTCACCGACCCCGCCGCCGACCCCGACCATCGCCTGTCCACGTTCTACGTGCCGGTGGACACCCCGGGCTACGAGGTCACGCCCATGCCCCACATGATGGGCTGCCGCGGCGCCGGCCACACGGGCCTCAAGTTCACCAACATGAAGGTTGACAAGAAGTACCTGCTCGGCGAGGAAGGCCAGGGCATGGAGATCGCCATGCACTCGCTGGCCGTGTCGCGCGTGCACATCGCCGCGTCGAACCTCGGCATGGCGCAGCGCATGCTGGAAATCTCCCTCGCGCGCGCCAACGACCGCATCACGTTCGGCAAGCCCATCATCTCGCGCCAGGCCATCAAGATGAAGATCGCGAACATGCAGATGTACATCCACGCGCTGCGCACGATGGTGTACGACTTCTGCAAGGACTACATGGCCGAGCCCAACGGCGCCTACATCGCCGAGAAGGCGGCGTGCTGCAAGCTGTTCTCCATCGACACGACGCGTCTCGTGTCCGACGAGATGCTGGAGATCTTCGGCGGCGACGGCTACTTCGAGGACAACCCCTTCGGCCCCGTCGAGCGCCTCTACCGCGACTGCCGCGCCATGTGGCTCGAAGAGGGCGCGCCCACGGTGCAACGCATCACCATCGCGCGCGACTGCATCAAGCACGGCGGCCAGATGGCGTACCGCGACTAGCGTCTCGGCTGCATGACCGTTCCTTCGACATCCTCCTCGCGCGCGTGCGCACCCCAACGGCTCTCGCCCACGCGCACGCGCGCCACCTGGAAGCCTCGGGTGGACGAGGCGGACGTGCCCGTGTACCGATGCGCCCGCTGCGGGCGCGTCCTCGTGGCAGTGGGAGCCGCGGCGGCCTCCGTCGACACCGACCTGTGGCGCTCGACCATCGTGCGCTCCCCCTACGCCGAGCCCGCCTGCGCCTCGTGCGCTTCGTGCGCTTCCTGCTCCCCCGACCTGCTGCAGCCCGTGGCGTTTCGCGCCGCGTGCGCCGCCGACGAGGGGTTCTCCTACGCCTTCACCGGCGGCATGGACGCGAACAGGCTCACGCTTTCCTGGGCGCCCGAAACGCCCGCGCCGACGCTCGCGGTGCTCAAGACGTTCACCGGCCTGCAAGTGGCGGACGCGCCGCGCGGCCGCACCGTCACGTTCTTCCTCGCCGACGAGGACGCCTACTGCTACTGCGACCTCGATCCCTGCGAGTGGTGCGTGGCGCGCTGCAAGCGCGGCTTCAAGCTGTACGTGCTGCGCGCCGACGGAGCCGGCCTGCGCTTCCTCTGCGAGCTGCCTCCCAACGCCAAGCCGCGCGAGGAATGATCAGGCAGGCACGGCGAACGTGCGCTCCGCCTCGTCGGACGCGGCAGGCTCCGTCGCGGCGGGCTCGGACGCCGAGGCGATGGACGAGAAGCGCGTGGCCGTCTCGATGAAGCTCTCCACCACCTGGCTGCGGTAGATGCGCTTGTCGTAGGCGAGGTAGATGATGTGCAGATCGTCGGGCACGTCGACGAGTTCGAGCTTTTTCACGTGGTCGAACCGCTCGATGGCGAACGTGTCCAGCATGACGCCCGGCATGGCGTGGTTGGCCACGACGACGCTCGTCAGCATGAACTCGTCGTCGTACACGATGGTGGGCTGGATGCCGTGCCCCTCGAACAGCCGCCTCACCTCCAACCCGAGCGGCGTGCCCGGCGCGTAGCTGGCGAACGGCACGCCCGCAAGCTCGGACAGCGACACGCTGTCGCGCGCGGCGAAGGGGCTGTCCTCGTGCACCACCAGCACGAGGCGCTTCGACAGCATGGGCACGAAGCACAGGTTCGGCTCGTTTTCGGCCTTCGACGCGAAGATGAGGTCGAACTCCTGCGCCTTGAGCGAGCGGATGAGCGGCAGCGTGAACTCCACGGAGAACCCCATCTTCACCTCGTAGCCGTACTCCTGCCAGAACTGCTGCAGCAGCGCGGGAAGGAAGTCGTGCTGGATGGTGGGGATGGTGCCGATGCTGAGCGAGCCGCAGTTCACCGTGCCCTGCGCGCGCACCGACGCGATGGAACGGTCGAGCTCGCCGAGCACCCCGGCGACGTCGGCGTAGAAGTCGCGCCCGTGCTTCGTGAGCTTGATCTGGCGCCCGTCGCGGAAGAACAGGGGCACGCCCAGCTCGTGCTCGAGCGCCTTGATGGACAGGCTGAGCGTGGGCTGGGTGATATAGAGCTCTTTCGCCGCGCGGGTCATGTGCTGCGTCTCCGCCAGCTTCTTGAAGTTGTACAGCTGCGAAAGGGAAAGCGAAGAAGAGTTGTTCATGGATGCCTCCTCATCTGCCGCCGCGATGCCGACGTTCGGCCCTTGTCCCTATCCTAGGCCCTTATCGCGGACGACGCCACGGCCAGCCTGAGCGTTCTGTTGCGCTGCAAAAAGGGCGCGCATCGTGCGCGCCCCTCCAAACGCCTATTCCCACAGCGCCCGCAGTTTTCGCTTGCCGATGGAGATGGCCGCCAGGCCGGTGACCAGCACCACCACGAGCATGACGAGCCCCACCACGAACACGGTGTCGAACCCGTACGACGAGCCCACCCACGCCCAGATCATCGAGGCGAACGCGCCGATGAGGTTGAACACGGTGGAGATGCGCGAGTAGATCACCGGGTACTCGCGCGTGCCGAAGATGGAGCGCGTGAGCGCCGGCACGAGCACCACCGCCGTGGCGTAGAACGCGCCGAAGATGAACGCGCCGCCGTACAGCATGAATTCCGAGGCGAAGCCGAACCAGCACAGGAAGATGCCCACCACGCCGGCCGCGAACGCGAACCACAAGGCGCCCTTGACGCTCTTGTCCACGGCCGCGCCCAGGATGATCTTGAACAGCGCCTGCCCCACCATCATGACGGTGGACATGATGCCGCCCACCACGAGCACATCGAAGGCCACGCCCGTGAGCGACTTCGTGTACGTGGGGAACTGCATGGCGATGAGGTTCGCGATGTTGATGATGCCCGCGCAGATGCACACGAGGTAGAACGCCGACGACTTCATGGCGAGCGACGCGGACAACCCCTGCGGCTTCGGCGCCTCCTTGCCCTCGGACACCGTGGCGCCGTAGGGCGCCAGGCCGCAGTCGGACGGGCGCGTGCGCACGCAGAACAGCGTGAACGGCAGCGAGGTGACCAGCGCGATGACCGCCCAGATGAGGTAGATCTGATGGAAGTCCATGCCGCCGGACTTGAGCGCGGTGAACACCATGGACCACAGCGCCCCGCCGATGCCGGTGAAGGCCATGCACAGGCCGATGAAGAACCCGGCCCGCTCGTAGAACCAGTTGTTGACCAGCACGGGAATGGCCAGCCACAGGATGGATATCTCGCCGAGGCCCAGCAGCACGCCGGCCACGTAGAACAGGTAGATATTGGTCGAGAAGCCCATCAGCGCGAACGCAGCGGCCACGCTGCAGGCCGATGCGCTCAAGATGATGCGCACGTCCACCTTCTGCAGCAGCTTGCCGGCGAAGGGCGAGGCGACGGTCATGGTGAGGTACATGATGGTCACGTACAGCGCGAACGAGGTCGTGGGGATGCCGAGGGCCTCCGACACGACCGGTTGGAACAATCCCCAGGTTGAAAAGCAGAGCGCCGAACATCCGAACGTGATCATGATGCCGGTGAGAACGACGAGCAGATGACGCGACGAGAGTTTCTCGCGTGCTTGAGTAGCCATACAACCCCCTCTTGAAATGGGTGGAACGAACCCGGACGTTGAGCGGCGTCCGGGTTCGCAGGGTGGGGTGCCAGCGCCGAGGCGCGGCGGAGATTAGAGGTTCTTGAACTGGTACTTCTCAGGATTGTCCTTGACGTCCTGCTTGTTGCGCGGGTTCATCTTCGCGCGGCCGATCACGCCGTCCTGAGACACGGCGCCAAGCACCTGGTTGCGGTTCTCCATCTTGACCTGCGTCTCGAAGCTCGTGCCGTCGACGGCCGCATGGATGGACTCCTTCGTGAGGCGCAGCGCCATGGGAGCCGTGGTGTCGCACATGTGGTGCGCGAGCTCGACGGCCTTCGCCACCACCTCGTCGTCGGGCACCACTTCGAGGCCGAAGCCCCAGCTGTGCAGCGTTTCGGCATCCCAGCGGTCCGGCGAGGACATGATGCGGAAGGCGCGCTCGTAGCCGACGATCTTCGGCAGGTAGAACGAGCCGGACATGTCGGTGCCGGTGTAGCCGATGGCCAGGTAGCCGGCGTTCATCTTGAACGACTCGCCCAGGATGCGCATGTCGCAGGCGCAGGACAACGACATGCCGCCGCCCACGGCGTAGCCCTTGAGGGCACCGATGATGGGCTGCTCGCAGCGGTGCATGTACACCACCTGGTCGGAGCAGATGCGCTGCATGAGGTAGTACATCGTCTGCACGTCGCCCATGTCGTCGGGATGCTCCATGGCCAGGTCGTTCAGGTTGAAGCCGGCGCAGAAGGCGCGGCCCTCGCCCGTCAGCACGATGACGCGGCACTCGTGGTCCATGCGCACCTTGATGAGGAACTCGTTGAACTCGGCCATCTGCGCGTAGGACATGGCGTTGAGGTTGCCGGGGTCGTTGAACGAGACGATGTAGACGGGGCCGTCCTTCTCGACGGTGATCTTCTCGTAGTTGTCGTACGTGAACTCGGGGACGCAGTACTTCTCCTGGTACACACTCATGTTGTTCCTCCTCAGATACGGTTCGTCCCGGTGACCCTGAGCATCCGGGATCGCATGGGACACAGGCTACAGGCCGCCGCCCGCGCCGAACACGGACAGAAATCGCCCTCTTGCCACCCTTCGCGCATTCCATTGAAGGTTTCAATGAATGATTCTTGCTCATGTGGATAACGACGCGGGCGCTCGCCGCTCTATGGTGTTTGACCTGCTGTTATTCTGGCCTTCGAATGCGCTCGGCCATCAGAAGGTGCGGGTTTGACCAATGAATGCCCCGCGCACGGGCCGCGCGACCATAGAAAAGCGCTCCGAGGCTGGTATTCCTTTTCCAAATGGATACGCCGCCAATTCGCGGCCACCTTGAATTGGAGGGATGCGCCGCCGCGCGCCATACTGGAAGCAGGCGGCGCGGCGCCGCTCGAGACGCAGACATCAGGAGGATGAGATGAACCCGAACGCCACCATCACCGACGAACAGTTCGAAGCCTACCTCGCGCAGATCCGCGCGCTTGTCGAAGGCCCCTTCGAGGAGCTGCAGAAGGAGGTGGAGGTGACCAACGCCTTCCCCGACGAGTTCTACGAGCTGGCGCGCGAGAACGACCTCTACCGCTTCTACCTGCCCGCCTGCTACGGCGGCTGGAACCTCAGCGAGCTCGAGATCCTGCGCGTGCAGGAGGAGTTCTCGCGCGGCCCCGGCGGCATGCGCATGCACCTGCATCACGCGGCCGACATGAACTGGCGCATCCTCGACGACTACGGCAAGCCCGAGCTCAAGGCGCGCCACATGCAGCGCTTCCAGGACAAGGGCGTGTACTGCAACTTCGCCATCACCGAGCAGACGGGCGGCACGGGCGCCGACATCCACGCCACCGCCCTCAAGCAGCCCGACGGCACCTACCTGCTCAACGGCGAGAAGTGGCTCATCTCGCACACCGACTGCTCGGACTTCACCTACGTCATCGCCGTCACCGACCCCGCGAGCGACAAGGACAGCCGTCTCTCGGCGTTCTTCGTGCCCAACGACGCTCCCGGCTTCGAAGTGGTGCCCATGCCCCATATGATGGGCTGCCGCGGCGCGGGCCATGCCGCGCTTAGGTTCACCGACGTCAGGCTCGACCCGCTCTACCTGCTCGGCGAGGAAGGCCAGGGCATGGAGGTGGCCATCCACTCGCTGTCGGTGTCGCGCGTCCACATCGCCATGTCGAACCTCGGCATGGCGCAGCGCATGTTGGAAATCTCCCTCAAGCGCGCGCAGGACCGCGTGACCTTCGGCAAGCCCATCGCCGCGCGTCAGATGATCAAGGCGAAGATCGCCGACATGCAGAAGATGGTGCACGTGCTGCGCTGCGCCGTGTACGATTTCGCGCGCGACTTCGACCGCGACCCGCACAACCCGCAGATCACCGAGAAGGCCGCCATCTGCAAGCTGTTCTCCATCGACACGGTGAAGCTCGTGTCCGACGAGATGCTGGAGATATTCGGCGGCGACGGCTACTTCGAGGACTGCCCCTACGGCCCCGTCGAGCGCCTATACCGCGACTGCCGCGCCATGTGGCTCGAGGAAGGCGCGCCCTGCGTGCAGCGCATCACCATCGCCCGCGAGGCCGAAGCCCGCGGCGGCGCCCTCGACTACACGTTCGCCTAGCCCTCCCCGTGCGGGGAAACCGCTGCGCCGCGGCCGTTTCCTCGCGCACCCCCTAGATGCGCGAGGTTGACCGGCCGCGCAGGGGCGCTCGTGAGCTACACTGGCCTCGAACGCGAAACGGGGGCCGACCATGAATCTCTCACAGGTGCGCTACTTCAAGAAGCTGGCCGAGGTGCAGCACTACACGCGTGCGGCGAAGGAGCTGTTCATCTCGCAGCCCACGCTGTCGAACTCCATCTCCCAGCTCGAGCGCGAGCTGGGCATCCCCCTGTTCGAGCGCGAGAACCGCGCCGTGCGGCTCACGCGCTACGGCGAGGAGTTCTACGCCTACGCGAGCCAGGCGCTCCAGCTGCTCGACAAGGGCGTGGCCATCGCGCACGAGCACGCCGGCTCCCTGTCCGGCACCATCGAGATCGGCACCGTCTACAGCATCCAGGGCGACTACCTGCCCGCGCTCATGAGCGCCTACCGCGCCGCCTGCGGAACGGCCGTCACCACGAACGTCTCCCAGGGGCTCACGCTGCCCCTCGTCGAGGACCTCGAGCGCGACCGCTACGAGGTGGTGTTCGCGGCGCACGTGCCCGGCAAGCCGAAGCTCACGTTCGTGCCCGTGTTCGAGCAGCGGCTCGTGGCCATCATGCACCGCCGCCACCCGCTTGCCGCAGCTGACGAGGTCACCTTCGACGACGTGCACGCCGCCGAGCGGCTGCTGTCCTACCCGCCGCAGACGCCCGTCGGATGCGAGGTGGCGCGCCTGCTCGAGCGCCACGGCATCGCGCTCGCCGGGCCCTTCTACCACGACGAGATCACCCTGGCCAGCATGGTGGAAAGCACGCAGGGCGCCGTCGGCCTCGCGCTCGACACCATCGGCCTCGCCCCGTTCGCCGACATCGCGGTCAAGCCGCTCGCCGGCGTCGACGACGCCTTCCACGCCATCAACCTCGTGTACAAGACGAGCGCCTTCAAAACCCGCGCGCTCGAGAGCTTCATCGCCTTCGCCCGCGCCTTCGTCTGGAAGCCGCGCTGAAAAGGGCGCGCGGCGCATGATCGCCGCGCGCCCTCGAGACGTGCGCAGTGCTTTGCGTGCCGCAGCGATGCGGCCGCAGGTCGGCGCGTCGTCGCGCCGCGGGTCGCCCTAGCGGCGCTGCTCCTGCTTGTCGTTGAGCAGGCGGTTGAGCGCGTTGAGGTAGGCTTTCGTGGACGACACGACGATGTCGCCGTCGGCGCCGCGGCCCGTGTAGGCGTCGCCCGACGGGTCGGTCACGCGGATGGTGACCTCGCCCAGCGCGTCGATGCCGCGCGTGACGGACTGCACCGAGAACTCGGTGAGGTCGTTGTCCACCTGCACGATCTTGTTCACGGCCTTGCACATGGCGTCGATGGGGCCCGCGCCGTACTCGCAGGCGGTGACCACCTGGTCGGCCTGGTTGCGCAGCGTGACGGTGGCCGTCGGCGTGAGCGGGAAGCCGCAGCTGATCTGCACGCCCTCGAGCGTGTACAGCGCGCTCTCGTTGCGTTCGCGCTCGTTCACGAGGCTTTCCAGATCCTCGTCGTACACTTCCTTCTTCTTGTCGGCCAGGTTGAGGAACGCCTCGTACACCTGATCGAGCGCCTCGCCCTCAAGCTCGTAGCCCAGCTCGTCGAGGCGGTGCTTCAGGGCCGCATGGCCCGAGCGCGCCGTGAGCACGATCTGGCTGGTGCCCGCGCCCACGTCGGCCGGGTCGATGATCTCGTAGGTGTCGCGCTTCTTGAGCACGCCGTCCTGGTGGATGCCGGAGGAGTGCGCGAAGGCGTTCGCGCCCACGATGGCCTTGTTGGCCTGCACGTTCATGCCCGTGATGGACGACACGAGGCGGCTCGCCTTGATGAACTCGCGCGCGTTGATATCGGTGTGGGCGTCCAGCTCGTCGCCGTGCATGCGGATGCCCATGACCACTTCTTCCATGGCCGTGTTGCCCGCGCGCTCGCCCAAGCCGTTGATGGTGCATTCCACCTGCGTGGCGCCGCATCTCACGCCGGCCAGCGACAGCGCCGTGGCCATGCCGAGGTCGTTGTGGCAGTGCACCGACACGGTGGCACGCTCGATGCCGTCCACGTGGTCCATGAGGTACTTGATGCGGCAGCCGAACTCCTCGGGCAGCGAGTAGCCCGTGGTGTCGGGGATGTTCACCACGGTGGCGCCGGCCTTGATGACGGCTTCGATGACGCGCGCGAGGAAGGCGTAGTCGGAGCGGCCCGCGTCCTCGGCGTAGAACTGCACGTCCTCGACGAATTTCTTGGCGTAGGACACGGCCTTCACCGCGCGCTCGACGCACTCGTCCTCGGTGATGCGCAGCTTGTCGCGCATGTGGCTCGGGCTCACGCCGATGCCCGTGTGGATGCGCGGGCGCTTGGCGTACTTGAGCGCGTCGGCCGCCGCGTCGATGTCCTTCTCCACCGCGCGCGTGAGGCCGCACACCGTGGCCTGGTCGCCCGCGAGCTCGGCGATGCGGCGGACGGACTCGAAGTCGCCGGGGCTCGAGATGGGGAAGCCCGCCTCGATGACGTCGACGTTGAGTCGCAGAAGTTGACGCGCCACGACCAGCTTCTCCTCGGTGTTCATGGAGGCGCCCGGCGACTGTTCGCCGTCGCGGAGCGTCGTGTCGAAGATGTCAATCTTGCGAGTCATGTGCGTGTTCCTTCCTTCTCGACCCACTATATAGTTTGACTATCATAGCAAATATGCCAGGCGTATCGCTTCGGATTGTCTCCCGGCGCGCGAAAAAGAAGCCCGGCAAGCGCAGGGAGCGCTTGCCGGGCCCGATGCCGACGACGTGCTGAAGAGGAGGTCGCACGCGCTAGCAGGAGGGTGAGCTCGCTTTCGCGTCGGCGCCCGTCGCGCCGTGGTCGCCATCGGCGACGAGCAGGTCGTTCGGCGAGGCCTTCATGATGAAGCGCTCGGTGAGGACGAGGAAGGCCAGCGCGCCGAGGGCGATGACGCCGCACAGCACGGCGATCTCCACCCAGGAAGGCGCGTACCAGCTGGTCACAGCCCACACGTCCATCCCTGTGGCGCTCGCCGACGTACCGTCGATGAGACCGGGGGCACCGTAGGTGTTCGGCGTGATGAACGAGGTGAACAGCAGCCACACGCGCTTGCAGAACACGCCCACCACGACGCACGCCGAGGAGAACACGATGAGACCGGTCTTCTGGCGGTTCTTGGCGAACACGAGGATGGTGAACGGGATGAGCACGCCCACGATGATCTCGATCCAGAAGTACGGGGCGGTGGCGCCGAAGAACATCTGGGACAGCACGTTCCAACCGCCCTCCGTGCCGGGATACGCGGTGGTCAGAAGCTCGCAGCCCACCATGTAGCCGTCGACGGCGATGCAGGTGGCCAACAGTCCCGCCAGCATGGCCAACAGCTTCTTCGACGTTTCGAAGATGCCGCGCTTGTTGAGCCACACGAGCGCGATGAGCAGCAGCGCCAGGCCGGAGTCCATGGCGGACGCGACGAACAGCGGGCCCATGATGGCGCTGTGCCAGCCCTCGCGGGCGATCTGCAGGGCGAAGATCCACGCCGTCACCGTGTGCACGAGGATGGCGATGGGCAGGGCGAAGCGCGACACGATGGCGATCTTGGACTTGTCGGCCTTCTTCGAGGTCATGAAGTACAGGTAGATCAGGTTGATGACGAGGTACAACGTGATGACGCAGATATCCCAGAACAAAGGCGAGATGAGGTTCGGCGACAGGATGAGGTTGAACAGGCGCGCCACGCCGCCGAGGTCGAGGATGACCAGCAGGCCCGCGCAGCAGATGCACACCGTGGACACGCACACGGCCGGCAGCGCCACCTTCTTGAACTCGGTCACGTGGAAGATCGACGCCGAGGAGGCCACGATGAGGCCGCCGGCGGAGAGTCCCACGAAGAACATGAACGAGGCGATGTACAGGCCCCAGGAGGTGCCGTTGTTCATGCCGGTCACGCCCAGGCCGAACATGGTCTGGTAGATCCAGGCAGCGGCTCCGAAGGCGGCGATGACGGCCAAGACGATCATCACCGGCCGGGAGATTCGTTTCGTTTGCATTCCTACCCCCTAGTCGTTGTAGTAGCGGAGCTGCGGGCGGGTGCCGAACTCCTCGAGCAGCTGATGGGCCTTGTTCTCGCGCACGACCTTCGAGATCTCGGAATCGGGATCGTCCAGGTCGCCGAACACGCGGGCGCGGCCGGGACACACGCGCACGCACATGGGGATGTCGCCGCGGTCGGTGCGCTCCTTGCACAGCGTGCACTTCTCGGCGACGCCCTTCGGGCGCACCGGCACGTCTTTGTCGCCGTAGTTCCAGTTGGGGTCGCGCTCGGGCTCGTTCCAGTTGAACACGCGGGCGTTGTACGGGCACGCGGCCATGCAGATGCGGCAGCCGATGCACTTGTCGTAGTGGATCTCGACGCGGCCCTTATCGTCCTTGTACGTGGCGCCCACCGGGCACACCTTGAGGCACGCGGGGTTCTCGCAGTGCTGGCAGGCCACGGGGATGTACGTGCGGCTGAGGTTCGGGTAGGTTCCCTGCGCGCCGTCCACCGTGTCCACGCCGTCGGTCTCCACGCGGATGTACAGCATGTTCATGGGGATGTTGTTCTGCATCTTGCAGGCGTTGGCGCAGGTGTTGCACCCAACGCAACGCTCGAGGTTGATGGCGATGCCAAGCTTCGTCATGGTTGCTCACCTACGCTTTCTTGATCTCGACGAGGGTGTCGGAGAACGGGATGACCGGGCCGCACATCAGCTCGGCGCCGCGCTCTACGTACCCGTCGTTCGTCACGTTCTGCACGTTGCCCTCGATGAGGTAGTCGGCCGTCTGGCCTTCGAACATGCGCGCGCTGCCGGGGCGGATGGACTCGTTGGCCTTCACGCGGCACTGGTAGGAGCCGCGGTCGTTGAACACCTCGACGGCGTCGCCCGTGGCAAGCCCGCGCGTCTCCATCTCCACCGGGTTGAGCTCGATGCGCGGCTCGGCGAACTGCTGCAGCCACTTCGCGTCGTTGAACTGGTTGTGGATGCGGTAGCGCGTGCGCACGTTGGCCAGCTGCAGGGGGTACTTCCCCGCCAGCTCGCTGTCGGCGTGCGCCTCGAGCGGCGGCTCGTAGGTGGGCAGCGCCTGGTCGTAGGCCACCAGGCCGTCGTAGTACACGTCCATGCGGGTGGAGGTGGTGGCGAACACGCGGTCCATGAACTCGCGGCGCGGCTCCTCGATGCCCTCGAGCGGGTACACGCCCTGCTTTTCGTTGATCTTGTCGATGGTGAGCGACGAGACGTAGGGGTCCTCGGAGGAGGACAGCACCTTCGCCACCCACTCGTCAGAGGTCTTCGGCAGGTACTGGTCCACGCCGAAGCGCTTCGCGATCTCCTTGCCGATCCAGAAGTCGGTGCGGGCCTCGAACAGCGGGTCGATGATCTTGTTCTGCAGCACGATGTTGCTGTAGCCCACCTTGACGTTGCCCACCTCGGTGTCGTTCTCGAAGCGCGTGCAGGCGGGCAGGATGATGTCGGCCCACTTGGCGCCCTCGGTGAAGTACGGGTCGATGGTGACGATGAAGTCGAGGCCGCGCGCGAAATCGGCGGTCTTGTTCATGTTGCCAATATGCTGCTGCAGCACGTCGCCGCAGAACACGCAGGCGCGCACCTTCGCGTTGCCCTCGCGGGCGTCGTACAGCGGCATCTCGAGCGTGCCGGCCGCCATCTCCTCGGGCAGCTCCCACGCGCCGAGCGCGCCGGCATGGCCGTTGTAGCTGCCGCCGACGAACACGCCCACGCCGGCGCCCACCTTGCCCACGTTGCCCGTGAGGGCCACGAGCGTGGCGGCGGCATGGCCGGCGATGTCGGCGTTGCCCATCTTGTCGTTGCCGCCCCACCCGAGCGCCAGGCACGCGGGGCCTTCGGCGTATTCGCGGGCGAGCTCGCGGATGGTGTCGGCGGGAACGCCGGACACGCCTTCGGCCCATTCGGCGGTGTAGGAGGCCTGCTTCTTCTTGAGCAGGGAGAACACGGTAGTGCACTGCGTGCCGTCAACGGTGAAGGTGCCCTCGAGCGCCGGCGTGACCGTGGCGTCGGTGTGCGGCGCCTTCGCGCCTGCGGCCGCGTCCCACACGAAGAAGGGGTTCTGCTCGCCCGTCTCGGGCTCTTCGGCCGCCGGGTCTTCGGCATGGTCGCGCAGCAGCTTGCCGGTGGAGGCGTCCACGAGGAACGGCAGCGAGGTGTGGTTCAGCACGAAGTCCTCGTCGTAGAGCTGCTCGTCGAGGATGACGCTGGCCATGCCCAGGAAGAAGGCCGCATCGGTGCCCGGCGTGATGGGCACCCACTGGTCGGACTTGCCGGCCGTCGTGGAGAAGTGCGGGTCCACCGTCACCATGCGGGTGCCGGACTCCTTCGCCTCGAAGAACAGGCGCACGTTGGGCAGGCTCGATTCGAGGAAGTTGCTGCCCACGTTGAGCACGAGGTTGGAGTTCACCCAGTCGCGCGCTTCGCAGGTGGCCATGGCGTAGCCGCCGCCGAAGCCGATGGCGGGGTCCAGGCCGTTGCCGATGCCCACGTCGATGCCCGAGCTGCCGTCGACCTGCGCGCCGAGCGTGGCGGCGAGCCAGGGGAAGTTGGCCTCGGCGCCCGAGGAGATGACCACGCAGTCCTTGCCGTGCTTGGCCTGGAGCTCTTTGAGGGTGTCGCACACCTCGTCGAGCGCTTCGTCCCAGGAGATGGGCGTGAACTCGCCCGCGCCGCGCTCGCCCGTCCGCTTGAGAGGGGTCTGCACGCGGTGGTCGCCGTAGATGTGCTGGACCTCGGAGATGCCCTTCACGCAGATGGTCTCGTACCGGTCGTCGCAGCAGTTGTTCGGCTGCACCGACACCATGCGGCCGTCGCGCACCGTGCACGCGAGCGGGCACATGCCGCCGCAGTGCGACTGGTGGTACGTGTACGCCGTGTACTCCTCGCCCGAATCCGCATGGGCCGGCACCAACCATTCTTCGGATGTCGCCATCGCACCGGCAGCGCCGAACAGCGCCAGGCCGGCTCCCGCGGCCGCGGTTCCCTTGATGAATCCGCGTCGCGTTACGTTCGCCTCGTCTATGGCCATTGCATCCCCTTTCTCAGTGACTCGCATGACCGTTTCCTCGACCGTTATTAACTGATTTGCATAGTAATATAGTTAAATAGGAAATTGAATATATACAAACAAAGAATAAACACAAGCTGCGGTAAACGGTAGCGGAAGAGCGACGAAGGCCGCGCACGTCGGATGACGCCGCGGCCTTTCGCTTACGAGAATCCTGCGTCAAGGGCATCGTATACCCACGTCAGGAACTAAGTATGATCTGTTGACGAATGTGTTCGGAGGGACGTCCCGCACCCCCGATGTTTCACGTGAAACATTTGTTCGGGGACGCTCCCCTTTCGGCCCCTACTTCCCTTTGCGCAGCGCGGAGGCGATGTCGCCGGTGAAGCCTTGCGCGTAGGGGCTCGGCACGACCACCATGTTGCCGCCCTCCTTCACGCTTTCGTTCACGAGGCTCATCATGCGCAGCTGCAGCGCGAGATCGTCCTCGCGGTAGGCGTGGGCGGCCGCGATGAACATGTCGGAGATGTCCTTCTCCACCTCGGCCAGCACCACGCGGGCGTTGCGCTCCTGCTGCGCCTGCGCTTCGGCCGACATGGCCTTCTGCAGCTCCTGGGGCATGCGGATGTCGCGGATTTCCACGTCGATGATGGTGACGCCCCACTGCTCGGTCTTCTCTTCGATGTTCTTCTTCAGCTGCTTGTCGATGTGCGCGCGCTGCATGGACAGCTCGGCGATCTCCACCTGGCCGATGGCGTCGCGCAGCGCGGTCTGCGCCACGAGCGATGCGGAGTGCTCGTAGTCCTCCACCGCCAGGCACGCCTTCTTCGGGTCCCACACCATCCAGAACACGACGGCGTCGAGGTCCACCGGCACGAGGTCGGCCGTGAGCACCTGCTCGGCCGAGCACGCGATGGACGAGATGCGCTGGTCGATGACGATGGTCACCGAATCGACCACGGGCACGGTGACGTACAGGCCCGGTCCAGCCAACCGGCGGAAGCGCCCGAAGCGCAGCACGACGGCGCGCTCCCACTCGTAGGCGATGTGCACGCTGCTTGCCAAGCCGAGGCCCGCCAGCACGCCCAGCCCCACGGTGAACGCAGAGCGGAAGGGGTAGGTGACGCCCACCACCACGGCGAACCCGATGAGAAACAGCGTGATGGCCAGCACGAACGCACCGCGGCGCGACGCTTTTCGCCGTCCGGAGGCGGTCTCTTCCCCGCCGGAGAGCACGTCGTTCGATCGATCGTTGCCGCGTTTGCCGAACTTGATCATACCTCGCTCCTATCCCATCTGGGAGATTTTATCCTGGAAGCGCCCCGCGATCTCCTCGCGCGTCATGCCCAGCTCCTCGCATTGGCGAATGAAGTCGCTCATCATAGCATCGACGGTGGATTCGACGGAATCCTCATCGTCGAACGCCGGGTTTTCGGCCACGAACGTGCCGCGTCCGCGCTTCGACATGATGAGGCCGGCGGTTTCCATGCTGCGGTACACCTTGTTCACGGTGTTGTAGTTGATGTTGAGGTTGACGGCCATCTCGTGCACGGTGGGAAGCTGATCGCCCGGCTGGTACTGGCCCGTCTGAATAAGGAAGACGAGGCGATTGCGCAGCTGCACCCAGATGGGCACGCCGCTGCGTTCGTCTATGCTGAAATTCTCCATATGGTTGCTTCCTCGGCGCGAGTTCCCATCCCGGCGCTCATTATCTTATATCCGTAGCCAACTACGACCGTATACATTTTAGCGCGCGGCACGCCGTATCGTGGCGAGAATCGCGCATTCGATCGAGCACGCTCATAGATAGGAGATAAGCTCCATGAACGGGGCCACGCACAGGCAGTAGCGCAGGAAGAAGCCGCCGAGCAGGAGCAGGATGCCGATGCAGGCGCTCGTGCGCGCGTCGGCGCGGTAGAAGGCCAGCTCGAGCACGAACGGCGCCGCCAAACCCGCCACCGCGAGCGCGCTCCAGAACACGGGCGCCAAGTCGCCCGTCACCAGGCGCGCGGCCGCCGCGCTCGACAGCGGGTCGGTCATCGCCAGCAGAAGCAGCGCCGTCAGCGCCAGGGCCTCGAGCACGAGCAGCACCGCATCGACGCGCGCGACGGCGCGGAACAGCACGCCCGACGGCGCGTCGCACACGAGCGGCAGGATGAGCAGCACGCCGCCCCCGCACGACAGCGACGAGCACACGAACAGCACGGGCACGAGGGGCGACCCCAGAAACGGCAGCGTCCAGATGGTGGACAGGAACAGCCCCGAGTACACCATCACCACGACGGCGCTCGCGCAGCCCGCCGTCTTCACGGCCAGCACGGCACCGCGCCCGAGGCGCAGCGCCTTCGTGTTGCACGCGATGAGCAGCACGGCCGCGCCGACGAACGCCACGAGCGCCCACGCGCCCACCGACAGCACCGAACCCGCCGGGTTCAGCAGCACCTCGAGCGCCAGCTCAGGGCGCCCCAGGTCGAGCAGGAGGCACGTCGCCCCCACCGCCACCATGCCGCACGACGCGACGAGCGCCGGCAGCGCGATGCGCCCGAGCGGCTTCGCCAGCCCCGGCACCGTGCGCGCCCGCCACGACAGGTACACGGCCGCGACGAACGCGCCGCAGCCGGCACCCGCGAGGAACAGGTAGATGACGATGAGCGGGCTGAACATGGCTCCTGCTTCTGCCCGGCTACAGCTTCACGTACCAGAGGTTCTTGAGGTCTCCCAGGCCCGCGCGCAGCTTCGCCAGCACGGCGTCGTCAACCGCGCCCTCCACGTTCATGTACACGAGCGCGCACTGCTCGGCCGGCTTCGTGCCGATCTGCATCGTGGTGATGTTGATGCCCGCCTCGCCCAGGATGGTGCCGATGGTGCCCACGCGGCCCGGCGCGTCCACGTACTCGAACACGAGCGACTGGCTGGCCGGCGCGATGTCCAGCTGGTAGCCCAGCAGCGACACGAGGCGCGCGGCCTGCGCCTCGCCCGCCAGCGTGCAGGCCACCTCGGTGCCGTCCGCCACCACCGACACGGTGGACGCGTAGCCGCCGGCGTCCGGCGCCGACAGCGTGTCGACCTTGATGCCGTGGCGCTTCGCCACCGCATCGGCGTTCACCGGCGTCACCGTGGCCGTGTTCTGGTACGACAGCAGGCCCTTGAGCGTGCCCGCCACGAGGATGGACACGTCGGCGTTCGCCAGCGAGCCGGCGGCCGTCAGCTTGAGGAACTGCGGGATCTCGCCGTCGATCTGCGCGAGCATGCTGCCCATCATCTGGCATGCGGGCACGTACGGGCCCACCGCGTCCATCACCTCGGGCGGCACGGGCGCCATGTTGAGGGCCGTCGGCACGATGGAGCCCTCGAGACCGGCGGCCACGTACTCGGCGGTCTGCACGCCGGCGCGCAGCTGCGCCTCCTTCGTCGACGCGCCGAGGTGCGGCGTGAGGATGGCGTTGTCGAACTCGTGCAGCGGGCTCGCCAGGCACGGCTCGCTCTCGTACACGTCGAGGCCCACGGCGCCGATCTTGCCGGCCGCCAGGAAGTCGGCGAGCGAGTCGACGTTGTAGATGCCGCCGCGCGCGGCGTTCACCAGCACCACGCCGTCCTTCATGCGCGCGTACTGGTCGGGGCCGAACATCCCGATGGTTTCCTTCGTCTTGGGCAGGTGCACGGTGATGAAGTCGGCGAGCGGCACGATGGCGTCCACGTCGTCGTACAGCGTGACGCCCAGCTGCTCGGCGCGCTCGGGGCTGCAGTACGGGTCGTAGCCGATGAGCTTCATGCCGAAGGAGCGTGCGCGCTCGGCCACGAGCCCGCCGATGCGGCCGAGGCCGAAGATGGCCAGCGTCTTCTCGTACAGCTCGACGCCCGTGAACTTGCTGCGCTCCCACTTCCCCTCGTGCATGGAGGCGTTCGCCTGCGGCACCTTGCGCGCGCAGGCCAGCATGAGACCCAGCGCGTGCTCGGCGGCCGACACGATGTTCGACGTGGGGGCGTTGCACACGATGACGCCGCATTCGGTGGCGGCTTCCACGTCCACGTTGTCCACGCCCACGCCGGCGCGGCCGATGATGCGCAGGTTCTTCGCCGCTTCGATGACCGCGCGGTCCACCTTCGTCGCCGAACGCACGATGAGCGCGTCGTAGGCGGGAATGGTCGCGATCAGCTCTTCGGGCGACAGCTCCAACACGACGTCAACCTCGTAGCCCTTGTCGCGAAGCACCGCAAGGCCGGCGTCGGCCAGCTTCTCGGTAACGAGCACCTTCTTCGTCATAACGGTAACCACCTTACACCTGTATGTTCCTGTTTGAGATGCCGCGCGAAAAGCCCGGCCCGACCATGATAGTGCAAACGCGCACAATATGCGCGTAACCAGCGAAAATATCAGAAACCCACCTTTGGGGTGTACCCGGTTTTTGCCGCGTTCGGTACGGTTTCGACGCGAACCAGCCCGCAACGACGCGTTTCGGGCGCAAGGGAGAAACGAGAGGAACCCATGGAAAACAACCGGGCCCGCACGGGCATCAGCAGAAGGACGTTTTTAGGAGCGGCCGCGGTGGCGGGCGTGCAGGTGGCCGTGTTCGGCTTGGCCGGGTGCGCGCCGAAGGCCTCCGGCGAGGAGGCGTCGTATAAGGCCGGCACGTACACCGGCGAAGCCGAGGGCAAGTTCGACAAGATCGTCGTGGAGGCCGACTTCTCAGAGCAGGCCATCGAGGGCGTGCGCGTGATGTACAGCGCCGAAACCGAGCGCATCTCGGCCCCGGCGCTCGAGCAGATGCCCGCGCGCATCGTGAGCGCGCAGGGCCTCGGCGTGGACACCGTCACGGGCGCGACGCTGACCAGCATGGGCATCGTGCAGGCGGTGGCATCGTGCGTCGAGCAGGCGGGCGGCAGCGCGAGCGCCCTCAAGCGCGTCGGCGCGACGGAGCCCACCGGAGCCGTCGAGCAGCTCGAAGCCGACGTCGTGGTCATCGGCGCGGGCGCGTCGGGCATGGGCGGCGCCATTGCGGCCGCACAGGGCGGCAAGCGCGTGGTGGTGCTCGAGAAGAACTCGAACATCGGCGGCAACTGCCTCGTGTCGGGCGGCTACCTGGAGTACCTCACGGCCCCCGATGCGGCGCGTCCCGCAATGACGCCCGAATTCGACCGCTACGTGGAAGACGTGCTGGCAAGCGAAACGGCAGCGGCGTCGGACCCCGCCTTCATCGCGCAGGTGCGCGCGCAGTACGACGAGTTCAAGGCCTCGGGCTCCACGAAGCTGTTCGACTCGCTCGACTTCTACACGCTTGACTTCGCCGCCACCTCCGGCGAGGGACTTCCGCCCGAGGCGTACCGCCCCACGGCGAACAACATCGCCAACCTCAACGACTGGATGACCGACCTGGGCTTCGAGTGGGCCACGCCCCTGCACGCCATCACGGGCTACACCTATCCGCGCTGGTCGAACCCCACGGTGGGCGAAGGCGGCGAGGGCTACTTCGACTTCTTCGACGAGGTGCTGGGCACGCAGGACCTCGGCGTGAACGTGATGCTGGCCTGCGCCGCGCAGGAGCTCATCGTGGAGGACGGCGCCGTGGCGGGCGTGAAGGCGCTCGGCGAGGACGGCACCGCCTACACGGTGTCCGCGCCGCAGGTGCTCATCGCCTCGGGCGGCTTCGCCGGCAACTCCGACATGCTGAAGGAGTACAACACCTCGTGGAACTACCCCGACGGGCCGCTGTCCACCACGAACGTCAACGGCCACACCGGCGACGGCATCCGCATGGCCGTCGAGCTGGGCGCGGGCGTGGAGGACATGGGCAACCAGATGTTGTTCCCGTTCAACAGCCCCATCACCCTGTCGGCCGAGGACATCATGGGCGCCTTCGGCGACAGCCCCGTGGTGAACAAGGAAGGGAAGCGCTTCGCGGACGAGACCACCGACCGCTTCACGTTGGCCGACGCGCTCATGCAGCAGACCGACAACTATTGCTTCTTCGTCTGCGACAACAAGTGCAGCGACTACCCCTCGCCCGAGCGTCAGGAGGTGCTGCTGCGCACGAAGCAGCTGTTCAAGGCCGACACCATCGAAGGGCTGGCCGAGCAGATGGGCTGCGATCCCGCAACGCTGAAGGCCACCATCGACGCGTTCAACGCCCACGCGGCCTCGGGCGACGACGACGAGTTCGGCCGCTACATCTACACCGAGCTAAGCTCGGTTGAAGAGCCCCCGTTCTTCGCCTCCCCCGCCACCTGGGCCGCCCACATCACCCTCGGCGGCCTCACCGCCGACGACGAGACGCACGAAGTGCTCGACGAATCCGGCGCCCCCATCCCCGGCCTCTACGCCGCCGGAGAAGCCCGCAACACCATCTGCGGCGTCAGCAGCATAGGCGACGGCGTAGCCGCCGGACAGGCGCTTGCCGGGTAGGTTGCTTGCCCTCCAGCCCCTTCCTCC
>NZ_PPTT01000015.1 GCF_003339815.1 Eggerthella sinensis
CTCCCAGGGCGCGCCAAAAGAGCGCCTCACTCCCAAAACCCCACCTCCCGCACGCCTTCCAGCACGTCTTCCGCGGGCAGCAGCGTCGCGTCCGCCACGTCCATCCCGGTTTCGTCCAAAAAGCGCCTCACCAGGTGGTAGCCGCAGGCGTATCCGGCGCAGTACGGCAGGCCGACGGTGGCGTATCCCTGCGCGGCGGCGATGTCGTCGCCGTAGAGGTACGCCGACAGCGCGGCCATGCCCTGCACGTCGAGGGCCTCGTGCATGACGGGCTTGAGGGCGTCCAACGCATCGGCGCTCGTCTTCGTCACCCAGGGGCCGGCGAATTCTTCGCCGTACAGCGCGACGGCGAAGTTCTCGGCGAGACCTTCGCTCACCATCATCTCGCCCAAGGTGATGTCGTTGCTCCAGGCGATGAACTGGAAGCGCACGTTGTGGTTCGTCTCGTGGGCAAGGGCGGCGGGCAGGCGGCGCATCGTTTCGGCCGAGGGGACGAGCCATGCTAGCACGTAGCCGGGGATGCCGCCATCGCCGCAGTACCCTTCGCTCGCGGCAAGCGCGGGATTGTCGGGATTGCCCAGCAGCAGGGAGAACAGGTAGTCCTGCGTCGGCAGCGCGATGCCGCGCTCGGCGAACCGGGCAAGCGAGCGCTCGACGGCCTGCCGGCTCGCGTCCCACAGCGCGTCGTCGCCGAGCAGCGCCACGGCGTCCGCCCAGCTCTCGTCCACGCGCTCGGGCGGCAGAATGCCCAGCATCTCGCTCGCCATCACCACGTCGTAGCCGCCGGGCTGCGTCGCGCGCAGCGGCACGTGGTAGCAATCCCATTTCGCTTTGAGCGGCGCCATGAGCTCGTGGCGGTAGAGGTCGGCGCGTTTCTCGGGCGGGGCCGCCATCATGCGGGCGTACGACCCTGCAGAGCGCAGGGCGCGCACGGTTGGCGAGGAAACGGTCATGGAAGTCCTTTCGTCGGGGTGTATCGGGAGGCCCATCCTACGCTCTCACGTCGCGTGAGAGTCAACACCTCGTCACCTGCGCTGCATCCCCGCCAACCAACAGGGCTATAATGAGCCGCAACTCACCGAGTAAGGAGGAGCTCCTATGATCGTGCTTGCCATCGTGATCGCGCTGATCGCGGTTCTCGTGCTTGTGCTGGTGGTGAACGCCGTGCGGCTCAAGCCGACGCCCGTCACCGACCCGCTGCCGCAAAGCGACGCGCGCGGCGACGAGGCCTCGGTCGCGCGTTTCCAGGAGATGCTGCGCTGCGCCACCGTGTGGGACCTGCACAACCCGGACGCCGACCGTTCCGCGTTCGACGACTTCGTCCCGCTGCTGCAGCGCCTGTATCCGCGCGTGTTCGACAGCCTCGAGCTCGAGCTGATCGACGGGTACGGCATCTCGCTGTTGTGGAAGGGCTCCGACCGCGCGCTCGCGCCCGTCGTGCTCATGGCGCACCACGACGTGGTGCCCGCCGACGCGTCCGAGTGGACGCACGATCCCTTCGCCGCCGACATCGTCGACGGGAAGATCTACGCGCGCGGCGCGGTGGACACGAAGTGCATCTGGGCGGCGCTCATGGAAGCCACCGACGGGCTGCTCGCGCAGGGCTACGTGCCGCCGCGCGACATCTACTTCTTCTCGTCGAACACCGAGGAGGACGGTGGCGACACGGCGCCCCACATGGTGGAGCACCTCAAGGCCATCGGCCGCGTGCCGTATATGGTGCTCGACGAGGGCGGTGCGGTCATCGACAACCCGCCGCTCGGCGTGACGGGCGAGTTCGCCGTCGTGGGCGTTGCCGAGAAGGGCATCTTCGACGCCTTCATCACCACGAGCGCCGAGGGCGGGCACGCCGCCATGCCGTCGCTCAAGGACGCCACCGCCAAGCTCGTCGCGGGCCTCGATGCGGTGCAGCAGAACCCGCCGGCCGCGAAGCTGTCCGCCCCAGTCGCGGCGATGCTGCGCGAGCTCGCCTCGCACGGCAGCTGGGCCTTGCGCCTCGTGTTCGCCAACCTCTGGCTGTTCAGGCCCGTGGTCATCCGCATCATGAAGGGCGACCCCGAGACGGCCGCCATGGTGCGCACCACCTACGCGCTCACGCAGCTCGAAGGCAGCCCGGCGCACAACGTCATTCCGAAGCAGGCGAAGGCCACGGTGAACGTGCGCGTCGACCCCGGCGAGACGGTGGACACCGCCTTCGCGCGCATCAAGGAGCGCTTCGACGAGGGTACTGCGTACGAGTTGGCCGAGGTGAGCGAGCCGTCGCCCATCGCGCCGTTCCACGATGACCCCGCCTACGACTACCTGCGCCGCGTCATCCACAGCGTGTACCCCTCCGCGGGCATCGCGCCCTACGTGCAAACCAGCTGCAGCGACGCGCGCCGCTTCCACCGCATCTGCCCGCGCACGTACCGCTTCGCGGGCATCCTGTTCAAAGGCGACCAGCGCAACCGCGTGCACGGCCAAGACGAGAACCTCGACGTGGACAGCTATGTGAAGGGCATCGGCTTCTATACGGAGTTCATCCGCAATCTCGACGCGTTAGGGAAGTGAGGCAGCATGGCTGCAACCAAGGGGGTCGCCTCGGCGGCGAAGCAGGGGAAGTTCTTCTACGGGTGGTGGATCGTCGCGGGCGGCTTTCTCATCATGTCGACGTGCTACACGGTGTTCGTGAACTGCATCCCGCTGTTCCAGACGCACATCGTGGAGGACCTCGGCATCACGGTGGGCCAGTTCAACACCGGCGTGTCCATCA
The DNA here is from genome assembly GCF_003339815.1 of Eggerthella sinensis. GTDB lineage: Bacteria > Actinomycetota > Coriobacteriia > Coriobacteriales > Eggerthellaceae > Eggerthella > Eggerthella sinensis. The sequence continues at coordinate 2,753 of NZ_PPTT01000015.1, forward strand.
CCACGGTGGTGGCGGTGCTGGCCTCGCTCGTCATCGGCAAGCTCACCGACACGGTGAGCGCGCGGGTGCTGGCGGCAACCACCATCATCACGAGCTCGGTGGTGCTCGTGGGACTGTCGTTCATCACGGCGGTGTGGCAGCTCTACGCGCTGTGCGTCGTCGCCGGCATGGTGGTGGTGGCCGGCACGCGCCTGTTGGTGTCGGTGCTCATCTCCAACTGGTTCACGCTCAAGCGCGGCCTGGCTGTGTCCGTCGCGCTGGCGGGATCGGGCGTGGGCGGCGTGGTGCTGTCGCCGGTGACCAGCGCGATGATCGTCGGCTACGGCTGGCGTCCCGCGTTCCTGCTGCTGGCGGTCATCTGCCTCGTGGCGTCGCTGCCCCTCGCGCTGGCCACGTTCCGCACGCGTCCGAGCGATGTGGGGCTCGAGCCCTTCGGTGCGGGCCAGGTGGAGCAGGCGAAGGCCGACCGTTCGCCCGACGCGGTGGTGACGGTGTCCATCGGTTGGAAGGTGCTGCGGAAAAGCGCGTGCTTCTGGCTGCTCGTCATCGGCTTCGTCATGATGGGCGTGACGAACGGCGCCATCATCACGAACTCCATCGCCAACATGACCTCGGTGGTGGTGGACGGCGTCGAGGTGGTTTCGGGCGGGCACGACACGCTGTGGGCCGGCAGCGTGTGGTCGTTCTATCTGGCCGTGGTCATCGTGGCGAAGGTGTCGCTCGGCGCCATCTACGACCGCTGGGGCATGAAGACGGGCACCATCCTGGGCACCCTCATGTCGGTGGCGGCCGGCGTCGCGCTGTGCTTCCCGGCCACCGATGCGGGCCCGATCCTCGCGTGCCTGTTCTTCGGGTTCGCCACGTGCATGGGCACGGTGGCGCCGCCCATCATGGTGGTGAAGGAGTTCGGCAAGAAGGACCTCGGCACCATCGTGGGCATCGTCACGGCGTTCGAGATGCTGGGCGCGGCCATCGGCTCGGTGGCGTCGGGCATCATGTTCGACGCGTACCTGTCGTTCGTGCCCGTGTGGATCATGGTGATCGTGGCATCGGTGCTGATGGGCGTGACGCTGCTGGCGTCGATTCCCGCGGCGCGCCGCCTCGTGGCCAGGCGTGTTGCCGAGGGCGCGCCCGAGCTGGACGCCGAAGGGTTCGAAATCGGCGCGTAACGGTCAGCGCTTGACTAAAACATAGTATTACAGTAGGATTTAGCGCGACACACAGGAAGCCCGCGCCGCGGGCGCAGACGGGAAAGCAGGCGCATCATGACCGTGTACCAAAGCGTCGCCGAGCTCATCGGCAACACGCCGCTCGTGGAGCTCGTGAACTACGAGGCGAACAACAATCTGGAAGCCACCATCGTGGGCAAGGTGGAGTCGTTCAACCCGGCCGGCTCCATCAAGGACCGCATCGCGAAGGCGATGATCGACGACGCGCTGGAGCGCGGCGTGATCGACAGCGACACGGTGCTCATTGAGCCCACCTCGGGCAACACCGGCATCGGCCTGGCGGCCATCGCCGCCGCGCGCGGCATGCGCCTCATCATCGCCATGCCCGAGACCATGTCCATCGAGCGCCGCAACCTCATGAAGGCCTACGGTGCCGAACTCGTGCTGACCGACGGCGCGCTGGGGATGAAGGGCGCCATCGCGCGCGCCGACGAACTGGCGGCCGAGATTCCCAACTCGTTCATCGTGGGTCAGTTCACGAACCCGGCGAACCCGGCCATCCACGAGGTGACCACGGGCCCCGAGATTTGGGAAGCAACCGACGGCCAGGTCGATATCTTCGTGGCGGGCGTGGGCACGGGCGGCACGGTGAGCGGCACGGGCGCCTACCTCAAGCGCATGAACCCCGACGTGCAGGTGGTGGCTGTGGAGCCGGCGTCGTCGCCGGTGCTGTCCGAGGGCCGCGCGGGCGCGCACAAGATCCAGGGCATCGGCGCGGGCTTCGTGCCCGACACGCTGGACACCGCGGTGTACGACGAGGTGATCGCCGTCGAGGACGAGGACGCGTTCGCCGTGGGCCGCGAGCTTGCCGCGAAGGAAGGCCTGCTCGTGGGCATCTCGTCCGGCGCGGCCGTGGCCGCCGCCACCGAGCTGGCCCGCCGCCCCGAGAACAAGGGCAAGACCATCGTCGTCATCCTCCCCGACACCGGCGAGCGCTACCTCACCACCGCGATGTTCGGGTTCTAACAGCGGCGAACCCAACGCGAAGGGCCCCGCGGCATGCCGCGGGGCCCTTCGTCATACGTACCTATTGTCGCCCGAAACGTACGGTTTTTCGCCCAAAACCGTACGTTTCGGGCGACGGTGACGTCGAGGGCGGCTGCGCCGGAACGCTATTCGCCTTCGATGGCGTCGATGGCGTCGATCACGGTGCCGCGGAAGCCATCCTTCTCGAGGGCGGCGACGCCCTTGATGGTGGTGCCGCCGGGCGAGCAGACGGCGTCCTTCATCGCGCCGGGGTGCGTGCCGGTTTCCAGGTGCAGCTTGGCGGTGCCCATCATCATCTGCGCCGCAAGGCGGTAGGCGGTCGCGCGCGGCAGGCCGTGCTTCACGCCGGCGTCGCCGAGCGCTTCGAGGAACATCGCGGCGAACGCGGGGCCGCACCCGGCGACGGAGCTTGCGGTGGACAGCAGCTTGCCGTCCACCCATTCGATGAGGGCGATCTGGCCGAACAGGTTCTCGAACGCCTGCAGCTCCTCGTCGCTGAGCGAGTGGCGCTGCTCGCAGGCCACCACGCCCGCGCCCACGGCGATGGGCGTGTTGGGGATGGTGCTGAGGTGGCGGCTGTTCGGCGCGAGGATGTTCTCGTAGAACGCGAAGTCGCACCCGGCGGCCACCGAGATCACGGCCTTGTCGGCCAAGAGATCGCGCACAGGCTGAACCACCTGCTCGACGAGGTAGGGCTTCACGGCGAGGATGACGAAGTCGCTCGCCTCGACCACCTCGCGCGCGTCGCGATGGGCGTTGACCCCCAGCTTCTCGGCCGTGGCCTGCAGCTTGTCGAAGTGCGCGGCGCACGCGTGGATGTGCGCGCCCTCGAGTGCGCCCGAGCTTACGAGGCCCTGCGCCATCGCCTGCGCCATGTTGCCGAAGCCGATGAAGCCGACCTCGATGCTTGCGGTGTCCGTCATGCGGTAGTCCTTTCGTCGCGCTCACGTTTTTGCTGGCATCGATTGTACGCCAGCCGCGCCCTCGCTCCAAACGACGATTTCGTGACGCAGGGAAGCAACGCGCGAGATGGTACAATCGCGTGAGGGGCTGGAAGTGGGGAAGAGGCGTAGATGGACACGAAAAACCTGGCGGCATTCAAGGCCGTTTACGAAGCTGGCAGCATCACGAAAGCCGCTGCGCAGCTCTATATCACGCAGCCCGGGCTCTCGAAGGCCGTCCTCCGTCTCGAAGCCGAATTCGGGCGCATGCTGTTCGAGCGGACGAGCAAGGGCGTGGTTCCCACGGTGTTCGCCGAGGCACTGTATGCGAAGGTGGACAAACTGGTGGCGCTATTGGACGCTATCGAGCAGGACGCGTCGGCGCGCGGCGGGCGTCACGCGCTGTCCGTAGCATCCACGGTGGGGGTGATGCTGTATGTGGGCTTGCGCTTCAACGACGACTTCCAGGCATTGCATCCCGACGTCGAACTGATCGTGGAGGAGGGCAGCGATCGGCGCGTGGAGGAGCAGCTGGCATCCGGCGCGGTCGACGTGGCCTTCCTGGCGGGTCCCGTCGACTATGGGCGCTACGACGCGTGGCCGTTCAGTCGACATCGGCATGTGCTCGAGGTGAATGCGGGCGGCCCTTTGGCGAACCGCGAATTCGTCACGCACGCCGACCTGGACGGCTTGAGCGTTGCTCTGCTCTCGCGCGACTACGCGCCCTATCGCAACAACCTGCGCTGGCTCGCCGAGGCCGATGCCGAGCCCGCGCGGCTGATCGAGGTTATCGAGGGGTTCACCGGCAGCCAGATGGTCGCCGATGGGACGGCCGTCAGCATCACTACTGATTACTCGTCCGCTATGCGCGCCGCCCCGGAAGTGGTGGCGATTCCCTTCGAAAACGAGGCGTGCTCTTACGACGTGTATCTGGTGAAGCGCAAAGGAGAGGTGCTCGATGCCGACGCCGAAGCGTTTCGGACGTTCGCTCTCGCATGGATAGAGTCCCATCGAGACGAGCTGTTCGTGGGGGAACACTCGGTGTTTTGGTGAGGTTCGACGGGCTCATCCGCCATAACATTCGGTTATGACGGGTATTCCCACTCGTCTGTTCCCGGCGTGCGTTTCGGTGGGTATGCTCTTCTTGTTCGTATTGAAAACGACAAGGAGGGTTCGTCATGACGAATGGATTGACCAGGAGAAACTTTCTGACCACGGCAGGGTTGGCCGGCATTGCCGCAGCGGGGATGGGGCTTGCAGGCTGCGCCCCGAAGGCGGCGGGCGCAGTCGAGGGCGCGGCAAGCGCGGCAGCGACGGGAGCCGCGGGCGCAGGCGGTACCGTGCCCGCTTCGTGGGACGAGGAATGCGACGTTTTAGTGCTCGGTGCCGGCGGGGCGGGCGCGTCGGCGGCGCTGGCGGCGACGAAGGCGGGCGCGAGCGTGATCGTGCTCGACTCGCAGGCTTCCAACAATTTCAACGCCACTTCCATCTGCAAAGGCAACTTCTGCGTCGTGGGATCCGACGAGCAGAAAGCGCTCGGCATCGAGGACTCGGTTGAGAAGTTCCTGGAAGACGCCCTTGCAAACGGCAATTCGGATGGCAATGTCATCCGGGCGAATCGTGAAGACGCTATCAGGGTGTTTGCCGAGAACAGCGCGCGCGGGTATCAGCTGCTCAAGGAGCTGGGCGTTGAGTTTCCCGATCCGTATATGCAGGTGGGTCATTCGCTTCTGCGCTGCCATGTGGTCGACAACGCAAAGATGCTGCAGCTCCTGACGGATGCGAGCAAGAAAGCCGGTGCCGACTATCAGTTCGAGACCGAGTTCACGAAGCTCGTGCGCGATGGCTCCGGAACGGTTATGGGTGCCATCGCCGTCAAGGACGGCAAGGAAAAGGCGTTCAAGGCGAAAAAGGCCGTTTTAATGTGCACGGGGTCGTTCGTACGCAATGTGGAACTGGTTGAGGAATGCGCCATGGGCTTCAGCAAGATCCCGCTGTTCACGGGCGAGGGCCTGACGGGAGCCGGGCATCTGGCGCTCATGGATATGGGCGGTGCCTTATGGGGGCGCGAATGTATCTACGCATGCGAGGGAGATTCGGAAGACGGGAAGGCATACACGGAGATGTGCCTGTTCGGCGCGATTGTCACCGACCTGTCCGGCAACCGGTTCTTCGATGACGGTCAGTACTGGACCAATGCGCGAACGCGCGCTGTGGTGGCGAAAGCCAAGCAGGAAGGAAACGAGAAGTTCCAAACATGGCAGGTGTTCGACCAGGCGGCGTACGATCGCGCGGTTGAGAATGGTCCGAGCAACGGTATCTATCCCGAGAACGAGTCGTACTTTATCAAGGCCGACACCATCGAGGAACTTGCCGAAGCCATCAACGCGCCCGATCTTCCAGCCACCCTTGCCAAGTACAATGAGGACATCGCCAACGGCGGTGACACGCAGTTCGGCCGAGTGTATTGGAACGGCGTCGGGACTCCGACCCCTGTCGCGCTTGACCAGGCCCCATACTACGCATACGCCAGCTTCCCGCACCTGCTGTACACGCCGTGCACCGGCTTCATGATCAACGGCGATTGCCAGGTGCTCGGTCAGTACGGCGAGGAACCCATCGGCGGTGGGCGGCTGTTCGCGGCGGGCGAGATCATCACGCGCTCCATCGTGGGTAACCATTATATGGTGGGTGCCGGTATCGGGTCGTGCACCACGCTCGGTATGGTGATCGGAGAGAAGGCGGCCGCGCTCGATCCTTGGGAGTAGGTGTCAGACCATCCTACGAAGGAGTATACCCCCTCCTATCCTTCGCTTTTCGGTCCGCGGCCCCGACAAGGGGCTGCGGGCTTTCGTCGAGAAAGGAATTGCCATGGAACACGCATGCAAGATCACGGTTTTGGAGATACGGGTGTTTCCCGAGTTGCAGGAGAAGTACCTGGCCGATCCGCTGGCGGGCGCGTGTCCGTGCTTCGAGCCTGGTCAGGAGTTTTTGTTCGAGCGAAACGCCGAGCATGACGACTTCTGGCACTTCGGCGGCGACCGCGACCCGAAGTTCCCCTGCGCGGAAGCGTGGGATTGCATAAGTCGTTTCGTCTACGCGGCGTTGCAGGGCGGCTCCATCATGCGGGGATGGACGAACGACGAGAAGATGATGATCGCCTGCTGCAACGACGGCACGCGCCCCGTCATCTTCAAGATCGAACGAGTCGATATCGAGTGACGGGGCGCGCGGGGTGGGGCGGGAACAAGGGCCGAGGGGTGCGGGCTACGCGGTTGCCTGCTCGGCTTCCTCCGCGTCGCCGACCGTTTTGTCGGCCGAGCGGGCGAGGATGTTCGCGTAGACGGCCCCCGAGATGTTGTGCCACACGCTGAACACGGCACCGGGCACCGCGGCCAGCGGCATAGCCGCGAAGTGCACGGTGGCAAGCGAGGTTGCCAGTCCCGAGTTCTGCATGCCCACCTCGATGGACAGGGTGCGCATCTGCGCCTTCGACAGGCGCAGCGCCTTGCCCGTCAGGTAGCCCAGGGCGTATCCCAGCACGTTGTGCAGCATGACCACCACGATGATGAGCGGCCCCACGGTGAGCAGCTTCGCCTGGTTCGCCGCCACCACGGCCATGATGATGAGCGAGATGCCGATCACCGACACGAGCGGCAGCACGCTTGCGCACGTTGCCGCCACCTTCTCGAAGAAGTAGTTGATGAGGAAGCCCACGGCGATGGGCACGAGCACCACCTGCACGATGGACAGGAACATGTCCACCACGTTCACGTCGACGGTTTGTCCGGCGAACAGCAGCACGAGCAGCGGCGTGACAACGGGCGCCATGATGGTGGTGCAAGCGGTCATGCCCACGGACAGCGCCACGTCGCCCTTCGCGAGGTACGTCATGACGTTGGAGCTCGTGCCGCCGGGGCACGAGCCCACGAGGATCACGCCCACGGCCAGCTCGGCCGGCAGCTGGAACACGACGGTGAGCAGAAACGCGAGCACCGGCATGATGACGAACTGCGCGATGATGCCCGTGATGACGGCCTTCGGCTTGGTGAACACCACCTTGAAGTCGGCCAGCTTGAGCGTCATGCCCATGCCGAACATGACGATGCCGAGGAGGATGTTCACGTAGCTCGTCTTCACAACGGACGATACGGGGCCGGGAAAGACCAGGGCGATAATCGCAACGATGAGCGCGATGATCGCCATGTACTTTCCGGCGTAGTCGCTGATCTTGGCAAGGGTTTTCATGCGTATCCTTTCGGGACGGGGGAGCGGGTCTCGAAAAGTATACTGCCGACATAGGCTTTGGGGAAGAAATTAGTTTGACAATCTAAGGAATTCCGGCGGAAGGCGCAGGTCGGCACTCAAAGACGCGGGCTGAGTCCCCGTCGCGCCCAAGGGATTGGGGTCGGGCGCGACGGAGGGGGCGTGCTATGCTTGGGCGATCTGCTGGTCGAGGAGGCGCTCGAGGGTGCGCCAGGCCAGCTCGGCGCATTTGACGCGCGCGGGCATGCGGGCGATGGATTGGAGCTCGGCGGCCTCGTCGAGGTCTTCGCGCTCCTCGTCGGTGAGCGGCTTGCCCTTGATCATGTCGAGGTAGAGGCCGGCGAGGCGACGGGCTTCGTCAACCGTCTCGCCCGTGACGAGGTCGGCCATCATGTCGGCGGCGGCCTGGCTCACGGCGCAGCCGTGGCCGGTGAACGCGGCCTCCTCGATGACGTCGCCGTTGAGGCGCAGCGCGAGCGTGAGCTCGTCGCCGCAGCTGGGGTTCACGCCGTCGTGCGTGCACGTGGGCTCGTCCATCTCGTACTTGTAGTCGGGGTGCGCGTTGTGCTCCATGAGCGCCGCGGTGTAGATGCTAGCCATTGAAGGTCCTCCAGACGGTGTCCAAGCCGGCGATGAGCGCGTCGATGTCGCCTTCGTCGTTGTAGAACGCAAGCGAGGCGCGGCAGCATGACTCCACCCCGAGCCACGCGAGCAGCGGCTGCGCGCAGTGATGGCCTGCCCGGATGGCCACGTTCTGCTCGTCGAGGATGCTCGCCACGTCGTGCGGGTGGATGCCGCGCACGTTGAAGCTGATGGCGCCATGGTGCTGCGCGGGGTCGGGATGCCCGATGATCTCGAGGTAGGGAAGCGCGGCCATGCGCTCCATCGCGGCGCGGACGAGCGCCTGCTCGCGCGCCTGCAACGCATCCCAGCCGATGTCCTCGAGGTAGCCGAGCGCGGCCGAGGTGGCCACGATGCCGGCGGCGTCCTGCGTGCCGGCCTCGAACTTCTCGGGCACGGGCGCCCATACGGCGTCGGTCTCGGTGACCGAGGAGATCATCTCGCCGCCCGTGAGGAAGGGCGGCATGGCCTCGAGCAGCGCGAGCTTGCCCCACAGCACGCCGATGCCGAAGGGGCCGAGCGCTTTATGCGCCGAGAACGCGAAGAAATCCGCACCGAGGTTCTGCACGTCAACCGGCATGTGCGGCACCGATTGCGCGCCGTCCACCACGAGGTAGCCGCCGTGGGCGTGCACGCGCTCGGCCATGGCGTTGACCGGGTTCTCGATGCCGAGGACGTTCGACACCTGGGCCGCCGCGACGATCTTCGTGCGCGGGCCGATTTTCGCGTCAAGCTCCTCGGGCGTGATCACGCCGTTCTCGTCGGGGTACAGGTACACGAGGCGCGCGCCCGCCGCGCGGCACGTCTGCTGCCAGGGAATGAGGTTCGAGTGGTGCTCCATGATGGTGATGCACACCTCGTCGCCCGGCTCGAGCACGGTGGGGGCGAAGGCGTGCGCCACGAGGTTGAGCGCCTCGCTCGCGTTGCGGGTGAACACGATCTCGCGCGGGTCCGCCGCGCCGATGAAGCGCGCGATATGGGCGCGCGCCGCTTCGATGGCCTCGGTGGCCTCGACCGACAGGCGGTACAGGCCGCGCAGGGCGTTCGCGTTCATGTCCTCGTAGAACGCGCGCTGCGCGTCGAGGGCCACGGCGGGGCGCTGCGCGGTGGCCGCGCTGTCGAGGAAGGCGAGGTCGGGGTTCGCGGCGAGCAGGGGAAAGTCGGCGCGGTAGGGGTTCGCGGCGATACGTGCGCTCATCGGGACGCCTCCTCGATACGCACGCCGCGCTGCGCGGCGAGGCGGCCGACGGCGGCGCGGGTGCGCGGGTCGGGCGCGGTGAGGGCGGCTTCCTCGAACGTGGCGGTGATGAACAGGCGCTCGGCGTCGTCGGGGGAGATGCCGCGGCTGGCCAGGTAGAACAGCTGCTTCGGCGCCACGTGTCCGATGGTGGCGCCGTGGTTGCCGGCCACGTCGTCCTCGTCGCAGAGGATGACGGGCACGGTGCGGTTCACCACGCGCTCGTCGGCCAGCAGCACCGTCTCCTGCTCGGAGCCCTCGGAGCCCTTGCAGCCGTGCACCAGCTCGATGGTGCCGCGCAGCGTCTTGACGGATTCGCCCGCCAGCACGCCGTTCGCGTCGAGGTTGCACACGGTGCGCCGTCCGCGCTGATGGGCCACGTAGTTGAAGTCGCGCGTCTCGTGCGCGTGCCCCAGGTAGCGCGTGTCGATGTCGAGGCGCGCGTCGTCGCCGCGCAGGTCGGCCGCGAGCCCCGTGTAGGCGCGCCCGGCTCCCAGCACCGTGTGGCGCAGCTGCACGCGGGCGCGCTCGTCGAGCACGATGCCCGCGTCGTCGAGCACGATCCAGCTGTCGTCGAGCGTCTGCGTGCTCACGACGTCCACGCGCGCGTCGGCGCCGGCGAACACGCGTAGCCGCGTGCCCACGACGCCCGCGCCTTGCACGGGCGAATCGAGCCCGATGGCAAGGGAGAGAAACGATCCGGGAGCAGCCACGACGTCGATGGCCGCCGCGTTGGCCGCGCCGTCCACGCCCTCGACGCGCACCGTCGCGCAGGTGCGCTCGCCCGGACGGGTGGCGAACACGATGGGCTCGCCCGCCAGGTATTCGAGGTACTCGGAAGCCTCGGGTCCCATCCCGGTGGAAAAGACGTCGGCAGCAGAAAGGTACCGGGACTCAAAAGCCTCCACCTGAAAGGCGGAAAGAGCCTGCTCGTCGATGGCTGCCCCTTCCCCTATGGCTGCAGTGGGGCTTTCCTGGTCGTCAACCTGGTGCGCAGCCGATGTCGGGAGGCTTGCGGGTTCAACCGAGGAGACCTCTGAATCGGCCGCGCGCTCGACGGGTTGATCCCCGGGTTCGCCGGCGGCCATGGAGGGAGTGGCGGCCAAAGCTTCCTCGAACGCCCCGGCTTCTCCCCGCAGCCCTTCCTCTGCCTGCACTTCCACGCTCTGTGCGGCTTCCAGTGCGGGCAGCTCTATGTCCACGTCGTTCATGCCCAGGCGGTGCCAGGTGGGGGCGGGCAGGGCGTTCGCGTGTTCTATCGTGAGGGTTTCCATTATCCGATGGCCCCTTCCATTTCAAGCTTGATCAGGTTGTTCATTTCCACGGCGTACTCGAGCGGCAGCTCCTTCGACACGGGGTCGGCGAAGCCGTTCACAATCATCGTGCGCGCTTCCTCCTCCGACACACCGCGGCTCATGAGGTAGAACACCTTGTCGTCGCCGATGCGGCCGATGGTGGCTTCGTGGCCGATGTCCACGTGCTTGCAGCGGATGTCCATGGCGGGGATGGTGTCCGAGCGGCTCAAGTCGTCGAGCATGAGCGACTGGCACGACACGCTTGCGGCCGAGCCCTTCGCGTTCTCGGTGGCCACGATGGACGAGCGGAACGTGGAGATGCCGCCGCCCTTCGAGATGGACTTCGTCTCCACGGTAGCCGACGTGTCGGGCGCGGCCAGCACCGCCTTGCAGCCGGTGTCGAGGTTCTGTCCCGCGCCGGCGAACGTGATGCCCGTGAAGCTGGACGTGGCCCCCCGGCCGGCCAGGATGGACATGGGGTAGAGGTAGCCCACGTGGCTGCCGAACGACCCGCTGATCCACTCGACGGCCCCGCCTTCCTGCACGACGGCGCGCTTCGTGTTGAGGTTGTACATGTTCTTCGACCAGTTCTCGATGGTCGAGTACCGAAGCGTCGCGCGCTTGCCCACGAACAGCTCCACCGCGCCGGCGTGCAGGTTCGCCACGTTGTACTTCGGCGCCGAGCAGCCCTCGATGAAGTGCAGGCTCGCGTCGTCCTCCACGATGATGAGCGTGTGCTCGAACTGCCCCGCGCCCTTCGCGTTGAGGCGGAAGTAGCTCTGCAGCGGGAAGTCGAGCTTGACGCCCTTCGGCACGTAGACGAACGAGCCGCCGCTCCACACCGCGCCGTGCAGCGCGGCGAACTTGTGGTCGGTGGGCGGGATGAGCGTCATGAACTTCTCGCGGATGAGCGCCTCCCACTGCGGCTCGCGCAGGGCCTCTTCGATGCCCGAATACACGATGCCCATGTCGGAGGCCGTTTTCTGCATGTTGTGGTACACGAGCTCGGAGTCGTACTGCGCGCCGACGCCGGCCAGATACTCACGCTCGGCCTCGGGGATGCCGAGGCGGTCGAACGTGTTCTTCACGTCGTCGGGCAGGCTGTCCCAATCGCTCTGCTGGTCGGTGTTCGGCTTCACGTACGTCACGATGTGGTCCATGTCGAGGCCCTCGAGGCCGGGGCCCCAGTCGGGTGCCAGCATGCGCTGATACGTGTCGAGCGACTTCAGGCGGAAGTCGAGCATCCAGGCGGGCTCGTCCTTCTTCGCCGAAATCTCGCGGACGATGTCGGGCGTGAGGCCCGCGTCGAGGCGGTCGAAGCCCTCTTCGCTGTCGGTGAAGTCGTAGATGGTGCGGTCGATGTCCTCGACGTAGGTGCGGTTTCCAGATGGCATGAGCGGCTCCTAGCGAGCGAGGGCGAACGCGGATTCGAACTGCTCGAAGCCCTCCGCATCGATTGCATCGATGAGCGACGCGTCGCCTTCGGCCACGATGCGGCCGCGCACCATGACGTGCACGCGGTCGACGTCGAGGTGCTCGAGGATGCGCGTGTTGTGGGTGATCACCACGAGCGCGCCGCCCGTCTGTCGGCGATACGCGTCGATGCCGCGCGACACCACGCCGAGCGCGTCCACGTCAAGGCCCGAGTCCGTCTCGTCGAGGATGGCCAGCTTCGGCTCGAGCAGCAGCAGCTGCAGCATCTCGAGCTTCTTCTTCTCGCCGCCCGAGAAGCCCACGCCCAGCTCGCGGTCGAGGTAGGCCGGGTCCATGTCCAGCTCGTCGGCCAGTGCGCGCACAAGCTTCCGGAACTGCTTGCCCTTCAGCTCCTTGCCGTCGCGGCCTGCCACGGTGGCGCGCAGGAAGCTGGACAGCGGCACGCCGGGGATTTCCACCGGCGCCTGGAAGCTGAGGAAGAGCCCCGCGCGCGAGCGCTTGTCGGGGGAGAGTTCGGTGATGTCCTGGCCGTCGAACTCGATGGAGCCGCCGTCGACGCGGTAGGCGTTGTCGCCCATGACGACGTGGCCGAGCGTCGATTTGCCGGCGCCGTTCGGACCCATGATCACATGGGTCTCGCCCGGTCGCACGGCGAGGTCGATATCGTGCAGGATGGGGGTTTCATCCGCCGAGGCCGAAAGCCCGCGGAGGGAGAGGAGCGTATCGCGCGTCGTGGTCGTCATGTGAGGTGCCTTTCGTTAATCATATAGTTTTGCTAGGATTAAGATAAAGACAAGCGGAGAATTGTCAAGACTTAATCCTACTTATTTGCTAGAATTAACCGAAACCGAGTGCATGAAGCGAGGTGCAGGTGGAGCGCGGGGTGCTTCCCGTTTTCTTGGCGCGGGGTAATGCTTGCGGGTGAAGCGTTTTGCGCCGCGCCGAGCGCACGCCGCGTCCATCACGGATCGGCGCGGCTCGCGCCGCTTTGCCCGCAAGCGCAACCCCGCGCCAAGAGGGGGGGCGCCCCGCCCTGCGCCAAGAAAAAAGCGGGGTGGAGCCGACCCGCGCTTTCCACCCTAGCGTGCCCTTCGCGCGTGCTCGGGCCGGGCGCTTCGGTCGTGAATCATCGGTTGAGAGAAGGTTGACCTCCGGTCGGGGGCGGGAAGGACGGACGAATGCTCGTATCGACGAAAGGACGCTACGCGCTCAGGCTCATGGTGTGCGTGGCGCAGAGCGGCGCGGGCGGCAAGGTGGCGCTGCGCGAAGCGTCGGAGCGCGAGGGCATCTCCCTCAAGTACCTCGAGCAGCTGGCCCGTCCGCTCGTGCAGGCCGGCCTGCTGCGCAGCGTGCGCGGCAAGGGCGGCGGCTACGCGCTCGCGCAGGAGGCGTCCGCCATCAAGGCGGGCGACGTGCTGCGCGCTGTGGAGAGCACCACCGCGCCCGTGGCGTGCCTCGACCTCGAGCAGGGCGCAACCTGCCCGCGCGCGAAGGCGTGCACCACGGTGCGCTTCTGGGCCGGTCTCGACGGCGTCATCGAGCAGTACGTGGACGGCGTGACGCTGGCGGATTTGGCGGGAGGCCCGGTAGTTTCTATCTAACGCCCTGATGACGGGCCTACAACGAGTTACCCCATGATGACTTTCCCCCTTCGGAAACCCGCTGCGCGACTCATACAATGACCTGATAGCGTAGCCAGGGTTCCACCGAAGGAGTTACATGAAACGGGTTATTGTGATTGGGGCCGGCGTGGCCGGCCTTGCGTCCGCTGTGCGGTTGCAGCATGCCGGATACGAGGTGACGCTGTTCGAGAAGGAGCCGCTCGTGGGCGGCAAGATGAACCAGATTCGCGAAGACGGGTTCACCTTCGACGTGGGTCCCACCATCGTCATGATGCCCGAGCTGTACCGCGAGGTGTTCGAAACGTGCGGGCGCGACGCGGACGACTACATCCCCATGGAGAAGGTCGAGCCGCTCATGGACATCTCCTTCGGCCCGAACGACCGCCTGCGCCTCTCGAACGACCTCGCGTCCATCACCTCCACCATCGAAGCCATCAGCGAGCGCGACGCGCAGGGCTACTTCGAGTACCTGGCGCTGCTCTACAAGCGCTACCTCATCGCGAAGGACAACTTCCTGCAGCGCTCCTTCCGCACGCCGAGCGACTTCTACAACCTGAAAAGCCTGGTGGCGGGCTTTCGGCTGCACACGCTGGGCGACGCGTACTCCTCGGTGGCGCGCCATGTGCACGACGACCGCCTGCGCAAGGCGCTCGCGTTCCAGACCCTCTACATCGGCATCTCGCCGTTCGAGGGGCCGTCGCTGTACATGATCATCCCCATGATCGAGCTGCTGTACGGCGTGTGGTTCATGAAGGGCGGCATGTACACCATGGCGCAGGGCCTCGGCCGGCTGTTCCTCGAACAGGGCGGCGACCTGCGCACCTCCACGCCGGTCGAGCGCATCGTGATCGAGAACGGGTGCGCGTGCGGGGTGGAAGCCGGCGGCGCGGTGCACTACGCCGACTACATCGTGTGCGACGCCGATTTCCCCTACGCCATGAAGGACCTCGTCGACGACCCGGCGGCGCGCGGCAAGTACACGCCCCGCAAGATCGACGAGATGGAGTACTCCTGCTCGTGCTTCATCCTCTACCTGGGCCTCGACACGTGCTACCCCGCCGAAACCGTGCACTCCATCCGGTTCGCCGAAGACTTCGAGCGCAACGTCGACGACATCTTCGACGACGCGTCCTTCCCCGAGGACCCCTCGTTCTACGTCTACGCGCCCACCACCCTCGATCGCTCGCTCGCGCCCGAGGGCTGCTCCGCGCTGTACGTCCTGGTCCCCGTGCCGCCGCTGTCGCCCGCGTCGCCGGCGTGGACCCCCGACGAGGTGGCGACGTACCGCAACCGGGTGCTCGACCTCATGGAGCACGAGACCGTGTACGAGGACGTGCGCGATCACATCGTGTTCGAGCGGACGTACACGCCCGTGGATTTCGCCGAGCGCTTCAACGCCTACGACGGCGCGACGTTCGGCCTGCGCCCGACGCTCATGCAGAGCAACTACTGGCGGCCGCACAACAAGGCCGCCGACTGCAATCGGCTGTACTTCTGCGGCAGCAGCGTCCATCCGGGGGCGGGGGTGCCCATCGTGCTGCTCAGCGCGAAGCTTGCGGTGGAGGAGTTGGTGCGCGATGACCACACGTCCTAGCCTCTTCGCCGAGCGCGCCGACGACTTCGCCTGGTGCGAAGACGTCATCAGGCGAAACTCGCACAGCTTTTACCGCGCGTTTTCGCTGCTGCCCCTCGAGAAGCGCCAGGGCGTCTACGCGCTGTACGCGTTCTGCCGCCAGGCCGACGACTGCGTCGACCGCGATGCGAGTCGACCGCAGCTCGAGCGCCTGCACGCCGACCTCGAGGGCTTTTTCGCGGGCCGCGTGCCCGACGCGCCGCTGTGGCGCGCGCTCGACGCCGTGTGCGCGACGTTCGACGTGGACGAGCCGCCCTTCTTCGACATGCTGGAGGGGCAGCGGCGCGACCTGGCGTTCCGGCAGCCCGAAACCATGCGCGACCTCGAGGAGTACGGCTACTACGTGGCCGGGTCGGTGGGGCTCATGCTGCTGCCGCTGCTCCGGGCGCACGCGCCCATCGACGAGGAGCTGCGGGAAAGCGCCGTGGCGCTCGGCGTGGCCATGCAGCTGACGAACATCCTGCGCGACGTGGGCGAGGACCTCGACCACGGTCGCGTGTACCTGCCGCTCGACGTGCTCGAAGCGGCTTCGTATCCGCCCGCGCGCCTGCGGGCGCACGCCGTCGACCCGGCGTTTCGCGACGCGTGGGAGGCGGTGGCGCGCCGCTCGGAAGAGCTGTACCGCCCCATGGAGCGCGACGTGTTCGAGCTGGACGACGACAGCAGGCTGCCCACGCTGTCGTCGCTGTACCTGTACCGCGGCATCCTCGATCAGGTGCGCGCCGACGACTATCAATGCTTCGAGCATCGCAACGCCGTGCCGAAGGACGCCGCGGCGCAGCTGGTGGGACAGGCGCAGGCCGCGTTGGAAGGAAGACGATGATGGAAAACGTTCTGGGTTTGGGCGCGTCGCTCGCCTTCGTGCTGGCGGTGCTCGGCGCGTCGAGCCTCGCCGCGCGCCGCGGCGCCTCGCAGGAGGCCACGCGCAAGCTCGTGCATATCGCATTGGGCGGTTGGTGGCTCATCGCGGCGTGGTTCTTCACCTCGGCCGTGTGGGCTGCCGTGCTGCCGGCCACGTTCATCCTGGTGAACGCGTACGCGTACCGCAAGCAGAAGCTGTCGTTCATGGGACGCGACGGTGGCGAGGACACCCCGGGCACCGTGTACTACGCCGTGTCGCTCACGGCGCTCGCGCTGTTCTCGTTCGGCATCGGCGTCCCCTACGTGGGCGCGCTCGGCGTGTTCTGCATGGCCTTCGGCGACGGGTTCGCCGCCGTGCTGGGCAAGCGGTTCGGGAAGCGCGTGATCGCGGGATGCTGCGGCAAGACGCTCGTGGGCAGCGCGACGATGCTGGCCGTGAGCTTCGCGGCGTGCGCGATCGTTCTGCTGGCGCCGGCCCCGTTCGGCGCGGACGGCGCGCTCGGGGCGCCCTTCGGCGCGTTCGCGCCGGTGGGACCGGTGGCGAGCTCGCTGTTGGCCGCCGCGCTCTTGGCGGCTCTCGCCGCGGCCATCGAGCTGTTCTCCGTCGAGGGGCTCGACAACCTGTTCGTGCCGCTGGGCGTGTCGGGCCTGTTCGTCGTGCTGTTCCTGCCCGCCGCGGCCTACACGCCGGCGCTCGTGGGCATGCTGCTGTCGGGCGCGGTGGCGCTCGCGTCGTTCCGCCTGCGGCTGCTCACCGTGCCGGGCGGCCTCGGCGCCGTAGCCGTGGGAACGCTCGCGTTCGCCATCGGCGGGTGGCCGCTGTGGCTGCTGCTCATGTGGTTCTTCGGCAGCTCGAACATCGCGTCGAAGCTCATGGCGCGCGTGGCGGTCAAGCGGGACGGCGGGGTGCGCGCGGCGCGCAAGCACGGCGGCCCGCGCAAGCTGCGTCAAGTGCTGGCGAACAGCGTGCCCTTCCTCGTCTGCGCGCTCGCGTACACGGCGACGGGCGACCCGTGGCTGCTCATCCTGGCTTCGGGCGCGCTGGCTGCGAGCACGGCCGACACCTGGGCGTCCGAGGTGGGCATGTACAGCAAGCGCCCGCCCGTGAACATCCTCACGCGCGAGATGATGCCGCGCGGGCTGTCGGGCGGCGTGAGCCCGCTCGGCCTCGGGGCCACCGTTGTCGGCGCCGCGTCCTCCGCGTTCCTCGCCATGCTGCTGTTCCATACGTTCGGCTACGCCATACCCACCGGCCCCAGCGCGTTCCTCTTCATCGTGGCGTGCGGCGTGGTGGGCTCGCTCGTGGACAGCATGCTGGGTGTGCTCATGCAGGCGAAGTACCGCAGCTCGGAGGGCGACGACGCGGTGATCGTGGAAACGCCGCCGAGCGATGCGACCGACGGCGCGCTCGTGTCCGGCTACGCTTGGGTGACGAACGACGCGGTGAACCTCATGAGCGGCATCGCGGTGGTGCTGCTCGGGTTGCTCGTGGTGCTGTGACGCGGCGTTGCGGACGTTCTGTGGCTTGCCGGTAACGTTTGGGTGAAGTGCGTGAGGCCTCCACATCCCTTCGGTATGTTCAAGGGGAGAGGCCGACGCACCGCGTCGGCGCGAGACCATGTGAGGAGGACGACGAATGGCACAACGTGCGAGCGACGGGACGGCCAAGAAAGGCGGCCTGTTCGACGACCTGTCGATGGCGCAGGTGATTGCCGGCGCGCTTGCCGCGGTCACGTCCATGCTGCTTGCATCCCAAATTGGCATTTACGGCTCGGTGATCGGCGTGGGCGTGGGCTCCGTCGTGTCGGCCGTCGCGTCGCAGCTGTACAAGAAGTTCCTGCAGCGTTCGGCTGACAAGCTGCGCGATTTCGCACCGGGCGAGACGCTGTCGATGACGAAGACGGAGGCGGTGAAGGACGGCGACGAGGGCGGCGCGGCATCGAACGAGGATGCCGGGAAAACGTCGGTGCTGCCGGCCGACGGCCGCACGGCCGTGCTGAAGACGGCGCCCGTCGAGGTGGGCCGCACGCCGCGCCTCGACGACGCCGCGCAGGAAGGCGACGTCACCGCGCGGCGCGCGCTTGCGCAGCGCGACCACAAGAAGCGGGTCAAGCGCGGCGTGCTCATCGTGTCCATCGTGTCGGCGCTTGCGGCGGTGGCCGTCTCGGCCGTGGTCATCTACGCGGTGTCGGCCGGTCAGGGCGTGGGCGTGAAAACCGAGCCCATCATCTCGACGTCGCGGTCGCAGCCGTCGAACGACAGCGGCACGACGGACTCGTCCGCCGACAAGGGGAGCTCGTCGAACTCGTCCGATTCCAAGGACAACGCGACGAACGATTCCTCGAAGGATACGGGCAAAGATCAGGGCGACCAATCGGGATCGAACGCGGACGGCTCGGGGTCGAACTCGGGTTCCGGGTCGGGGTCGGGGTCGACGTCGGGCGACGGCAGCGGGTCTTCCGGCTCGGGTTCGGGGTCGGGATCGGATTCCGGGTCGAGTTCGGGCAGCGGCTCGGGCGATACGTCCGACGGCGGCAGCGGCGGTACGGGCGGCAACCTGTCCGACGGCGGATCGACGGGCAGCGGCTCGGGCAGCAGCGGCTCGGGGAGCGGCTCGAGCTCGGGTTCGGGCTCGAGCTCCGCATCCGGCACGAGCGCGAACACGTCGAGCAGCACCGGCACCGCCGGAACGGCCGGCACCGCCGCAGCCGCGGCCGCCACGGCTGCGGCGACGTCCTAGCGGCAGCCCGCGCGCTATACTGGTCTCCATGGAATTCGGCATCACCATACCCTTGCAGCGCCACCTGCGCCTGCCGCGACCCGCGTACGGCGAGGTGGACGACCTCGCCTTCTGCTGGGAGGCGCATCGCGTGCTGCTCGGCGGCGCCGACGTGCTGCTGCTCGTGAACGCGAGCAACCGGTTCGCGGCGTTCGCGTGCATGCAGCCGGGCGATTGGCGCTGCTGGCAGGACACGGCGCTCGCCGCGCTGCGCGCCGCGCTCGCGGATGCGGGCTTCGATGCGCCGACGATCGATGCGTACCTGTTCTTCGGCGGCGCGCCCGCAGTGACGCGCACGCACGGGCGGCGTCCCGTGGCGTTCCTCAACGTGCTCGTGGAGAAGCTGCTGCCCCTTCCGCTCTCCCTCGACGCGCGCGAGCCGTTTCCGCTCGAGGCGTGCCGCATCGCGAACGAGCAGCTGCGCTGCAAGGCGGCCGGCTTCGAGGGCCTCGGTCTGCCGAGCGAGCGCTTCGCCGCCGACCTCAAGCGCTTGGGGATCGATTCCCCGGCGTAGGCGCATGCGTGCGGGCGTGCGGGCGTGCTACCATGGTCGCCGACAGAAAGGACGGTAATGGCTGCAACGGGCGCGGGCGACTCCGCCACCTCAAAACTGGAACTCATCATGGGCCGCGAGGGCCTCTCCCGCCTGGCGGCTTCCACCGTCATGGTGCTGGGCGTGGGCGGCGTGGGCTCGAACTGCGTCGAAGCGCTCGCGCGCGGCGGCGTGGGCCGGCTGATCGTGGTCGACCACGACGTGGTGCAGGCCAGCAACATCAACCGGCAGGCCATCGCGTTTCGCAGCACCATCGGGCGCAAGAAGGTGGACGTGGCGCGCGGCATGATCGCCGACATCAACCCCGACGCGCAGGTGGAAACGCTCGACGAGTTCATCCTGGCCCAAAACGTGCCCGCGTTCCTCGAAGCGCACGCGCCGCGCGTGGACTACGTGGTGGACGCCATCGACACCATCTCGGCGAAGCTGGCCATCGCGCAGTACGCCGACGCGCACGGCGTGCGCCTCGTCAGCAGCATGGGCGCCGCGAACAAGCTGCGGCCCGACTGTTTCCGGTTCGCGGACGTGTACGACACGGTGAACTGCCCGTTGTGCCGCATCATGCGCAAGGAGGCGCGCAAGCGCGGTATCGGACGCTTGCGCGTGCTGTACTCGTGCGAGCAGCCGGTGGCGGTGCCCGTGCGCGAGGGGGCGGAGCGCCGCGAGCGGTCGAACCTCGGCACCGCGTCGTTCGTGCCGCCCATCATGGGGCAGATGATCGCCGGCGAGGTGCTGTGCACGCTGGCCGGCGTGGACGTGGGCGAGGGGCGCGGGCGATGAGACGGCCGGAGGGAGAGGCCCCCGTGCGCCTGTTCGACATGCACTGCCACCTCGACTTCGCGCCGGATGCCCGTGCGGCGGCGGATGCGATGGCGGCTGCGGGCCTCGGTGCGTTCGCGACCACGGTGACGCCGACGGGCTTCGAGCGCGCCTCCGCGCTGTTCGCCGGTTGCGAAAACGTGCGCACGGGACTGGGGCTTCATCCCTGGTGGCTGGCGGACGGTCGCTGCGGCGAAACGGATGTGGAGGAGTTCGTGCGCCTGGCCAAGACGACGCGCTACATCGGCGAGGTGGGGCTCGACTTCGGCAAGCGCTGCGAAGGGTCGGGCGACGCGCAGCTCGCGGCGTTCATGCGCATCGCCGCCGCGTGCGCGGACGGCGGACGGCTGCTGTCGCTCCACGCGGTGAAGGCCGCAGGATGCGTCCTCGACGTCCTCGAGCGCACGGGCGCCCTCGCGTCGAACGCGTGCGTCTTCCACTGGTTCTCGGGCACCTCCGACGAACTCACGCGCGTGATTCGCTCGGGGTGCTTCGTCTCGGTGAACCCACGTATGCTCGAGACGAAGCGCGGCCGCGCGTATGCGCAGGCCATTCCGGAGGATCGGTTGCTGCTGGAAACCGACATGCCTCCCGAGGGCGCGTCCTACGACCCCGCGACCGAGCTTGCCCGTCTCGAGCGCCTGGTCGCCGACCTCGCCGGCCTGCGCCGCGCCGATCCCCCCGCACTCGCCGCGCACATCGCAGACACGAGCGCGCGGCTGCTGCAGCTCCCCTAGTCTCACCGTTTCCCCACGGGGCCTTCACGGGTTGGCCTGCGGGGCCGCGCGGCCGTCGGCGTTGCGTATGGTGGAAGCACGATGCGACGGCGAAGGAGGCGGGCGGCACCATGTTGGAAAGCACCGTGCACGACGTGGCGCTCGTGTTCGAGGGCGGCGGGATGCGCAACTCGTATTCGGCGGGCGCGGTG
Organism: Eggerthella sinensis; assembly: GCF_003339815.1. GTDB lineage: Bacteria > Actinomycetota > Coriobacteriia > Coriobacteriales > Eggerthellaceae > Eggerthella > Eggerthella sinensis. Next base: position 23,958 of record NZ_PPTT01000015.1, read on the forward strand.
TCCGTCATGCTCGAGCAGGAGCTGTTCTTCAACGACGTGTACGGCCTGTCGGCCGGCGCCACCAACGTGATCGACTACCTCTCGCGCGACGCGAAGCGCGCGGAAGCGTCGTTCACCACCTGTCTCGACGGCCTCGATTTCCGGCGGTGGCTGCTGCCGGTCATCGGCGCGGACAGCTTCGGCGCCGTGGTGCGCGGCGACGGCCTGGCGCACGAGGGGTGCGCGCTGCCGTTCGACTTCGCCGCCTTCCGCGCGAATCCGGCGCACGCGACGCTGCAGGCCATCGAGCGCGACACGGGCGCCACGGCGTACTTCACGCGCGACGACTTCCCCACGCAGGCTGCGCTCATGGAGCGCGTGCGCGCCTCGTCGAGCTACCCCATCATCATGCCGCCTGCCAGCATCGACGGCCATGCGCTCTACGACGGTGGCATCGGTCGGGGAGGCGGCATCATGGTGCCGCGCGCGCTGGACGACGGGCTGCGGAAGTTCTTCGTCGTGTGCACGCGTCCGCGCGGATTCCGACGGCCCACGCGTCCGAAGCGCTTCTACGACGTGTTCTTCTGGCGGCGCCCGTTCATGCGCGCGGCGCTGAACACGTGGAGCCAGCGCTACGACAACGAGCTCGACCGGCTCGACCAGCTTGAGGCCGAGGGACGCGCCTACGTGTTCTACGCGAACGACCAGGGCGTGCGCAACACCGAGCGCGACGAGCGCAAGCTGGCCCTCAACTACGAGCGCGGTCGCCAGCAAGCGCGCTCCGAACGTGGGGCCTGGGAGCGATTCCTGGCCCGCTGATGCCCTCGGTGCTCTATACTTTAACAAACCTATCAGGCACGACCGATGCGAAGGGGGCCCTGTGGCCGCAACCGTCAAAACGCTTCTCGAGAACCATGGCGAACTGTATTGGGGCACGCGCAAGGCGAATCCGGGCTACTGCTACGGGCTGTCGCTCGACGTGGGCGAAGACGGGCTTGCCGCGCGTGTCGTGTACGTGATGAGCGACCTCGACGACAACGACGAGCCGCTCGTGACGCCCGAGATGCTCGTGGCGTGCTACCGCGTGGAGGACCTCGAGCCCAACGGCATCGAGCTGAGCGACCTCATGGACGACGACCGCCCCGACACCGTGAAGGGCTGGTACTGCGTCGAGGAGTCGTTCTTCCCGCACGACCAGGTGGAGGCGTTGCAGGCCAGCAGCGACGCGCACGACTACTACCTGGAGATCATGCTGCGCATCCTGACGATCTCGCCGGAAGAGGTTGCCGAAGGCATGCCCACGCTCGACGAGCTCACCTTCTTCGATTTGCTGGAAGAACTCGAGGGCATCGCCGAGCGCATCGACCGCGGCGAGCTGAGCCGCCCTCTGCCGTTTGGGTTCCGCCTGGTGGGCGACGCGCTGTTCGGCTGGGAGTTCGCCGACGAGGCCGACTACCGCGCCTAGGCCGCAAGGGGAGGGGTTCAAGGTGCCGATCATACGCCTCGACGGGTTGGACGACCCGCGCCTTGCCGTGTACTCGGGCATGACCGATGCGCAGCTGCGCGATTGCACGGATTTCGAGCACGGCTTGTTCATCGGCGAATCGCGTAAGGTCATCGAGCGCGCGCTGGCCGCCGGCGTGCGGCCGCATTCGCTGTTCATGGAGGAATGCTGGCTCGAGCAGACCATGCCGCTCGCCCTGCGCCTGTGCGCCGCCGACCCCGCCTTCCCCGTGTTCGTGGCCACGCGCGAGCAGTTCCGCGCGCTCACGGGCTACGAGGTGACGCGCGGCGCGCTGGCCGCCTTCGAGCGCCCCGCCCTTCCGAGCGTGAGCGAGCTCGTGGCGAACGCGCGGCGCGTGGCCGTGCTCGAGGACATCACGAACTACACGAACATCGGCGCCGTATTCCGCTCGGCCGCCGCGCTCGGCATCGACGCGGTGCTGGTCACGCCCTCGTGCCACGACCCGCTGTACCGTCGTGCCGCCCGCGTGTCCATGGGCGCGGTGTTCCAGGTGCCGTGGACGCGCATCGGAAGCGAGCGCGCCTGGGCCGCCGAGGGCGTGCCCCTGCTGCGCTCCCTCGGCTTCGCCACCGCCGCGCTCGCGCTGTCGGACGACGCCCTGTACCTGCACGACGAGCGCCTGCGCGCCTGCGATCGCCTGGCCCTCGTCCTGGGCACCGAAGGCGACGGCCTGGCCGCCTCCACGATTGCCACCTGCGACTACACCGTGAAGATCCCCATGGACCACGACGTGGACTCCCTCAACGTAGCCGCCGCCAGCGCCGTAGCGTTCTGGGAGCTGCGCACGAAGTGGCGGTAGGAATCACTCCAAATCCAAGCCCGCGATGACCTGCTTCAGGGCCTCGGCGGATGCCCTCAGGCGCGCTTGCTCGTCCTCGGACAAGGGGGTGGGCACCTGGTACTCGATGCCGTCCTTGCCCACGACGGCGGGCATGGAAAGCACCACGTCGTGCAGGCCGTGCACGCCGTGCTGGCAGTTCGACACGGGCAGGATGGGCTTCTCGTCGCGCACGATGGCCTCGCAGATGCGCTTCACCGACATGGCGATGCCGTAGTACGTCGCCTTCTTCTTCGCGATGATCTCGTAGGCGCTGTTCTTCACGTCCTCGGCGATGCGCTGCATGGACTCGTCGTGATCGAAGTGCCCGCGCAGCTCGCAGAAGTCGTTCACGGGAATGCCCGAGACGTTCGCCGTGCTCCACGCCGCAATCTCGCTGTCGCCGTGCTCGCCGATGATGCGCGCGTGCACGTTGCGCGGGTCGACGCCCAAGTGCTCGCCCAAGATGTACTTGAAGCGCGCCGTGTCGAGCACCGTGCCCGAGCCGATGACGCGGTTGTCCGGCAGGCCCGACAGCTTGAGCGCCACGTGCGTGAGGATGTCCACGGGGTTCGACACCACCAAGAGGATGCCCTGGTAATCGCGCTGTTTGATCTCGGGGATGATGGACTTGAAGATGCGCACGTTCTTGTGCACGAGGTCGAGCCGCGTCTCGCCCGGCTGCTGGTTCGCGCCGGCGGTGACCACGATGATGGCCGCGTCGACCGCGTCGTCGTAGGTGCCCGCGTAGATGTTCATGGGCGCGGCGAAGGGCATGCCGTGCGCGATGTCGAGCGCCTCGCCCTCGGCGCGGGCGCGATCGACGTCGATGAGCACCATCTCGGTGAACAGCTCGCTTTGCATGAGGGTGAACGCGGTGGCCGACCCCACGAACCCGCATCCGACGATGGCGACCTTGCGGTCGTTGATGGCATGTGTCATGTGCTTCCTTCCGGAGAAGCTGCTGGCAGGTTGAGCATCGAACCTACTGCATGCGGGCAGCGCCGTCAAGTCGCGGGAAGCGCGATTCTAAAACCACTTGAGTTTCTTCAACGCCAGCAGCAGCGCCGCCAGCACGACCACCGTCAAGCCGGTCACGATGGCGAACCCGTAGGGGAGTTCCGCGAGCGGGATGCCCAAAAGGTTCATGCCGAAGAACCCGCCCACGATGGTGGGCACGCACAGCACGAGCGTGATGGTGGCCACCAGCTGCATGGTGTGGTTCAGGTCGTAGTCCATGATCAGGCCGAAGTGGTCGATGGTGGAGTCGAGTATCTCCGAATAGAGGTTCGTGGTCTCGAGCGCCTGGCGGTTTTCCACCACCACGTCGTCGAAGCGCTCGAAGTCTTCCTCGCTGTACGAGGGGGTCATGCGTCGCTGGTAGCGCTCGAACACGCCGTTGTTGGTGGCGAGCGACGTCTTCATGTACACGAGCGAGGCGTCGAGCGAGTACAGCTCCTCGAGGTCGCCGCGCGTGGGTTTCGTGGTGACCGCGTTCAGCTCGATGCGGCGGTGGTTGAGCGTTTGCAGCAGCGCGAAGTACACGGCGGAGGACGCCATGAGGATGTCGCAGGTGAAGCCCTTGATGTCGCCGGTGTCGTGCAGGCCGCGCGCCGTCATGAGCCGGGCGACGATGGGAACCTTGTACACCGAGCACACGGACACCACGTGGTCGCGTGTCTCGAAGATGGCGATGGGGATGGTCTTGTAGCTCAGGTCGCCGAGCGATTTGTCGCGGATGGGCGTGTCGACGATGAACATCGTGTACGCGGGGCCCGTCTCGATGCGCGACACCTCTTCCAGGTCGAGCGGGGCGCGCAGGTCGTCGGCGTCGATGGCGAAGCGCTCCGCGACGTCGGCCAGCTCCTCCGCCGTCGGCTCGAAGAGCGCGATCCAGCAGCCGGGTTGCTCGGTGTCGAGCTTCGTCAGCGAGCGGGACTCCTCGTCGGTGTGGAAGAATTCGATCATGGATGCACGTCGCTTTCCGTTCGATGCCCGAGGGGCGCGGATGCCCCGGTCTTTTTCGCTGCGCTTATTCTATACTAAGAGGCTCGCAGGGCAGTTCGCTCGTATGATGCAAGGAGGGGCCATGGCCGTGAATCGTCAGAAGCTCAAGCTGCTGTACCTCATGCAGATGCTCGAGGAGGAAACCGACGCCGAGCAGGGCCTCACGATGGCGCAGATCCTCGAGCGGCTGGAAGCGCTCGGCATCTCGGCCGAACGCAAGTCCATCTACCGCGACATCGAGGCGCTGCGCGCGTTCGGCGTGGACGTGCGCACGTACCAGCGCGCGCCCGTGGAGTACGCCGTGGAGCAGCGCGCGTTCGCGTTCTCCGAGCTCGTGCTGCTGGTGGACGCCGTGCAGAGCTCCCGGTTCCTGACGCAGCGGCAAAGCGATGCGCTTGTGGAAGGCGTGCGGCAGCTGGCTTCCACGCGGCAGCGCGCGCTGCTCGACAAGCGCGTGCACGTGGAGGGCCGCATCAAGATGCAGAACGAGTCGGTGTTCTACAGCGTCGACCGCATCCAGGAGGCGCTTGCGGCGAAGCGCAAGATATCGTTCACCTACTTCAAGTACGACGCGAAGAAGCGCAAGGTCCAGCAGCACGGCGGCGCGCGCTACGTGGAGACGCCCGTGCAGCTCGTGTACGCGGAGGGGTACTACTACCTCGTGGTGTTCAACGAGAAGCACGACGACTTCGCGAACTACCGCGTCGACCGCATGGGCGACATCGAGGTGCTTGACGAGCCGGCGCTGAAAAACGAGCGCATCGCCACGTTCGACGCGCGCACGCTGGAAAGCCGCGCGTTCGGCATGTACAGCGGCGAGGCCGTGTCGGCGACGCTGCTCGTGGACGAGGGCGCCATGGGCGCGGTCATCGACCGCTTCGGCAAGGACGTGGAGTCGATGCCGGCGGAGGAGGGCGAGGCGCGCGTGTACGCCGTGGTGATGAAGAGCCCCGTGCTGTTCGGCTGGATCGCGCAGTTCGAGGGACGCGTGCGCATCGAGAAGCCCGCCTCGCTCGTGCGCGCGTATCGCGACTATCTGGAGAACCTGCTCGCCGCCTACGAGTGAGCGCGCGGGGCGGGGGCGTCGGCCTTGTCGCGTCGCGTCGCCTCAGACGGCGCGCGGCAGCGACCAGAGCGCGCGGTTGCCCAGCAGCAGCAACCCGCCGTCGTCGAGCACCGCTTCCGCTTCGACGAGCAGGTCGTTCTCGTCGGTGCTGAACACGAGGTCGGTCAGCCGGCGCCCGATGGCGTACGAGCAGGGCCGAAAGCTCTCCCAGCGAAACGTCGACCCGAACAGGGCCGTGGGCGCGCCGGTTTCGATGCCGTCGAAGCTCAGCGCGATGTGCGGCTCCCGCATGACGAACGCGGTGACGTCGCACGCCTCGAGCCGAAGGATGAGGGGCGCCCCTGCCAGGTAGTCCCGCGTGCTCTCGTCCCACAGCGTGAGCACGTCGGCCACGTACGCCCCGACGACGGAGCGCGCGTGGCGCTTGTTCTCCTCGGTGAGCCCGCGCGCGTCGTCGAACCATCGCTGGTACACGTGCGCGAACACGGTGGCGGCGTCGAGCGGGCGCCGCAACGCGGCGGGGCGGGGTGAGGGCTGCATGGGCATCTCCTAGCGTGGTGGGCGGTGACGTCTCGCATCATAGTGGGTAACGGCTTGGCCGCCTGTCCTTCAATCGGGACATGCCGCCGTCTTTGGTCTACGGTTGCTGCTCGTTTTTCCTGCGGGCGTTGCTTGTTGACCGCCGCGAGACGATCCGTTGCGCTAGAATGGCGCTCGGGGAATACGTTGGGAAGCCTGCGGGCTTCGCCTGGGAATGGATGGAGAACCATTGGCCAAGCTATCGATAGCGCCGCGGTCGCGCGATGACGCGCGAATCGACGCGCGTTTGGACCAGTTCGCGCGTCGCGTCGAAGCGACGCCGCCGGGCATGTGCCCGCTGGCCGTGCAGCTGAGCATGCTGCGCACGAGCGGTGCGCAGACCTGCGGAAAATGCGTGCCGTGTCGCGACGGCATCCCTCAGATGGCCGCGCTGCTCGAGCGCATCGTGGCCTGCGACGCCGACGAGGCCGTGCTCGAGCAGCTGCGCCTGCTCGCCGAGATGGTGCGCGACACGTCCGACTGCGCCATCGGCTACGAGGCGGCGAACGGCGTGCTCGACGGCCTCGAGGCGTATGCCGACGAGTACGCGAGCCACCTGGAAGCGCGCACATGCCAGGCGGGCATCGGGCAGACGGTGCCGTGCGAGACGCGGTGCCCTGCCCACGTGGACGTGCCGGCCTACATCGCGCTCACGGCGGCGGGCGACTACGCCGGGGCCGTGAACATGGTGCGCAAGGACAACCCGTTCCCCACGGCCTGCGCGTTCGTGTGCGAGCATCCCTGCGAGGAACGGTGCCGCCGCACGCTCATCGACGCGCCGCTCAACATCCGCGGCATCAAGAAGTTCGCCGTCGACCAGATGCCGGCCGATCAGGTGGCCCCGCCCGTGCACAGCGTTGACACCGCGCGCACCGTGGCCGTCATCGGCGGCGGGCCGAGCGGGCTCACCTGCGCCTACTTCGCCGCCCTCATGGGGCACCGTGTGACGGTGTTCGAGGAGCGCGCGCAGCTGGGCGGCATGCTGCGCTACGGCATTCCCGCGTACCGTTTCCCGCGCGAGCGCCTCGACGAGGACATCCGCGGCATCCTGAACGCCGGCACCATCACGGCGCGCTGCGGCGAGCCCGTTGGCGCGCACGAGATGGCCGAGATCGCCGACACGTACCACGCCGTGTACGTGGCCGTGGGCGCGCAGACGGGCAAGACGCTGCGCATCGAGGGCGCGGACGCCGAGGGCGTCATGTCGGCGGTCGACCTGCTCGGCGCCATCGGCGACGGCGCGTACCCCGACTTCACGGGCAAGCGCGTGGTCGTGGTGGGCGGCGGCAACGTGGCCATGGACTGCGCGCGCACGTCGGTGCGCGCGGGCGCCGACGAGGTGTCGGTGGTGTACCGTCGCCGCAAGGACGACATGACGGCGCTCGCGGCCGAGGTGGAAAGCGCCATCGCCGAGGGCGTGGAGATGATCGTGCTCGAGGCGCCGGAGCGCATCGAGGTCGACGAGCGCGGCCATTGCACGGCGCTCGTCACCCGTCCGCAGATGATCGGCCCCGTGCGCGGCGGCCGTCCGGCGCCGGTGGCGGCCGACAAGCCCGAGCGCCGCATCGAGGCCGACCTCATCCTCATCGCCGTGGGCCAGAACGTCGTGTCCGGCCCGTTCGAGGAGTTCGGCATGCGCACCACCTGGGGCTGTTTCAACGCCGACGAGCATCTGACGGCCGAAGGCTTCGACAACGTGTTCGTGGGCGGCGACTGCCAGACCGGCCCCTCGACGGTCATCCGCGCCATCGGGGCGGGCAAGGTGGCGGCGCGCAATATCGACGAGTTCCTGGGCTACCATCACAAGCTGCCCTGCGATATCGCGGTGCCCGCGCCGTTGCCGAACGACCGCACGCCGAAGGGGCGCGTGGAGATCGTTGAGCGGCCCGCGCGCGAGCGCAGGAACGACTACGGAAGCGTAGAAACATCGATGAGCCGCGAAGAGGTCGTGCAGGAGTGCGGGCGCTGCCTGCGCTGCGACCACTTCGGCTGCGGCGTGTTGGAAGGGGGCAGGCACCAGTATGCCTAGCATCGCGATTGACGGCGTCGTCCTCGACGTAGCCGAGGGCACCACCATCGTGGAGGCCGCGCGCGCGGCCGGTATCCGCATTCCCACGCTGTGCTACCTGAAGGAGCGCAGCGCCATCGCCTCGTGCCGCGTGTGCGTGGTGGACGTGGAAGGCCTCGACCACCCCGTGCCCGCGTGCGCGACGCCCGTGCAGGACGGCATGGCGGTCACGACGAGCTCGCCGCGTCTGGACGCGTACCGCAGGGTCGCGCTCGAGCTTATCGTGGCCGATCACGGCCTCGATTCGACGAACTACTGCTTCTCGTGCAACAGATGCGGCGCCTGCGAGCTGCAGGATCTCTGCCGTGAATACGGCGTGCTCGAGACGCCCTACGAGGCGGCGCAGAAGCGCGAGCCCGTGCGCGACGCCAACCCGTTCCTCAGCTACGACCCCAACCTGTGCATCCGCTGCCAGCGCTGCGTGGGCGCATGCAACGACGCCGCGGGCAACCATACGCTGCGTACCGGCAAGCGCGGCGTGCGCACGCTCATCGACGCGCCGTTCGGCGACGATTGGCGCGCCACCGACTGCGAGAGCTGCGGCACCTGCGCGCAAGCGTGCCCGACCGGCGCGCTCACCGAGAAGCGCCGCGCGACGTACCGTTCGTGGGAGACCGAGCGCGTGCGCACGACGTGCCCCCACTGCGGCGTGGGCTGCCAGCTCGACCTCGTGGTGAAGGACGGCCGCATCGTGGACGCCGAGGGCGCCGACGGCCCCTCGAACAAGGGGCTTTTGTGCGTGAAGGGGCGCTCGGCCAGCTTCGACTTCGTCGACGCGCCCGACCGCCTGACCACGCCGCTCGTGCGGAATCCGGAGAGCGGCGAATTCGAGCCTGCCACCTGGGACGAAGCGCTCGACCTCGTGGCGCGCCGCTTTGCTGAGCTGCGCGACGAGCACGGCGGCGAGGCGTTGGCCGCCTTCGCCTGCTCGCGCTCCACGAACGAGGACATCTATCTGTTCCAGAAGATGGCCCGAACGGCGCTCCAAACGAACAACGTGGACTGTTGCGCGCGTGTTTGACACGCCCCCACGGTCGCCGGTCTGGCGACCATGCTTGGTTCCGGTGCGATGACGAACTCCATCGAGGACGTCACGCGCCAGGCGGACGTCATCATGCTCGTGGGCTCGAACCCCGAGGAGGCGCACCCCGTCATCGGCATGCAGCTGCGCGCCGCGGTCGAACGCGGTTGCCGGCTCATCGTGGTCGACCCGCGCGACATCGGGTTGGCGGCGCAGGCCGACATCCATTTGAAGCTACGGCCGGGCACGAACGTCGCGTTCGCGAACGGCATCGTGAACTACCTTATCCAGCACGAGCTGTACGACGAGAAGTTCGTGCACGAGCGTACCGAAGGCTTCGAGATACTCGCGGCCACGGTGCGCGACTGCACGCCCTCGTGGGTGGAGGACGTGTGCGGCATCGACCAGCGCGACCTCGTGGCTGCGGCGAAGATGTACGCGTCGGCCGATGCGGCCGCCATCGTGTACTGCCTCGGCGTGACCGAGCATTCCACCGGCACCGACGGCGTCATGGCGCTGTCGAATATCGCGATGATCGCCGGCAACCTGGGCAAACCCGGCGGCGGCGTCAATCCGCTGCGCGGTCAGAACAACGTGCAGGGCGCCTGCGACATGGGCGCCGGTCCCGACGACCTGCCCGGCTATCAGAAGGTGGCCGACCCCGAGGTGGTGCGCCGCTTCGAGAAGGCCTGGAGCGCCACGCTGCCGCGGACGCGCGGCGTGAAGGCCACCGAGTGCTTCCCGGCCATGATCGAGGGCGGCATCAAGGGGCTCTTCCTGTTCGGCGAGGACCCGGTGCGCACCGACCCCGACACGGCTCACGTGATCCGCGCGCTCGAGGCGCTCGAGTTCTTCGTGGTGGACGACCTGTTCATGACCGAGACGGCGAAGTACGCCGACGTCATCCTGCCCGGGCGCAGCTACGCCGAGAAGGAGGGCACGTTCACGAACACCGAGCGTCGCGTGCAGCGCGTGCGCAAGGCGGTGGACGGACCTGCGGGAGCGCGTCTTGACACCGAGATATTCACCGAAGTCATGAACCGCATGGGCTACCCGCAGCCGCCGTTGACCGCGGCCGAGGTCATGGACGAGATCGCGGCCGTCACGCCCACGTACGGCGGTATGAGCCATGCGCGCCTCGACGGCGCCGCGGCGGCGGGCCGCGGCCTGCAGTGGCCGTGCCCGAGCCCGGAGCATCCCGGCACGCCCATCCTGCACATGGGCGAGTTCGCCCAGGGCCTCGGCGCGTTCTCGACGCCCGACTACCAGCCGTCGGCCGAGCTGCCCGACGAGCAGTACCCGCTCGTACTCATGACGGGCCGCGTGCTCTACCAGTACAACGCGCGCGCCATGACGGGGCGGACGGAGGAGCTCGACGAGATGGCCGGCCAGTCGTTCATCGAGCTCAATGCCGGCGACGCGGCCGCGCTCGGCATCTCCGACGGCGACCGCGTGCGCGTCGCGTCGCGTCGCGGCGTCATCGAGTCGACGGCCCGCGTGTCAGGCAAGACGAACCCCGGCGAGACCTGGATGCCGTTCCACTTCCAAGACGGCAACAGCAACTGGCTCACCAACGCAGCGTTGGACCGCGTCTCAAAAGCCCCCGAGTACAAAGTGTGCGCCGTAAGGGTGGAGAAGGCCGAGGAAGCGTAGGAGCCGTCGATGATCGAAATGGACGAAGCGTTCTTCGATCGAGTGTACGATCAGGTGCGCGCCGTGCCGTCGGGTACGGTGTGCACCTATGGCACCATCGCGCGACTTGCCGGCTATGAAGGCGCGTCGCGCGAAGTGGGCGTGGCTATGAGCAGGGTGCAGAGCGCGTGGAACCTGCCGTGCCATCGCATCGTCAACGCCAAAGGCACGTTGGCTCCCTCGTATGCGTTCGGCGGCAAAGATCGACAGCGCCACGTGCTCGAAGACGAAGGCGTGACGTTTATCGACGACGACACCATCGACATGGACAAGCACGTCTGGCCCCTCAGCGAGCGTCCCCGTCAGATGAGCTTGTTCGACTGATCGCTGCGCGCGTCGCATCTCCCAGATTTCCAAAACGTTTCAATGCGATGGGGCTTTCTTGGAGTTGATCGGCGTGCGTTGACGGGGCGGGTGATATTCGTGGATGATCGTTGCGACACGTACGGACGCATCGGTGAGGAGCAGCACATGACGAAAACGCGCATCGGCATACTGGGATACGGCAACCTTGGCAGGGGCGTTGAGCTGGCCTGCCGTCAGAACGACGATTTGGAGCTGACGGCGCTGTTCACGCGCCGCGACCCGGCGCAGCTGAAGCCGCTGACCGAGGGCGTTGCCGTGTACGCGGCCGACGACCTCGCCGCGCATGCGGGCGATATCGACGTGCTCATCCTGTGCGGCGGCAGCGCAAACGACCTGCCCGAGCAGACGCCGGCGTACGCGGGCCTGTTCAACGTGGTGGACTCGTTCGACACGCACGCGAACATCCCCGCGCACTTCGCCAACGTCGATGCCGCCGCACAGGCGGGCGGCAAGGTGGCCGTCATCTCGGCCGGTTGGGACCCGGGCATGTTCTCGCTCGCGCGCCTGTACGCGTCGAGCGTGCTGCCCGAGGGACGCGACTACACGTTCTGGGGCCGCGGCGTCTCGCAGGGCCACAGCGACGCCATCCGCCGCATCGACGGTGTGGCCGACGCCCGTCAGTACACCGTGCCCGTCCCCGCGGCGCTCGAGGCCGTGCGCAACGGCGAGAACCCCGAGCTCACCACGCGCCAGAAGCACACGCGCGAGTGCTTTGTCGTGGCGAAAGAGGGCGCCGACCAGGCTGCCATTGAAAAGGCCATCGTGGAGATGCCGAACTACTTCGCCGACTACGACACCACGGTGACGTTCATCTCGCAGGAGGAGCTCGACCGCGACCATGCCGGCATTCCGCACGGCGGCTCGGTCATCCGCTCGGGCGCGACCGGCGAGAACGGCGAGCACACCCACGTGATCGAGTACTCGCTCAAGCTCGACTCGAACCCCGAGTTCACCGGTAGCGTGCTGGTGGCGTGCGCCCGCGCCGCGCATCGCCTGAGCCAGGAAGGCGCCGTCGGCTGCAAGACGCTGTTCGACATCCCGCCGGCGTACCTGTCCGCCGAAAGCGACGAAGACCTGCGCGCCCACCTGCTGTAAGCGTTCCGCGCTAGCATCGAGCGCGCTCCCCGCGCGCCCCCCCCGACCCTGCGCCCGCCACCCCCGGCGGCCGCAGGGTCGCTTTGTGCTACACCTTGCGTGCTCGGGTTGCCAGCAGGCGGGCGAAGGCTCCGAGGCCTTCGGGCAAGGGGCGGTAGCGCTTGCCGTGCAGCCAGGTGCCGGCGGCGCGCAGGCCCTCGAGGTCGGAGGGGGCGCAGGTCAACAGGTTCTGCTCGCAGGTGAAGAAGCTGGCCTCCCAGCCCTCCCGCAGCAGGCCCTTCCGCTCGCCGAGCATGGCGCCGCCGTTGACGGTGTACGTTTCGAGCGCCTGGTAAGCCGAGAGCGACTGCTCCGGCACGGAGAACTCGCGCATGCCGCGCATCTGCAGAAACGGGTCCACCGACTGCACGGGCGAGTCGCTCGAGCCGCAGAGGGGCACGCCGGCCGCGGCGAGGCGGGCGAGCGGCACCTGCCGCGCGATCTGGTCGGCGCTCAGGTAGCGCTCGTAGCCGTGCAGGAAGCGCTGATCGATCCACGCGTAGCCCGGCTGCACCGTGACGAACGGCTTCGTGGCGCAGATGCGTTCGATGGCGTGATCGCTCGGGAATTCGCAGTGGTCGATGCGATGGCGTCCCGGCACGCCGTCGTAGATGTCCACCAGCTGATCGATGGCCGCCTCGCCGATGGCGTGGGCCGACACCATGAACCCGCGCGCGGCGAACCCCTCGACGGTGCGGCGCAGCTCGGCATCGTCGAAGTAGAGCGCTCCCTGCGTGCCGTCGAGGTAGGGCGACGCGAACGCTGCCGTGCGCGAGCCCACCGAGCCGTCGAGCTCCCACTTCATGCAGCCGCCCACGCGCGCCGCGCCCATGCGCCCCCGCACGGCTTCAAGCTTCTTCTCGTCCATGTACTGAGGAAACAGCCGCACGTCGAGGGGGAGGCGCTGCGCGATGAGCGCCGTGAGCTCGGCCATGCGGTCGCGCTCGCTGTCGTCGGTGCCCTCGAGCGCGCACACGGTGCCGATGCCGAACGCGGCGCACTCGTTGCACACGTGCGCGATGCCGCGTGCAAGCGCCTTCGGCGTGATGCTCGAGGCCAGGTGATCGGTGAACGCGCCCAGGTTGGCATCGTGCGCGGGGCCGGAAAACACGCCGTCGGGCGCGATGTCCTCAAGTCCCAAAGCCTCGAGCAGCGACGACGAGCACGAACCCGAATGTCCGTCGATGTTGATGACCCATACCTGCGCGCCCCTCGCCCACGCGTCGAGCTCGAAACGGGTGGGGAGCCGCCCTTCGTCCATGGCGGCGGCGATGAAGTTGCTGCAGATGAGCAGGCTGCCCGGCTTCGCGTCGGTCGCCAGCGCGCGAATCTTGCGCTCGGCGCCGGCCAGGTCGTGCGGCTCCACGCGGCCGTGCACGATCTCGCACACGGCTTCGCCCATGCTCGACAGCGCGATGGTGTCGAGCAGGTGCAGGTGCGCGTCGATGAACGCGGGGAACACGTGCAGGCCGCCCAGGTCCACCGTCTGCGCCGACGGGCATGCGACGGGCGTTTCGTCGAAGCCTGCGATCACGCCGTCCTCCACCGTCAGGGAGGTGCGAACGTCGTCCTCGCTCTCCATGGTGTGAAACGTCGCGTTGTGAAAGATGGTCTTCATGGCCGGCCTCGCTCCCTACAAGCCCACGGCGCTGCCGATGGCCATGAACAGGAACGCGGCTAGCACCGCCACCTGCATCGGCGTGCTGGCGAGCGCCTTCGGCAGCAGCAGCTTTCCGTTCGCGCGGCGGCAGCGGCGGAAGGCGGGCACCACCATGAAGGCCATGAGGATGGCGATGAGGCCGCCGGCCGTGCGCATGATGTCGAGGAATCCGCCCAGGTTGAGCAGCACGAGCAGCAGCGAGGGCAGCGTGGCGATCACCCAGCAGATGCGGCGGTTGAGCTTCGTCTGCTCCTCGATGATGTCGGACAGCGCGAGCGAGATGGACCAGTACGTGGTGAGCATGGCCAGCACGGTGAACACCGAACCCAGCACCTGCGCCCACAGCCCGATGCCCTCCGACCATCCGATCATGGCCAGCTCGGTGATGCGCGCGGAGCTTGCAAGTGCGCACGTGACGATGACCAGCACGAACATAAGGTTGAGCCCGAGGCCGATGAGGATGGCGCGCCGCACCTTCACGGGGTCGCGGTCGAGCCCTTCCACGGCCTGCGGCACGCTGAAGAAGGCGACGAACGAGAACATGGCCATGCCGAAGAACGCGAGCAGCTCGTTCGGTGCCCCGACGGTGCCGAGGGGCAGGGGGTTGTTCCAGTGGAAGAGCGACGCGCCGGCAAGCACCGCCACGATGGCGATGATGACGCTGACGGACACGGCCTCGCTTACGCCGAGCATCTTGAGCCCGAAGAACACCACGGCCGCGGCGATGACGTAGAACAGCAGCTGCGCGGCGAGCGGCGGCAGGCCCGCTGCGGCGAAGATCTCCGCGCCGCCGGCGATGTAGGCCGCGAGGTTCGTGATGAGCACGAGCGTGGTCAGGACGAACAGCCCCAGCACGAAGATGTTGCCGTGCTTGCCGCGGAACAGGTACGTGCGAAACACCGAGATGATCTGCGTGCCCTGCCCGCTGCCGATGGTGATTTCCGCCAGCATCATGTGCATGCAGTAGCTGAAGAAGAACGCCACGAGCATGATGACGAGGCTCGGCACGAGCCCGGCGCGGTCCACGAGGTAGGGCAGCGTCATGATGCCGCTTCCCACGCCGTATCCGGTGATGATGCAGGCGGCTTGCCAGACGGTGAGTTTCTCCATGCGGGCGGTCCTTGTCTTCGGGGGCGTGCGCGATGTCGCACGGAGAATTGTACACCGCTCTGCGCATCCGAACAGGCTAGATGAGCACCCCGTTGCAGTGATCGACCTCGTGTTGGATGATCTGCGCCGTGAAGCCGGTGAAGCTCTTCGTGCGCTCCTTCAGGTCGAGGCCGCAGTAGCGCACCTTGATGGTGCGGTAGCGCGTTGCCGTGCGCGTGCCCATGAGCGACAGGCAGCCCTCCTCGGCCGTGTACTCCCCGGCGTGCGACACGATTTCGGGATTGAGCATGACCAGGTAGGAGCCTTCGTTGTCGAAGACGATGATGCGCTTGGGCACGCCGATCATGTTCGCCGCCATGCCCACGCACTCGTGACGATGGGCGCTCAGCGTGTCCAGGAGGTCGCGGGCCGTCTCGAGGTCGGCCTCGGTGGCCGGGGCCGAGACGTTCTGCAGCACCAGCTCGTTTCTCATGATAGGTCGGATCATAGCGGCAGCGCGCCTTTCGCGAATCGGCGGCCGCGAATCGGACGTAACGGGACTTCGCCGTTCGACGCAACGCAGCCTGCGTTTCTTTCTGACACTTGGTATAGTGTATGCGACATCGCCAAGAAGGAGACGCATATCGTGGACGTGGCCGCATTTATGCACGACAACCGGGACTACTTCGAAGATTTCATCACGAGAAGCACCTACCACTCGAACGCTATCGAGGGTAGCACGCTCTCGTATGCCGAAACCTATGCGATTCTTTGGAACGACAACTCGCTTCGGGTGACGGCAACGGCGCGCGAACTGTACGAGGCCATCAACCATAAATACGCTCTCGACGTTGCTTTGGGCAACCTTGAAGACCCTCTGAGCGAGCGCCTCATCGAGGATGTCGCCCAAGCAATCAACAAGAACATAAACGAAATCGGCGGTTATCGAACGGTTTCGGTTCTTATTCGAGGTGCCGAGCATATTCCGCCGCGTCCGAATCAGATAAACCAGCTCATGATGCAGCTTGTGTACGAGCGCAACCATGATGACGCCGTCGATCCGTTCGATCGCGAAGCGCGTTTCCATATACGCTTCGAGCGCATCCACCCGTTCGAAGACGGCAATGGCCGCACGGGTAGGATTTTGGTGAACAGAGGGCTCGTGAAGGAGGGCCTTGCGCCTGTTGTCGTGCCGTTCGAGCTTCGCGCCGCATATCTCGAGCTGCTCGCGCAGGGAGATGCCGAGGGGCTTGCCGCGATGTTTCGGGATCTCTCTGCCAAGGAAGAGGAGCGCATCGTCCGTTTTGCTGAAGCTGCGCGGGGATAGGCGGCTACAGGAGCGCGACGGCGAGGGCGGCCAAGGCGAACAGCGCGCCAAACGCGATGGCGCAGGCGCGCTCGCGCGCGGAGAGGTTGAAGCCCGTGCCCTGCAGGCTGTCGAGCAGGGTTGCCTTCGCGTGGCGGGGCGCCCCCTGATCGGCGATGAGGCCGCCGGGGATGACGCGAACCTCCACGGTGCGTGCGGGGCGGGCGTGCGCACCGCGCACCTGCCGAGACGGGGCGGGGGAAAGCTCGGGGGCGAGGGCTGCGTTGCTCATGGGATCTCCTTGCGTCGCTTCTTCGTTCGTATGCCGCACAGCATACCGAAGGGACGCAGGAGAGCGTGTCCCACTATAGGGACAGAAAAGGCCCGACGGAACACCGTCGGGCCCACGTGAGCGAAGATGCCGGCGTCGGCGTTACTCCCGGCCGGTCCAGCAGTACGTGCACACCTGCTCGGGGTCGATGCCGATGGCTTCCAGCATGCCGTCGAGCGACTGATAGCCCAGCGAGTCGAAGCCCATCTGCTCGCAGATGGATTTGAGCATGCACTTCCCGCGCTCGGTGGAGCCGTCGGCGTACTCGTCGAGGTGCTGCGCGCCCTCGTCGCCTTCCAGCTCATCCACCATGCGGCGGGCGAGCAGCTCCATGTCAGAGCGGCTGCTCGAAAAGCTCAGGTACTTGCAGCTGAACATGATGGGCGGGCAGGCCGAGCGCATGTGCACCTCTTCGGCGCCGCATTCGTAGAGGAATTCCACGGTCTCGCGCAGCTGCGTGCCGCGCACGATGGAATCGTCCACGAACAGCAGCTTCTTATCCTTGATGAGCTCGGGAATGTGGATCTGCTTCATCTTCGCGATGCGATTGCGCACTTCCTGGTTGCTCGGCATGAACGAGCGCGCCCAGGTGGGCGTGTACTTGATGAAAGGACGCGCGAAGGGCGTCTTGCATTCCGTCGCGTAGCCGATGGCGTGCGGCACGCCCGAATCGGGCACGCCGGCCACGTAGTCGAGCGCGGGCACGCCCGTGTTCGCCGCTTCGTCGCGCGCCATGACGGCGCCGTTGCGGTAGCGCATGACCTCGACGTTCACGCCTTCGTAGTTCGAGTTCGGATAGCCGTAGTACACCCACAGAAACGCGCAGATCTTCATCTTGTCGCCGGCGGGGGAGATGGTGCGGTACTCGTCGGGGGTGACGAGCACGATTTCGCCCGGCCCCAACTCGTATTCGTCGCGGAAGCCCAGCTTGTGGTAGGCGAACGACTCGAACGAGATGCAGAAGCCGTCGTCGCTCTTGCCGATGAGCACCGGCAGGCGGCCCATCTTGTCGCGCGCGGCGATGATCTGCCCGTCGTTCGTGATGATGAGCAGCGTGAGCGACCCCTCGATGGAATCCTGCGCGTGCTTGATGCCCTCGACGAACGTGTCCTTCTGATTGATGAGCGCGGCGACGAGCTCCGTCGTGTTCACCTTGCCCGAGCTCATGGCCATGAACTGACGGCCGCCGTTCGCGAAGTTCTCCTCCACGAGGGCCTCGGCGTTGTTGATGGCGCCCACGGTGGTGATGCCGAACGTGCCGAGGTGCGAGCGAACGAGCAGGGGTTGCGGGTCGGTGTCGCTGATGCAGCCGATGCCGCTGCATCCGTGGAAGCCGGGCAGGTCATCTTCGAAGCGCGTGCGGAACGGGGTGTTCTCAATCGAGTGGATTTCGCGCTGGAACCCTTCGTCTGCGTCGTGGAAAATCATGCCCGCGCATCGCGTTCCCAGGTGGGAGTGGTAATCCACGCCGAAGAACACGTCCAGCACCACGTCGTGATGTGCTGCTGCCCCAAAGAATCCGCCCATTGCTTGCCTTTCGTTTTGCCTCGTCCGGCCGTGCCAATAAAGACCTTAGTATACGGCTCCCCGCAGCGCGAAGGAACCGGGCGCACGCACGATTCGCGTTATCTGCACGAGTTGCGCCGGTAGCGGCCGGCCGCTCAGCTCTTTTTGTCCGGAATGAGGAAGATGAACACGAGCGAGCTGATGAGCAGCAGGAAGGGGTAGAACAGAAACGGGATGATCTGGAACGCCGACACGGCGAAGCCGAGCTCGGTGGCGGCGGAGATGGCCACGAGCATCTGCGCGCCGTAGGGCAGGATGCCCTGGAACACGCAGGAGAACGTGTCGAGCAGCGAGGCGGTCTTGCGCTTCGAGATGCCGTACGTCTTCGCCATATCGGCGGCGATGGGGTTCGAGATGACGATGGCCACCGTGTTGTTGGCCGTGGCGATGTCCATGGCGCCCACGAGCAGGCCCATGCCCAGCTGGCCGCCCTTGCGCCCCTTGAACAGGCGCTGGATGCCGTTGAGCAGCGCGACGAAGCCGCCGTGCTCGCGGATGAGCGCGCAGATGGCGCTCACCAGCAGGGCCACCATCGTGGTCTCGAACATGCCCGCGGCGCCCGTGCCCATGTTGGCGAGCAGGTCGGTGGCGGCGGTGGCGCCCGTGGCCACCATGATGATGGAGCCGGACAGGATGCCCAGCAGCAGCACGACGAACACGTTCACGCCCACGATGCCGCCGATGAGCACGATGAGGTAGGGGATGAGCTGCACGAGGTCGTAGTCGTGCACGACGCTGCCGCCGAGGTCGGCGCCGAACGACAGCACGAGGATGATGACGAGCGACACGAGCGCCGCCGGCAGCGCGATCTTGAAGTTCTCGCGGAACTTGTCTTTCATCTGGCATCCTTGGCCCTGACAGGCCGCGATGGTGGTGTCGGAGATGAACGAGAGGTTGTCGCCGAACATGGCGCCGCCCATCACGCTGGCGATGCACAGCGGCATGTCGAAGCCCGAGGCGGCGGAAACAGCCACGGCGATGGGCGTGATGAGCGTGATGGTGCCCACCGACGTGCCCATGGACAGCGACACGAAGCAGCTCACCACGAACAGCACAGCCACGGCGTACTGCACGGGGACGACGGAAAGCAGCAGGTAGGCCACGCTTTCGGCGCTGTCGCGACCGACGGTGCCCACGAAGATGCCGGCCACCATGAAGATGAGCACCATGGTGACGATGGTCTTGTCGCCCATGCCGCGGCCCATGATGGTGAGTTTCTCGTCGAAGGGAAGCTTGCGGTTCTGCACGCACGCCACCAGAAGGGCGGCCAGGAATATCACCACGACGGGGATGTTGTAGAACCCCATGGGAATGCCCATCCCGTATTCGAACAGGATGCCCAGCCCCAGGTAGAGCACCAAAAACACCCCGATAGGCAGCAGCGCCGCGATGTTGCCCTTCTTGGGCGCCGCAGCGCTGTCGGCCGCGATATTCGTCGTCTTGTCGTCCATGATCCAGCCCCTTCGTTTTCGCACTGCCGCCTATTGTAGCGTTTGAAGGCGGTGCGCGGGACCTCAGAGATCGATGGAATGCGACGGCTTACTCCATGTCGAGCGGCATTTTGCGGTCGGGAGCGGGGAAGCGCTGGTCGAGCAGGGCGAGGTCGTCGTCGGTGAGGCGCAGCTCGAGCGCGGCGGCGTTGTCGCGCGCGTGCGCGGGCGTGGAAGCCTTCGGGATGGCGACGACGGTGCCCGAGCGGATGACGAACGCGAGCAGCACCTGCGCCGGCGTCGCATCGTGGCGGGAGGCCACGGCGGCCACGGCCTCGTCGCGCAGCAGCCCGGCCGAGAGCCGGCCGCCCTGCGCGAGCGGGCAGTACGCCATGACGGGGATGCCGTGCGCGTCCTGCCACGGCAGCAGGTCGAACTCGATGCCCCGCGAGCCCAGATGGTAGAGCACCTGGTTCACCGCGCACGCGTCGCCGCCCGGCACGGCCATGAGCTCTTCCATGTCGGCCACGTCGAAGTTCGACACGCCCCAACGGCGGATGAGCCCGTCGGCCTGCAGCTGTTCCTTGCAGGCGACCGTTTCCGCAAGGGGCACGTCGCCGCGCCAATGCAGCAGGTAGAGGTCGAGGGTCTCGACGCCCAGGCGGTCGAGCGATGTGCGGCAGCTGTCGAAGATGCGGTCGCGTCCGGCGTTGTGCGGGTACACCTTCGACACGAGGAACAGTTCGTCGCGCTCGAGCGGAGCGATGGCCGCGCCCACGAGCGTCTCGGCGGCCCCCTCGCCGTACATCTCGGCGGTGTCGATGAGGGTCATGCCGCATGCCGCGCCCGTGCGCAGCGTCTCGACCTCGGTCGCCCGGCGCGCCGGGTCGTCGCCCATGTACCACGTGCCCTGCCCGATGGCGGGGATGTGCGTGCCGTCGGGCAGCGCAACCGTGCGATTCGTCATAGGGGGTTCCTTTCCCTCAGATTCCGCTACCATTCCAGTTCCCGTTCGCCCCATGCCTTCATCGATTCGAGGATGGGGATGAAGCTGCGGCCGCGCTCCGTGAGGCGGTACTCCACGCGCGGCGGTACCTCGCCGAAGTCGATGCGCTCGATGAAGCCGTCGTCCGCCAGCTCGCGCAGTTGCTTGGACAGCGTCGATTCCGAAATGGTGCCGATGCAACGGCGCAGCTGGCCGAAGCGCGAAACGCCCTTCATCCCGATGTAGAACAGGATCTCGATTTTCCATTTGCCGCCGATCATACGCTGCAGCGTGGATACGGCCGGGCAGCGCTCCACTTCGTCGCCGATTCGTTTCGCCATGGAGGGTTCCTTCCTCGGTACTCCAGAAAAAGACCGTACTTCAAATTCGATAGCTTACGGGGCATAGTACAGCCGAACCACGACGAAAGGAAGGACCATCATGCATTTCACCGGAACCATCTGGCGGCCGCCCTACGAGGCGGATTCGGCGCTGTTGCAGGTCACGGCCGGGTGCACCCACAACCGCTGCCGGTTCTGCAGTTTGTACGACGTGCCGTTCTCGTGCTCGCCGACCGGCGAGATCGAAGCCGACATCGAAGAGATCGCGCGCTTTCGGCCGCGTGCCGAGCGGGTGTTCATCACCGGGGCGAATCCGTTCGGCCTGGCGAACCGGCAGCTTGCTCCCGTGTTCGAGCGCGTGCGCGAGCGCCTGCCGCGCGTGCGCAGCATCGGCGGCTTCGTGCGCATCGGCGACCTGCGCCACAAGTCCGACGACGATCTGGCCGCGTGGGCTCGTCTCGGCGTGGACGATCTCACCATCGGCGTGGAGACCGGCTACGATCCGGCGCTCGCGTTCATGGACAAGGGGCACACGGCCGCCGACGAGCTGGAGCAGTGCCGCCGGCTCGACGCGGCCGGCATCCGTTACAGTTTCTTCTACCTTGTGGGCATCGCCGGGGCCGGGCGGGGCGAGGAGGCGGCGCGCGCATCCGCCCGCGTGTTCGGCCAGCTGCATCCTGTGCGCATCGGCATCCTGTCGATGACGCTGTTTCCCGCGTCGCGGCTGTACGGGGACGTGCAGGCGGGCCGCTTCGAGATGGCGAGCGAGCTCGAGAACCTGCGGGAGATACGCACGCTCGTGGCCGAGCTCGAGTGCGAGACGCTCGTGTCGACCGCGCACGTCTCCGACGCCGTGCACGTGGAGGGCCTGCTGCCGCGCGACCGGGAGGCGCTCGTGCGGCGCTTGGATCGCGCGATCGACGCCGCCGACGAGCCCGCGCTCGCCCGCTACCGCCGCGCCGTGCGTTCGCTGTAGGGAGGGGCGGGATGGAATTCTCAGGTCGCACATGGCGTCCGCCGTTCGAACGCTTCACGCCTATCGTGGAGGCTACCACCGGCTGCGCGTGGGGCCGGTGCGCCTTCTGCACGCTGTTTTGCGAAGAGGGATTCTCGATC
This sequence comes from Eggerthella sinensis, assembly GCF_003339815.1. Taxonomy (GTDB): domain Bacteria; phylum Actinomycetota; class Coriobacteriia; order Coriobacteriales; family Eggerthellaceae; genus Eggerthella; species Eggerthella sinensis. Next base: position 46,036 of record NZ_PPTT01000015.1, read on the forward strand.
GCTCCGCTCGAGCGCTTCGAGCGCGACCTTGACGAGGTGAAACGCTTCGTGCCCTCCACGCGCCGCATCTGGCTCACCGGCGGAAGCCCGTTCCAGATGAGCTTCTCCCAGCTTGAACGGCGGGCCATGGCCGTTTGGGATCGTCTCATCAAGTGCCAGAGCATCGCCATGTTCGCCTCCGTTCGCGACGTGGCGCGGAAGTCGGACGACGAGTTGCGGAAGCTGCGCGCGCTGCACGTGAACAGCCTGACCATCGGCATGGAAAGCGCCTGCGACGAGGTGCTTGAGCGGGCGGAAAAGGGGTATCGCGGCGTCGACGTGCTCGAACAGTGCCGTCGGTTGGACGAGGCGGGCATCGAGTACAACCTGATCTACCTCGCCGGGTTGGCGGGAGCGGGGCGGGGCCGCCACAATGCGCGGACGACCGCGCGCGTGCTGAACCGGCTGAATCCGCGGATACTGGAAATCAGCTCGCTCGAGCTGCAGCCGGGGAGCGCCTTGCAGGCCCAGGCGCAAGCGGGGGAGTTCGAGCCGGCGAGCGTGTCGGAGCGGCTCGACGAGCTGCACGTCCTGCTTGAGGAGGTGCAGCTGCGCGTGCATTTGGAAGCCGCGTCGGCGACGAACCCGCTTCCCCTCGTGGGCATGCTGCCCTACGACAAGCCGTTGCTGATGGCGGCGCTCGAAGAGGGGGTGGCGCGCTCGTCCGCTATGACGTGGCGCTAGATGAGCTTGCCCTTGCAGTGGTCGATCATGTGCTGCACGAGCTGTGCGGACCATCCCTGGAACTCCTGCTTGCGCGGCACGAGCTTGCCGTCCACCAGCTCGTCGAACGTCACGGCGATCCACTCGAAGCGGGTCACGGTGGATTCCTTGTCGAGGGACAGGCAAGCCTCCACCGTCTTCGACGGGTGCAGGGCCTTCTTCATGACGGGGTTGAACATGACGAACGGCTTCTCGTCGTCCGCGAAGGCGACGACGCACGTGGTGGAGCCAATCTGGTTGGCGGCGAGGCACGCGGCTTCGTCGAGCGACGCCAGCGTGTCGATGAGGTCCTGAGCGACCTGGGCATCCTCGGCGGTGGCGGGGGTGCAGGGCTGCGAGAGCAGCGCTTCGTCCTTCACGATTTCCTTGATCACAATGTTCTCCCGTGTTCGGTAGTCGACGACAGTGCTGCCTATGATACCGCAAGCCGCAGAATTGTCGTCGCTCGGTGCGCGCAATGAGGTACCATGACCAAATTGAAAACGCAGAACGTCGAAGGATTCACGGATGAAGAAGATACTGCTGATCGCCACGGGCGGCACCATCGCCTCGATCGAGGACGGCAACGGCTTGGTGCCCGCCCTCGGCGGCGAGGAGCTGGCGAAGTACGTGCCCGAGATCGAGGGCCTGTGCGACTTCGACGTAGTGCAGCCCATGAACATCGACAGCACCAACATGCGCCCCGCCGACTGGATGCGCATCCGCGACGAGATCGTGCGCGCCTACGACGCCTACGACGGCTTCGTCGTGTTGCACGGCACCGACACCATGGCCTACACCGCCGCCGCGCTGTCCTATTTGGTGCAGGGGAGCCCCAAGCCCATCGTTCTCACCGGCTCGCAGCAGCCCATGGCCAGCCCCTTCACCGACGCGAAGCTCAACCTGTACCAGAGCCTGCTGTTCGCTTGCGACGACCGCTCGTGCGACGTGTCGGTGGTGTTCGGCGGGTCGGTGATCGCGGGAACCCGCGCGCGCAAGCAGCGTACGCTGAGCGCCAACGCGTTCGTCAGCGTGAACTTCCCCGAGATCGCCCTCATCCGCGGCGAGCGCATCGTGCGCGTCGGGAAGCCCGTGACGTGCACGGGCGTGGCCGGCCGCCCGCGCGTATACGATCGGATGAACGAGCGCGTGTTCGTGCTCAAGCTTACGCCCGAGATGAACCCGAGCATCTTCGGCCTGCTCAAGCGCGACTACGACGCCGTCATCCTGGAAACCTTCGGCATCGGCGGCATCCCCGATTACGGCGACTACCAGCGGGCGATCTTCGACTGGGTCGACTCCGGCCGCACGCTCGTCGTGACGACGCAGGTCCCCGAGGAAGGCTGCGACCTGGGCGTCTACGAGGTCGGCCGCGCATACGCCGCCCACGGCGGCATCCTGCTAGGAGGCGACATGACCACCGAAGCGCTCGTAGCGAAGACGATGTGGGCGCTCGGCCAGACGAGCGAGGCGGGGGAAATCGCGGGATTGTTCGAGCGCGTAGTAAACTGGGATAGGGCGGTGGAGGGGTAGACGGGCAGGATTCAGTTCGAAGCGCTTCTAATCAGGGGAACGCGCTGCGCAGGTGGCCAGGAAGCTCCTTGAGAGCGATACGAAAAAGTCCGGCTGTAGTTGCAGTATTGAAGTAGGTTTGCCCGAAATGGAAGATGGCGTTGACCGAAGCTTCATTTGTAAGGAGCTTTAGCAACTTCAAGGCTTCCTGCTCGTATTCTATGCCGCTTATCCCGATATCTTTCAAGACTGCGGAGATCTCGTCCTCAATGCTCTTCCCGTAGATGAATTCATATTCTTTCATACCGGCTTCGAGCCAATAATCATGAGTGCAGCCGTTTCGGTGAGCTTTGATCCAATCAAACATGATGTCTTGGTCGGCAATATTCGGGCCTTCCGCGTGGCATCGGCTGCACAACAGCACGAGATTTGACTCAGTGCCGGCGCCACCCAGCGAAGCCGGAACAATGTGGCATCGCTGGATATCTTGTCGACTTCCGCATCTCCAGCATGATTTTGAGGCGTCCTCGATTGAAGGAAGTCCGAGACTCCGAAAAACAGGATTATCTTTCCAGAATGAAACGATGTCTTCGTTGCTCTTGGTGATTCGTCGACTTGTTCGGGAGGCTTGGTCGGTTCTTTTGTTTCGGGTTTCGTCGATTTTGCGACCAAGCTCTATAAGCTCCGAACGATCCATTACTCGACTGTCGTTTTGCTCCTTGGTTGCGTCTTTCTGAAATACGAGCCGCCATTCATCGGATAATTCTGTTATATCATGAATGTAGATTCCGATATTTTTGCTGCCTTTTCTTAGGAAGTTCAGTAACTCCTTCTGGGGGAACATTAGTTGGTCGAAAATGCTCAGGCTTCTTTCCGGCCCATATTTCGCACAATACTCTGACTGCCAAGCTCCCCTCTTACCTTGACTCGGCTTGGGGCTTATGGAAATGGTCACGTCGGGGTCGTCAAGCCTCCAAGGCTGATTGAGGATTGGGCCAAAAAGGTGGATGTCTTCAATCAGGTAAGGGAAACGGTTCTCTTTGTTGTATGCGCGCGCTCTGTCTGCTACCTCAATAACCAATTCTGCAAACTGAGTCCCAGTGAGAGGCGATCCGGTGCGCGCGTGGATCATATGGGTAAATCCATATGGGGTGCAGAGCCAGAGGATATTGCCGTTATCGACTTCCGTATCTAATACGTCTATTTCTTGAAGGCGAACAAGCCAAGCCATCATTGTGGTTTCAGTTGTTTCAAACTTATGCGCGAGATCGTCTATCGTCCTGGGATTTGGATAGCAGAATCTGGAAATGGCCTTAGCATGCTTTGGGTTCACGCCGTTAATCAGCCGCTTATTATTAAGTATCATACTCATAATGTAGCTCCAATGGCCGAAGAGCGGACGAATTCTCACTTCTAGTATAAGGATTGCTCGATGAACAAAGAAGACTTATTGATGTTCAATCAAAAAGCTTTGAGAAGCAAGGCCGAGATCGTTAGGGCAATTAATACCTACTTGGAGGAGGCTACGAAAGCGAATGCCTCTTCTGAAGGGGATCAAGTGCCGGAGAATTATGAACTCATGGAGGCGTTTGAAAAGAAGATCGAGCGCGCTCTGATCCCTTTCCTTGAGCATCCCTTCAGTGCGTATGAAATCAACATCACTGACATAGCTATATCATTGGATATGGCTGAATATAGCAAGATCATTTTCGACCAAGAAGGCGAAATAGATGAAGCGACAGCTTCGATTACTCCGGATATCGTAAGCGTACGAGCACCGTATATTACGGTTGACGAATTTGCAAAGAGGCGTAACGTTAAGTCAAATACGGTTCTCAAATGGCTTCGGGAAGGAAAGCTGCGTAATGCTGAAAAACGCGAGAATGGTTGGCATATTGCGGCAACACAGGGAAAGCCCGCGAGAGAGTTTGACAGCGGCTGCTATATTTTTGAAAGCGAAGAAGGGGATTTGAGTTGCCTCGGTCTCTTTCCCATAGGTGCTATTTTCTTGGAAGTGGATCAGGATATAGCATGTCCTTCTCGATACACCATTCGGTTAAACGATGAGTACCATCGAGTTCTTCGGCAGGACGTCGTGGATAAAGATGAGCTTCTTGAGCTGGAAAAGACACTCATAGCCTCGCCGAACGTTATTTTCCAAAGTACTTTCACCGATGCAATAAGTGAAAAAGTCGGGCTTGGAACAGGAGAATCAGAGGACGCTCGTCGCATTCATGAAGAAATAGGGAATTTCATAGAATCAGCCGCCTTGCCGTTGGAGACAAGGCGGCTATTGAAGGTGATGCTTTTCCATGAGTGCGATGAGGAGTTGTTTTTATCAACTATTCAAAAGCTCGGATTGGATGACACGCTTCAGCGATACCTGCGAGAAAACAAATAGCATTATGAGTTGATCCGGGCTGTATCACTCCCACTCGATCGTCGCGGGCGGTTTGCTGGTGATGTCGTACGCTACTCGGTTCACTCCGGGGACTTCGGCTACGATCCTGCCGCTCACTCGGGCCAGGACGTCGTACGGCAACTTCGCCCAGTCGGCGGTCATGGCGTCGCTCGACTCGACGGCGCGCAGGATGATGGGGTAGGCGTAGGTGCGCTCGTCGCCCATGACGCCGACGCTTTTGACGTCGGGCAGCACGGCGAAGTACTGCCACACGCTGCGCTCGGAGTTGCGCTCGCCCGTCTCCTCGAACACGCGCTGGTTGTACGCGTCCAGCTCCTCGCGGACGATGGCGTCGGCGTTCTTCAAAATCTCAAGCTTCTCGCGCGTCACGGTGCCGATGATGCGGATGGCCAGGCCCGGACCGGGGAAGGGCTGGCGGTGCACGATGTGGTCGGGCAGCCCCAGCGCCGTTCCCAACGCGCGCACCTCGTCCTTGAAGAAGTGGTCCAAGGGCTCGATCAGGTCGAAATGCACGCCCTCGGGGAACGGAATCAGGTTGTGATGGCTCTTGATGGTGGACGCCTTGCCGCCGGTCTTGCGGGCGCCGCTTTCGATGATGTCGGGGTAGATGGTGCCCTGCGCCAGGAACTTCACGGGACGCCCGCCCTCGGCGAGGTCCTCCGCCACGGCGAAGAATTCCTTCCAGAACTGCGAGCCGATGATGCGGCGCTTCGCCTCGGGCTCGACGATGTCGGCCAAGAGCGCGGCGTAGCGGTCCTCGGCGTGCACGTGCACGAAGTCCACGTCGAACTGCTTCGTGAACACCTCTTCAACCTCTTCGGGTTCGTTCTTGCGCAGCAGGCCGTGGTTGATGAACACACAGGTGAGCTGCTTGCCGATGGCCTTTGCGCACAGCGCGGCCACCACCGACGAGTCCACGCCGCCCGACAGGCCCAGAATCACGCGTGCGTCGCCCACCTGCGCGCGGATGGCCGCCACCGCGTCGTCGATGATGGAGTCCATCGTCCACGACGGCTCGAGGCCGCAGATGCCGAACAGGAAGTTCTTCAGCAGCTCGTCGCCATGCGGCGTGTGGCGCACCTCGGGGTGAAACTGCGTCGCGTACAGTCGGCGATCGCTGCACTCCATCGAGGCCACCGGGCACGTGTCGGTGGAGGCCGTCACCGCGAAGCCCGCGGGCACGGCGTCCACGGCGTCGCGATGGCTCATCCACACCGTCTGCTCGGCAGGCGTCTCGCCGTACAGCAGCGACGTGCCCTCGTCGCGGCGCGTCAGCGCGGCCGCTCCGTATTCGCCGGCGTCGGTGTGGCCCACCGTGCCGCCCAACGTCACGGCCATGATCTGCTGCCCGTAGCAGAAGCCCAGCACGGGAATGCCCAGCTCGAAGATGCCCGGATCGAGCGACGGGGCGTCCTCGGCGTACACGCTTGCCGGCCCGCCCGACAGGATGATGGCCGCCGGCGCCAGCGCGGCAACCTCGGAGGCGGTGATGTCGCACGGGACGATTTCCGAGTACACGTGCAAATCGCGCACGCGGCGGGCGATGAGCTGCCCGTACTGGGCTCCGAAATCGACGACGATGACCAGCTGGTTGGACGGGGTGGATGCGTGCGTCACAAATGCTCCTTCGTGTTGCGGGGGCGCAGCGCGGCGGCCCCTTCTCTCGTATGGCGGTATCTTACACGAAAGGCCGCACGCGGCGAAGTTCAGGCGCGGCAATGCACACGCTCTGCATCAAGGAATCGTCCAAACTTCATGAGCGGGCGCGTCATAATATTAGGCGTCCGACGAGCACTTATGCGACCGCGGCATGCGCGGATACAAGAACGAACAACCCTTCTTGCGCCAGGCGTATCTCCAAAAGACGGTGGTACAATATAGTACACAGGGGGGTCTCCTAGAGACCAATGAGGAGTGCGTGTATGCCTGACAACAATACGCTCGACACGTGGTTGTCCTCGATAGGCAAAGAGTCTGTCCAGGCGTTTCAAGACGATTTTTCAGGGATGACCGACATCAGTTTATGCCTCGTCCACTTGGACGGAACGCCGGCGCTCGTCGCGTCGAATCGCTCGCTGCTCTGCTTCCATATCGAAGACCGCAACAGCACGCGCTGCGCGATGCAGCATCAGCAGATCCTCGAGCGCATGGCGGAAAGCGGCAGCACCGTCATCGACACGTGCTACGCGGGCCTCACCTGCTTCGCATGCCCCGTTTTCCGCAGCAAAGAGGTGGTGGGCGCCTTCTTCGGCGGCATGGTGCTGGGGGAGAACGCGCAGGCGGTGAGCGCGCTCGATGCGGAGCGCTACGACATCAAGTCCATGGACCGGGCGGAGCTCGAGAAGGTGCTGCGCCTGCTGGCTTCGACGCTTTCCCTGCTCAAGGGGGTGCGGCTTGCCAGCGGCTCCACCATCGACGAGACGGGCTGCGCACTGATGGAGGCGTTCGGCCTCACCACGCGCGAGGTGATGGTGGTGGGCCACATCATGCAGAACAAGAGCAACCGCGACATCGCCGAGGCGCTGTTCATCAGCGAGAAGACGGTGAAAACCCATATCACGAACATCCTCAAGAAAACGGCGGCGAAGAACCGCTACGAAATGGCCTTGCTGTGCAAGACGTACTTCAACGCCTAGGGGCGCCCCATGAAGATCAATCGGCAATTCACGCTCGTGCTGCTGGGAAGCGTCCTGTTCTTCGCGGTGGTTTCCACGATGGCCAGCTATCAAACGCTCAGCATCATGCAGGAGCATGCCGCCTACAGCTTCCTGACCACGACGAGCGGGTTCGCTGAATCCATGATGCAGGATCAGGTGACCGTGTTCGAGGCGGCGGGCCTCGCCGCCTCGCCGCGCGCGCCGGGCGAAGAGGACGATGCCGCGCGTTGGGACGAGTACGTGGCGTCCCTCGTCGACGCGCTGCCCGATCTCGGCTTCGCGCTCGTGGTGGACGGCGAGGGGCGGCAGCTGTCGGCGACGGACGAGGTGCGTGCGAATGCGAGCGCCGCGTTCGTCCGGCACATCGACGCGGCCAAAGACGCCGACGTCCCGTCCATCAGCTCTTTGGACGTCATCGATCTGGGCGCCGTGTTCGAGGAGGGGAGCGAGGCGTACGAGCGCTACCTCGTGAGCGCGGCCGACGGCACGCTCGTCTCGCGAGCTCTCATGAACCTCGCCGTCATCGCGCCCGCCGACAGCGACGAGCTGCTCATCCTCGGCGAGGTGATCAACAACAATCCCCAATACCCCGCCTATTACACCGACCGCGTGAGCGATTCGTTCCTGTCCTTCGTCGTGGACGGCGTGCGCGTGTCCACGAACCTCGCGCCGGCGGAGGACCATTCGTCCCAGCTGGGCACGACGGTTCCCGTCTCGCTCGACGACGTTGCGGACGGCGGGTACTTCGGCAACGAGCTGTCCTCGGCGGGCTATCAGTACTACTATCTGTACACGCCGGCCCGCAACTACTGGGGCGAGCCCATCGCGTCCATGGGCGTGGGCATCCGCGAAGCGGTGTACTCGAACATCATCCACAACAACGTGCGCAGCGTGTTCCTCGTGGCTCTCGTGGTATCGCCGCTCGTCATCATCGTCAGCTGGCTGTTCAGCAACCGCATCACGCGGCCGCTGAAAACGGGCAAGCGCATGGCCGAGCGCATCATGCGGGGCGACTACGCGGGGGTGGAGCGCGAGCCCATGCCCGAAGACACCATCAACGAGTCGGACCAGCTCGTGGTCAGCCTGCGCACGATGGCGGCCGGTCTCAACGAGAGCCAGCAGAAGATCCGCGAAACCGTGCGCGACCTCAAAGCCAGCAAGGAGGCGGCGCAGGACCTGTCGGATCAGCTGCTGCGCGCGAACGACAACCTCGAGATCACCGTGCGCGCCCGCACGCTCGAGCTGCAGCAGCTCGCCGAGGGCCTCGCGGTGTCGAACTCCACGAAAACGCGCTTCATCGCCAACATCAGCCACGAGCTGAAAACGCCGCTCACCAGCTCCATCTCGGCCTCCGACCTGCTGTTGTCCGAAATGTTCGGCACGCTGAACGACAAGCAGCGCGACTACGTGATGAACATCCACCGCAGCAGCTCGCACCTGCTCGAGCTCATCAACGACATTCTGGCCACGGCCAAAATCGACGAGGGGCGCTCGAGCCTGTACTTCGAGACGTTCGCGGTGGGCGAGGCGCTCGACGAGGTGGTGAAGACGGTGGCGGGGTCGTGCCCCGAGCGCGCGGACGACATCCGCGTGGCGTGCGAGCCGGTGAACCTCGAGCTGTCGGCCGACCGGGTGGTGCTCAAGCAGGTGCTGTACAACCTGCTGTCGAACGCCACGAAGTTCTCCGAAGCGGGCAGCGAAATGCGCATCGACGTGCGCGAGGTGACGCTGGGGGAGCGGCGCGTCGTGGACTTCTCGATAGCCGATCGCGGCATCGGCATTGCCGCCGCCGATCTGGAGCGGGTGTTCTACGAGTTCGAGCAGGTGGAGAACTCGTACTCGCGCACCTACGAGGGCACGGGCCTCGGCCTGCCTCTCGCGCGTCGGCAGGTGGAGCTGCACGGCGGCAAGCTGTGGCTCGAGAGCGAGCTGGGGTACGGCACGGTGGCGCGCTTCTTCGTGCCGGCGCAGCAGGACGTCCCGCCCGATGCCGACGAATCCGATACTCCCGAGACGCCAAGGAGCGATGCATGAACGAAAAGGTGCTCGTCGTAGACGACAACGATGCAAACCGGCAGATGATGGTGGACGTGCTGGTGCAGTGGGGTTACCAGGTGGAAGAAGCGGTCAACGGCAGGGTGGTGATGCGCCTCGTCGAGGAGTGCAAACCCGACCTCATCCTGCTCGACGTCATGCTGCCCGGCATGAACGGCTACGAGATATGCCACCGCCTCAAGCAGGACCCGAAGACCGACCATATCCCCATCATCATGCTGACGGTGCTGAGCGACAGCGAATCCCGCACGCGCGGCATCAGCGTGGGCGCCGACCTCTTCGTCAGCCGTCCGCCCAACTACCTGGAAATGCACAAGAACATCGAGTCGCTGCTGCTCAACAAGCGCAAGTACCGCCGCATGGAAACCCTCGAAGCGCTCTGCGGCTCCCTCGAGGCGCTCGTGAAGCGCCTGTCGCCTCCGGAATACGAGCGCTACCAGAGGGTGTTCGGCTATGCGAAGCGCACGGCGAAAATCCTCGGCATCGACGACGACGCGCAGCAGCGCATGATGATGGGCGGCTTGTGCTGCGCGCTCGAACGGGCGCTTGCCGACGTCGGGGGAGACGGCCCGTCGCTCGCGGACATCGTGGCGCCCCTCAACGCCGGCTCGTGGATCGAGCGGTTCGCAGCCGAACAGCGCAACCCCTCCGCGGTTGACGCCGAGGACGCCATCGCGGCCGTGTACTACGTGTGCGCCCGGTACTGCGAGCAGCGCGCCGTCGGCGGGTCGGACGAGAGCGTGCTGGAAGAGGTGCGCAAACACCTCGTGGGCTACTCCGCGCGGCTGTCGGTGTTCGAGGCGCTCAAGCAGGCCGTCAGCGACGAGGCGTTCCTGCGTCGGCTCAACGAGCAGGGCGGCGGGGCGGCGGCGCGGGGCTAGCGGGAGGCGGGCTCCTGCGCCATGGCCTCGTTCGCCTCGTCGAGGTTGCCGTAGCCGTACAGGCGCACGAGCTGCTCGTACACGAGGCGGCTGCCGTTCTCGCCCGCGTCGGCCACGGTGCGCAGGTGCTGCGCGTACAGCCGCAGCGTGCGGGGCGAATACGTGGAGAGCTCCGCGCGCAGGTACGTCTCGAACGAGGTGCCTTGACGGCTGATCTCGTCGGTTGACAGGTCGCGTCCGCGCGCGACGATGAACGGGTACCGTTCGCGCACTGCAGCCTCCCACGCCATGACGAGCGCGGACGCTTCGTCGACGAGGCGCACGGCATCCTCGTCGAGGGGCGGCAGGCATGCCTCGATAGCCGCGTACGCCTCAGGATCGGTGCGCTCCATCATGCGCGCGTACTTCTCGGTCATGAGGTTGCGGCCCTGATCGCGCGCCGTGCGCAGGTCGTCGCGATAGCTGCACAGGACGATGACCGGCCAGGTGAGATACTGGCTGCGGCGCATGAGGTCGAACGTTTCGGGCTGCTGCTGGCATGCTGTGGGGCCTCCCGCGTTGTGCACGGCGGCGAACATGTCCCATTCCAGGGAGATGATTTCGTCGATGAGGGGGAGCGTTTCGTCGGTCATGGTATCTCCTTCGGTAGTGTTCAACACGGTACGGCGAGGGGGATGGCGCGCAGCCAATCCGCCTCGATGGCGCGGTGCAGCTCGACGGCGATGGCGTACAGGTCGGTGCTCGTGTTCGAGGTGGCCATGAGGCCGCTGTCGCACAGGACGTTCGCCAGCTCGTCGCACCACGCGCTCATGACGCCCGCCGCGTGCGGCCAGCGATGCGCGTCGTTCGCGGCGGGCTCGGCCAGCTCGTCGGCATGGCGCGCGGCGGCGCTGCCCAGGATGGGCAGCGAACGCGCGAGCGGTTCGAGCCATTTGTAGAACGGCGGGTAGGCGTCGTTCAGGTAGTAGGTGATGCGCAACGCGGCGGTTATGAACGTGGTTTCCGCCAGCAACGCCGCGCACCGTTGCTGGCGGCGCATCATGCGCGGGTAGTTGTACGGTCCCGCTTGCAGGGCGAGGTAGCAGCAGTACGCCAGCTTCTTCAGCTTGACGTCACGCGGATAGCCGCCCCTCAGCGCGTCCCTCCACGCGCTGAACTCGCCCGGGTTGTCGCAGAACACGCAACCGTTCGTCGCGGTTGCCAGGTTCGCGTCGGGCACGGCCCACCACTCGCGCAGCGTGCGCGGCGGATGGTCGAACCCGATGAAGCGCTGATAGAACCCCGTGACGGGAAACACGCCCACCCGTCCGTCGTTCGGCCCCATCATGCGCGTGAACTTCGACGTCGTTCCGGCTCCGGCGCGCAGCGAGCGCAGCGTGCGGGCGACCTGTGCGCCCTGGGCGCGGTACGCTTCGTCGGTCAGCCAGACGCAGAAGCCCGGACCCCAATCGTGGTCGCGCGACAGCGCGTCGTCCATCCCGAAGCATTCCGACCCTTCGCCCACCAGGCCGGCGGCCAGGAAAGGCAGCGCCTCCTCATGCCGCGCGCGAAGCGCGGGCAGGCCCTGCGTCTCGAAGAAGGCCGCGCCCAGCGCCATGCCGTTCATGATGCGGGCAGCCCGCCTTCTCCGACGGCGGCTTTGGCATGCTCGATCAGCTCGTGGTACTCGGGCAGCAGCTGGCGGTACACTTCGATGGAGCGCCTGATCAGGTCTTCGCCCAGGTCGGTTTCGCCCAGCTGCTTGCAGCAGAAGCCCGTGTTGTAGAGCGAGGTGGCGTAGGCCACCGTCGCGTCGTCGAGCCGCTCGAGCGCCGAGCATACCCGTAGATGGCGGGCGAGCGCCGTCTCGAACGCGCCGCGATCCTGGTGGCACAGCGCCGCGTTGTTGAGCGCGGTGAGGTACTCCATGGAGTCGGTGCCCAGGGTTTCGGCGAACAGCGTCTCGGCGCGCTCGAACAGCGCCAGGCTCTCGTCGAGCGCGCCGTTCAGCCGCAGCACGCCCGCGTAGTTCATGAGCGCCATGGCGAAGTCGGGGCTCGCCGGCCCCGCAACCTGCTCCAGCAGATCGGCGGCCTGCTTGAAGTACGTCGCCGCCCGCCCGTAGTCGGCATCGGCGCGATAGCACGCGCCCAGCTCGTTCAGCGCGGAGGCGTACGCGAGGCTGTCGCGGCCGTGCTCGTCTTCGATGGCGGTAAGCGCCTCGGTGATCAGGGCCACCTTGCGCGGGCCGCTTCCTTCGCCCTCCACGGCATCGAGCCGATCGAACAGGTCTTGCATTGACGTTGCCATATCAGTACATCACTCCTTCTGCCACGTAGCAGGCGATGCGCTGCTCGAGGAACAGGTCCTGCATATGCTCGAGCTTGTCCTCGGGCGTGGGCGTTTCGTCGGCGTAGGCGTACTGCTTGCCGAGCTGCGTGTACTTGGAATCGCCCAGCCGGTGGAACGGCAGGATGTTCGCCTCGTAGAGGCCCCGCTCGTTCATGAAGTCCGCCATGGCGCGAATGTTCTCGTCGGTGTCGTTGTATCCCCTGATGGCCGGCATGCGGATGATGAGCCGTCCGGGCCAGCCCGAGCGCACGAGGGCGGTGATGTTGTCGAGGATCAGCTCGTTGCCCACCCCGGTCTTCTCCCGATGACGGGCGGAGTCCATGTGCTTGATGTCGACGAACGCGAAGTCGATGTGCTGCATCACGTCCAGGAACACCTGTTGCTCGGCGTAGGCCGTCGTCTCGATGGCGGTGTTGATCTTCGCCGCCTTGCACCACTGCGCTATCTCGCGCACGAACTCGTGCTGCATGAGCGCCTCGCCTCCCGAGAACGTCACGCCGCCGCCGTCCGACCAGTACTTCCGATCGCGCAGCACCACGTCCTGCACCTCGTCCCGGGTCATCCACGTGCCCGACAGCTTGAGGGCCTCGGCATAGCAGGCGTGCACGCACTCGAACGTGGTGCAGGCGTCGCATGCCTCGCGGTCGAACGCCACCGGGGCTCCCTCCTCGGCGTCGTTCACGTACGCGGCGCGATGCGGGCACACCTCCACGCAGCGCGTGCACCCGTACTTCGAGCGCTTGCACTTCTTGCCCACGAACATCACCTTTTGCTTGAGTTCGAGCCCTTCGGGATTCGAGCACCACGCGCAGCGCAGCGGGCACCCGGCAAAGAAGATCAACGTCCTCGACCCCGGTCCGTCGTGTACCGAGAATCCCTGAATGTCGAAGATGAGAGCCTTGTCCATCGCGTTCGCCTCCTTGCGACCCCAGAGGGCGAGGGCCGCTGCGGCCCTCGCCCCGTTGCATGCCCCTTATTCCTGATAGCTCTCGCAGGTGGTGGCCGACCTGCCGCCGAGCGTCCAGTGAGCGCCGTCGCTCAAACCGGTGCACGTGCCGATGTTGTCCTCATCGGGCTCGGAGAAGTGCGTGCAGAATTCGCACTTCGGTTTGCGCGTGAAGGCCGGGCACGTCTCGCCTGCCCACTCCACCATGCCCCCGTGCTTGAGGCAGACGCCCTTCACGACGTCGATTGCCTGGTAGTTCCAACAGTCGATATGCTGGTGCGCCATAGTGATCTACACTCCTTCGTACTCGGTGCGGGCGATGAGCTCGTCCTGGATCGGCTTGCTGATTTCAACCCAGTACTGCGTGAACCCGGCGACGCGAACCATGAGGTCGCGATAGTTCTCGGGCTCCTTCTGGGCCTTCACCATCATCTTGCTGTCCACCACGTTGAACTGGATGTGGAATCCGCCGCTCACCATGTAGGCGCGCACGAGGTCGGCGAGGTGCTTCGTGCCGGAATCTCCCATGAGGGCCGACGGATGGATCTTCAGGTTCATCTGCGAGTTCTGCGACTGGCTCTGATCCCAGCAGCAGGCGGACTCGAACAGCGCGTACGGGCCCTTGCGGTCGGTGCCGGGCGCCGCCGACAGCGAGGCGTCGGCGAACGTGACCCCGCCGAGGCGGCCGTCGGGCGTAGCCACTTCGTTGTTGCCGAACACGCCGTGGGTGGACACGGAAATCTGACACGGATACAGCGGCTCGTCCATGAAGGAGCGCAGCGTGCGCGGGAACTTGCAGAACCAGCGCTCGTACTCCTGCAGGATGCTGTCGGCATAGGGGTCGCCCACGCCGTACTTCGGTGCGGCCAAACAGTCGCTCAGAATCTCGTCGTACGAGCCGCCGTCGGGCTTCTGCACCTGCTCGGCCATCGAGTAACTGCCGATTTCGGATGCCTGGTAGAAGCCGAAGTTGTTCACGATGGCGTCGCGCATCTCGTCAAGCGAGTACTTCCCGTCGTCGTACACGAGCTGCTTGAGGGAGGCGAGCGAGTTCACCATGTTCACCGTGCCCGTGGACTCCACGCCGAAGAACGTCGAGTTGTACAGCGCGCCCATGTGCTCGATGTCGTGGCCCTTGTCGAGGCAGCCCGGCGTGGTGGCCGAGTTCCACAGCGTGGGCATGTACTTGCGATGCAGATCGTGCTGGATGTTGCCGAACTTCAGCTGGATGCCCACGATGAACTCGTAGTACTCCTTGTACTGCTCCCAGAACTCCTCGTACGTCTCCAGCTTCTTGTCGTGCGGCGGCAGCAGCTGAATGCCGGTGCGCATGTCCTGGCCGTTGAACAGCACGAGGTTGACCACGGAGGGGTTCGAGATGAAGTGCACGCCGTTGACGGTGGCGCCGCTCGCGCCGCTGGGAATCTCGTAGTCCACGCCGTTGACCGTGACCGTTTTCCACGTGCCGGCGTTCGTCTCGAGGCAGCCGCCGATGGCGAAGGCGCGGGCCTCGTCCACCGTCATGCCCTCGTGCGCGCACTGGTCGAGCACGAAGTCCTGGCCGACGCGGCAGCTCATGTAGGCGGGGAAGCCGTTGCCCATCTTCACGACCTCGGCTGCTTTCAGCAGGAAGTCTTCGGGCAGCTTTTCGTCCCACAGCACGCTCAGCGTGGGCTGGGTCGTGGGAACGCGTTCGGCCGCTTCGAGGAACATCCAGTCCAGCTTGTTGTTGGCCGGCAGGCCGTCGCGCGTGAGGCCGCCGAGGGCCACGTTGTTGAACGTGTTGCCCATGAGCACGCTCGACGAGGCGGTGCTCACGAACAGGTCGATGGCGGTGAACTTGACGCGCATGAGCTCGAGGATTTCCATGGCCTCGTCGTCGGTGAGACGGCCGTTCTTGATGTCCTGATCGTACCAGGGGAACAGCACCTGGCCGAGGCGTCCGGGCGACATGCCGGAGGCCACTTCCTCGTTCGTGAGGGCCAGCTGCTCGAACCAGACGATCTGCACGGCCTCGCGGAACGTGCGGGGCGGCTCGTGCTGAATCCAGGCCAGCGTCTCGCGGATCTCCTCGTACTCCTGCTGCTGCTTGGCGTCGTCGGTGAGCGGGATGCGGCGCTCGAGCTCTTTGATGTAGTTGCCGATCCAGGCCTGGATACCCTTGATGACGATGCTGACCGCCTGGTAGAAGTACATGCGGTCGAGGCCGCCGTAGCCGTCGCCGTCCGCTTGGCCGGCCACTTCGAGGTACTTCTCGTCGCACAGCGCTATCATGCCGTCGAGGCCGTACTGCAGCGGATAGTAGTAGGACACCACCTGGCGGCCGACGGGGATGGTGTAGGCCGAATCGGCGCGCGACGTGGCCGTGCGCAGCAGGTTGTTCTTCACGTCGAAGCCGGGCACGGTGGAGCTGATGCGCTCGCCGACCTCTTCGAGGGTCTTGCCGGCCCAGTAGTCGGTGATCTTGTTGAGCGCGGGCACCTCTTCGGCGCGCATGCCGAACTTGCCCGCCAGCGAGATGGCGCCGGGCAGGTCGTGCGTCACGTTGCCGCCGCCCGTGCCGATCTGGGCGATCTTGTCCATGTCGTTGCGCGCGTTGCTGTCGGACTTGTACTTCTCGTACAGCTCGGAGCCCTTCGCCACGAAGAACGACTGGATGAGCCAGGGGTTGCCGAACGATCCGCGCAGGTAGTTCGTCTTCGCGCCCACGATGAGCTCGCCGGGGTAGATGGCCGGCTCGAGGTGCGCGAACGCGTAGGCCTGGGCCTTCGCGCGCCGCAGGATGGTCAGGTCGCCCTCGAGCTCTTCCCACTTGCGGGTGAAGTTGTACTGCCACTCGGTGGTGGTGGAGGCCAGCGCCTGGTAGTAGTCGTCGAGCAGCGCCTTCGCGCGCTCGGAAGCGTCGTAGCCGAGGTCCTCGCGGTCCACGATGACGTCCCGATCGATGGAGCCGTCACCGCCGTACTTGAAGTTCAGGCCTTGTCCCTTTTCCTCCAGGATTTCGGTGAGCTTTCGGGTTTTTTCCGCTGTGGTCATCTTCCTTCCTTTCTGCTTGCGTTTCCGTGCATTGTTTCCGGGACGAACGTCCTCGGACCCTTCCCTATGCCGCTTGCTTGCCTTTGCCGCGCAGCAAGACCAAACCGACGATCAGGCAGATGAAGATGCAGACCGCGTAGATGATGAACGCCATCGAGTACGCGCCCGTCATGTCGAAGATCGCACCGGTGAGGGGGTTGCAGATGATGGGGCCGAAGTAGAAGAAGAACTGCATGGTGCTGTAGATGCGCGTGTACTCCTTCTCGCCGAACGCCGCGTTCACCAGCAGGGCGGCGAACATGGTGGGTGTGGCGAAGGACAGGCCGAACAGGACGGCGTGCACATAGCACAGCGCCGGGTTCGATCCCACGAACAGCAACAGGATGTACTGCACGACGAAGATGCTCAGCGCGATGACGAACGTGGCCTTCATGCCGATGCGGTCGCGCAAGAATCCCCAGATGAACTTGCCGAACATGAGGAACAAGCTGACGGTGGACACCACGGTGGCGGCGAACACCTTCTCGTAGCCCGTGCCCACCAGGTACGCCGTGAGCTGCTGGAACGTGCCCATGGACATACCGGAGAGGCAGATGATGACGAACGCGAGGATGTAGAACTTCGGCGAGCGGATGGCTTCCTTGTAGGTGTAGCCCTCCAGCACGACGGTCTTCTTTTCGGCAGCGTCGTCGCCTGCGCCTTCGGCCTTGGCGGCCAGCTCGGCCTGCTTCTCCTCGTATCCGAGCGGCACGAGGCCCTTGTCCTCGGGCTTGAACGTGTAGATGGCCAGCGCCGGGATGAAGCATATGAACATGATGACGCCGAGAACCAGGTAGGCCGTCTGATAGCCCATGGAGCCGATGAGCTGCTGCGCGATGGGGTTGAAGATCATGCTGCCGAAGCCCGAGCCGGCCATGGCGATGCCCATGACGGTGCCCTTGTTCTTGATGAACCAGTTGTTGATCAAGACGCCCACCGTCGTGGTGGAGACGAACGCCAAGCCGAAGCCGATGAACACGCCGCATACGTAGAACTGCCATGCCTGCGTGCACTGCGAGAGCAGGCAGTAGGCCGCGCACATCACCACGAACCCGATGATGGTCATGAGCTTCGGCTTGATCTTCGAGTAGATCTTGCTCAGAAACGGCACGGTCAGCATCAGCGCGATGTTTTGGAACGACGTGTACAGGGTGAAGGCGGCGCGGGACATGCCCGTCTGCTCGGTGATAGGCAGGACGAACTGGTTCACGGTGTTGACGATGATGCCCGTCCCCACGATGAGCATGATGATGCATGAAACCATGATGGCGTAGCCGTAGAATATCTTCCCTTTCTGCTGCGTCATGTTCCCTCCTTTGTCGATTGGTCGTGCCCGCGCGCCCCGAGAGGGCGGCGGAACGGGTTTGCAACGCGGTTCGCACGGGGTGCGCTTACGGAACCGTGTGGTGCTTCATAACCACCTCACCTCCTCAAACTTCGGGTCGACGGGCGGCGCGCCGCGCTTATGCGGAGGCCTTGTCCTTGCGCTTGTTCGAGAGCATGATGGAGCCCGCGATCAGGCAGATGAAGATGGCGATGCCGTAGACGATCCAGGCGGCGTTGTACGAGCCCGTGCCGTCGAAGATGGCGCCGGACAGCGGGTTGCCGATGATGGGTCCCAGGTAGAAGAAGATCTGCACCGAACCGTAGATGGAGCTGAATTCCTTCTCGCCGAACGACGCGATGGTGAGCAGCGGCGAGAACACGGTGGGCGTGGCGTAGGCCAGGCCGAACACCACGGCGAACACGTAGCAGACGGCGGTGTTGAGCGGCACGAGCAGCACGAGCACGTACGACAGCACGAAGAAGCTCAGGGCGATGATGAGCGTCGGGCGCGGGCCGAACGTGTCGCGCACCTTGCCCCAGATAACCTTGCCGATCATGAGGAACGCGCTCGTGATGCCGATGATGGATGCGGCGAACACGGGGTCGAGCCCGATGCCGGTGAAGTACGCCTGCAGGTGCGTGAACGTGCCGATGCCGCAGCCGCTCAGGCACAGGACGATGAACGCGAGCAGGTAGAACTTCGGCGAACGGATGGCTTCCTTGTACGTCATGCCCGTGCGCGTGACCTCGCCGGACGCCGTGCCGTCGGCGGTTTGCGTCTCGACGTAGCCGAGCGGCTTGAGCCCCATGTCCTCGGGCTTGAAGCGGTAGACGATCATCACGGGGATGAACACGACGAAGATGATGGCGGCCAGGATAAGGTAGGCGGTCTGATACCCGTACGCGGCGATGAGCTGCTGTCCGACGGGGTTGAAGATCATGCTGCCGAAACCCGAGCCGGCCATGGCGATGCCGATGACGAGGCCCTTGTTCTTGATGAACCAGTTGTTCATGAGCATGGATACCGTCGAGGTGCTCACGGCGGCCAACCCGGCGCCGATGACGAACCCGCAGATCCAGAACTGCCACGCCTCGCGGCATTGCGACAGCAGGGCGAACGCCACGATCATCACGATGGCCCCGCAGATGGTGAACAGCTTCGGCTTGATCTTCTTGTAGATGATGCCGAGGAAGGGCACGAGGATCATGAGCGCCGCGTTTTGGAATGACAGGTACAGCGTCATGCTGCTTCGCGGGAGCCCCAGATCTTCGCAGACGGGGGTGATGAACTGCCCCGCGCAGTTGTTCACGATGCCGGTTCCCACGATCAGCATCACCAGGCAGGCCCCCAACATGTAGTACCCGTAGAAGATGCGCTTCGTTCCCTGCGTCATGGCAGCACCCACTTCCCCTCGATGACCTCGATTGATGAAGCTCTTTGCCGCAGCGGGCCGGCGTGGTGAACCTCCGCTGCATGCCCGCTTTCGACAATACGGAAAACGGGAGGGGGTTTGAATCCGTCTGAGGTCGCATTGTCTGGGGCCGCGTGGGGCCAGACGGGCCGTGCCTGCGACCTTCTGCGACCTCGGGGGCGTAAAGTCGTAGGCGATGCGCTTCGGATGTCGGCCTCGATGCCGCTCGAAGCGCATCGCCCTCGCAAACAACAAAACAGGGCCGCTCGCAACGAGCGGCCCTGCCGGGAGGGAAGAGATGTGCGCGGGAGGTTCGGTTACGCGGTCATGCTGTCGAAGTCGTCCATCATGTCCTTGATGGAGAGGACGCCGAGGACGAAGCCGCGTCCGATCGAGCCGCCAGGAAGCACCATGGGGTACTCGTGGCCGTAGAACGACCCGCCGCAATCGCCCGCGGCCCACAGGCCCTTGATGACGTCGCCGTTCTCGTCGAGCACGCGGCTGTGCTCCTCGACCTGCAGGCCGCCGACGGTCGCCAGGACGCCGGGAGCGCGCTTGATGGCGTAGAACGGGGGCTCCTTGATGGCGGTGTAGCCCATGAACTCGCCCTTCACGCCGAAGTCCTCGTCGACGCCCTTGTCGCAGAGCTCGTTGTAGCGCTCGACGGTTGCGAGGAAGGTCTGCTTGTCGATGTCGTAGGCCTCCGCCAGGCCCTCGAGGGTGTCGGACTCGATGATGGCCCCGCCCTTCACGGCCTTCTCCCAATCCTTCGCCGGATCGGCCGTCTCGCGGCTGTGGCTGTTCGGGTTGGGCATGTCGTCGATGTGGTCCATCCAATGGGAGTCCGTGATCTGGAACGCCAGCTTCTCGGGCTGCGCGGCAACCGCCTGCACCACACCCTGGTACGGCGCGTCCTCGTTGCCGAACCGCACGCCCTTCTTGTTCACGCGCAGCCACGGAATGCCGGAGAACGGCGCGTTGCCTTCCGGCAGCCACGTGGGGTCGAAGTGCATCATGAGCGCGTGGGGCGCGGGCGTCACCTGCGCGCCGATCCACGACCCCATCCTGACGGCGTCGCCGGTGTTGTTGGGGGCTCCGTGCATGTTGTGCACGCCGAGCAGCAGCGGCGCGTAGCACTCGAGCATCTCCTCGTCGTCGGAGATGTCGCCGCACGCCATCAGGACGCCCTTCGACGTGTTCACCCGCACGTACTCGCCCTTCTTGTTCTGCCCGATCACGCCGGTGACGTCGCCGCTCTCGTTGGTGATGAGCTGCACGGCGGGCGTGTCCCACAGCATGGTGGCGCCGGCGGCCTCGGCCTTGTCGCCCATGAGCTTGAGCAGCTCGGCGTACTGGGCGTAGCGGGTCGAGAAATCGTTGTCGACGTACCAGCCGATGGTCTGTCCCTTTTCGACGACGACGGGGGTCTTCTCCGGGGTGTTGTCCATGATCCAGTTCATCACCTCGCCGCCGCGGTTCAAGAAGTTCATGACGAGCTTGCCGTTGTCGCGCCCGTTCGATATCTCGGCGAAATCGGCGTAGAGCTTGCCGGTGTCGAACGGCTCTCCGCCCGACTCGAGCCACGCCTTGTTGTTGATGGCGTTGGCGCACCAGCCGTTCGAGATTGCCGCATTGCCCTTCTGCAGGACGACAGTCTTCAGGCCGTGGGTGGCGGCGTACAGGGCGGACGGGGCTCCGGCGGCGCCCAACCCGACGATGCAGACGTCGGCGTCGTAGGTGTCGGCGAACTCGGTGATGGGCTCGGGCTTCACCGACCAGCTCCAGCGCCCGCCTCCGGTGCTCGCGGCGCCTTCCGCGCCCGCCTCGGCTGCTTTCTGCCCGTCCGCGGCGGCGCTCTGCGGGCTTGCGGGCGAGCAGGCGGCGAGCCCGGCTCCTGCGGCGACGGCCGCGCCGCCGGCCAAGGCTCCCTTGATGAAGTTGCGCCTCGAAAGTTCCTTCATAGTACCCTCCTTCTTCGTGTGCTCGACCTCGCAAAAACCCTGATTGCACAGGTGGTAGCGGGTGTCGGGCGAGGTGCCGCATTCCCTCGATGCGACGGGGACAAGCCTACTCGCTGCCGCGAATCGCGTAATCGCACTGCGCGATTTTTTCTGGGTGATTTCTCGTTGTCACCGTCACCCTTTTGCCGTAATCTTGGGCTACAGGGCGGATGTGGGGGTGGTGTGCGCGTGGTCGAGGGGACCGAGTCGTTGGGTGCGAGGGCCGAGAAGGCGTGGAAAAGCTTCTTCCCGGTGCCGTTCTGCTTCATGGGCATGGGGATCTTCCGCGTATGGACCGAGACCCTCTATTCCAACACGCAGATCAGCTTTCCAACGTTGACGTCGGGCGCGCTCGCGCCCTATGTGGATGCGTACGCCCTGTTCGACTACGTCTCGGCGTTCGTTCTCGTGCTGCTGGCGATCTTCGCCAAGAAGATCGCGCCCCTGTACGCGCGCCCGTGGGCGGTGGTCGTCACGCTCGTGACCATGGTGGGCGCGGTGTGCATGAACTTCGCCTCGATCTACCATCCGGAACTGACGCCGCTCCTCAGGCTGCCGGCCGTGGTGTCCGGCTCGATCGGCATCGCGTTCATCCTCATGCTGTGGTCGGAGTTCTTCGGGTGCTTGAACCCGGTGCGCGTGGTGGGGTACTATGCCGCGAGCATCGCCGTGAGCTGCGTGGTCCTGTGGGTGTTCAAGGGATTGCTGCTGCCGTGGCTGTGGGTGGGCACGTGCGTCGTGCCCGTGGTATCGCTGCTCTGCCTCTGGCGCTCCTACGCCGGATTGGCGTACGACGCCTATCCGCCCGCCTATCGGCATGACTTCCTGTTTCCCTGGAAGCCGGTGCTCGTCATCGGGATATACTCGTTCGTGTACGGCATGCGCGGCGGCGTGTTCTCGAACACCCTCTCGATGAACTCCGGCATGGGCGCGTTCGCGGGCGCGCTGTTGGTGTACCTGCTCGTCAGCCGCTTCGGCGAGAAACTCGATTTCTCGCTGCTGTGGAAGACGGCCATGCCCCTCATGATCGTGTCGCTCGCGCCTCTGGACGGCGCGGTTGCGGGGTGGTCGACCATCGCGGATTTCTGCGCGTTGGCGAGCTATACCGTCCTGCTACTGCTCATCATGGCTATCCTGAGCAACCTGTGCTACCGCTACGGCGTCTGCGCGCTGTGGATCTTCGCGATCGAGCGGGCGATCCGCATGGCCTCGTCCCAAACGGGGCGCCTCGTCGGCGAGAACATCGTGAACTCCACGGTGCTGCCCGATTTCGTCCAGCCGTTCGCGCTCGTCGTCATGGCGGGCTCGCTCATCGCCGTGATGTGCGTCTTCTTCTCGGAAAAGCACGTCACCTCGCAATGGGGCGTGGTGCTCAAGCACCCCATCGCCGACGACCTGGAGCTGTACATGGAGAAGAACCGCCTGGGCATGAAGTGCAAGGAGCTCGCCGACGATCACGGCCTCACGGCGCGCGAGAACGAGATACTGCTGCTCATCGCTCGAGGCCGGCACCTCTCGCAGATCGCGGACGAGCTGACCATAAGCAACAACACGGTGAAGACGCACATCCGGCACATCTACGCGAAGCTTGCCGTCAACTCGCGAAAAGAGCTGCAGGCTTTGCTGGGCGTGAAGAAGCAGTCCTCCCGAGTCGCGGCGAAAGAACTCCAGCACGAGGGGTAGGGGGCCGGCGCCTCGTCGGCCCCGAGCGCGATGCCGCATCGGCAGGTGGCTTCATGGTGGATTTTTCGCAAGCTGTTCGCTCATCGTGTACAATTCCCCGCATGGAGAACGCACCGAACAACATAGACGCGCTTGAAGCGCTCGACGAGCTGGACGGGCCGGCGGTTGCCGACGCCGACCGCGCCGACGACGCGCCCGCGCGCCCGGCGAAGCGCCCGCGTCGCGAGGCCCCGTCGGACGAGGAGCGTCAGCAGATGCACGCCTCGTTCAACGACCGCATCTCCTATCTCTGCAAGATGGCGGCGCTCATCGTGGCGCTCGTCTCGCTTGCCACCATCGCCCTCGGGCAGGAACTGCCCCGGTTCGTTCTCATGGGACTGTGCCTGTCGGTCGCGTTGCTGGCCATCGCCATGCTCCAAGACCATCAGCGCAAACGATAACCGCATCGACTCACTCAAGGATACGCACGCATGATTTTCGAAGCATTGAAAGCCTTCCTCATCGGCATCGTCGAGGGCATCACCGAATGGCTGCCCATCTCCTCGACCGGCCACATGATCCTCGTGGACGAGTTCGTGAAGCTGCAGGTATCCGATGAGTTCCTCGCCCTGTTCCTCGTGGTCATCCAGCTGGGCGCCATCATGGCCGTGCTCATCCTGTACTTCCACAAGCTCAACCCCTTCTCGCCGAAGAAGACGACCGGGGAGAAGAAGAGCACGTGGCGCCTGTGGGGCATGGTGGCCATCGGCTGCATCCCCGCGGCCATCATCGGCCTGGCGTTCGACGACCTCGTGAACGAGTACTTCTACAACAAGGTGACCGTCGCCGCCATGCTCATCCTGTACGGCGTGGTGTTCATCGTGCTCGAGCGCCGCAACCGCCGTCGCTTGCGCGAGGCCGAGGCCGCCCTCGAGGCGCCGCGCGGCCGTCATGCGCGCGTGTCGTACGGCGACACCGCCGACGAGGCCGAGGCGTCGCTGTTCAAGATCACCGACGTGGACGAGATCGACTGGAAGACCGCGCTCAAAATCGGCTGCTTCCAGGTGCTGGCCATCATTCCCGGCACGAGCCGCTCCGGCGCCACCATCATCGGCGGCATGCTGGCGGGCTGCTCGCGCACGGCGGCCGCCGAGTTCACGTTCTTCCTGGCCATTCCTATCATGTTCGGCTGGGGCCTCGTGAAGTGCATCAAGTTCTTCGCCGCGGGCATCGCCATGACTTCCACCGAGATCATGGTGCTCGTGGTGGGCATCGTCACGGCGTTCGCCATGTCGGTGGTGGCCATCAAGTTCCTCATGGGCTACATCAAGAAGAACGACTTCACCGCGTTCGGCTGGTACCGCATCGTGGTGGGCGTGCTCGTGCTGGGCTACTTCGTCTTCGAGAGCATGGGCATGCTGCCCTAGCGCTCTGCCGCGCGCGTCGTCCGTCGAACGTGAGCGCTACATGCCCATGAGCAGCGTCGCCATCAGCGGAATGGTGACGAGCGAGCATACCGTGGTGATGAACGTGCCCTGCGCGATGGTTTTGATGTCGCCGCCGTACTGGTAGCTCAGCATAGTGCCGTTCGTGGCCACCGGCATGGCCGAGATCACCACGAGCACCCCCAACAGCACCGGGTCGGTGACGAAGAAGTGGAACACGAACCAGATGAGCGCCGGCGTGAGCAGCAGGCGAAACAGCGCTGCGGCCATGAGGCGCGGCCCGCCCACGAGCTGCCCGACCGGCACGTTCGCCAGCGACGACCCGATGATCAGCATGGCGGCCGGCGTGGTGAACGACCCGAGCGCATCGAGCGCGTCGCCCACCACGGGCACGTTGTGCACCCCGGCGAACGTCAGCACGAGCGCCGCCAAGCACGCGATGATGCACGGCGACAGAAACGCCCGCGCATTCATCTTCACCTTCACGCCGTACTCGTTGTCCTGCGCGAGGAACCACACGCCCACGGTGAACACGAGGCAGTTGAACGTGAGGTTGAAGATGGTGGCCAGGATGAGGGCTTGCGACCCAAAGATGGTGTTGATGACGGGGAAGCCCAAAAAACCCGTGTTGCCGAACACGAGGATGAACCGGTACACGCCCCGGCGTCCGTGCGGGATGCGCAGCGCGGCCGTCACGACGAATCCCACCGCGATGAGCACGACGTAGCTCAAACACGAGACGAGCATGGCCCACAGGATGTCGGCGGCGGGCGGCAGGTACTCGGCGGTGAGCACGGAGGCCAGGATCATGGCTGGCAGGGCGGTGGACAGGATGAGCTTCGACAGCTTCTTGTCGAAGTCCTCGTCCATGAGGTGCAGCTTCTTGGCGACGTATCCGGTTGCGCCCACGGTGAACAGGATCACCATCTGCAAGAATATGTCCGCGAAACCCGCCACGACGTCTGCCCTTCACACGAGGAATTGAAACCGGAATTGAGGCCGCCCGTATGAGGCGACGGCAGCAGCATCCAGTGTATACCACGTGTCAAAGGGGGCGGGGCATCAGTACGTTTCCGCGAGGTCGATGAGCTCCTGCTGCGAGTGCAGGTCCATCTTCTGGTAGATGTGCTTGATGTGGGTCTTGATGGTGTTGCGCGAGATGATGAGCTCCTCCTCGATGAACGGCACGTTGCGCCCGCGCGCCAGCAGGCGGAACACCTCGCCCTCGCGCTCGGTGAGCGCGTACTCCTGCGCGAGCCGCGCGCATTGCTGATCGAGGGCGTGCGCCTGCGCTTCGTCGTCGGCCGCCGCCGTGGCGGCACGCGGCTCGTCCTGCGGCGCGGCCGCCACCTCCGGCACCGCCTCGACGCCTTCGATGGTGCGCTCGAAGCTGAACGATCGCAGCACGGTGAGGTTGAGGGCGGCGAAGGCCAGCACGACGACGGCCACCGTGGCCGGCACGAGCGCCGCGTCGTTGGCCAGCAGCCCGTTCATGAGGTGGCCGAGCGACGTGCCCACGAGCGAGCCCGCGCTCGTGGCGCACTGCCCCCAGGCGAACATCGACAGCGCGTGCAGCGGGTTGCGCCGCCCAACGGCCGCCAGCGTGTAGTACATGAGCACCGAGAAACAGTCGCCGCCCGCCGCCAGCAGCATGTTGGGAACGGAGCTGTCCACCGTCTGCGGCACGAGGGTGGCCAGGAACCCCGCCAGCACGAACAGGCACGCCACCTGGTACAGGATGTCGCCCGGCGCCGCGCGCCCGGTGGCCACCACCTGCAGCGCCACAAGCGCGAGCGGGATGAGGGGCAGCAGCGAGAACGGCGGCGTGCTTTCCACCGCGCCGAACGTGAGCGAGAAGCCGTAGGCGCTGCGGAACACGAAGAACGCGAGGAACAGCACGTGCGCGAACGGCAGGAACGACCGCGGCTCGGTGAGGGCGAGCGTGGCCGCCGAGGGACGCGTGCGCGTGCGGTCGAGCTGCTCGCGCACGAACGGCCACACGAGCGCGAACGCCCCCAGGGTGACCGCGGGGTATGCGAGCATGCCGAGCGGCTCGGGCAGCGCAACGAAGATGCCGCGCCACGCGTAGGCGAGCGCGAGGCTGCCGGCGATGCACAGCGCGCTCGACCGGGCGCTCAGGCCGATGAGCACGATGCACGAGACGGCCATGATGGTGGCCCGCCCCGCGTTCATGACGACGGCCCCCGCGGTGATGAGCGCCGGGCTCGCGAGGGCGAGGCCGGCCTGCACGAGCGCGAACCCGGCAAGCATCACGGCGGTGGCGCCGAGGGCGAGCGGCCGGGGCCTGAGCCACGCGGGCCTGAGCGTTGCCGTGAGGGCCACGGCGAGCGCGGCGCAGCTCGACGAGACCGTGGCGAACTCGCGCGCCATGCCGTACACGACGGCGATGCGCGGAAAGATGAACTGGTTGAGCAGCCAGGTTCCCAGGAACAGCAGGCTGAGCGCGACGAAGCAGCGCAGCCATCGCGAGCTGACGAGCTCGGCTGCGAACCCCTGACGACGGCCGCGCGCGGGCGCGTCGTCGGATATATGGTGGCGGTTGATAGCGGTCACAACGCCCTTCCCCTTGCGTGTCGTGGCCCAGTATAGCAAAGCGCTTGCCGCGTCACCATGCCGCCCATCAGGCGAAATGCAAATCTCCCCTCGACTGGGTGATGGCGAATCGCTCACGTTTTCCATAATGGGGGCCGTCGAACCAAGCCGGCGCATCCGGGAAGCGGAAGGCCGGCACCACCGAAAGGGGAGGGTATGAACATGAACACGAGCACGAAGACGAACCTCGACGGGCGCGGCCTCTCGCGCCGCGGATTCCTCGGCCTGGCGGGCGTCGCCGGCGTGGGGGCCATGGCGGGGCTCGCGGGCTGCGCGCCGCAGCAGAGCGCCGACGCCGCGTCGTCCGCGAAGGGCGGGGAGGCCGCGGCCGCCTCGGGCGAGAGCGACTGGCTGGGCAGCGCGCCCGCCATCGCCGACGGCGACATCGTGGACACGCGCGAGACCGACGTGCTCATCGTGGGCGCCGGCAACGCCGGCATGATGGCGGCGGCCACCGCGGCGGACGAGGGCGTGGACTTCATCTTGTGCGAAAAGAACGCCCAGGTGCAGAGCACGCGCCACTGGATTGGCGCCGTCAACACGGCGCAGCAGCAGGAGGCCGGCGTGGACATCGACCGCGGCGAGCTGCTCAACGAGCTGGCGCGCTACGCCTCGTACAAGTGCGACATGGACGTGTGGAAGGTGTGGGTGGACGAGTCGGCCGAGATGATGGCGTACCTCGATCCCATCATGGAGGCGTCGCTCGGCATGAAGGCGTCGCTCGACACCGACAAGTTCGACAAGCAGAAGCACTACACGCCCATGGTGCAGCACATGTACCTCACCGACCCCGCGCTCGGCATCAAGCCCGAGAAGGAGCGCAACCAGGTGCTGCAGGAGTACATCGAGGGCAAGGGCGCAACCATCGACTTCGGCACCAAGATGGTGAAGCTCGAGCGCGAGGGCGACGGCGCGGGCCGCGTGACGGGCGCGATCTTCGAAACCGAGCAGGGCTACGTGCGCATCAACGCCAAGAAGGGCGTGCTGCTCACCACCGGCGGGTACGCGGGAAACCCCGTGATGACGAAGGCGCTCGCGCCCATCGTGCCTCAGTGCACCACGACGGCGGACAACACGCCGTCGTGCGACGGCCTCGGCATCAAGGCGGCGCTGTGGGCGGGCGCGAAGATGGACCCGCAGCCCGCTCCCATGCTGTTCGCCCGCGGCGCGGTGGCGCCGGGCGTCGACGCCGGCTACGTGGGCGAGGGCATGGACGCCGCGCTGCCCGGCACCGTGTTCCAGTCGAACGTGGGCACGCAGCCGTTCATGGCGGTCGATCGCACGGGCAAGCGCTTCGTCAACGAGTCGTCTCCCTACGAGGCCGTGTGCTTCGCCTCGAGCAACCGCCCCGGCGGCGTGTGGTGCAAGGTGTGGGACGCCAACATCGTCGAGGACATCGAGCGCTTCTCCACGGTGGGCTGCTCGAAGATCATCGCGCAGGCGTTCGCCGGCGGCGCCACGCCGGAGGAGTACTTCCAGAAGCAGATCGACGGCGGCACCCTGTTCAAGGCCGACACCGTCGAGGAGCTGGCCGGCAAGCTGGGCTTCGAGGGCGAGGCGAAGGAGAACTTCCTCGCGCAGGTGGAGCGCTACAACGAGCTGAACGAGCAGCAGCGCGACGACGACTTCGGCAAAGAGCCCTTCCGTCTGTCCGCCCTCAGCACGCCTCCGTTCTATGGCGGCTGGTTCGGCGCATGCTACCTCACCACGGTGGACGGCATCAAGATCAACCCCGACATGCAAGCGCTCGATCAGCAGGAACAGGTTATCGAGGGCCTGTACTGCGCCGGCGACTGCTCGGGCAGCCTGTTCGCCGACAACTATCCCGAGTACATCATCGGATGCGCGTGCGGCCGCACCCTCACGTTCGCGCGCCAAGCCGTGAAGCATATGAACGAGCGATAGGGAGCGATTCCCCAGGAAGTTCCTCGTAAATTCGGGCGGCGCGCCTCGGGGGCGCGCCGCTTTTGCTATCATGGTGCCTACACGAGGGCCGACTGTCCGCCGGGCGGGGCCATGCTCGTTAAAGCTTTTGAAGGTATGAGAGGAAAAGCCGATGTCTGAAGAGAACAGCTCCCTGGCGGAGATCCAAGAACATCGCGCCAAGATCGATGAGATCGATCGACAGCTCGTCGCGCTGCTCAACAAGCGCGCGGGCCATTCGCTGGTCATCCGCGGTCTCAAGCCCGAGGCGCACATGGGCCTGTACGATCCGCGTCGCGAAGAGGAGATCTTCGCGAAGGTGAACAGCTACAACGAGGGTCCCCTGTACAACGAGAACCTGCGCGAGATCTATGCCAGCATTCTCAAGGTGATGAAGGAGACCCCGTCCGTATGAACGAGCATATAGCAACCAAGCTGCCGGATTACGGCACCCGCACCGACGAGATCACCATCTTCGCCGGTCCGTGCTCCGTCGAGAGCGAAGAGCAGTTCAACGAGGTGGCGGAGTGCATCAAGGGCCTCGGCCTCACGTGGATTCGCGGCGGCGCGTTCAAGCCGCGCACGAACCCGCACTCCTTCCAGGGCCTCGGCGAAGAGGCGCTGAAAATCATGAAGAACGCCGGCGACCGGTACGGGCTGAAGACCCTCACCGAGGTTATGGACTCGGCGCACTGCGAGCTCGTGCACTCCTACGTGGACGGCCTGCAGGTGGGCGCGCGCAACTTCCAGAACTTCAGCCTGCTGAAGAACATCGGCCAGGTGACCGCCGAGTCGCACAAGATGGTGCTGTACAAGCGCGGCTTCGCCGGCACCATCTCCGAGTGGCTGGCCGCCACCGACTACCTCACCGCCGAGGGCAACGACAACGTGGTGCTGTGCGAGCGCGGCCTGCGCACGTTCGAGACGGCCACGCGCTTCACGCTGGACATCTCGGCCGTGCCCGTGGTGCACAAGCAGAGCCTGTATCCCGTGTGCGTGGACGTGTCGCATCCGGCCGGCGTGCGCGACCTCGTGCCGTCGCTCGCGAAGGCGGCCGTGGCCGTGGGTGCCGACTCCATCATGATCGAGGTGCATCCGAACCCGCCCGTCGCCCTGTCCGACGGCCCGCAGCAGCTGACTCCCGCCCAGTTCGAGGTGCTCGTGGCCGAGCTGCGCGAAATCGCCGCCGTATTCGGCAAGAAGATCGTGTAGCGACGCGACGAGCGTCGTTCGCCGAGCCTCGTAAAGCCCGCCGCGTTCCGCGCGGCGGGCTTTTTTCGCGACCGCTCGTCCGATGTGGTGCCTCTGGCCATATGGGGATGCGCTGCTTTGCTGTTCGGCAGTGCGGGAGAAGGGGTAGAATACTGCTTCGCACAAAAACGAGACGAGAAATCGCCGAAGTAGAGGGATCTTCCACATGTCAATCGATATCGACAGTTTGAACGGACCGCAGCGCGAGGCGGTCGTCACCACCGAGGGGCCGCTGCTCGTGCTGGCCGGCGCCGGATCGGGCAAGACGCGCGTGCTCACGTACCGCATCGCGAACCTCATCGAGAACCACAACGTGGCGCCGTGGGAGATCCTGGCCATCACGTTCACGAACAAGGCGGCCGCCGAAATGCGCGAGCGCCTGAACGGCCTCGTGGGCCCGCGCAGCCGCGGCATGTGGGTGTCGACGTTCCACAGCATGTGCGTGCGCATGCTGCGCTCCGACGCCGACAAGCTGGGTTTCACGCGCAACTTCACCATCTACGACGTGGACGACCAAAAGCGCCTGTACAAAGAGATCATGGCCGAGTTCGACATCGACCCGAAGCGCTTCCCCGTGAACGCGCTCATGAACCGCATCTCCACGGCGAAGAACGAGCTTGTGGTGCCGAGCGCCTTCGAGAAGGAGGCGAACGACCCGGTGGGGAAGGTGGCCGCGCGCGTGTACGGGCGGTTGCAGGAGCGCCTCAAGGCCGCCAACGCCTTCGACTTCGACGACTTGTTGCTGTACGCGTTTTTGCTGCTCAAGAACCACGAGGACGTGCTGCAGGCCTACCAGAACCGCTTCCGCTACATCATGGTGGACGAGTATCAGGACACGAACCACGCCCAGTACTCCATCACGGGACTCTTGGCCGCGGGCCACGAGAACATCATGGTGGTGGGCGACGACGACCAGTCCATCTACTCGTGGCGCGGCGCCGACCTGCGCAACATCCTCGAGTTCGAGCAGGACTACCCCAAGGCGCACACGGTGAAGCTCGAGCAGAACTACCGCAGTGTGGGCAACGTCTTGGCGGCGGCGAACGCTGTCATCGCGAACAACCAGCACCGCAAGCAGAAGAAGCTGTTCACCGCTGCCGAAGATGGCGAGAAGATTCAGGTGTACATGGCCGCCGACGAGCGCGACGAGGGTCGCTGGATCGCCGGCGAGATCGAGAAGCAGCGCGCGCAGGGCCTCACGTACAGCCAGATGGCCGTGTTCTACCGCACGAACGCGCAGAGCCGTATGCTTGAAGATATGCTGCTGCGCGCGGGCGTGCCCTACCGCATCGTGGGCGGCACGCGCTTCTTCGACCGCGCCGAGATTCGCGACGTCATGGCCTACCTCACGCTCATCGTGAACCCGGCCGACGACATCGCCGCGAAGCGCGTCATCAACGTGCCGCGCCGCGGCATCGGCAAGGCGTCCATCGAGCGCATCGAGCAGTTCGCCCGCGAGATGGGCATGACGTTCATGGAAGGGGCCGAGCTGGCCATCGTCGACCCCGAGCTGCGCGCATCCACGCGCCAATCCATCGGCGAGTTCGTGGGCCTCATCAACGAGGCGCGCACGTACGGCGGCGATCTGCGCAAGGTCATCGAGGCCATCGTCGACAAGAGCGGCCTCATCGCGGCGCTCCAGGCCGAGAACACCGACGAAGCGCGCGGCCGCGTGGAGAACATCCAGGAATTCCTCGGCGTCGTCGACGAATTCTCCGACACCCACGAAGACGAAGAGGCCATGTTCGAAGCCCCGACGGCGGGTGGCGCGGAGCTTGCGGACGAGGAAGCCGCCGCGGCCGCCTCTGCCGCCGCCATCCCCGCGTCGGCGGATGCGCCCGCCGGGTCGTTCTACGCCTTCGCGGGCGCAGCGGACAACCAGGTGAGTTCCCCTGCGGAGCAAAGCGACGGGAGCCCCGTGCGCGTTCTGCGGGGGGATTCGCTCGCCGACTTCATCGAGTGGGTGCGCCTGCGTACCGACCTCGACACGGTTGCCGAAGACGGCCATGCGGTCACCCTCATGACGGTGCACTCCTCGAAGGGCCTCGAGTTCGACTGCGTGTTCGTGGCGGGCATGGAGGAGACGCTGTTCCCGCACATGAACAGCGTGGGCGACGCGGCCGGTATCGAGGAAGAGCGTCGACTGGCGTACGTGGCCATCACGCGCGCGCGGCAGCGGCTGTTCCTCACCTGCGCCTACGCGCGCCAGATTTTCGGCCAGACCTCGTCGAACCCCATCTCGCGCTTCATCCAGGAGATCCCGTCGGAGCTGCGCCAGACCACGGGCCTCGGCTCGGCCGGCTTCAGCGGCACGGGCTGGGAGAAGCGCGGCAGCCGCAAGGGCATCGCCGGCAGCGGCACCGAGGCGGGCGGCGGCCGCGTGTTCGGGCGCTCGAGCGCGTCGGGCCCCTCGAACCGCACCGACGACCGGGCGAGCCGCGTGAGCGGGTCCTACGTGCGTCCCGGCGCGGAGAAGAAGGCTGCGGCGAAGATGTCGTTCGCCACGGGCGACACGGTGGACCACAAGACGTTCGGCCGCGGCAAGGTGACGAAGGTGGACGGCGACACGCTCTACGTGAAGTTCTCCCGCACCGGCCAGACGAAGAAGCTGCTCAAAGACTACGCCCCCATCGTCAAGATCGGCGGCTAGGCAAGATTGCAAACGGGTGCCGATGCGGTGCTCATTCCGTTTCGCATCGGCTCTTCTTTCGTTTCGCCCCTTGCGCCGCGTCGTCGTATCCCGCATGATGGACGCATCGACGACGTGCGGCTGCGATCGATCCATGCCCCCGCGCTCTTCGTCCGTTCCGGCGAGAGAAAGAGGCTCTTATGAAGATCGTCACCGATTCTTCCGTCATGCTTTCGGTAGAAGAAGGCGCGAAGCGTGATATGACGGTGCTGCCGCTCGTCGTGACCATCGACGGGCGCACCTGGCTCGAGTACGAGGACATCTCGGCGGAGGAGTTTCTGGCGAAGGTACGCGCGGGCGCATTGCCGCAGAGCGCGTCTCCGCCGCCCGCGCTCACGCTCGAAGCGTACGACACCGACGACGAGGTGATCCACCTGGCCATGGCCGACGGGCTCTCGGGCGCGTACGGGGTCGCGTTCGGCCTGAGCCTGCAGGCGCGCCATCCCGACCGCGTGCACGTGGTGAACACGCAGACGCTGTGCGTGCCGCATCGCGTGCTCGCGTGCGCCGCCGTGCGCATGGCCGAGGAAGGGCACGATGCCGCCGCCACCCTCGAGACGCTGCACGCCATGATCGGCACCGCGCACTCGTACCTCATCCCCGAGGACTTCGACTATCTGCGCCGCGGCGGCCGCCTCACGCCGTTGGCGGCGAAGTTCGCCCACCTCGTGAAGGCGTTCCCCGTCATGAAGCAGACCGACGACGGCACGCGTCTCGAGAAGATGAAGGTGGCGCGTTCGTTCGCGAAAGCCATGAACGCCATTGCCGACGACCTTGAAGCGCGCGGCGTGGGCGCGGGCTACTACCTGGGCGTGAGCCACGCCGACAACCCCGCGCAGGCCGCCGAAGCCTCGCGCATGCTGGCCGAGCGTTTCCCCGCCTGCCGCCACGGCGTATTCGAGCTGGGTCCCGCATTCATCACCCAAGGAGGCCCCGGCTGCCTGGCCATCCAAGCGATCGACCTAGGAGCACGCCAAGACCTGGTGATAGAGTAGGGGACATGCGCCTCTCCCAATGGGCGCGGAGGGGGAGATGCGGTCCGGAAGCCCCACCCCGCGCCATAGGGCGAGGAGACGCGGCATGCGAATCCCGGACGAGCCAGCCGCACCCCGCGCCATGGGGGAGGAGGCGCGGCATGCGACTCCTCCCCAATAGGACCCCCTACACCCCTGCGGCGGCGTTCTCGCCGCAGAGCTTGCCGAAGGTGAGGGCGCAGGCCAGGCTGTGGCCGCCCACGGTCACGGGGTATTCCACCAGGTAGCGGCCGCCCTGCGTGTTGCCGGCCACGTAGAGGCCCTTGATGGGGTCGCCGTTGTCGTCGAGCGGGTGCAGGTCGGTGTTGCACTCGAGGCCGCCCATGAGCACGAGCATGCCCGCGTTGTCGAAGCGGCAGGCGTAGAACGGCGGCGTGTCCACGGGGAACATGCGCGTGCCCAGCTTGCCGTAGTCCTCGTCAACGCCCTTCGCCGCCAGCTCGTTGTAGCGCTCGATGGACGCTTTCACGTTCTCCACGGGCAGCCCCATGCCCTTCGCCAGCTCCTCGATGGTGTCGGCCTTGAGCGTGACGGCGCTCTCCACCATCTCGTCGGTGGTGTAGCCCAGCGCGAACCCCTCGAGCACGGTGGCGTACTGATCTTTCTCCTCTTCGGGGATGTAGTAGTTCACGAAGCCGTGCCCCGTGCCCTGCGCCAGCAGCTCGTCCTTCCAGTTCGCGTCGAAGATCTGCCACGACTTCGTGCCGAGATCGGCAAGCTCGGGGTCCTTCGACAGCGGCTGTCGCGACAGCTGGTCGGCGATGTTCTGGCCGGGGATGTCCTCGTTCATGAAGCGGTTGCCCTCCATGTTGAGCTGGAGGAACGCGTCTACGCCCAGCGCGCCGCCCATGTGGTGCGTCATGGGGGCGTAGGGCCCCAGCTCCATGTGGCCGCCGGCCCACATGCCCATGCGATGGCCGTCGCCCGTATTCGCCACCTCGCCGTTGGCGTCGAGCGAACCGTAGAAGCTGGTGAACTCGTCGGCGTGCGGGGCGTAGTAGTGGCGCATCTCGGGGTTGCCGCCCATGTCGCCCGTGCACAGGCACACGGCCTTCGCGTTGATCTTCGTGAACGTTTTCCCGTCCTTGTCCTTTACGTACGCGCCGATCACCGCGCCGCCGTCGTCGGTGATGAGCTGGTCGGCGAACGTGGAGAAGATGAGCTCGGCACCGGCGGCCTTGGCCTTGTCGCGGCAGTTCTCGCAGCCCCACTGCATATTGGGGTTGAGGTTGATGGTGCCGTGGAAGAACGGGTAGTACTCCGTCTTGTAGTCGTAGCCCTCGAGCGGCGGCCAGAAGATGGGGCGCAGGAAGTTCGGCTTGTCGGTTTGCTTGTTGTCGGCGGTGTTCGGGATGAGCTCGTAGTCGGCGCCTTCGACGAACCAGTCGAACGCCTCGCCGGAATGGTCGTACCAGTAGTTGAGGAAGTCGGGGTTGGGACGGTAGCACATGTCCTTCATGAGCTGGTTCACGATGTCGCCCTTCGGCGCCCACGTGATGCCCGCGCTCTGCTGGATCTTCGAGTTCACCACGCCGAATGCGCCGGCCATCGACACGACGCCGATGTCGGGCTGCTTCTCGATGCCGATGACCTTCGCCCCGGCTTCGGCCGCGGCGCGCGCTGCGGCCACGCCCGACAATCCCAGGCCGATCACCAGCACGTCGCAGTCCTTCTCCTCGGCCACCTCGGCGGGCGGCTCGGGCTTGGTGAGAAACGACGGGACGTACGCGGTGGGCTCGGGCATGCCCGCCCCGCCTGCGGCCCCCGCTTCGGCCGTCCCACCCGCGGCGGCGTCCTTGCCCTGCGGCGCGCAGCCGGCCAGGCCTGCGGCCCCCGCGGCGACGGCAGCCGCCGCTCCCAGGCCGAGGAATGCGCGGCGCGACATGCCCGTGGTGTTCGTGTTCATATGAAGCTCCCTCCTGTTGGTGTGCGTTCCGCGGCGCCTTCCCGGGGCGTCCGCTCACGGGCACTCTATCCTCCCGTGCCGGGCGCGCGCTTCCTCCGCAAGCGGGTGATTTTTGCAAAACCGCAGGTCTGCACCACCTGAAACGGGTGATATGGGCGGCGGTGCCGAAAACGGCCGCCGGCATGCGCGGCGCAACCGGGTATACTGGGGGCGAAACGAGCAGGGCGGCACGGGGAGGGCCGCGCTCGAGGCGGAGGAGTTCAAGGCATGGGAATGGTGCGAACGATGCTCGGGACGGCGAAAGCCCGGGATGCGGTGTTTTTCAGCGGGTACGCGCTGTACCTCGTGTTCTCCTACATCGCCTTCCACTCGTTCACCATCTTCGCGCCGGCCGACGCGCTCGATCCCTCGTCCCAAACGCTGTTCCTCGCCACGGTGCTCGTGGCGCGCATCGTCGTGTTCGTGGCCATCGCCTTCTTCTCGCTGCGCTCCTCGGGGCCGCAGACGGTGATCTCGGTGCTCGTGGCGTGCGGCATCGCGCTGTTCGGCTTCCTCGTGTGCGGCATGGCGCTGCAGTTCTCCGACGAGGTGGCCTTCGGACGCATCCTGCCGTGGCTTCTGTTCGGCGGCGTGTGCCTGGGCGCGGGCGACGCGGTCATGGTGCTGCTGTGGGGGCGCTTCTGCAAAACGCTCACGCTGCGCGCGGTGTACCTGTACGTACTCGTGTGCAACGTGCTGAGCCTCGTCGTGTACTTCTGCATGACGTTCTTGCCGTCCGGCATCATCGTGCCGGCCACGGCGGTGGTGTTCGCGACATCGTCGGTGTTCGTGAAGCGCTCGCTCGACATCCGCGTGCGCAGCGAGAGCGAGTACTCGCGCCCCGTGGCGAAGAGCGCGGCCGTGCGGCTGTGGCGCCCCGTGTTCGGCACGGCGGTGTTCTGCTTTATGAGCGGGCTCATGATGCAGATATCGGGTCAGCAGGAGCTGCCGCTGTCCACCGTGCAGCAGACGTCCATCGTCACGTCCGCGGTGGTGGTGGCCTTGCTGCTGTTGCCCGCGCTGTTCATGAAGAAACCGTTCAACATCGGGCGCTTGTACAAGATGGCGCTGCCGCTTTCGGCCGCCGGGTTCTTGCTGCTGCCGCTGCTGTGGAATGCGGCGGGCGGCATCGTGAACGCGTTCGCGCAGCTGGGATCGATGGTGGCGAGCGTCATCCTGTGGTGCATGCTGGCCGACATGGCGCGCGACACGCGCCTGCCCTCGGCGCTCGTGTTCTCCATCGCGCTCGCGTGCACGAACGCGGCGCAGCTCGCGGGCATCCTCGTGGGGTTCTTCAACGCGTCGCGGTTCACCGCGGGCAGCCTCACGCTCACCGTGGTGGCCCTCGTGTCGCTGTACCTGCTGTCCATGCTGTCGCTGTTCCTATTCAAGGATCGCGACATGAACGCGGAGGAGGCGGCGACGCCCGCGCCGCAGGTGGTGGTGCACGAGGAGCAGTGGTTCGCCGCGCGCTGCGATCACCTGGCCGCCGAGTATCAGCTCACGGCGCGCGAGACGGAGATCTTCGCGCTGCTCGCGCAGGGGCGCACGGTGCACGGCATCTCCGAAAAGCTGTTCGTGTCGGAGAACACGGTGAAGTCGCACATCAAGAGCATCTACCAGAAACTCGGCATCCACGTGCGCTCCGAGCTCATCGACCTCGTCAACAGCGGGGCGGAAGCGCTCTAGCAGCCGGGGCAGTAGGCGCAGGCGGCAGGTGCGGCCGCGATGCCGCCGAGAGCGCTCTCACGCAGCTCGAACGGCAGCGAGCGTCCCACCTTGCGCATGGCTTCCACCGTCTGATCGAAGTCCACGAGGTTGCCGATGCCGGCCAGCGCAATCTGCGCGCTCACGAGCGCGATGGCCGCGCCTGCGGCGTTGCGCTTCTGGCAGGGTTCCTCCACCAATCCGGCGATGGGGTCGCACACGAGCCCCATCATGTTCGTCAGCGCGTTGCTGGCCGCGGCGAAGCACTGCGCGGGCGTGCCGCCCATGAGCTCGACGGACGCCGCGGCGGCCATGGCGGCGGCCGACCCGATCTCGGCCTGACAGCCCCCTTCGGCCCCCGACACGGTGGCGTTGCGCGTGATGAGGTAGCCGATGGCCGCGGCGGCGGCAAGGGCGCGCGCCAGGTCGGCGTCGGCGTAGCCGCGCGTGTGCTGCAGCGCCAGCAGCACGCCGGGCAGCACGCCCGAGGAGCCGGCGGTGGGCGCCGCCACGATGCGGCCCATCGACGCGTTCGTCTCGAGCACCGCCATCGCGTAGGCCGTCGCGCGCGACAGTTGGTCGTCGCACAGCTCGCCGCCGCGGCGATGCAGGTCGGCCAGCTTGCGCGCCTCGCCGCCGATGAGCCCGCCCATGGAGGGCAGCGCCTCGTCGATGGGCTGCTGCGCGGAGCGCTTCATCACGCTCAGAGCCTCGTCCAGGTAGCACGCGGCGTTGTCGGCGTAGCCGAGGGTGGCGGCCAGCGCCGCCTCGCGCGCGAGGAAGGCTTCGGACAGGGAGGCCTCGTGCGCTTCGCAGTAGGCGAGCAGGGCCGCTCCGTTGGCGAAGTCGAGCTCGGCGAACCGCTGCAGCGCGTCGGCCGCGTCGGGCACGTCGATGCGCGAGCAGCCGGGCCGCGTGTCGCCCGGGATGATGCGCACGTCCAGGATGGCGGGATGGTCTTCGATGGCGGCCTTCGTCTCGGCGCCCACCGCCTGGTCGGTTTCCAGCACGGTGTAGGCGATCTCGCCCTTGCGCTCGCGGTACATGCGCGTGGTGGCGATGTTCACGTCCTGCTCGGTGATGCAGTGCGCGATGTGGGCGAGCACGCCCTTCTCGTCGCGCTGCCGCACGACGATGCTCGTGCTCTCGCCCGTGATGCACACGTCGATGTCGTCGATCTTGCGAATGACGGCCGCGCCGCCGCCGATGCTCTCGCCGCGCACGTCCATCGCGTTGCCCGCGGCGTCCACGATGCGGATGTCGATGGTGTTGGGATGGTCGTAGTCGGCGTCGGGCAGGGTGCGGAAGGAGAACGCGAGCCCCGCTCGCTCGGCCAGGTTGAACGAGTCGCGGATGCGCAGGTCGTCGGTTTCCATGCTCAGCATGCCGGCCACGAGCGCCTTGTCGGTGCCGTGCCCCGTGAGCGTGTGGGCGAACGACCCGAGCAGCCGGAACTCCACCGCTGCGGGGTCGGCCAGGCACAGGCGCCGCGCCATGAAGGCGATGCGCAGCGCGCCCGCGGTGTGCGAGCTCGAAGGGCCCACCATGATGGGGCCGATGATGTCGGTGAGGCCGAGTGTGTCCATGGGTGCTCCTCGGGTGACGTGCGGACGTGCGACAGGTGCGCGCCTATGGTATCACGGGCGACGTTCGCCGTCTGCGCTTGCTTTCTGGCTCTTTCGTGACGTTTCGGATCGAAACGTTTGATCGGGGAACCCTCGTTTCGCTCGTGCGGCTATACTGTATGCTTCTATGCCGCAGCGTCCCGATGCGTCGGGCAGCGGCGAGGAATCAGCACACCATCAGAAACGGGGCGTCGCGTCACGCGCGCTCCCACGTAAGGAGAACAGCAGATGTCGGCACCGGTTATCGTCGTGGGTCACAAGAACCCGGACAACGATTCCATTTGCGCAGCGGTGGGTTACGCCTACCTCAAGAACGAGCTTGCGCGCCGCGCGGCGGGCGATGGAGAGCCGTCGCGGGTGTACGTGCCCGCCCGCCTGGGTCCGCTGCCGCCGGAGAGCGCCTGGGTTCTCGAGGAGAACGGCGTGCCCGCGCCCGAGATCGTGAGCCACGTGCACGCGCGCGTCGGCGACGTGATGACGCCCAACCCCATTTCCATCGGCCACGACGCCACGCTGCTCGAGGCGGGGCGCCTGCTGCGCCAGCACAACGTGCGCGCCCTCGTGGTGACCAACGACGACGGCACGTACCGCGGCCTCATCACCACGCGCATGATCGCCGAGCGCTACATCGCCGCCACCGACGCGCTCGAGGACGGCAACATGAACGAGATGGCCGTCGCGGGCAACCTCATCGCGTCGCTCGGCCAGAAGGTGGACGACATCACCGAGACCGACGTGCTCGTGCTTGACAAGGAAGGCCTGCTCAAGGAAGCCATCGAGGACCTCATGGCCAGCGAGCTGCGCGAGGCCGTCGTGCTCAACGACGACGGGCTGGCCATCGGCATCGTCACGCGCTCCGATGTGGCCGTGCGCCCGAAGCGCAAGGTGGTGCTCGTGGACCACAACGAGACGCGCCAGGCCGCGAACGGCATCGAAGAGGCCGAGATCGTGGAAATCATCGACCACCACCGCATTGCCGACGTGATGACGGCGAACCCCATCCAGTTCCTCAACCTGCCCGTGGGGTCCACCGCCACCATCGTCACCATGGAGTTCCGCAAGTACGGCGTGGAAATCCCGCCGACCATCGCCCGCGTGCTGCTGTCGGCCATCATGACCGACACGGTCATCCTCAAGTCGCCCACCACCACGCCCGTCGACCACGAGCAAGTGGCCTACCTCGCCGACATCGCCGGCGTGGACCCCACTGAGTTCGGCCTGGCCGTGTTCAAGTGCCGCGGCGGCGAGGATAACATGTCGGTGGACAAGCTCGTGGGCGCCGACGCCAAGGAGTTCCAAATCGGCGACGCCACCGTGCTCATCGCGCAGCACGAGACGGTGGACCTGCCTGCCGTCATGAAGCGCGAAGAGGAGATTCGCGAGCACATGCGCCGTTTGCGCGACGACCACAACTACGAGTTCGTGCTGCTGCTCGTCACCGACATCGTGGCCGAGGGCAGCCAGTTCCTCTGCGAGGGGAACCGCCGCATCGTGAACCGCGTGTTCGGCATCGAGTGCACGGGCGAGGGCGGTACGTGGATGCCCGGCGTCCTGAGCCGCAAGAAGCAGGTGGCCGCCCGCATCCTGGGGGCGTAGGGGCCGCGGGTCCGCGTGCCGGGCCGCTAGGCGCCGAGCGGGGAGGGTTCCCGCCAGCGATCTTCGAAAAACGAGACGAGGAAGCCGTGGAATGCCGCGGCTTCCTCATTGAGGGGCCCTGCGGCGGGGGCGATTTCGAGCGTGCGCGCGAACGGCTCCTCGCGCAGCCCGACGAGCCGCGCGCTGCTGTCGTCGAGGCCGCCCCAGCTGCGCTCGGGCCAGAATCCCACGCCCAGCCCCAGGCCGATCATGTTCTTCACCACGGCGGGGCTGTCGCTTTCGAAGGCCACGCGCGGCGCGAAGCCGGCCTTCGCGCAGGCGTCGTCGCACACCGCGCGAAACGCGCGGCTGCCGGCCAGGCAGATGAACGGCTCGTCGGCCAGGTCGGCCAGCGTCAGCGGCCCCGACGCCGCGCGGCCGGACGGCACCGCGACGCCGATGCGCTCCTCGAAGCGCCGGCTCCCGCTCGCGTCCGCACCGTCCTCGTGCGCCGTGCGCACCGTGCGCACCCGCAGGTCCCAGCGGCGGGCTGCCGCCTCCTGCGTGACGACGAAGCGCGCGGCGGGATGTGCGGCGCGGTACGCTGCGATGGCGTCGACGGCCAGCCCCGAGGCCGACTCGATGGCGAGGTGCACGGTGGCTTGCTCGCGCCCCACCACCACCGCCAGCTCCTCGGGCAGGTCGTCGAGGGTTGCCAGGAGGGGACGGATGCGCCGCTCGAGCGCTTCGCCGCACGCCGTCAGCCGCACGTTGCGTCCGACGCGCTCGAGCAGCGGCACGCCCAGCTCGTGCTCGAGCCGCCGGATGGATTGCGTGAGCGCCGGCTGCGCCACGTTGAGCTTCTTCGCGCTGTTCGTCACGTGCTGCGTGCGCGCCACCTCGTCGAAGTACCTCAGCTGCTGCAGTTCCATTGCCGCCCTTTCGCCCCGCCTGCCGGTTCCATCTTGCCTGTTCCAACCCGCACCGACGCCATCCGCCCGTCGTTGGGTTTCATAACGTTCATCTTATCATTTAATCAAGATTAATATATTGGACAGCAGCCGCGCAAGGGCGTAGGGTAGTGGTCGTTGCGAGGAAGCGAGGCCGGCCGTCGCATGGCGACCCGGCACAGTAAGGAGATGGTGAGCTCGTGGCAGAGCTCTTGGAAGCGGCGATGCTCGTGTGTTTCGGCCTGTCGTGGCCGCTCAACGCGTACAAGAATTACAAGGCCGGCACGGCTGCCGGCGCAAGCTGGCAGTTCATCGCGCTCATCACGGCGGGGTATCTGGCCGGCATCGCGGCGAAGTTCGTGTCGGGGTCGGTGAACTGGGTGTTGGCCGTCTACCTGCTCAACCTCGTGTGCATCGGCATCAACTGGGCCGTGTACTTCCGCAATCGGCGCCTCGACGCGCGGCGGAAGCTGGAGTGCGCCGCCGCGTAAAGCGACGGCTTCAGCGCGCGGCCCGCGGCGCTTCGGCGCCGCGGGCCGTCGCGGTCTTACAGCAGCACGTCGGACAGGGCGCGCTTCGGCACGTAGTGCACGCCTTCCGCATCGCGCCAGTACTCGGTGGCGCCCCCGGCCGGGACGTCCACGATGCGCACGTCCTCCACGGGCCTTCCCAACGCCAGCACCATGTCGGGCTGGAAGCGCTCGGCATCGATGCCGAGGGCCTCGGCCATGCTGCGCTTCTTGAACGAGGCGATGATGCAGCCGCCGAAGCCCGCCTCAACCGCCTGCAGCATGATGGTTTGCGCGGCGATGCCCTCGTCCCATGCGGTGAACGTGTCGGCGAGCGTGCGGTCGTTGTCGCGGCAGATCACGATGTAGGCGCTCGGGCGCTCGCCCGCGTCGGGGCCGGGCCAGTCGGGCAGGGCCTTCGCCCATGCGCAGCAGGCGAACACGCGCTCGCACGCTTTTTCGTCGCTCACGATGGCGTAGCGCAGCGGCTGCGCATTGCCGCTTGACGCCACGAGCCGTGCGGCGTCGACCCAGGTGGTGAGCAGCTTGTTCCCGATGCGGTCGGCCTCGTCGAATCGGCGATAGCTTCGACAGGTTTTGATGATGTCCTGCACGCGGAACCTCCCTCGATATCAGGTGACGGATCGCGATTCCCCCGTTGCCGGAGTTCTCGCGTCTTGGATGCCGTCACTGATTATAATGGCTTTCGATAATCGAAAGCATCGTCGATGCCCTTGTTTCGGCTCGACGGCAAGGAAGGACCGCCCATGCAACCGAATCGTCTGCTCGACCTGTTCTGCGAACTCGTCCGCATTGAAAGCCCGTCCCACCACGAGGCGCCCATGGCCGCCCGCTGCGCCGAGGAGTTGCGCGCGCTCGGCTTCGAGGTGCGCTTCGACGATACAGCGGCGCTGACCTCCTCCGATTCCGGCAATCTCATCGCGTTTCTGCCCGGCACCGCCGCGGGCCACGTGGTGTTCTCGGCGCACATGGACACGGTGCAGCCCTGCATGGGTATCGAGCCCGTCGTGATCGACGGCGTGGTGCGCTCGGCCGGCGACACCATCCTGTCCGCCGACGACAAGGCCGGCGTGGCCGCCATCTTCGAGGGGCTGCGTTCCGCGCTCGAATCCGACGCGCCGCGCCCCGACGTCACCGTGCTGCTCACCACGTGCGAAGAGCAGCATCTGCTGGGATCGAGCGCGCTTGCCGCCGGCGAGCTGCCCGAGGGCGCGCCCTGCTACGTGCTCGACGCCGACGGCGCTCCCGGCACCATCATCACGGGCGCCCCGTGCCACTGGTCGCTCAACGCCACGTTCGCGGGCCGCGCGGCGCATGCGGGCGTCGTGCCCGAGGAGGGCATCTCGGCCATCAGCATGGCCGCGGCCGCCATCGACGCCATGCCGCTCGGCCGTCTCGACGAGGCCACCACCGCCAACATCGGAGCCATCGAGGGCGGCAGCGCGACGAACGTCGTGCCCGCCTCCTGCACGCTGGCGGGGGAGTGCCGCTCGCTGTACGCCGAGCGCGCCGAGGCGCAGAAGGCCGCCATGACCGAGGCGCTTGAGGCCGCGGCCGCGCGCTTCGGCGGGACGGTGTCCTACGAGTGGACGAAGAGCTACGACGCCGTGCTGTTCGACGAGGACGACGAGCTTGTGCAAGCCATCGCCCGCGCCGCCCGCGCAGCCGGCCTCGAGCCGCGCTACCACCACTCCGGCGGCGGCTCCGACGCGAACGTCCTCGCCGCCCGCGGCGTGCGCCCCATCACGCTCGGTGTCGGCATGGCCAGCTTCCACTCCACCGACGAGCACATAACCGTAGCCGACCTCGAGGGCACCGCCCGCCTCGTAGAAGCCCTCCTCGCAGAAGGCGCGAAGTAACCCCGCCCCAACCCCTTGCGCCTGGCGAAACCCCGCCGGTCCACCAACCTCCCACCAGGCGCAAGGGGACGGCCCCACCGGTCGGCCCCTCCCCATGTTTCACGTGAAACATCCGTTCGTGCGGGCCTCACGCCGTCGCAAGATGTCCCTGGTCGAGCAGGGGCCGCATATGCGGAAGCGCGTCTTTCTCGACCAAGGGCTGCCCGTCCCGCTCCACGACGACTTTGAAGATGACCTCGTCATCGCGGCGGCTCAGCGCATCGACGTGGATTTCGTGGTCACGTTCGACCGGTTGCCCATACATCACGCCCCGGTGGCCTGCCCCGAGCCGTCGGACATGACGGTGCTGCTGAAAACGCTGGGAAAGGAAGACGATGCCCCAAAAGTTTCCGCAAATTCTTGAGAAATGGTGAACTTCCCGCCATCATCCCGTACCCCACATGCCCTTCAACTGGGAAAACGCTTGTCAAGGGGCATGGATACTCCCGGATGCGTGGCGTTTGACAACCCTGAGGGGCGATGGTAGAGTTCACCTTCGCGTCTTTACGGAGACGCACGGTTTCGCGTGCGTACCAGCTGAACGCACTTGGAAACGGTGTTCAACAAGCGGTTCTCCGCATTGGTAGTGGGGAATCGGACAAGCAAGAGGTAAAAGGAGAGAAGCTTTGCCTACCATCAACCAGTTGGTCCGAAAGGGCCGCAAGCAGTCGGTCGACAAGAGCAAGACGCCGGCGCTCAAGGGCAACCCGCAGAAGCGC
Source organism: Eggerthella sinensis (assembly GCF_003339815.1). Classification (GTDB taxonomy): domain Bacteria; phylum Actinomycetota; class Coriobacteriia; order Coriobacteriales; family Eggerthellaceae; genus Eggerthella; species Eggerthella sinensis. The sequence continues at coordinate 90,960 of NZ_PPTT01000015.1, forward strand.
GGCGTGTGCACCCGCGTGTTCACGACCACGCCGAAGAAGCCGAACTCGGCCCTTCGTAAGGTCTGCCGCGTGCGCCTCGTCAACGGCATGGAAGTGACCGCCTACATCCCGGGCGTCGGCCACAACCTCCAGGAGCACTCCATGGTGCTGCTGCGCGGCGGCCGCGTGAAGGACCTCCCCGGTGTGCGCTACAAGGTCATCCGCGCCGCGCTCGACTGCGCTGCCGTGGACAACCGCAAGCAGGCTCGCAGCCGTTACGGTGCCAAGCGCCCGAAGTAACACCCGCTAAGACGCGCGGGCCGCAGAACCATCGAAGCCCAAAGGGGGCGCGGTGGGCGGCCTAATGAACGGGGAGAAAGCCGTTCCGAAGCGCGCAGGAATCAGAAGGAGTACACATGCCGCGTCGTGCAGCAGCAGTCCGTCGAGAAGTACAGCCGGACGCCCAGTACAACAACCGCCTTGTCACGCAGCTGATCAACAAGATCCTGCTTGACGGCAAGAAGGCCACCGCCGAGAACATCGTCTACGGTGCGTTCGCCATCGTCGAGGAGAAGACCGCCGGCGACCCGCTGGCCGTGTTCAAGAAGGCCATGGACAACGTCCGCCCCACGCTCGAAGTCAAGCCGAAGCGTGTCGGCGGCGCCACCTACCAGGTGCCGATGGAAGTCAACTCCCGTCGCGCCACCACGCTTGCTATCCGTTGGATCGTCGACTTCTCGCGCAAGCGCAAGGAGCACACGATGAAGGAGCGCCTCGCCGCCGAGATCATGGATGCCGCCGAGAACACCGGCGCGTCGGTGAAGAAGCGCGAGGACCTGTACAAGATGGCCGAGTCGAACCGTGCGTTCTCGCACTACCGCTTCTAAGGGGGACTCGATACATGGCTAAGCTTGAACTGAAGGATACGCGCAACATCGGCATCATGGCCCACATCGACGCGGGCAAGACGACGACGACCGAGCGCATCCTCTACTACACGGGTAAAACCCACAAGATCGGCGAGGTGCACGACGGTGCCGCGACGATGGACTGGATGGTGCAGGAGCAGGAGCGCGGCGTGACCATCACCGCCGCCGCTACGACGTGCTTCTGGAAGTACCCCGGTGGTGCGGATGACGGCAAAGAGTACCGTTTCCAGATCATCGACACCCCGGGCCACGTGGACTTCACGGCCGAGGTCGAGCGCTCGCTTCGCGTGCTCGACGGTGCGGTCGCGGTGTTCGACGCCGTCGCCGGCGTGCAGCCGCAGTCCGAGACGGTGTGGCGTCAGGCCAGCCGTTACGGCGTGCCCCGCATCGCCTACATCAACAAGTACGACCGCGTGGGCGCCGACTTCTTCCACGCCATCGACACCATGAAGGATCGCCTGGGCGCGCCGGCCATCGCCGCGCAGATGCCCATGGGCGCCGAGGACAACTTCTGGGGCGTCATCGACCTCGTCACCATGACCGCATGGGACTTCAAGGCCGACGACAAGGGTATGACCTACCCCGAGCCCATGGACGCCATCCCGGCCGAGTTCGCCGAGGAGGCCGAGCTGCGTCACCAGGAACTGGTTGAGGCTGCCGCCGACTGCGACGACGATCTCATGGAGAAGGTCCTCATGGAGGAAGAGGTGACGGTCGACGAGCTGAAGGCCGCCATCCGCAAGGGCACCATCGCCTGCCAGATCCACCCCGTGTTCGTGGGCTCGTCCTACAAGAACAAGGGCGTGCAGGAACTGCTCGACGCCGTGGTCGACTACATGCCGTCCCCGCTCGACGTTCCCGCCATCAAGGGCACGAACCCGGACACGGGCGAGGAAGACGAGCGTCCTTCCGACCTCAAGGCGCCGTTCTCTTCGCTGGCCTTCAAGATCATGACGGACCCGTTCGTGGGCAAGCTCACGTACCTCCGCGTGTACTCGGGCAAGCTCGACTCCGGCTCCTACGTGACCAACGCGTCGAAGGACAAGAAGGAGCGCATCGGTCGTCTGCTGCAGATGCACTCGAACCAGCGTATCGACGTCGACGGCTGCGCCGCCGGCGACATCGTTGCGGTCGTGGGCCTCAAGGACACCTCCACCGGTGACACCCTGTGCGACGCCGACCAGCCGATCATCCTCGAGTCCATGGAATTCGCCGAGCCGGTTATCGACATCGCCGTCGAGCCGAAGACGAAGGCCGAGCAGGACAAGATGGGCATCGCGCTGCAGAAGCTCGCCGAGGAGGACCCGACGTTCCGCGTGTCCACCAACCAGGAGACCGGCCAGACCATCATCGCCGGCATGGGCGAGCTGCACCTCGAGATCATCGTCGACCGCCTGCTGCGCGAGTTCAAGGTCGAGGCCAACGTGGGCAAGCCGCAGGTTGCCTACCGCGAGACGGCCACGAAGGAAGTCGACAACGTCGAAGGCAAGTTCGTGCGTCAGTCCGGCGGTCGCGGCCAGTACGGCCACGCGGTCATCAACCTGCTTCCGCAGGAAGCCGGCAAGGGCTACGAGTTCGAGAACAAGATCGTGGGCGGCGTCGTCCCCAAGGAGTACATCACCCCGATCGATCGCGGTATCCAGGAAGCCATCAACTCGGGCGTGCTCGCGGGCTACCCGGTTGTGGACATCAAGGTTCAGCTCGTCGATGGTTCCTATCACGACGTCGACTCCTCCGAGGCGGCCTTCAAGGTTGCCGGTTCCATGGCGGTCAAGGCTGCGCTCAAGAAGGCCGCTCCGGTCATTCTCGAGCCGATGATGGCCGTCGAGGTTGAGACGCCCGAAGAGTACATGGGCGACGTCATGGGCAACCTGTCCAGCCGTCGTGGCCAGATCCAGGGCATGGGCGACCGCGGCAACGCCAAGACCATCAAGGCGAAGGTTCCGCTGTCCGAGATGTTCGGCTACGCCACCGACCTGCGTTCGACGACGCAGGGTCGCGCTTCGTACACGATGCAGTTCGATTCGTACGAGGCTGTGCCGAAGAACGTGGCAGAGGAAATTATCAGCAAGGCCGGCGGCAACGCCTAAGGCGTGCACGCGAGCATAACGGAGGAAACGAAAGTGGCTAATCAAAAGATTCGCATTCGACTCAAGGGGTACGATCATGAGATCGTGGACCAGTCCACGAAGCTCATCGTCGATACCGCGCAGAAGACGGGTGCCAAAGTGTCCGGTCCCATTCCGCTGCCGACGGAGCGCAACCTGTACTGCGTCGTCAAGGGCCCGCACGTCGACAAGGATTCGCGCGAGCAGTTCGAGATGCGCACGCATAAGCGTCTCATCGACATCCTGGAGCCGACCCCTAACACGGTCGATTCCCTGATGCGCCTCGATCTCCCTGCCGGCGTCGACATCGAGATCAAGCTGTAAGGGGGATGTGCGATATGATCAACGCCATCTATGGTAAGAAAATCGGCATGACCCAGATCTTCAGCGAGGATGACCGCGTCATCCCCGTGACGGTGATCCAGGCCGAGCCGAACACGATCTGCCAGGTCAAGACGAAGGACAGCGACGGCTATGAGGCCGTGCAGCTGGGCTTCGGCTCCATCAAGGAGAAGAAGGTCAACAAGCCCATGGCGGGTCACTTCGCCAAGCAGGGCACGGCTCCTACGCGCTACCTGCGCGAGGTTCGCGTCGAGAACGCCGGCGAGTACAACGTGGGCGACGCGCTGACGGTTGCCGCCTTTGCCGAGACGAAGAAGGTCGACGTGACCGGTACGTCCAAGGGTAAGGGCTTCGCCGGCGTCATCAAGCGCTACGGCCATCGTGGCGGCCCCGGCGGCCACGGCTCGCACTTCCACCGCGCTCCCGGTTCGGTTGGCCAGTGCGCCACGCCGTCCCGCGTGTTCAAGGGAGTCAAGCTCCCGGGCCACATGGGCGTCGACACCGTGACCGTGAAGAATCTGGAAGTCGTCCGCATCGACGAGGAGCAGAACCTCATCCTCGTGAAGGGCGCCATCCCCGGCGGCAAGAACGGCGTCGTTCGCGTCCGCATGGCGTAATTGAAGTAACCTATAAGGAGCTTGTATATCATGACGACTATCGAGATCAAAGACGCGAGCGGGAAGAAGGCCGGTACCGCCGACCTCGCCGCTTCCGTGTTCGGCATCGAGCCGAACGTGCCCGTCATGCACCAGGTCGTGCGTTCGCAGCGCGCGTCCTGGCGTCAGGGCACCCATGACACGAAGACGCGCGGCGAAGTCCGCGGCGGCGGCAAGAAGCCGTGGCGCCAGAAGGGCACCGGTCGTGCCCGTCAGGGCACCATCCGCGCCCCTCAGTGGGCCGGCGGCGGCACCGTGTTCGGCCCGCACCCGCGTTCCTACGCGTTCCGTGTGAACAACAAAGAGGTCAAGCTGGCCATGCGCTCCGCGCTGTCCGCGAAGCTGGCCGACAACGAGCTGTTCGTGGTTGAGTCCTTCAACTTCGAGAAGCCCTCGACGAAGGCCGCGGTGGCCATGCTCAAGGCCTTCGGCCTCGAGGGTCGCACCACCATCGTCGTGTGCGATGACGACGTGAACGCGTACCTGTCGTTCCGCAACATCCCCAAGGTCAACATCCTGCCCGTGGCAGAGGCGAACACCTACGAGCTGATCGACAACAAGGCGCTCGTGTTCACGGCCGACGCTCTGAAGCGCATCGAGGAGGTGCTTGCATAATGAAGGATCCCCGCGAGGTCATCATCCGCCCCGTCATCACGGAGCACAGCTACGACCAGATGGAGAGCAACACCTTCACCTTCGAGGTGGCCAAGGACTCCAACAAGGTTGAGATCCGTCAGGCGATCGAAGCCATCTTCAACGTGACGGTGGTCAAGGTCAACACGCTCAACGTGAAGCCGAAGCCGAAGCGCGTCCGCTACCAGCTGGGCAAGACCCGCACGTGGAAGAAGGCCATGGTCACCCTCAAAGAGGGCGATACCATCGAGCTGTTCGCCAACTAAAGCGAACGACCCAACGTGTCCAAGCGCCCCCGTCCACGGGGGCGCTTTTTTTTTCGGGGTCGTGACCCCGCCCGGCGCGCGCAGCGCGGCGGGAAAAGAACCACCCGCTATGCGGGTGCGCGTCGAAGGCTCCGCCCTTGCGGGGCGGTGGCCGCCAGCTAGGGTTATGATGCATT
>NZ_PPTT01000016.1 GCF_003339815.1 Eggerthella sinensis
GGAAGGGGGTGCGTGCCTGGGCGCCGCCCTCTATGGCTTTTATTTGGGCTTGGAGGGCGGCGCGGATTTCCTCGGGGGTGGCGGGCATGCTACTTCTTCTTGGTGGGCTTCGCGACCGGGCTCATGGCGTCGGCCTCTTCGGTGGAGCGGGTGATGATGGGGATTTCGAAGGCTTCGCGCACCTTCGTCTCCAGCTCGTCGCGCAGGTCGGGGTTCTCCTTGAGCGTCTGCTTCGCCGCTTCGCGCCCCTGGCCGAGGCGCTCTTCGCCGTAGGTGTACCACGCGCCGCTCTTCTTGGCGACGCCGGCTTCCACGGCCATGTCCACGATGCAGCCTTCGCGCGAGATGCCCTCGCCGTACATGAGGTCGAACTCGGCCTGGCGGAACGGCGGGGCCACCTTGTTCTTGACCACCTTGGCGCGCACGCGGTTGCCCACGATCTCGCCGTCCTTCTTGATGGAGTCGATGCGGCGGATGTCGATGCGCACGCTCGAGAAGAACTTGAGCGCGCGGCCGCCCGTGGTGGTTTCGGGGTTGCCGAACATGACGCCGATCTTCTCGCGCAGCTGGTTGATGAAGATGCACGTGGTGTTCGACTTCGAGAGCGACCCTGCCAGCTTGCGCAGCGCCTGCGACATGAGGCGCGCCTGGAGGCCCACCGTGGTGTCGCCGATCTCGCCTTCGATTTCGGCGCGGGGCACGAGCGCGGCCACCGAGTCGATGACCACGGCGTCGATGGCGCCCGAGCGCACGAGCATATCGCAGATTTCCAGCGCCTGCTCGCCGGTATCCGGCTGCGAGATGAGCACTTCGTCGATGTCGACGCCGAGACGCGCCGCGTACACGGGGTCGAGCGCGTGCTCCGCGTCGATGAAGGCCACGATGCCGCCCATAGCCTGCGCTTCGGCGATGATCTGGAGCGCGAGCGTGGTCTTGCCGCTCGATTCGGGGCCGTACACCTCCACGATGCGGCCGCGCGGAACGCCGCCGATGCCGAGCGCCGCGTCGAGCGGCAGCGCGCCGGTCGGAATGACGCCGATGTTGAGCTCGTGCCCGCCCTCGCCGAACTTCATGATGGAGCCCTTGCCGAACTTGGTCTCGATCTGATCGGTGGTGAGCTTGAGCATCTTCGATTTTTCTTCGTTCATGCGGTTCCTTCTCTTCCCTACCGCCTGCGCACAGACGCGGAGCGTTTCCTGCTTACCATTATACGAACATTTGTTTGTCGGTCAAGCATTTTCGCGAAAGAAGCTTGCATCACCAGTATAGCGCGCCCGTATCACGTCCCGATGGCGTGCGTCCAGCGCCCGCCATTCGCCGTTCCGCCCCGCATCCAGCGCATCGCTCCCGCCCGTCCGACGCGATTCCAGCGCCCGTCACGCGCGAATCTAGCGCGTTTCCAACGCCTCGAGCACGAACTCGAGCGCCGCATGCACGGTGAGCAGGCGCACTTCGTCGCGCGTCCCCGGAAACTCGAAGCGTCGCGCGCAGGCGGAGGTGCCGTCGGCACGGCCGATCCACACGGTGCCCACCGGCTTGCCCGGCTCGGCCCCGCCCGGTCCGGCGATGCCCGTCACCGCCACCGCCACGTCGCACGCGAGCGTTGCGCGCGCTCCCGTGGCCATGGCGCGCGCCGTCTCCTCGCTCACGGCGCCGTGCTGCTCGAGCGTGTCCGATCCCACGCCCAGCACGTCGCGCTTCACCTCGGAGACGTAGCTCACGATGCCGCCGCGCACGCTCTGCGAGCTGCCCGGCACGTCGGTGAGCGTCGCGGCCACGAGGCCGCCCGTCAGGCTTTCCGCCGTGCCCACCGTCTTGCCGGCGGCACGCGCCGCGTCGAGCACGCGCCCCGCCAGCTCGTCGAGCGCCTCGGGCGCGATGCTGGCCGCCTGCGCCGCGCTGAGCGCGCGATCGTCCGCGTCCTCGATGCCGATATCCTTGCGCTTCGGCCCGAACCCGATGAGGTGGCGCGCCTTCGCGATATAATCGAGCATGGACACCACGGTGAGCACGAGGGCGATGATCATCACGCCCCAGCTCAAAAGCCACATGCCGTCGGAGAACGCCGAGCCGATGCCGCCCACCATATGGGAGTCCTTGATGCAGAACAGCACGATGGCGATCATCTGGAACACGGTTTTGAACTTGCCGTACCAGCTGGCGGCGATGACGACGCCCTCGCTGGCCGCCACCATGCGCACGCCGCTCACGATGAACTCGCGCGCGAGGATGACGAGCACCACCCAGCTGGGCAGCGATCCCAGCTCCACGAGCGCGAGCAGCGCCGCAGCCACGAGGATCTTGTCGGCGAGCGGGTCCATGAACTTGCCGAAATCGGTCACCTCGCCGCGGCTGCGGGCCAGGTAACCGTCGAGCCAGTCGGTGCAGGAGATGAGGATGAAGATGCCGGCGGCGATGAGGCTCTTCGAATCGTCGGCCACCTGGGGCAGCCCGAACCACTGCGGCCACGGGCTGAGCAGCGCCACCACGAACACGGGCACGAGGCAGATGCGCACGAGCGTCACCACGTTCGCCGGCGTCCACAGCTTGGCTGCCGGCGTGGGCTCCACCTCGGGTGCGGCCTTCCCTCTCACCGCCCTCACTCCCCTTCCATCTCGTACAGCAGCGTGTCGGCAATGGTCACCGGGCGGATCTCGCCCGGCTCGCCCCCGTCGATGTACGTTACGCCGTCGACCTCGGGCGCCTGGCACATGGCGCGACCGAACAGCTGCCCGTCCTCCTCGAAGCCCTCCACGAGCACGTCCATGGTGCGCCCGATGCGCGCCGCGATGCGCGGGCAGCACACGGCGTCCGCGATGTCGCGCAACCGCTGCGCGCGGTCGCTCTTCTCGTCTTCGTCAACCTGATCGGGCAGGCTCGCGGCGCGGGTGCCCTCCTCGCGGGAATACGGGAACACGCCCACGTAGTCGAACAGGCCCTCCTCCACGAACGCGCACAGGTCCTCGAACTGCTCGTCGGTCTCGCCGGGGAAGCCCGCGATGAGCGTCGTGCGCAGCGTGGCGCCCGGCACGTGCGCCAGCACGCGCTCCACGAGCGCCAGGAACTCCTCGCGCGAACCGGTGCGGTTCATGGCGCGCAGGATGTCGGCGTCGACGTGCTGCAGCGGGATGTCGAAGTAGTCGCACACGTTGTCGTGCGCCGCCACGGCGTCGAGCAGCTCGTCGGTGAGGCCCTCGGGCTGGATGTACATGACGCGGAACCACGTGGCGGGGAACTCCTCGGCCAGCGTGGATACGAGCGCGGCGAGCGACGAGGGCTCGTCGAAGTCCGCGCCCCAGCGCCCGGTGTCCTGGGCGATGAGCACGATCTCGCGCACGCCTGCGGCCACCTGCGCCGCCACGTCGGCACGCACGTCGTCGAGCGGGAAGCTGCGGTACCGCCCGCGGATGAACGGGATGGTGCAGTACGTGCAGAAGCGGTCGCATCCGTCGGATATCTTGACGTAGGCCGACACCGACGCCGGCTGCGCGGCTGCGACGGCCGCCGCGTCCTCAACGGGCGTGGGAAGCTCGTCGAGGCCGAGCGCGTCGGCCACCACCGCGGCGATGTCGTCCTCGCGGCTGCACGGCACGAACGCGCGCGCCTCGGTCAGCTCGCCCGCCAGGTCGTCGCCGTAGCGCGCCGGCATGCAGCCGGCCACGATGAGCGCCGCGCCGGCCGCCACGTTGGGCAGGCCCGCCACGTCGAAGATGGCCTCGAGGCTTTCCTCGGTGGCGCTCTGGATGAACGAGCACGTGTTCACCACCACCGCGTCAGCGCAGGCGGGGTCGTCTTCCATGCGGAAGCCGGCCTGCAGCAGGCGCGTGCGCATGTGCGCGGTGTCCACTTCGTTCTTGGCGCAGCCCAGCGTCACGAAGGCCACGCTCGGCGCCGCGGGCGCCGCATCGGTTGGGCGTGTCATGATAGCGGGGGTCCTAGCGGTAGTTGACGAACTGGAGCGGCTGGCCGTAGTCCTTCTCCTTGAGGAAGGCGATGACCTCCTGCAAGGCATCGCGCGACGGCGAGCTGACGCGCAGCTTGTCGCCCTCGATCTGCACCTTCACCTTGAACTTCTCGGCCTTGATGTCCTTGTTGATCTTGCTGGCGACGTCCTTCTCGATGCCCTCCACGACCGTGGCTTTCTGGCGCACGCTCATGCCCGTCGCCGCCTCGGGGGCGGCCCACTGCACGGCGGCCAGGTCGATGCCGCGGCGGATGAGCTTCGAGCCGATGACGTCGATGACCTGCTTGGCCACGAAGTCGGCCGGAGCGGACACCGTCATGGTCTTGTTCGCCTTGTCGAGGGAGATCTCGGCGCCCGAGTCCTTCAGGTCGTAGCGCTGGGCGAGCTCCTTCTTCGCCTGCTGGAAAGCGTTGTCGATCTCCTGCATGTCGACCGTGGACACGACGTCGAAGCTGGATTCTTTAGCCATGAATGATCCTTTCCGCGCAGCGCGGCCCGCATCCGTGCGGGCCGCTCGAATTTCTGTTTGCGCACAGCATAGCGCATTTTTGCACCTGAACCGCCGATTCCAAAGGTGTTCCATGACGAACGGGCACCACGGGCGGCAGGTCGTTTACGTTGCGGTCCCGTCTCCCGTGCCGTCGGTTCCGCCGTCGCTCGCGCCCGTGCCGGCATCCGACGTGCCGCCGCCCGCGGGCTTCTTCGCGTCGGGATGGGCCTCGTACCACTTCTCCAGGTAGTCGTTGAAGTCCACCGTGGCCATGGGCATGCCGGTCGCGTCGACCCCGTCGAAGGCGACGTCCTCGCCGTCGACCGTGATGGTCACGCCGTCGCTCGCCCAGGCGGCGAACGTCCACACGCCGTCCGCCTCGAGCTCGACCGTGTCCTCTTCGCCGCCCGAGAACATCTTGTCCTCCGACTCGCCGTTCTTCGTGATGACCGCGTACACATCGGTGTTCTTGGCGATCTTGTACGTCACCTTGACGCTGGTGGGCGCCGTCTCCACGGGAGCCGTCTGCGGCTGCGCGCTGTCGGTGCCGTCCGTGCCGCTCTCCCCCTGCGTCGTGTCGGCGAGGCCGGTGACCGGCATCTTGGTCACGTCGTCGTTCGCGTCGCCGCCCTTACCGCCGAACACGAGCACGAGCACCACGATGAGCAGCACGAGGATGACGCCGCCCGCGATGATGAAGGGCAGCTTGGATTGCACGACGCTCGAGGCCTTCGGCCCGGCGTAGAAGTTCGTGTACTCGGCGTTCGGCAGCGCCGCATGGCGGCTGGGATGCGTGCGGTCCTCGGAATAGAGCCGCCCCGCCCCGCCGCTGCGCGTGCCGTAGTCGCGCCCGTAATCGCGCCGATCGTCGTACATCGTGCGGCCGAGCGCGTTCTGGCGCGGGGGCCGTTCGTCGGCCTGCTGCGCGGCGGCGGAGCGCTGGCGCGTCGACGAGCGCGCGGTGCGCGCCGTGCCGCCCATGTCGAACCCGGAGGGCTGCGCGTCGTTGCGCGCGCGTCCCACCTGGTAGGCGTAGGCCTCGTCGAGGTACATGCGCGTCATTTCCGTGGGGTTGAGGCCCACGAGGCGCGCATAGGCGTTCACCATGTTGCGGGCGTAGCCGCGGGGCGGCATGCGCGAGAAGTCGTCCTCCTCGATGGCGCGCAGGATGTCGGGCCTGATGCGCAGGCGACGTGCGGCCGTGGCCAGGTCGTAGCCCTTGCGTTCGCGGGCCTCTCTCAGAATGGTACCGAATGTCACTGCGCCACCTCGTTAATCCTCCGGGCTCGCCGCGTCGTGCGCCTCAAAGGCCTTCAACGTCTCGAGCTCCATGGCGTCCACGAGCACTTCGCGGGGTTTGCTGCCGTTCGGCGGCCCCACGACGCCCTTTTCCTCCAGCATGTCCATTATACGCCCAGCACGCGAATAGCCCACCTTGAGCCGGCGCTGGATGTTCGACGTGGATCCGAGGCCGCTCGACACCACGATGTCGGCCGCCTCCCAGATGAGCGGGTCGTCGTCGGTGACGCCGCCGCCCGAACCGTCGGGCTGAGAAGCGCCCAACGTGATGAGGTTGGTTTGCAGGATCTCGGAATGGTACTCCGGCTCGCCCTGGTCTTTGAGCATGGCCACCACGGCGTTGATCTCGTCCTCCGACACGTAGCAGCCCTGGATGCGCTGGGGCTTGGCATACTCGGGCTTCGACAGCAGCAGGTCGCCCAAGCCGATGAGGTTCTCGGCGCCGGGCGTGTCGAGCACGACGCGGCTGTCGATGCCGCTGGCCACGTTGAACGCGATGCGGTTCGTGATGTTCGCCTTGATGAGGCCCGTCACGACGTTGGTGGACGGACGCTGCGTGGCCACGATGAGGTGGATGCCCGCCGCGCGCGCCAGCTGCGCGATGCGGCTGATGGAGAACTCCACTTCCTTGCCCACGTTCATCATGAGGTCGGCCAGCTCGTCGATGATGATGACGAGATAGGGCAGCTCGTTGGCGTTCTCGTCCTCGAGCTGGCCCGACTGCACCTTCGCGTTGTACTGGCCGATGTTGCGCGCGCCCACCTTCGAGAACACCTTCAGGCGGCGCTCCATCTCCGCCACGCCCCACGACAGGGCGCTCGCGGCCTCGCGCGGCTCGGTGACCACGGGCACGTACAGATGCGGGATGCCGTTGTACGGCGTGAACTCCACGCGCTTCGGGTCGATCATGATGAAGCGCACCTCGGAAGGCGTGGCGCGCATGAGGATGGACATGATCATGGCGTTGATGGCCACCGACTTGCCCGAGCCCGTCGTGCCGCCGATGAGCAGGTGGGGCATCTTGGCCAGGTCGGAGATGATCGAGCGGCCCTCGACGTCCTTGCCGATGACGATTTGCAGCGGGCCCGCGGGCGCGTCTTTGATGACGTCGCCCAGAAGCACGCTCTGACGGGTGCGGTTCGGCACCTCGATGCCCACGTAGTTCGTGCCGGGGATGGGCGCGAAGATGCGCACGCCCGGGGCGGCCAGGGCGAGCGCGATGTCCTGCTCGAGCGCCGTGATGCGGCTCACGCGCACGCCGGCGGGCAGGTCCACCTTGAACAGCGTCACCGTGGGGCCGGCGACCCAGCCCACGACCTCGGCCATGATGGTGAAGCTCTCGAGCGTCTCCTGCAGGCAGGCGGCGGTGTCGGCCAGCTCGGCGTCGGACGCCTTGTCCTTCTTCGTGTTCTTCGACACGGCCAGAAGGTCGGTCGGGGGCAGCTCGAAGCCGTCCTCGGGGCGCGGCGCCGCGAGCGGCGTGGAGCTGCCGGACGTCTTCGGCGGCGTGGGCACGCCGGTTTCCTTTTCGTGCTTGCGGCCCAGCTTGCGCGTGAGCACCTGCGGGGCCTCCCCCACCGTATCCTCGGCGCCTGCGGCCTTCGGCCCGATGACCTGCGTGGCAAGCGACTGCGACGCGCGACGAGGCTTGCTCGGGCGGCCCTTCGCGGCGCCGTCCTTGGCGCGCGGCAGCACGTTCGTCACGCCCGCTTCCACGGCCTCGCCCATCGTGGGCACCACGGGCACCTTCGCGCCCATCGAGCGCTTCACGCGGGCGTAGGGCGGCGCGGCCAGCACGTCGGCGTCGGCCTCGTCGGAGCGCAGGGCGTCGCGCGCATCCTGCACGCGCTCGATGAGCTTCGACAGCGAGAACCCGATGATCACGACGCCCACGAGGATGACGCCGATCATGACGATGCACGACACCACCTGCCCGAACAGGCTGAGGCCCACCCAGGCGATGCCGGCGCCCACGTAACCGCCGCGGGCGGTGAGCTCCTCGGCGAGGAACAGCCGGTCGGTGGAGTCGGGCAGCGATTCGGGCGTGAACAGGGCCAGCAAGGTGAGCACGGCCACGAAGATCATGACGAGGCCCACGGCCACGCGCAGCGGCACGCGTTCGCGGTCGAAGCGCGCGAGGAAGCTCGCGCCGATGACGAGCAGGAAGAACGGCAGCAGGTAGGCGCCCAGCCCCAGCGTGAGGTGGAGCGCGGTGGAGACGAACGACGTGACCACGGCGTTCGTGGGAAGCACGGCGGCGACGAACAGCACGACGGCGAGCACGGCGAAGGCCACGCCCGTGATGTCGCGCCGGGTGCGCTCGTCGAACAGACGGGGCTCTTCGGGTGCCTGCGCGCGCGCGTTCTTGCCCTGCTTCGCGCGCTTCTCGGCGGGAGATGCCGCCTTACCCTTCGACTTTGCCGCCGCCGACGGCTTCGCTTTCGCGGAACTTGATGACTGTCGGGCCACGCCCTACTCCTTTATGCTGCGTTTGATCTGCGTTTCATGAGTTCGTTTCGGCCGGTGATGGGCCGCATGCGCCCTGTTCGAGCGCATGCGGCCATTATAGCTTAAACCTCGAGCAAGTTGATGATTACCATGGGGCGGGTTTTCGTGCGCTCCCACAGCAGCGACAGCAGCGCGTCGCGCCCCGCCTTCTTCCACTCGCGCTGACCGCCGCCCTTGCCCATGGCGCGGCCGAGCGCGTTCTTCAAGGTGTTCTGCGCTTCGCGGACGAGGAAGTCGTCGTCGCCGCCCGTGATGCCGTGCATTTCAACCTGCACGGTGCCCACCACGTTCTTGCTCTTGGGGGACACGGCGGCCGCGATGGCGGCGAAGCCCTGCGACCCGAGGGCGTTGCGCTCGTCGAGCACGCCCTGCGAGGTGTCGCCCACCGACAGGCCGTCCACGTACACGATGCCGCTCTGCACGGTCTCGCCGCGGCTCACGCCCTGGGCCGTGAGCTCGAGGCTCTCGCCGTTCTCGCATATGAACACGTTCTCGGCCGGCACGCCCGTGGCTTCGGCCAGGCGCGCGTGCGCCCGCAGGTGCGTGGCCTCGCCGTGCACCGGCATGAACGCCTTGGGCTGCACGATGGACAGCACGAGCTTGAGCTCCTCGGCGCCGGCATGGCCGGACACGTGCACGCGGGCGCGGTTCTTGTCGTAGACGTCCGCGCCGATCTTGGCCAGGCCGTTGATGACGCGCGTGACGGCCTTCTCGTTGCCGGGCACCGGCGTGGCCGACACGATGACGGTGTCGCCCTCGTCCATGGTGATGGTGCGGTGCTCGCCGTTGGCGATGCGGGCCAGCGCCGAGAGCGGCTCGCCCTGGCTGCCCGTGCACATGATGACCACCTGCTCGGGCGGGATGCCCTTGAGGTCGTAGGCGTCGATGAGGTCGGCGTCGCTGATGCTGAGGTAGCCCAGGCGGCGCGCGATGTCGGTGTTCTGGATCATCGAGCGGCCCGTGACCACCACCTTGCGGCCGTTGGCCACCGCCGCGTCGCAGATCTGCTGCATGCGGTGGATGTGGCTTGCGAACGAGGCGATGATGACGCGGCCCTTGGCCTGCGCGATGATCTTCGCCAGCTCCTTGCCCACCTCGGCCTCGGAGGGCGTGAAGTTGGGGTTCTGGGCGTTCGTCGAGTCGCTCATCATGAGGTCGACGCCGATGTTGCTGAACTTCGACAGCGCGCCGAAGTCGGTGGTCACGCCGTCGATGGGCGTCTGGTCGAGCTTGAAGTCGCCCGTGTGCAGGACGTTGCCGGCCGGGCTCTGGAAGAACACGCCCACGGCGCCGGGGATGGAGTGGTTCACGGCGAAGAACTCGGCCGTGAAGCAGCCGAGCTTGATCTGGTCGCCGGGCTTGATCTCCACGAGCTTCGCGTTCTTGATCTTATGCTCCGCGAACTTGCCCTCGATGAGGCCGAGCGTCATCTTCGTGCCGTAGATGGGCACCTGGCGGTCGAGGTCCTTCATGAGGTACGGCAGCGTGCCGGTGTGGTCCTCGTGGCCGTGCGTGATGATGATGCCGCGCAGCTTGTCGGCGTTCTCGAGCACGTAGGTGTAGTCGGGCAGGATGAGGTCGACGCCCGGATGGTTGTCGTCGGGGAACATGAGGCCGGCGTCGTCGAGGATCATGTCGCCCTTGCACTCGAAGGCCGTCATGTTCTTGCCGATGGCGTCGAGGCCGCCGAGCGGGATGATCTTGAGCGTGGCGTTCGGATCCTTCTTCGGGGACGCGAAGCTGCGGCGCTTGTTCTGGTTGTTGGCGCCTGCCGCGCGCTGGCCGTCGTTGCCCTGGTCGGACTTCGAGAGCTGCGGCCGCCTGCGCTCGAGCTGCACGTGCTTGTAGGTGCGAGTCTTCTTGTTCGAGGAACCGCCCTCGTTCTCCGCGTTTCCGCGGGAGGCGTTGTTCCTGCGTGCCGCGTTGCCGGAACGGTTGTCCGTGCGTGCGCGGTCGGTGCCGCGCTGAGGACGCGGGTTCTTCTCTTCCATATACTTCCTTTTCTCAGGCGACGGGGGCGCGCATATGCGAGGAGCCGGGCATCCCGGCTTTGTCTCGCTGCAGGTCAACCGGACAATCCGAACCTGCAAGCCCGCACGTCGCGGTTATGTCATGCATCGCTTCTCGCAATGCTTCGGTCCTTCTTCGTTGAAACCGTACGCGCGCTCCGCCCCATGGCGCGCCGCGCGTACGGTTTCGGCGCTTCGCTTACGCGTCGAGCACGCCCACCTCGCGCATGACCGCGGCCAGGCGCTCGGACTGCTCGGGGGTGGCGTCCACGAGCGGCAGGCGCACGCCGCCCACGGGGAAGCCCAGAAGCTTGAGCGCTTCCTTGACGAGGATGGGGTTCGAGGTTTCGAACAGCCCCGTCATGAGCGGCATGAGCCGCTCGTTGGCCGCGGCGGCGGCCTCCCAGTCGCCCGCGGCGCAGAGGTCCACGATCTCCTTCATGCGCGCCGGCGACACGTTGCCGATGGTGGAGATGACGCCGGTGCCGCCCAGCTTCATGATATCGAACGTGGCGGCGTCGTCGCCCGAGTACACGGCGAAGTCGTCGGGGGCGCCGTCGACGATGGCCTTGATCTGGTCCATCTTGCCGGAGGCTTCCTTGACGGCCACGACGTTGCCGCAGTCGTGCGCCAGGCGCAGCGTGGTTTCGGCTTCCATGTTCACCACGCAACGGCCCGGGATGTTGTACAGGATGATGGGCAGCTCAACCGCGTCGGCGATGGTGCGGAAGTGCTGGTACATGCCCTCTTGCGGGGGCTTGTTGTAGTACGGCACCACGCACATGAAGCCGTCGACGCCCAGCTCGGCCACGTCGCGGGCGAAGTTCACCGTGTCGGCCGTGCAGTTGTCGCCCACGTTCGCGATGACGGGCACGCGGTCGCCCACGGCCTCCACCACGGCGCGGAACAGCTCCATCTTCTGCGGGTAGAACACGGTGGGGCTCTCCCCCGTCGTGCCGTTGATGATGAGCGAGTCGCTGCCGCCGTCGACGAGGCGCGCGGCAAGAGCCTGAGCCTTGTTCAGATCGAGCTCGCGATTCTCATCGAAGGGCGTGACCATGGCCGGGATCATTCGGCCGAACCGGGGCTGCGACATGCTGACTCCTCACCTTCCATACGCGCCGCGCAGGCGCTCGTCCATCGTACCATCCAGAGCTTGAACCGCTATTATGCCACGTCGCACGCGACTACGACATGAAGTTCTCCAAACCTACAACGAGTCCTTCACGCTCGCCCACGCTGCGGATGCCCAGCAGCACGCCCGGCATGTAGCAGGCGCGATCCGTCGAATCGTGACGGATGGTGAGCACCTGGCCGAGCGAGCCGAAGATGACCTCCTGGCTGGCCATGTAGCCCGCCGAGCGCACCGCGTGCACGGGCACGCCGTCCACGAGCGCGCCGCGCGCGCCTTCGCCGCCCTCGATCTCGGTTTCCTTGCCCGGCGCCTCGCTCGCGCGGCCGTCGCGGGCCTCCGCGATGATCTGGGCCGTGCGCACCGCCGTGCCCGAGGGGGCGTCCAGCTTGCGCGCGTGGTGGAACTCGATGACCTCGGCTTCGGGGAAGTACGGCGCCGCCGCCTTCGCGAACTGCATCATGAGCACCGCGCCCGTCGTGAAGTTCGGCGCGTAGAACAGGCAGGTGCCCGCCGGAGCGAGCGCCGCGAGCTCTTCGAGCGTCTCGGTCGACAAGCCCGTCGTGCCCACCACGCAGTCGACGCCGGCGGGAAGCGCGACGCGCAGGTTGTCGGCGACCACGGCGGGCTGGGTGAAGTCCACGAGCACGTCGAACGCCTCGCCCGCGAGGGCCTCGGCCACCGTCGAGTAGACGGGGAAATCGGCTTCGGCGCCGTGCGGGTCGATGCCGCACACGAGCTCGAGGTCATCGGCGGCGCGCACCGTGCCGACCACCGTCTGGCCCATGCGGCCCGCGCATCCCGAAACTGCCACCTTGATCATCGCTACCTGCCTTTCGCTTCTTGGTTCGTGCGTATCCTACCACGTGGGATGCGCTGTTCGCGCCCCCGTTACCCGGTCGGCACGATTCGTCGGCCATGCGCAACGGAGGGGCCGCGTACGGCCCCTCCGAGAACGCCGATGGCAACGCTCAGCCGTCGGAACCTGCTTTACGCGTCGTGACGACGGCGCGGCGTGCGGTTGCCGCCGCCGTTGCCCTCGCGGCCGCTGCGGCCCGGACGGTTGTCGCGCCCGCCGTTGCCGTTGCGCTCACCGCGGTCGCTGCGCTCGCGACGCTCGCCGCTCGGCGCGGAGCCTTCGGGAGCGTCCGGCTTGTCGATGCGGTCGAGCGAGATCTTGCCCGTCTTCGGGTCCACCTCGAGCACTTCCACCTTGATGACGTCGCCGAGGTTCAGCACGTCCTCCACCTTGCCCACGCGGCCGTTGGCCACGCGCGAGATGTGCAGGAGGCCGTCCTTGCCGGGGGTGAGCTTCACGAAGGCGCCGAAGTCCTTGATGCCCACGACTTCGCCGTCGAACACCTCGCCCACCTCGGGCTCCTTCACGATGCCGAGGATCATGGCCTTGGCGGCCTCGCCGGCCGGGCCCTCGATGGCGGCGATGTGGATGGTGCCGTCTTCCTCGATGTTGATGCTCGCGCCCGTCTCCTCCTGGATGCCGCGGACGACCTTGCCGCCGCTGCCGATGACGTCGCGGATCTTGTCGACCGGGATGTGGATGGTCTCGATGCGGGGCGCGAACTGCGAGAGCTCGGCGCGCGGCGCCTCGATGGTTTCCAGCATGGCCTTGAGGATGTAGGCGCGGCCTTCGCTCGCCTGCTTCAGCGCGCGGGCCAGGATGTCGACGGACAGGCCGCGGGCCTTGTTGTCCATCTGCAGGGCGGTGATGCCCTTCTCCGTGCCGCACACCTTGAAGTCCATGTCGCCGAGGAAGTCCTCGATGCCCTGGATGTCGGAGAGGATGACCACGTCGTCGCCCTCCTTGATGAGGCCCATGGCGATGCCGGAGACCGGCGCCTTGATGGGCACGCCGGCGTCCATGAGGGCCAGCGTGGAGCCGCAGGTGGAGGCCATGGAGGACGAGCCGTTGGACTCGAGCACCTCGGACACCACGCGGATGGCGTAGGGGAACTCGTCGGTATCGGGCAGCACGGGGATGAGCGCGCGCTCGGCGAGGGCGCCGTGGCCGATCTCGCGGCGCTTCGGAGCGCCCATGCGGCCGGTCTCGCCCGTGCAGTACGGCGGGAAGTTGTACTGGTGCATGTAGCGCTTGCCCTCGGCGGGGTCGATGGTGTCGAGGCGCTGCCATTCGTTCAGCATGCCGAGCGTGACCACCGAGAGCGCCTGGGTCTGACCGCGCTGGAACAGGCCCGAGCCGTGCACGCGGGGCAGGTAGCCCGGCACGATGTACAGCGGGCGGATGTCGGCGGCACCGCGGCCGTCGGCGCGCTCGCCGGTCTCGATGACCATGGCGCGCATGGCCTTCTTCTCGAGCTTCTTGAGCTCGGCGGGGATGTCGCCCTTCCACGCGGCGCGCTCCTCGTCGGTGAACTGCTCGGCCTTGATGCGCTCCTTGAGCTCTTCCACCTTGCCCATGCGGGACAGCTTGTCGGCGTCGCGAAGCGCGGCGGCCATCTCGCCCTCGAACGCGCTCACGCGCTCGGCGATGGCGGGGTCGGCCACGTGCACCGGCCACTCACGCGGCTGGATGTTCGCGCGGTCGAGGAAGCGCTGCTGCACCTCGCAGAACGCGGCGATGGCCTCCTGGCCGAACGTCATGGCGGCCAGCATGTCCTCTTCGGAGATCTCGTCGGCGCCGGCTTCCACCATGGAGATGTAGTCGGCCGTGCCGGCGATGGTGAGCTCGAGGTCGGACTGCTCGGATTCCTCGAACGTGGGGTTCACGATAAACTCGCCGGTTTCCACGTTGCGGCCGATGCGCACGCAGGCGGCCGGGCCGTCGAAGGGAGCGGCGCCCAGCATGAGCGCGGCGCTCGCGCCCATCGTGCAGATGGTGTCGGGCGGGTTGACGCTGTCCACGACGAGCGTCGTGCACACGATGTGCACCTCGCGCTTGAAGCCGTCCACGAAGCCGGGACGGATGGGACGGTCCACCATGCGGGCCGTCAGCGTGCCCTTGTCGGAAGGACGGGCCTCGCGCTTGAGGTAGCCGCCCGGGATGCGGCCGACGGCGTACATCTTCTCGATGAAGTCGACCGTGAGGGGGAAGAAGTCGTAGTCCTTCTCCTGGTTAGAAATGACGGCCGTGACCAGCACGGTCGTGTCGCCCTGCGTCACGACGACCGCACCGGTCGCCTGCTTCGCAAGCTCGCCTGTCTCCAAACGGTACTGCTTCCCGTACAGCTCGAAAGATTCGACGATTTTTTCCATATGCTACGTTCTTTCTCTTCTGTCTGAGCAGCCCTAGTGCCGCCCAGCTTCTTCGACGTCGGTACTTAGAGTTCCCGAACCGTCGCGAACGGATGCGCCCTTGCGTCCCGCCCGCTTGCTATGTAAAAGCCCGCCGGAGCGGGCTTTCATACACTAGATGGTGTCGCGGATGCCGAGCTTCTTGATGAGCGTACGGTACTCCTCGATGTTGCGGGCCTTCACGTACTTGAGAAGACCGCGGCGCTTACCGAGAAGCATCATGAGGCCTCGGCGGGTGTGGTTGTCCTTCTTGTGCACCTTGAGGTGCTCGGTCAGGTTGCGGATGCGCTCCGTGAGGATCGCGATCTGCACCTCGGGGCTACCGGAATCGCCTTCGCCCTTGCCGAATTCCTTGACGAGCTCGGCAGTGCGCTCCTTGCTGATGCTGAGTTTGCTGGCCATGTGCTATTCCACCTTTCGTGTGCGGCGCCCGATGGGGCCGCTTCCTTGCACGCCCGACCCACGGGCCGTCGTGCGTCGTATGCGCTTCCCTCTGGGTGAGCATACGGTGAGCATGCAGACCAAGCGAGAAGTACCTGCGTTTTCGCAGCCCGCCCATTGTAGCGGGAAGGGCCGTGCGCGGCAAGCGGCGCGCGCCGGGCCCACAGGTTCAGCACAAAGCTCAAGGTTATGTTGCCGCCCCGTCATCAGGCGAGACGGAGCTCCATGAACGTGTCGGCCATCGGGTTGTCGTCGTAGCGCTCGATGTCCTCGAAGCCGAGGCGGCGGTAGAGCGCGATGGCGTTTTTGCTCGTGGAGATGGTGTCGAGGCGCACGGCGGCGTACCCGTGCTCGCGTGCATGGGCGACGGCGCGCTCGGCGAGCCGTCGGCCCCACCCCTGCCCCTGCAGCCGCTCGAACACGAACAGCGTCTTGAGCTCGCACACGCCGGGGGCGAGCGGTCGCACACCCACGCAGCCGACGACGGCGCCTCCGTCTTCGACGAGGCACCAGAGAGCCTCGTAGGCCTCCGCGATGCGCCGGAGGTGCGCATGGCGCCCCGTCGAGTCGAACGAGCGGCCCGACTCGGGCAGGCAGCGGTCGAGGAAGGCGAACAGCGCCTCGTTGAGCGGGGGTTCGTAGGCGACGAGCTCGATCATGGACGGTCCTTTCACTGGGGAGCCTTCCATGATAGCCCTCCTTCGTTTCGCGGAGGTTTCCGCGCGCGGCGCGCGTGAGGCGCCTCAGCGCACGCTCGGGCCCTGGGGAATCCAGATGGTGAACGACGTGACGCCGGCGTCGCTCGTGGCGTAGATGTCGCCGCCGTGGGCGCGGGCGATCTCGCGCGAGATGGCCAGGCCCAACCCGGCGCCGCCTGCCTGCGAGCCGCGCGACTCGTCGGCACGGTAGAACTTCTCGAACACGCGCTCGAGATGCTGCGGCGACAGCTCGCGGCCCTGGTCGGTCACCGTGAGCTCCCACCACACGAAGCCGTCGGGCGCCACGGTGAGGCCCGTGCGCACCCGCACCGCCGTCTCGGGGTCGGCGTAGGCGATGGCGTTCTTGATGACGTTGTTGAGCACGCGCGCCACGCGTCCGGCGTCGGCGAACACCGACAGCTCGTCGGGGCCGTCGTACACGAGGTCGAGGCGGCGTCCTTCGGCCAGCGGGAAGAACTCGTCCACCATCTGGTTCACGAACAGCGCGCCGTCGAAGCGCGAGCGCTCGATGGGGATGGTCTGCAGGTTGTAGCGCGTGATCTCGAAGAACTCGTCGAGCAGCTCCTCGAGGCGGTAGGCCTTGTCCAGCGTGATGCCCGTGTAGCGGGCGCGCACGTCGAGCGGCAGGTCGGGCGATTCCTCGAGCAGCGTGAGGTAGCCGATGATGGACGTGAGCGGCGTCTTGATATCGTGGGCAAGGTACACCACCAGCTCGTTCTTGCGCTCCTCGGCCGCCTTCGCCGCGCGCTCGTTCTGCTCGGACTCGGCCTTGATGGCGTTGAGCGCCATGGCGGTGGGAGCCAGCTCGCTCGGCAGCATGACCGGCTCGTCGCTCTTCATGAGGATGCCCGACACCGAGTCGAGCAGCACGT
Source organism: Eggerthella sinensis (assembly GCF_003339815.1). Lineage (GTDB taxonomy): Bacteria > Actinomycetota > Coriobacteriia > Coriobacteriales > Eggerthellaceae > Eggerthella > Eggerthella sinensis. The sequence goes on from NZ_PPTT01000016.1 coordinate 16,705, forward strand.
CGAAGTAGCGCAGCGCCCGGTTGATGCCCGAGCGCACCACGAGCACGAGGCCTGCCACGAACCCGAACGCGGCGAGCAGGAGGAACAGCGACGAGAGGGCGGTGTGCAGCACGTAGTTGTAGTTGAGCAGGTCGTACACGAGGTTCGACACCGCCGAGCCGAGCGTGGTCATGAAGCCCACGAACAGCACGAGGTACACCACCACGAACAGGATGACGTTCACGACGGTGCGGCGCAGGATGGCGTTGGAGAGCCGCTTCGTCTGATCGAGGCGCGCCTGCGAGCGCGGGGTGTTTTCCATGGGATGCTCCTTCTAACCCAGCTTGTAGCCGACGCCCCACACCGTCTCGACGAACTCCTGCGACGAGTCGATGGCGGCCAGCTTCTTGCGCAGATGGCGGATGTGCACCATCACCGTGTTGTTGCTCTGGGCGTTCGCCGTCTCGCCCCACACCGTCTCGAACAGGTCGCGCGAGGCCACGGGATGGCCCTGATCGTGCATGAGGCAGGCCAGGATGGCGAACTCCTTCGGCGTGAGGCAGAGCGGCTCGCCGTGCAGCGTGGCCGTGTAGGCGCCCTCGTCGAGCGCGATGCCGCCGCATTCGAGCGCGCGACGATCGGCCGCGTTGCCCGCGTCGGCCGATGCGGTGCGGCGCAGCCGTGCGCGCACGCGCGCCACGAGCTCGCGTGGCTTGAAGGGCTTCACCACGTAGTCGTCGGCGCCCAGCTCGAACCCCACCACCTTGTCGATCTCCTCGTCCTTGGCCGTGAGGAAGATGATGGGCACCGAGCTCGTGCGGCGCAGCTCGCGGCAGCAGGCGAACCCGTCCATGCCGGGCATCATGATGTCGAGGATGACGAGGTCGAACGGGTCGATGCCCTGCTGCGCCAGAAGGTCGGGGGCCGCGTAGAACACGGCGGGCGAGAACCCGGCCTCCACGAGCAGCTGCCCCACCAAGTCGGCGATGGCCTGCTCGTCGTCGCACACGGCAATGCGCATCTTCGATTCCACCCGTTCCTCCTGTCTTCGCGGCTCTTCGCTCGAGCCGCCTGCACGCCCTTCGGGCGACGTGTTCCGGTAAGGCCATTGTATCGGCCCATCGGGCGCAACACCGCTGTAACCTGGCAAGATTAAGGAAAACTTAAGAGATCGGTTGCTGTTTCTTCCGGGACAGAACAGGGGCGCTTGGCGATACTTGATGGCGAGGACGGCGCGGGGCGACCCGCACCGGAGGTCGTCCGAAGCGAACCGCTTCGGACGACGCCTCGCTACCGAGCCACCGACACGACGACCAAGGAGGCGCTCCATGTCGTATTCCAATTCGTTCGACTACCGCTCCCCCGCAGGCCGCACCGCGCCGATGCGGCGCATGCCGCCGCGCGGCTCCGTCAGCTACGCCGCCCCTGCACCGCGCTCGCGTCGCTCCCGCTCACCGCTGCAACTCGTCGCCGTGCTCGTGCTGCTGGCAGCCCTCGCCGCCGCAGGCTGGTACGCCGTGTCCACGCTGAGCGGCGTGGTGGCGGGAGCGACGCCGGCTGCCGGCGCGTCCGCCGGCCCGCAGTCCACGCCGCGCGGCGACTGGCGCCGCGGCGAGGTTCCCGCGCTGTACCAGAAGGACCCGGAATGGGCGCAGGGTACCTACGCGGAAGACGAGTTCGGCACGACGGGGTGCGGCCCCACCTGCCTCGCCATGGTGTACGCGGCGCTGACCGGCGCCACCGACAAGGGGCCTGCCGAGATGGGCGCGCTCTCCGAGCGCATGGGGTGCGCCTCCCCCGACGGCACCGCCTGGACGTTCATGACCGAAGGCGCGGCCGAACTCGGCCTCGTCGCCACCGAGGTGCCGGCCGACGAGTCGAGCATCCGCGGCGCGCTGCTGTCGGGCTCTCCCGTCATCTGCAGCGTGGGCCCCGGCGACTTCACCACGACGGGCCACTTCATCGTGCTCACGGGCATCGACGGCCAGGGCCGTCTGCTCATCCGCGATCCGAACAGCCCCGAGCGCACGAACCGCGCGTGGGACTTCGACACGGTGCTCGCTCAGAGCCGCGCCATCTGGGCCTACTCCGCCGCGTAGGCGGCGCGCAACCCCTTCACCAGCTGGTCGGCGCACGACGTGGAGCGCCGACCGCACGTGTTGCCCTCCAGCACGGCGGCCACCTCGTCCACCGTCATGCCCTCGATGAGCGCCGAGACGGCCTTGAGGTTGCCGTTGCAGCCGCCGACGAATTCCACGTGCGACACGCGGTCTCCGTCGAGGTCGATATGGATGGCGCGCGAGCACACGCCCTGCGGTTGGAAGGTGTACATGCGAAGACTCCTTTAGAACAATCCGGATGTGAACAGGAAGTTGAGCGATTTGAGGTTCGCGCCGACGTGCTCGCCGATCCACTGCTGGCAGAACCGCAGCACGCCGAACGAGGCCGACGGGTCCACCTCGAGCGCTTCGATCTCGGCGAACGTCGAGCCCAGCAGCGCCCGGCACCAGGCCAGGGCAGCCTCGGGCACCATGACGGTTTCCATGCCGCTGCGGCACAGCGGGCACACGACGCCGCCCTCGTGGTACGAGAGCGCCACGTTGCCCTCGGGCGGTCCGGCGGGCAGGGCGCGCCCGCAGCCCACGCACGTGTCGAGGCTCGGGCGCAGCCCGGCGAACGCGAGGGTTTTCAGCAGATGGGCCGCGCACACGGCCGGCACCTGCGCGGCCTCGACGCGGCCGAGGCTGGCGAGGGCGGCGCGCGTGAGCGCGAACAGCCGCTCGTTCTCGAGGCCCATCTGCGTCACGCGGTCGAGCAGCTCGGCCATGGGGGCGGCGCCGGCGGCGTGCTCGAGGTCGCGGCGCAGGCGGTCGTTGCTCTCGACGAGCCGCACTTCCTTGACGATGTCGAGGCTGCGGCCGCGCGCGAAGAACGCGTCGGCCACCGAGTACAGCTCGAGGCGCGCGGCGAACGAGCTCGTGGGCTTCCGCGCCCCCTTCGCCACCGCCCGCATCTGCGAGCCGTCCTCGGCGAGCAGCGTCACGATGAGGTCGCTCTCGCCGAGCTTCGTCTTGCGCAGCACGATGACGCGCGCGTCGTAGGTGGGCGCTGACACGCGGGTGCTACGAAACGCTCGAGATCATGTTGTCGCTCGTCCACACGATGGAGCCGCTCTTCTGCTTGGAGGAGCCGTAGACGGTCTCGCCGTCGAGCGAGGTCACCGCCTTGCCCGTGATGGTGAACGAGGTGGTCTCGCCGCCCTCGTACTTCACGGCGTCCACCGATTCCACGAGGTAGGCCGTGCCGCCGATGGAAAGCGGCTCGCCCGACGACACGAGGCCGCCGAGGTAGTTCTGCGCGGCCTGCTCGAGCTCGCTGCCGCGCGACAGGGCCACGGACACGGTCACCGACGAGCCGGAATCGGCCTTCGCGCCGGCGGCGGGGTCGGTGCTGAGCGCGGTGCCCGGCGCCACGCTGTCGTCGTAGATGTACGAGGCCACGGGCTCGTAGCCGGCGTCCTGCAGCAGCTTCGACGCCTCGTCCCACGTCTTGCCCGCCACGTCGGGCACGGTGTAGGGCACGGCCGCCGTGACGGTGACGGGGGTGTTCGCCTGCGCCTTCGTGCCCACCTCGGGATCGATGCTCAGCACGAGGCCCTCGTGCTCGTCGGACTTCTCGGTGACGAACTTGACGTTCTCGAAGCCGGCGTCGGCCAGCAGGGCGGCCACCTCGTCGCGCTGCATGCCCACGGCCTCGGGGATCGTGCGGGCCTCGGACACCTCGATGGTGACCTCGGTGCCCTTCTCCTCGCGCGCGCCTGCGCCGGGGTCCATGCGCTGCACGACCCCTTCGGTGGCGTCGGACTTCACCTTCTCCTCGCGCACCGCGAAGCCCTTGCTCTCCAGCACGGACACGGCGTCGGCCTGCGTCATGCCCACCACGTCGGGCAGCATCTTGCCGCCCCACAGCTCGAGGTAGTACGTGGTGCCGGCTGCGGCGACGCCGATGACGAGCAGGCACGCGAGCACGATGAGCGCGGCCTTGCCCTTGCCGCCCTTCTTCTTGTTGGCGTCGGGCGCGCGGAATTCCTTCTGCTTCGGGGCGGCCTGCCCCTCGATGCGCGGCATCTCCATGGTGTCGCCCGGGCCCCACGTCTTCTGCGGCGGCACGTAGCCCGCGTCGACGAGGCACTCGTCGAAGCCGGAGAAGTCGTTGCGCGCGGTGGCCGACGGGTCGTCGTCGGGGCGGCGCGGGACGAACGCGGAGAGATCGTCGGCAGCGGGTGCGACGTCGTTCGCTCCGTCATCGACGGAGCCGAAGTCGAACGCGTTGCCGTTCTCGTCGACGTTCACGCCCGCCACGTCGATGGCGGGAAGAGTGGCGCGATCGAGCGGGCCCGAGGTGTCGGGCTTGTCGTCGTCGGCCGGCTCGGCTACGGGCTCGTCGGCGGACACGACGCCTTCGAAATCAGGGTCGAGCTCGTCGGCGGCTTCGTCGGACGCAACGGCAGCGCGCTCGGCCTTCGCCGCTTGCTCGGCTTCTTCGATGGCCGCGGTGGCCGCAGCGACCTGCGCGATCCTGCCGGAGAGCGGGAAGCCGCACTCGTTGCAGAATTTCGCGTCGTCACGGTTTTCGGATTGGCATTGAGGACAGATCATGCTGGCTTACTCCCTCGCACATGGGTCTACGCGACAAATTGTAGCCGAAAACGCGTCCGGCGCGGGCGGGCAACCCGGCGTTTGCCCGCATTCGTGACAATACCTGCAGAAATAAGGGCCGGCGGCGGGGCCTTACGCCCCTTCGCCGTACCCGAAGCGGCGGATCTGGCTCGCGTCGCGGCGCCAGTTCTTCTTCACCTTCACCGACAGGTCCAAGAACACGCGGCAGCCCAGCAGCTGCTCGAGGTCGGCGCGGGCCTCGGTGCCGATCTGCTTGATGGCCGCGCCCTTCTTGCCGATGATGATGCCCTTCTGGCTGTCGCGCTCCACGTAGACGATGGCGAAGATGCGGTAGAGGTCCTTCTTGCGGTCGTACTCCATCTCCTCCACGTGCACGCCGATGGCGTGGGGCACCTCGTCGTGGAACGAGCGCAGGATCTTCTCGCGGATGAACTCGGCCACGACCACCTCGATGGGCTGGTCGGTTTCCATGTCGGCGGGGAACCACGCCGGCCCCGGCGGCAGCAGCGCCACCACCTCGTCGACGAAGTCCTGCACGTGCTCGCCCGTTTCGCTCGACAGCTCCACGACGGCGTCCCAGTCGCCCAGCTGCGCGGCGGCGAAGCGCTGACGGTCGAGCTGCTCGCCGTCCACGAGGTCGATCTTCGACAGCACGAGGATCTTCTTCGAGCGGGTGCGCGAAAGCTGCGCGGCCACCCATTCGTCGCCCGTGCCCACCGGCTTCGACGCGTCCACGAGGAAGGCCACCACGTCCACGCCCTCGAGCGCCTTGAGGGCCGACGTGTTCAGCTCCTCGCCGAGGGCGTCGTGGGGCTTGTGCAGGCCCGGCGTGTCCACGAGGACGAGCTGGAACTCGGGGCGCGTGTACACCGCGCGGAAACGGTGGCGCGTCGTCTGCGCCGTGTTCGACGTGATGGCGATCTTCTTGCCCATGATGGCGTTGACGAGCGTCGACTTGCCGGCGTTCGGGCGGCCGACGAGCGTGACGAAGCCCGACTTGAAGGATTCGTCCGCCGGGGAGAGCATATCGTTCATAGGTGGGGTGCCTTTCTCGGTATCAGCTGATGAGCGCCAGAAGGCGCGGGACGAACACGGCGGCGGCCACGGCCACGGCGCCGAGCGCGCACACGAGCACCGCGCCCGCAGCGCAGTCCTTCGCGTGCTTGGCGAGCTCGGCGTACCCCGGCGACACGAGGTCGACCACGGACTCGAGCGCGGTGTTGAAGCATTCGGCGGCCAGCACGACCGCGATGCAGATGGCGATGGCCGCCCACGAGGGCGGATCGATGGCCAGCGCGAAGCCCAGGATCACCGCCGCCGCCCCCACCGCGAAGTGGATCTTCATGTTGCGCTGCGTGCGCGTCGTGTAGGCGATGCCCTCCCAGGCGCACGAAAACGCGCGCCCGAGCGAAAACCGGGCGCGCGATCCTTTGTCCGCATGGTTGCGCACGAAGCGTCCCTCGCTGCGATGCTCCTCGCGCGGCGCTTCGTTCCCCTCGATGCGCTCTTCGTCATCCATGGCGCTCATCACGTCCATGCAAGCCCGCCTTCCCCCTCGCTGCTACACCGTGCGCTTGGACCACGCCTCGAGAATCTCGGCTTCGCGCTTCTCCATGACCTCGGCCTCGTCGTCCTCGATGTGGTCGTAGCCGCACAGGTGCAGCAGACCGTGGACGAGCAGCAGGCAGATCTCCTCCTCGAACGTGGTGCCGAACTCGCGCATCTGGCGGCTGGCCACGTCGGGGGCGATGATCACGTCGCCCAGCTCGAACACCGGGTCCTCGGCCAGCGTCATGGCCGACAGGTCGTCGTCCACGCCGTCGCACTCGAAGGACAGCACGTCGGTGGGACCCTCCTTGTGGCGGTACTTCTCGTTGAGCTCGGCGATGGCCTCGTCGGTGACGAAGCTGATGGACACCTCGGTGTTGAAGGGCTTATCCTCGCGCGCGAGCACGAACTGCGTGAGCTCGTGCAGCGGCAGCTTCTCGAGGTCCTCTTTGCGGTAGTCGTAGTTGATCTGGATATCCATGGTACTCAAGCCTTTCTGCTTGCCTGATCGTAGGCGCTCACGATGGCCGCCACGAGCGAGTGGCGCACCACGTCTTTGCCGGTGAACTCGCAAAACGCGATGCCGTCGATGTCTTCGAGGATGCCGCGCACGCCCTTGAGGCCCGATATGCCGCGCGGCAGGTCCAGCTGCGTCACGTCGCCCGTGATGATCATCTTCGAGCCGAAGCCGAGGCGCGTGAGGAACATCTTCATCTGCTCGGGCGTGGTGTTCTGCGCCTCGTCGAGGATGATGAAGCTGTCGTTGAGCGTGCGGCCGCGCATGAACGCGAGCGGGGCGATCTCGATGACGCCGCTCTCGATGAGCTGCGTAGCGCGCTCCATGTCGGTCATGTCGAACAGCGCGTCGTAGAGCGGGCGGATGTAGGGGTCCACCTTCTCGGTGAGCGTGCCGGGCAGAAAGCCCAGGCTCTCCCCCGCTTCCACCACCGGGCGCGTGAGGATGATGCGGCCCACCTCCTTGCGCTTGAGCGCGGCCACGGCCATGGCCATGGCGAGGTAGGTCTTGCCGGTGCCCGCCGGCCCGATGCCGAACGTGATGGTGTTCTCGCGGATGGCGTCGACGTAGCGCTTCTGGCCCGCGGTTTGCGGGCGGATGGCGCGGCCGCGGTACGTGAGCAGGATGTCCTCGCGCAGCGCGCGGGGCGAGAACTCCGCCGTGCGCAGCAGGTCGATGGCGTGGCGCACGTAGTCGATGCTCGGCTCGTCGCCGCCTTCCACCAGCTTGATGAGGTCGGAGAACAGCGCCGTGAGCGACTGCACCTCGAGCGGGTCGCCCTCGAGCACGATCGTGTCGCCGCGCACGGTGATGCGCGCGAGGAACGCGTCTTGCACGAGGTGGAGGATTTCGTCGGCCGGCCCGACGATGAGCGCCATGTTCACGCTTTGCGGGGCCGTGAGGGTGATTTGCGTTTGGTCTGTCATGGGGGCATTGTACCACGCATGGCATCGCCCCGCCCCGATGTCATCGAACCGACAAGGGAATATGGTGCAGGTGCTCAAATTCGGACGGGAGCGGCGCGCGGGGCGGCGAAGCTAGGCGCGCTCGTAGGCGAACAGCGCCTTCGTCTGGCCGAGCACCTTCTCGACGTCCCACGCCTGGTTCGAGCGTTCGGCCGAGTACGGGTCGTTGATGACAAGGTTGCCGTCGCCGTCGACGCCCGTGATGACGAAGAAGTGCCCGTTGTCGGTGAAATCGCCGGGGCCGACGTTGCAGATGACCGCGGCGCCGCCCTCGAGCGCCGCGCGCAGGGCGTCGGCATCGGCGTCGATGGAGGTGCAGGACAGGCCGAGCGAGGCCGCCTCGTTCACGAGGAACGACGAATCGGTGCCGTCGAACTCGGCCATGTAGCCGCCGTCGCGCGCCCGGACGCCCATGTCGTAGGGCGACAGGTCGCCCTTGCCGGTGAGCCCCTGGTACACCATGGAAAGCGAGGTGGGGCAGCAACCCGTCACCGCGAACGCCGTGGAGCTGTACACCGTGGCGCCCCAGCGCGGGTCCCACTGGTAGAAGCGCGGCACCTCGCCTGCCGCCGGGTCGCCCGTGGCCTCGGCGGCATCGGCGGGGTACGCATCGGGGAAGCCGCGCACGAACGGGACGGCCTCGGGCTCGGTGGCCGCGAGCTTGAGCAGCTTGTACTGCACCGCCTCGCCGTCGATGACGTAGGCATCCGGGTGGGCGGCGATCCACGCGGCGTCGTCGCTCGATTCGGCGGCGGCGAGCAGGCTCGCGGTCAGGTCGTCGCCGAGCACGGACGAGAGCGCGGCCTCGTCGATGGGATCGCGCGCCACCTGCTGCGTCGCGGACGCCTCATCGGATGCGGCGGGCGCAGGCTCGGCCGGGGCGCCCGCGACGCAGCCGCGGATGGCGGAGACGATCAGGACGACGAGCAGCAGCGCCGCTGCCGCCGCGGCGGCGAGCAGGGCGCGGCGCGGGTTGGCGCGCACGGCTTCGACGACGCTGCCGAGAACGGCGAGCACGGGGTTCGATGCGGCGTCCTGCTCCGGGCGCGGAGGGCGGCCGGATGCCTGCCGGGGCGCCGAGGAGCGCGCGGGAGCGTGCTGCTGCGGGGCGGGACGGCCGTTGAGGCGCGCCTCGCGCTCGGCGAGACGCTGGCGCGCACGGGCGCGGGCGTCGTCGTCGGTCGAGGTCGGGCGACGTTCGTCGGTGCGGCGCTGCTCCCCCATGGCGGTTACCCCTCGCTGTTCTCGGCTGGCGGCAGGACGAGCTCCCGAAGCGTGCCCGGCTGCGCGTCGGGCGGCACGGGAATCTCGAAGTAGCTCTCGGTGGTGCCCCGCCCGCGCGACTCGACGAGCACGCGCTCGACGGTGCCGACGCGGCGCGCGTACTCCTGCGCGCGCAGCTCGTCGCCGAGGGCGCGCAGCGCGGCGGCGCGGCGCTCGCGCACGGCGGGCGGCACCTGGTCGGCGCGGGCCGCCGCGGGCGTGCCGTCGCGGCGCGAGTACGGGAACGCGTGGATCTTCGCGAAGCGGCAGGCGCGCGCCACGTCGAGGGTCTCCTGGAACTCCGCGTCGGTCTCGCCGGGGAACCCGGCGATAATGTCGGTGGACAGCGCCAGCTCGGGCACGGCGGCGTACAAGCGCTCCACGAGCGCGACGAAGCGCGGAGCGTCGTACGGGCGCGCCATCTCGCGCAGCACCTTCGAGCTGCCGGCCTGCAGGGGCAGGTGCAGGTGGCGGCAGACGCGCCCGTCGGATGCGGCGAGGACGTCCACGAGCGCGTCGTCCACGTCGCGCGGCTCGACGCTCGAGATGCGGAAGCGGCACGCGGCGTCCGCCGTGGCGTCGAGCAGCAGGCGCAGCAGGTCGGCGAGGCGCACGGCGGCCGGGTCGCGTTTCGCGCCGTCGCAGTAGGAGCCCAGGTTGATGCCCGTGAGCACGATCTCCCCGGCGCCCGCCCGCGCGTACGCGACGCACTCCGCCACCACGTCGTCGGCCGGCCGGCTCGTCGCCCGCCCGCGCGCCACGTGCACGATGCAGTACGTGCACGCATTGTCGCACCCGTCCTGCACCTTCACGCCCACCCGGCTGCGGAAAGAAGGGCCGAAACGGAGGAGGGAGAATGCAGGTGCCGCTCCTCGAGCTGCGGCACCTCCTCCTTGCGCGGCGAGAACGCCTGCCGCGCCATGGGGGGAGGATGCGGGTTTCACTCCTCGTGCTGCGCCCCCTGCTCCTTGCGCGGCGCGAGTGCTTGCAGGACCGGCGAGCTCGCCTGCCGCGCCATGGGGGGAAAGCGCAGGTCCACCGTCACGGGGGGAGGATGCAGGTCCACCATCACAGAGGGAGACCGCAGGTTCGCCGTCACAGAGGGAGACCGCGGGTCCACAAACCTGGTAGCCGCCCTCCCCTTCCCACAGCTTTCCCAACTCGGCCTTTCCCAGCACGGTTACGCGCTCGTCCAGGTTCTCGTAGAATGCGCGGTCGATGGCGGCGGCGCAGCCGGTTACCACGACGCGGGCCCGGTCGTTCGCGCGCAGGGCGCGCCGGACGGCCTTGCGGGTCTTCTTCTCGGCCTCGCCGGTGACGGTGCACGTGTTCACCACGATGAGGTCGGCGTCCGCCTCGGGGGTTTCGGCACCGCGGGCGGCGAGGTGCGCGGCGACGTCGTCCGACTCCACGCGGTTTACCTTGCAGCCCAGATTGACCACGGCGAAGTTCATCGCGGCTCCCGACGGGCGAGGCGGTTGAGCTCGTGCAGCACGAGCGCGGGCGCCACGATGCCGGCCGTTTCGGTGCGCAGGATGGACGAGCCCAGCGACACGAGCGACGCACGGGGGTTGCACGCGAGCAGCGCATCCACCTCGCGCTCGGTCAGGCCGCCCTCGGGGCCCACCACCACGCCGACGCGGGCGTTCGCGGCACCCGCGCGCAGCTGCACGAGCGCGCGCTCGATGGCCTCGTCGATACGCGCGGTGCCCGGCGCCTCCTCCCAGCAGACGAGCACGGCCGTGCTGTGCGCGAACAGGGCGCAGAGGTCCTCGAGGGCGCCGACGTCGGTCACCTCGGGCATCGCGCGCTGCCCCGACTGCATGGCGGCGCTCTTCGCGATGGAGCGCCAGCGCTGCACGCGGGCGGCCGCCTTCCTGTCGTCGAGCTTCACGATGGAGCGCTCGCACGCGAACGGCGCGAACGCGGACACGCCCAGCTCGGTGGCGTGGCGGATGACCGTGTCCATCTTGTCGCCCTTCGCCAAACCCTGCGCGAGCACCACCATCGGACGGTCGGGCTCGTCCTCGAAGCGCTGCGCGATGCGCACCACGGGCAGGTTGTCGTCGAAGGCCACGATCTCGCATTCGAAGTAGTCGCGCGCCGCGTCCACCACGGCCACGTGCTCGCCCGGCGCAAGCCGAAGCACGCGCGCGTGCTTCGCGTCGTCGGCCGCGAGGCGCAGCGGGAAGGCCGCCGCGCCTTCGTCGGCGATGACCTGGCTCTCAAGATAGAAGTGCGGCAGCGACATGGCGGGCCTAGTTGAACGCGTCGCGGAGCTTCTGCAGCGGCGTGCGGGCGTCGGACACGTCCTCGCCCAGCTCCCCGGCCAGCTGCTCGAGCAGTTCGCGCTGCTTCTTCGTCACCTTCTTGGGCACCACCACGTTCACGTGCACGTACATGTCGCCGCGCGCGTCGCTGCGGAAGCGCGGCATGCCGAAGCCCTTCACGCGCACCACCTGCTCGTTCTGGCAGCCTTCGGGGATGCGCACCTGCACCTTCTCGCCTTCGAAGATGCCGTCGATCTCGATTTCGGCGCCCAGCGTGGCCTGCACGATGGACACGTTCGCACGCGCATGCAGGTTGTCGCCATCACGCTCGAAGAACTCGTGCGGCTGGATGCGGCACGTCACGATGAGGTCGCCCGGACGCGCGCCGTGCATGCCGGCCTCGCCGAAGCCGGACAGGCGCAGCTGCTGCGCGTCGCGGATGCCCACGGGCACCTCGACGGTGACGCGCTGGCGGTCGGGCACGCGACCCTGGCCCTCGCACTCGGGACACGGGTTCTCGATGGTGTGGCCCGTGCCGCCGCAGGTCTTGCACGTGGTGGCCGTCTGCATGTCGCCGAGGAACGTGTGCTGGATGGTGACGACGCGGCCCTGGCCGTGGCAGTCGGGGCACGTGATCTCGCGCCCGTCGGGGCCGAGGCCCGAGCCCTCGCAGTCGGGGCACGGCGCCAGGCGGTCGTACACGATCTCCTTCTTCGCGCCGGCGGCCACTTCCTCGAGGGTGAGGCGCAGGCCCACGCCCATGTCGCGGCCCTCTTTGCGCATGGGGGTGCGGCCGGTGGCCTGCCCGCCGAAGAACGAGCTGAAGATGTCGCCCATGCCGAAGCCGCCGCCGAACAGGTCCTCGAAGTCGACGTAGCCGCCGCCCCCGTAGGGGTTGCCGCCGCCGGCCGCGCCGGGAACCGTGCCGAAGCGATCGTACTGGGCGCGCTTCTGCGCGTCCGACAGCACGTCGTACGCTTCGTTCAGCTCTTTGAACTGGTCTTCGGCGTCGGGCGCCTTGTTCACATCCGGATGAAGCTCGCGCGCGCGCCGACGGAACGCCTTCTTGATCTCGTCTTCGGTTGCCTCGCGGGACACGCCCAGAACTTCGTACAGATCCTTCGCCATCTTGCTCTCGAAACCTTTCCTCACGGGCGGCGCACGGCGCGCCGCCGCACCATGTCGTTATACGTCTCCGAGCGCTGCGCTCGCTATGCGCACCGCCTGTATCACCTTGGAATAGTCCATGCGCGTGGGACCCACCACGGCCACCACGCCGGCTGCGGCGCCGCGTCCGTAGCGGCTTGCCACCACCGACACGCCCGCAAGCTCCGCCGCGGGGTTCTCGCGCCCGATGCGCACGCTCGGCACGCCCGCGCCCTGGCGGGCGGCGTCGTCGAGGATGTGCAGCAGCACGGTGTCGTCCTCGAGCACCTGCATGACGGGCAGCAGCGCCTGCGACTGGCTGAACTCCGGCTTCGTCAGCAAAGAACTCACGCCCAGACGGTGCGTGCGCGACAGCTCGCTTTCCTGCAAGCACGACAGCACCTCGTCGAGCGCCATGCGCACGAGCGGATCGCGGAAGGCCTCGACCATGCCCTCGCCCAGGCCGTCTTCGATCTCGTGCAGCGACTTGCCGTTGAACACGTCGCCGAGGAAGCGCTGCACCTGGGCGAGCTCGTCGGGAGCCACCTCTTCGGCGAACTCCATCTGACGGTTGAACACCTGGCCGTCCTCGGTGACGAGCACGACGAGCGCCCGGTACGGGGACAGCGAGATGAGCGACAGCTGCTTGATGTGCAGGTTGAGCACCGACGGCGCCAGCACGATGGACAGGCAGTCGGTGAGGCGCGTGAGCGCCGACGACGTCTGCTCGAGCAGCGCATCGAGCTCGCTCGCGCTGCGGCGCAGCTGGTCCACCACGGGACGGTAGCGCTCGTCGTCGCCCGCGAGGTCGGATTGCAGCAGGTTGTCCACGAACGCGCGGTAGCCGTAATCGGTCGGGATGCGGCCCGCCGAGGTGTGCGGCTGCGTGATGTAGCCGCCGTCCTCGAGGACGGACAGCTCGTTGCGCACCGTTGCCGGGCTCACGCCCAGCTGGTACCGCTCCGTCAGCGTGCGCGACCCCACGGGCAGAGCGCGCGCGACGTACTCTTCGATAAGGGCGCTCAACACCCGTTGCCTACGATCCGAAAGCACGCTCGTTCACCTGCCTCTCTCACTGGTTGGTCCCCACCTATGGTAACGCATCATATTAGCAGCCGAAAGCCTCGAGTGCTAACGAGAGTGCAGAAATGTGAAGAAACTACGGTGAGACCCCTTGGTTGGCCCCTGCCCGCAGGGAGACGCGCGGTCAACCCGCCGTGCGCGCGGGCTCGTCGGAGAACCTGCGGGTCCCCCGGTCGGCGCGCGAAGCGCGCACGACCGGCACGACAACGGGCGCGCCATGGGAGGATGGAGACCGAAGCGCGCCCCTACGGTGCCAGGTCGTACAGGTCCCCGTAGAGCTCGTTGCCGCAGAGCCAGCCGAGCTCCGTGGGCCTCCAGCGGCCTTCGCGGTGCTCCGCCAGCCCCCGCCGGGCCAGCCCGTCCAGCGTCGCGGGCAGCTCGGGCAGCAGCGCGGCGGCCTGTTCCACGCGCTCGTCGCTCACGCCGACGGTCATGCGCATGCCCAGCATGAGGTCCTCGGCGGCCATCTGGCGCGCGTCGAGGTCGTCGGTGACCTGGCCGTCCTTCACGCGCATGCGGCGAGCAGCGTTCTGCGTCATCGTGGCGGCCGAACGGCCGAGGCCGAGGTAGGGCACGCCGGTCCAGTACGCGATGTTGTGACGGCTCTCGCAGCCCGGCCGGGCGTAGCTGGCCACCTCGTAGCGCGCGAAGCCCGCCTCGGTCAGCACGCGCTCGGCGATCTCCATGTGCGCGGCCTCCGCGTCGTCGTCGGGCTCGTCGAGCTCGCCTGCCAGCACGGCGGCGTCGAAGGGCGTGTGCGGCTCGATGGTGAGCGGGTACACGCTCACGTGCGTCGCGCCGAGGCGCACCGCCTCGCGCACGCTTTCCTCGAAGCTCTCGTCGCTTTGTCCGGGAATGCCGCACATGAGGTCGAGACTCACGTTCTCGAAGCGCGTGAAGGCGGCCTCGATGGCGCGCCGCGCCTCGTCGGCCGAATGCGCGCGCCCGAGGGTGCGCAGCACGTCGTCGTCGAAGCTCTGCACGCCGATGGACAGGCGGTTCACGCCGAGCGCCCAGATATCGCGCACCATGCGCTCGGTGAGGCTCTCGGGGTTCGCCTCCATCGTGCACTCCACCTCGGGCGTGAGGTGCATGGACAGCGACAGCGTGTACAGCAGCATCGACAGGCGCGCCAGCCCCACGTGCGACGGCGTGCCGCCGCCCAGGTACACGGTCTCGAGCGCGCCGAGCTCGCCCTCCTTCGCCTTGCGGCGGATGTCCAGCACGAGCTCGTCGACGTACGCGTCGATCTCGGGCGCGTCAGCCGGCACCGCCGCCGTGGCGAAATCGCAGTAGGCGCAGCGCTTCACGCAGAACGGAAGGTGCACGTACAGCGCGCGGTAGGGATCATGGGGCATGAGGGGCCCGCCTTTCGTCATACGCCGGCCGCGTGCTCGCGTGCGCACGCCACCAGCTCGTCGAACACGACGTCGAAGTCTTCGACCGACACGCAGGCGTTGATCTTCTCCCGCGCGGCCGCTGCGCCGGGAATGCCCGCCATGTACCACATGGCATGCTTGCGCATGCGCACGATGTTCTTGCCCTCGCGCTCGCTCAGCAGCCGCGCGTGACGGCGCGCCAGGGCGATGCGCTCTTCCACGCCGGGCGCCTCCGGCTCGGCCTCCCCCGCAAGGGCGGCCTTCGCCTGCGCGAACACCCAGGGGTTGCCCTCCGCAGCGCGCGCGATCATCACGGCGTCGCAGCCGGTGCGCTCGGTGATGGCCACCGCGTCCGCGCCGCGCTTCACGTCGCCGTTGCCCACCACCGGCACCGACACGGCCTGCTTCACCCGCGCGATGGCGTCCCATTCGGCGCTGCCGCGGTACAGCTGCTCGGCGTAGCGCCCGTGCACGGCCAGCGCCGCCGCGCCCGCGTCCTCCATCCTGCGGGCGAATGCGGGCGCCGTCTCCACGCCTTCGGCCCATCCGCGCCGGAACTTCACCGTCACCGGATGGCTCACCGCCGCGCACACGGCGCGCACGATGGAGACGGCAAGGTCGGGGTCCTTCATGAGCGCCGAGCCGTCGCCCTTCGACACGATCTTGCGGGCCGGGCAGCCCATGTTGATGTCGAGGTAGGCCAGCGACGCGCCCATCTCGTCTTCGATCCATGCGGCCTGCGAGGCCATCGTGTCGGGCTCGTGGCCGAACAGCTGCACCGCCACCTGGTCCTCCCCCGGCGCGAGGCGCAGCAGGTGCCGCGTCTTCTCGTTCGCGTAGGAAAGCCCCTTCGCCGACACCATCTCGGTGTACGTGACGTCGGCGCCCTGCTCGCGGCAGAGCGTGCGGAACGCCTCGTCGCTCACGCCCGCCATGGGGGCGAGCAGCAGGCGGTGCGTCTTGAAGAACGCGCGCATGTCCATCAGGGCCGCTCCCCTACGCTGCCACGATGTCGATGACGTTGACGAGCGCGAACATGAGCAGCACGACGATGCCCACCACCGCAACGAGGCACCCGCAGCCGAGCGCGAGCTTCGAGCCGCTGCCCATGCCCCCTTGCTGCTGGTGCGCCTTCTTCTCGTCGAACGGGTCGTCGAGCCAGTCGAAATCGTCTTTACGTGCCATGCTATCAACCTATCCGTGCGCGGATGCCGCTCTGCCGCGCTCTAATCGTCCACCTTCAGAATCGCCATGAAGGCTTCCTGCGGAACCTCCACGTTGCCGATGTTCTTCATACGCTTCTTGCCGGCCTTCTGCTTCTCGAGCAGCTTGCGCTTGCGGCTGATGTCGCCGCCGTAGCACTTCGCCAGCACGTCCTTGCGCTTCGCCTTCACCGTCTCGCGCGCGAGCACCCTGCCGCCGATGGCGGCCTGGATGGGCACCTCGAACATCTGGCGCGGGATGATGCTGCGCAGCTTCTCCGTGAGGACGCGGCCACGATCGTAGGCCTTGTCCTTGTGGATGATGAACGACAGCGCGTCCACCGGCTTTCCCGACAGCAGGATATCCAGCTTCACCAGCTTCGAGGGCTTGTATTCGTCGAAATCGTAGTCGAGCGAGGCGTAGCCCTTCGTGTTGGACTTGAGTCTATCGAAGTAGTCCATGATGAGCTCGGAAAGCGGGATCTCCCACAGCATCTCCACCGTCGTGGGCGACAGGTAGTTCATGGTGACGAACGTGCCGCGACGCGCGGTGGTCAGCTCCATGACCGCGCCCACGTAGTCGGGCGGGATGAGGATCTTCGCCTTGAGGTAAGGCTCCTCGATGCGCTCGATCTCGCCGGGGTCGGGCATCTCCTGGGGACTGTGCAGGCTGATCATCTCGCCGCCCTGCCGGTACACGTGGTACTCCACGCTGGGGGCGGTGGCCAGCAGGTCGAGGCCGAACTCGCGCTCGAGGCGCTCTTTGATGACCTCCATGTGCAAGAGGCCGAGGAAGCCCACGCGGAAGCCGAAACCGAGCGCGTGCGACTTCTCGGGCTCCCAGGCCAGCGCCGGGTCGTTGAGCGACAGCTTCTCGAGCGCCTCCTTCAGCGGCTCGTACTGGTCGCCGTCGATGGGGAACAGGCCCGTGAACACCATGGGCTTAGCCTCGCGGTACCCCGGCAGCGGCTTCTCCACGCCGCCCTTGACGGCGGTGATCGTGTCGCCCACCTTCACCTGACGCACGTCCTTCAGCCCGGTGACCAGGTAGCCCACCTCGCCCACCGACAGCGTCGGCAGCGGCGTTTCGGCGGGGCGGCGCGCGCCCACCTCCTCCACGAGCACCTCGGTGCCCGTGGCCATCATGAGCACCTTGTCGCCCTTCTTCATGGAGCCGTCCACCACGCGCACGAGCGCCACCACGCCGCGGTACGGGTCGAAGTAGGAGTCGAAGATGAGCGCGCGCAACGGCGCGTCCGCGTCGCCCTCGGGCGCGGGAATGTTGTACACGACGGCTTCCAGCAGGTCGTGCACGCCCACGCCCGTCTTGCCGGAGGCGAGCACCGCGTCGTCGGCGAGGATGGCGAGGCCCTCCTCGATCTCCTCGCGCACGCGCTCGGGCTCGGCCGCGGGCAGGTCGATCTTGTTGATGAGCGGGATGATCTCGAGGTTCGCGTTCATGGCCATCATGGCGTTGGCCACCGTCTGCGCCTCGACGCCCTGCGTGGCGTCCACCACGAGCACGGCCCCCTCGCAGGCGGCCAGCGAACGGCTCACCTCGTAGGTGAAGTCGACGTGGCCCGGCGTGTCGATGAGGTTGAACTGGTAGGTTTGACCGTCGTCGGCCACGTAGTCCACGCGCACGGCCTGGCTCTTGATGGTGATGCCGCGCTCGCGCTCGATGTCCATGCTGTCGAGCAGCTGCTCCTGCATGTCGCGACTGGCCACCGTGCCGGTGAGCTCGAGGATGCGGTCGGACAGCGTCGACTTGCCATGGTCGATGTGCGCGATGATGGAGAAGTTGCGGATGAAGTTCGGATCGGTGGTCATAGCCTGTCTTTCACATCGTACGGGCGCGCGCCAATGCGGGCGCTTGAGAAACGAAAGCCTATTCTACCTTATTCGCGGCGGATGGCGAGCCTCGAGGCGCCTACAGCTCAACGACGGCGGTCTCGCCGTTCGACGAATCGACGCGCACAAGCTGCGAGCGGGCGTGGTCGCCCTCGTCGACGCAGAGGGCCCACAGGCCGTCGTCGAGCTCGAGCGCGGCCTCTCCCCCGCTCAGGACGGCCGTCGACTGCTGCACGGGCACGAATGTCGAGCCGTCCGCGGCGGTGAGGGTGGGCGTGCACACCGCGATGGAGGCCGCGTCGGCGCGCACGGTCACGGTCGAGCCGCTTTCCAGGGTGCCCGCAGGCGCATTTTCGCCCGGCGCGAAGGTTTCCTTCTCGTCGGAATGGCAGCTCGCGCATCCCTCGTTCGCGTCGATGACCTGGTGCGAGCCGCTCGAGCAGCCGACAAGGGCGCCGAGGGCGCAGGATGCGGCAAGCGCGAGGGACAGCGGTCGAAGGGCGGCGGTTCTCATGGCGGTCGTCCTTTCGAGACGGGGAGAAAAAACGTGTTTTCGACAATTCTTCGTGAAAACATCGGCAACCTTTGCTATTCTATCGCATTGTGTATCCGGCAAATACGTTCGCGCGATGGTTTCATCGCCGATCTGCAGACGTGGCTGCGCTTTAAGATTCGTAGTGCTGGGTGACCGAATGGTCCGCGAAACAGAGAAATCCCGCCTGTTTCCACATGCATCGTTGGCTGTCCGCGTCGCGGACGAGCCGCGCCCTTTGAGGGATGCATGCGAGGCTATCGGCACCGTGGCAGTCGTATCTCGAAGCCGCAGGGCGCTTGCGCTACCGGGAACGCACGGTATTCGATAGGTTTGTATATTGGAGGAACATCACCCATGGCGAACATCAAAAGCCAGAAGAAGCGCATCATCACCAACGAAAAGTCCCGTATGCGCAACCGCGCGGTCAAGTCTGAGCTCAAGACCGCGACCCGTCGCGTGAAGGACGCCGTCGCCGCCGAAAACGGCGCCGAGGCTTACGCCGCCGCATGCGCCGCGTGCCGCCTGCTCGACAAAGCCGCCTCGAAGGGCGTCATCCACAAGAACCAGGCTGCGAACCGCAAGAGCGGCGTGATGGCCCTGGCCAACACCGTGGCGACCGACGCCGATCGTGCCGCCTACGAGAAGCCGGCCAAGAAGGAGCAGAAGACGGGCTCCAAGAAGGCCGAGCGCAAGGCTGCGCGCGCTGCCGAGATGGAAGCCGCTTCCAAAGAGAAGGCCAAGCGCCGCGAGAAGCAGCTCAAGGAAGAAGCCGCCGCTCAGAAGCGCAAGGCGAAGGAAGCCGAAGAAGCCGCCAAGGCCGAGGCTGCCGGTGCTGAGGAAGCTGCCGCCGAATAACATCGATGCGCATACGGCAATCGCCCCGCGATCCGTCCGCATATCAAGAGCGAGAGGGCCCCGGAAATCCGGGGCCCTCTCGCGTTGGGGGGGGGGCTAGCTTTGCGACCTGCGTCCCGTGCTCTTTGCCGACCGGGGTCTACCCCTTGCGACCTGCGTCCCCGCTCGTTGCGCCCGCGAAAGGGTGTGCGAAATGGAAGACGTGCTGCGGGCGCAACAGGAAAAAGGGGCGAAGCGGCCCTACCTCTTCGCGGTCACTTCGAGCACCCAGTCGACGAAGGCGCTCTTCGGGTCGGTGCCGCTTTTCATGGCCCGCTCGGTGTCGCGGGCGGCTATCATCGCGTGGCGGAGCTCGGCGGCGGTGAAGCCGCGGGCCCAGGTTATGTGGTTCTTGACGCGCCAATCGGGCGCTTTGAGGGCGCCGGCCACGGCGCGGGGGTTGCCGCGATCGGCCATGGCGCGGGCGCAGATGAGCTCGCGCAGGCGCGTCGTGCACATGGCCAGAAGCGCATGGGGCGACACCGAGTCCATGCGACCGAGGTACAGCAGGCATTTGCGCACGTCGCGCGCCGAGAAGGCGTCGACGAACTCCCACGGCTTCACTTCGGCCGTGCGGCTCACCATGCCCACGATCTCGTGCTCGTTCACGGCATCGGTGCCGCGATGCGCGAGCGCGATCTTCTTGAGCTCGTTGTTGAGGCGCACCGTGTCCTCGCCCACAAGATCCACGAGCTTGACGGCCGCACCCTCCGTCAGCGTCACGCCGTGGTTCACGGCCATGGAACGCACCGTCTTGGGCAGCTCGTAGCGCTTGAGGGGCGTGCAGTCGATGACGGCCGTCTTGCCGTGGGCCGCGACGGCCTTGTACAGGCGCGTGTTCTTCGCCAGCTTCTCGGCGACGAGGGCGAGCACGGTGGTTTCGTTCGGCGCGCCCAGGTAGGCGACGAGCTCCTCGGCGTCGGCCTTCTTGAGCTTGTCGGCCGCGCGCACTTCCACGAGGCGCACGGGGCTTGCGAACGGCACCGTGTTGCAGGCCGTCACGATGTCGGCGCCCGCAGCCGTCTCGCCGCCGAACTCGTCGGAGTTGAACGACAGGTCGCCCATCGCGGACAGGCGCGCGCGAAGGCGCTTCATCACGGTATCGCGCTTGAGCGCGTCCTCGCCGACGACGAGGTACACGGGCAAGAGCGGTGCTTCTTGTTTCTTTTGAGTAGCCATGCCGTCCATTCTAGCGCAGGGTTTCCACCTCGATCCGATCGTCCGTCAATTTGCATGAAACATCTCCCTCTTCGTCGGTGCGGCAGATGCGCGCGCCCACGGCGTCGAGCCGCGCGAGCGTCTCCTTCGTAGGATGGCCGTAGCGGTTGCGCTCCCCCACGCTGACCAGCGCGATGCGCGGCGCGAGCACGGCGGCCTCCTCGTCGTCGAGCGCGTTTCTCGACCCATGATGGCCGACCTTGTAGATGTCCACCGCCCCGACGAGGCCCGCATCGACGAGGGCGCGCAGCTGTTCGTGCTCGGCATCCCCCGTGAACAGCGCGCGCCAGTCGGACGCTCCGTCGCCGTCGACGTCGGCATCGGCCAGCAGGCACACGCTGTCGGCGTTGCCGCCCTCGTCGACGAAGCGCTCGGGCCACACCACCGCGAGGTCGAAGGCCCCCACGTGCAGCTCGTCGCCCTGCCGCACGCCGGCGACCCCCTCGTCGCCCACGAGCGCTCGCGCGTCCGCCACGAGGCTTGCGCACGAGCCGCATCCGCACGACAACGCGTCCTGCGCCACGAGCACGCGTCCCACGTCCACGACGCCGGCGAGCGAGGTCAGCGCGCCCTTGTGGTCGTCGTCGCCGTGCGTGATGAGGACGGCGTCGAGACGGTACACGCCGTGCCGGGCGAGCGCCTCGCGCAGCAGGCGTTCCTGGTTGCCCGTGTCGATGAGCACCGCCGCGCCGCGGCTGCGCACCACGAACGCGTCGCCCTGCCCCACGTCGAGCATGATGATCTCGTCGCCTGCCACCCGCGGCATGACGACGAACGCCGCGACGGCCGCGCAGCACAACGAGGCCGCCAAGCCGAGCACGATGCGGAGCCGCGGGTGCGGCCAAGCGAGCCACAGCACAACGGCACCCGCCGCCGAGACGCCGAGCGCGACCTCGAGCGGAAGGGCCATCGGAATGCTCGCGTTGGGAATCGTCGCAAGCGCCCGCACGAGCGCGGTGAGCGCCGTCGCCCCCGCCGACGCGCACCCGAGCAGCACGGGCGCGGCCGCGGGCGCGGCGAGCGCGCCGAGCACCGCGACGAGACCTCCGGCGCAGACGAGCGGGAAGAGCGGCGCTGCGGCGATGTTGGCAAGCGGCGCGACGAGCGGCAGCTGCGAGAACAGCGCCGCCGCAAGCGGCGTGGCCGCGATGTTCGAGGCGCACGTGAGCGAGAGCGCATCGCGCGCGAGGCGCGGCGCTCGCGGTACCATGCGGGCGATCCAGGCCGAGCACAGGCCGGCGAACAGCACGATGCCGAGCGTTGAAAGCGCGCTGAGCGCGAACGAGACGGACAGCGCGGTGTGCGGCGCGAGTGCGATGCAGGCGATCATGCACACGGCGAGCGCGCTGAGCGCCGCGGGACGCCGCCGCGCGGCGAACGAGCACATGCCCGCCCCCGCCATGACCGCCGCGCGCACGGCCGACGGCGGAGCGGCGGCCAACACGAGAAAGCACAGCAGCAGCCCGCCCTGCACGGCGAGCGCGATTCGGCGCGGGACGCGCAGGGCCCCCAGCAGCGCCGAAGCGCATCCCGCCACGATGGACAGGTGGGCTCCCGACACCGCCACGAGGTGCGCGAGCCCCGTCACCTGGTAGGCGGCGTACGCGTCTCCCTCTTCGAGGGCGCCGCGCCAACCGCACACGAGGGCCGCGAGCACCGCCGGGCCGTCGCCCTGCCCCGTCTGCGCCAGCACCTCGATCGCACGGTTCCTCAAGGCGAGCAGGGCTCCCAGCGCGTCATCCCGCTCGACGCGCTCCACCGCGCGCGCCGACCCGCTCAGCGCCGCGCCCTGCCGCCAGCAGTACGATGCCGACGTGCCGGAGGGAACCGTGAGCGTCGCATCGGCCTCGAACACGTCGCCGTAGCGCGGAGGCTCCTCGTCGCCGTCGAAGTTCAGCCGCACCGTGGTCGAACCCGTCCCCGGCAGCTCGACGCGCGCGAAGCACGAGGCGCCGAACAAGCCGGTCGAGCCGTCTCCGATCGCCTCGAACCGCCACCGTCCCGCCATGCCGTCCCCCTCCTCCTGCGCGGCGTGCAGGGCCGCCGCGCAGCCGCCGGCACAAGCTACGCCGAGCGCGGCCCCCAACGCGACGCACCACCACAGCGCGCCCGGCAGGCGCCACAGCCCCGCGGCGCACGCCGCGCCCGTCGCCGCGCCGAGCGTGCCCAGCACAAGGCATGCCGCGACGGACAGCCCCTCGGCGACCGCGAGCGTTGCTGCGCAGGCGGCCCACAGCGCGAGCGCGCAGCCCAGCACGGGCGGCAGCGACGGGCGCGGCGGCAGCGGGACGTCGCCTACCCGACGCATACGAGGTCGGCCAAATCGGCGAACTTCTTGTCCCCGATGCCGGACACGCGCTTGAGATCCTCCACCGTGCCGAAGGGACCGTTCGCCTCGCGGTCGGCCACGATCTTCTCGGCCGTCGAAGGCCCCACGCCCGGCAGCGCATCGAGCTCGGCCGCCGTCGCTCTATTGAGGTTTACCTTGCCGCCCGCCGTCGTCGCACCTTCGAGCGTCGCGGTGCCGCTCTCGCCCGCTCCTCCCGACGCCGCCGCAGCGACCTCGTCCAACGTCGGCACGACGATCTGCTCGCCGTCGACGAGCACGCGCGCCAGGTTGAGCGCGTCGCGCGCGGCTCCCTCGGCGAACCCGCCCGCCGCATCCACCGCATCCTGCACCCGCGCGCCTTCGTCCAGCTCGCGCACGCCCGGCTCCGCCACCGCGCCGCCCACGTGCACCGCGATGCGCACCGGCGCTGCTTCGGCCTCCCCTTCGTTTCCCCGAGCTTCGCCGCCCTGCGCCAGCACGCCGTCGTCACGCGAGACGGAGAACCCGTCGGACGCGGCCGCATGCACGAGCGCCGACCCTGCGCCGATGAGCACGAGCGCGGCGAGCGCCGTCACGCCCACGAGCACGGGGAGGCGCACGCCGCTCAGGTGCGCCTTCGCCCGCCACGATTCCGCCTGTTCCACGAACCCCATGCCGCCCTCCTCGCGTTGCCTGCCCCTCCAGCATAGCAACCGCATCCAGCACATCGATGGCGTGCGTCCAGCGAAACGATCCCGTGGGTCTTGCGCCTTTCCGACGCGCATCGAACGTTCATCTCGCGCGCGACGTGCGACGATCCAGCGCGTTTCCAGCACGCTCCACCCCCGAATCCAACGCGAATCCAGCGCGCGCCGAGCGTCCCGCCCAAGCGCGCACCGCGCCCCAGCGCCCCGCCCCGAAGCTCAAAAAAACGGCGCCCTCTCGGACGCCGCTTCGCATGAGCCAGCTTGATCGCGCGCGGCGGGCCGCGCCAACCGCCCGCTAGGCGGTGCGCTTCTTCTTCGGCTTGTACGCCGGGCACGCGTAGTCGCGGATCTCGGCGGAGTCGGCGATCTCGGTCACCCACCGTTCGATGGGCAGAGCCGCCTCGGCTTCCAGCACCATCGGCAGCTTCGCGTGCGTCTCGGGGCTGCGCGGCATGAACAGCGTGCAGCAGTCGGGCGCATCCTGCGACGAGATCTCGAACGAGCCCAAACGCTCGGCGTCCGCGATGATCTCCAGCTTGTCGGTGCCGATGAGCGGGCGGAAGATGGGCATGTCCACCGCCGCGTCGGTGCAGCGGATGTTGTCGAGCGTCTGCGAGGCCACCTGCCCCAGGCTCTCGCCCGTGACGAGCGCGCCGGCGCGCTCGCGGCGACCCAGCTCCTCGGCCACCTTGAACATGAGACGGCGGTACATGATGACGCGCAGCTCGGGCGGCACGATCAGCGCGATCTCGCGCTGGTAGTCGCCGAACGGCACCGTGTACACGCGCCCGATGCAGCCCGTGCGCTCGAGCACGCGCGCGATGTCGTCCACGAGATACTCGCTCGCGTCCGAGGTTTGCGGCCGGCCGGAGAAGTGCACGCCGATGCACACCGCGCCGCGCCGCGCGAGCTTCCACGTGGCAACCGGGGAGTCGATGCCCGACGACAGCAGGCTCATGACGACGCCTGAGCTGCCCACCGGCAGCCCGCCCACGCCCGGCAGCGAGCGCGCGTACACGTACGACGCGTTCTGCACCACTTCGACGCCCACCGTGAGGTCGGGCTTCTTCATCTTCACGGTTTTGTCGGGGTAGGCCGCGCACAGCGCCGAGCCGATGATCTGGTTCATGTCCATCGAGCCCGTGGCGAAGTCGGTGTGGTTGCGGCGCGCCGCCACCTTGAACGAGTCGAAGTCGCCCGCCTCGGCCATGGCGGCGACGGCCGCCTCCGTCATGACGTCGAGGTCGCGCTCGCATTTGAAGCCGCACGACACGCGCGCCACGCCCGGCACCTTGCCGATGAGGTCGGCCGCCTCCTTCGCCGTCTCCCATGCGGTGCCCTCGCGCAAAAACACGCACAGGCGGCCTGCGATGCGGTGGATCGTCACCACCGGATAGGGCTTGAGCAGCGCTTCGAGGTTCTTGAGCAGCCTCATCTCGAACGTCGAGCGATTGTGGCCCTTGAGCCCGATCTCGTGGTAATGGACGAGGCAGATGCGTTGGAATTCAGTCATGATGGCCTAACGTGAAGAGGGACGAACAGCAAAAGCCGCGCCGGGACGAATCCGTGCGCGGCTTTTCATTGTCTACCGGGTTCACCGTGCGAGAACGGCGACCTTTAGTGGTTCTTGACGTCGATGGACGTCGGGTCGAACGACACTTCGCCGCGCGCGACTTCGTTGAAGGCGAGCGACAGCGGCTTCTTGTCGGCGGCGCGGGCGATTTCCACGGCCGTCTGCAGCTGGATGGCGCGATCGCGCTGGCCGCGCATCATGTCGTTGATGTCGTGGGCGCGCTTCGAAGCGAGTGCGCACAGCAGGAAACGATCGTTGTCGGTCTCGTTCAGCAGGACGTCGATCTTCGGTTCGATAATGCTCATATGCGTGTTAACCTCGTATTTTCTCGGCTTGTTCGTTCACGTAGCCCACCAATGCTTCGGCGGCTTCGTCCAAATCGTCGTTTACCAGCCGTATATCATACTCCATTTTGCGGGAAAGCTCCACCCGCGCTGTTTCCATGCGCGTAGCGATGGCCTCGTCGGACTCGGTGCCGCGGCCGCGCAGGCGCGCTTCGAGCACGTCGAGCGAGGGCGGTTCGATGAACACGAGGTGCGCCGCGGGGAACTTGCTGCGAACCTGGAACCCTCCCTGCACGTCGATCTCGAGGATGACCTGGTCGCCGCGGGCGATGTGCTCCTCGACGAGCGCGCGGGGCGTGCCGTAGCAGTTTCCCCCGTACGTCGCCCATTCCAACAGGCCGTCGCTGTCGACGAGCTGCTGGAACTCCTCCGAAGAGGCGAAGCGGTAGTGGACGCCGTCCACCTCGCCCTCGCGCGGCGCGCGCGTGGTCACCGACATGGATACCCAGGCGTCGGGCACCTCATGCACAAGTCGGGCCACCAGCGTGCCTTTGCCGGCACCCGATGGCCCTGAAATGACGAACAGATTGCCGTGGCGCATGGATGCGATTAGCCCAAGCGCTCCAGCAGAGCGGTCTGCTGACGCTCGCCCAGACCGCGCAGGCGGCGGCTCTCGGCGATCTGGAGTTCCTTCATGATCTTCTCAGCCTTGGCCTTGCCATAGCCGGGAAGCGTCTCGATGAGGGTGGACACCTTCATGCGGCCCACAACCGGATCGTTCTTCATTTCGAGAACCTTCTCAAGCGTGAGCTTGCCGGACTTCAGTTCGTCGCGAACCTCGGCGCGCTTGATGCGAGCCGCCTTCGCCTTCTCCAAAGCGGCCTGGCGCTCTTCAGGGCTGAGTTGAGGAATAGCCATCGTGTTTCTCTCCTTCTGTTCCAAAAGCGATGTCGTGATACTATCACGCATTCGCCCACTTCACCTTGTCTTTTACCACAAATTGCAAAAATTTCAGCGCGCGGTCACACATTCTAGAAGCTGTTGGCACCTTTGTCGATGTTTCGTCGCCTAATCGTCATTTTACCAGGTTGGGCGCATAGCGTCGACGCAGGGGCGCTATAGCTCGGCGATGATGGCCGCAAACGCCGCCGCCGGATCGGCCGCCTGCGTGATGGGACGTCCGATGACGATGTGCGAGGCGCCGTTCTCGAACGCCTGCGCCGGCGTGGCGACGCGGCTCTGATCGCCCTTGTCGCTGCCGGCGGGACGCACGCCCGGCGTGACGATGTAGGCGTCGGGCCCGAGGATCTCGCGCAGGCGCGCGGCTTCCTGCGGCGAGGCCACCACGCCCGAGATGCCGGCGCGTTTCGCCTGCTCGGCCAGCACGACCACCTGGTCGGCCATGGCGCGGCTCACGCCCGTCTCGGCAAGCGCCGCGTCGTTCATGCTGGTGAGCACCGTGATGCCGAGCGTCGCCGGCGCGGGATGGCCGTACTCGGCCGCCGCCCGTTCGGCGCCCTTCTGCGCTGCCGCCATCATGTCGACGCCGCCCACGGTGTGCATGGTCAGCATGTCGGCCCCGCTCCCGGCGGCGGCGTACGCGGCGCCCTCCACCTGATGCGGGATGTCGTGGAACTTGAGGTCGAGGAACACCTTGAAGCCGCGCTCCTTGAGGGCGTACACGATGGCCGGGCCGTTCGCGTAGAACAGCGTCATGCCCACCTTCATCCACGTCGCCTTGCCCTGCAGCTGGTCCGCGAGGTCGAAGGCCTCCTCGATGCCGCAATCGAGCGCCACGATCACGCGGTCGCGCGCGGGCACCTCTTCGAACGAACTCACCATTCCAACGCTCCTATCAGATCCTGCACGTCGTCGATGCCGTGCCTTTCGCAATACTGCGCTATTCCGTCGATGATTTCAACCGTGGCGTGCGGATTCACGAAATTCGCGGTGCCGACGGCCACCGCTGTGGCTCCGGCCAGCATGAACTCGACGGCGTCGACCGCATTCGAGATGCCGCCCATGCCGAGCAGCGGCACGTCCACCGCCTTGTGGCACTCCCACACCATGCGCAGCGCCACCGGCTTCACGGCCGGGCCCGACAGGCCGCCCACGCCGCGCGCGAGCTGCGGACGGCGACGCTCCGCGTCGATGGCCATGCCCATCAGCGTGTTGATGAGCGACAGCGCGTCGGCGCCGGCGGACACCGCGGCGCGGGCGATCTCGGTGACGTCGGTGACGTTCGGCGTGAGCTTCACGATGAGCGGGCGCTTCGTGGCGGCGCGGCAGCGGGACACGACGGCCTCGACGCTATCGGTGCACGTGCCGATGGTCATGCCGCCCGCGTCCACGTTCGGGCACGAGATGTTCACTTCGTAGGCGTCCACCGGCGCGTCCTCGAGCGCTTCGATGACCTGCACGTACTCGTCGAAGCTGTGGCCCGACACGTTCACGATGACCGTCGCGTCGCGCTCCTGCAGCCACGGCAGGTCGACCTGTTTAAGGTGCGCGACGCCGGGGTTCTGCAGGCCGATGGAGTTGAGCATGCCCGAGGGCGTCTCGGCGATGCGGGGGCTCGCGTTGCCCTCCCAGCCGTGCAAAGACACCCCCTTCGTGGTGACCGCGCCCAGGCTTTCCACGTCCACGAAGTCGCCGTACTCGCGCCCGGCGGCGAACGTGCCCGACGCCACCGTCACGGGGTTCTTCATGGCGAGGCCGCCCAGGTTGACGGCGAGCGCCACGTTCGTCGGCGCCGTCGTGAGCGGCAGCGCGTTCTCGATTCCAGCCATTACCACACCACCTTCGCCGCATCGAACACGGGGCCGTCGACGCAGGCCCGCAGTTTGCCGTCCACCGTGTCCACCACGCACGACAGGCAGGCGCCCACGCCGCACGCCATGCGCTTCTCCATGGACACCTCGCAGGGCACGCCCGCGTCCGCCGCCATGCGCGCCACGATCTTCATGAGGGGCTCGGGGCCGCATACGGCCAGGTAGTCGTACGGCTCCCCCGCGTCCGCCGCCTCGGCGAGCGCCTCTTCGACAAGCGTCGTGCAGAAGCCCTCGCGGCCGAAGCTGCCGTCGTCGGTCGCGCAGCGCGGCGGCGCGGCCAGCAGCGCCTCGTAGCGCGCGCGGCACGTGAGGGCGGCCTCGGTTTGCGCGCCCAGCACCACGTCGGTGCGCACGCCGGCCGCGACGAGCGACTCGGTCAGCATGAACAGCGGCGCCGCGCCCACGCCGCCGCCCACGAGCAGCGCGCGGCGGGCGCCCGCCGGATGCCAGGTGTTCCCCACCGGCCCGATGAGCTCGGCCTCGCCGGCAAACGGGCCGTCGGCCTCGAGGCCCGTCATGTGCGCGCTGCCGAAGCCCACCGCCTGATACAGGATCTCGAGCGTGCCCGCGGCGGCGTCGCGCGCGTACACCGAGAACGGGCGGCGCAGGATGTGCGCCTCCATGCCCGGCACCTTCATATGCACGAACTGCCCCGGCTCGATGGACACCGCGATGTCGGGCGCCTCGAGCGTCATGAGGTAGAGGTTCGGGCCAACCTTCGCGTTGCCGAGGATGCGCGCCCGTTCGTTGACATGCGCCACGTACGTACCTTCCCTCTCGTCGAAGCCGCCGCGTCGTCGGCGGCGGCATGCGTGTCTCTTCGGCGCTGATTGTAGCATCACCGCTGCTGAGAGGGCCTGCACCTTGCGCGAATGCGCGAGAAAAGACAGAAATCAGGCGCTCGGCGCGTCCGTCGGGCACGCGGGCAGGGGAATGACCACGTTCAGGGAGAACGAGCCGTCCCGGGCTTCGTAGCTCATCGCCCCGCCGCGCTTCTCGGCGATAGACGCGATGCTCTCCATGCCGAACCCGTGCCGATCGCGCTGCTTTTTCGTCGTGGCGAGCCAGCGCTCCTTGCCGAGACGCTCGCCGTCGTAGTTGTTCGACACGCGCACGAGGACGAACCCGCGGTCGTTCGACACCTCGATCAGGATTTCCCGCAGCGCGTCGTCTTCGAGCGGCACGGTGGCCTCGATCGCGTTGTCGAGCGCGTTGCCGAACAGGGCGCACAGATCGAAGCTGCTCATGAAGCCGAGCCGGCTCGCATCGACGAAGGGCACGAGTCGGATGCGCTCGCGCTGGCACCACGCGGCCTTCTCGGCCAGCATGATGTCCACGGCCTCGTTGCCCGTCTCGACGAACGTCTCGTAGGGCACGATGCTGCGGTTCATCCCGTCGACGAACGCGCGCACCTGCTTGACGTCTTGGCTCGATTCGAGCGTTCCCAGGTAATGCTTCAAGTCGTGGTACTGCCGTCTGACGGCGTCGGCGGCGCTCTTCTTCGTCGCGTAATGCCGGTGCTGCTCCTGGATGAGCGCCTCCATCTGCAAGAGCTCCGCGCGCTTGACGACCGAGGACAGGTTCTTGGCGTTCACGACGATCATGACGATGGTGCATCCCAGCAGCATGAGCAGCGTGAGCACCATGTCCTGGTACAGCGTGCCGCCGGTCATCTCGTAAGCGTAGTTCTGCGAGCGCAGGAACATGAACGGCACGAGCGGGAGCAGGATGGACAGGCACTGCGGCCATGACAGGTTCTCGGCGCCGCTTTCGAAGAGGAACCGCCCCACGACGAAGGCCACGAGTGCCGAGACGGCGAAGGTGAGCGCGAAGTTCACCGCCGTGACGGCAAGCGGGGCTCCGACGGGAAGCGCGCCGACGAAGGGCTGCATGAGCAGGTCGATGGCGACGATCTTACCCGCCTCGATGCACAGCAGGAACACGCAGCTGACGTAGAGGTTCTGCTGCTTGCTCGAGCGCTTCGTGAGGCACAGGTAGGCGAAGAAGCCGGCGGCGCACAGGACGTAGTCGAGGTAGAACCGCTGATGCAGCAGCGTGACGAGCATCTGGTAGGCCGCGAGCAGCGCCGCGAGGGCGGCCGTGCGCCCGTCGAAGCGCCGGCGCGCCTCGAGCTTGGACGCGAAGGCGAAGAACAGCGCGCACTCGAGCAGGCACGGCACCTGCCAGATGAGATCGGTCGTGTCGATCAGGTAGTCGGTGATCACAGCGAACGCCCCTTGTAGTCGGCGAGCGCCTGCATGAAGAAGCGCTTGCGATGCTTGCTCACGGGGATGGCGACCCCGCGCACGACGACGTCCTTCGCCGTGACCGCGTCGACGTAGGCCAGGTTCACGAGGAACGACGCGTGCACGCGGAAGAACTGGCTCGCGTCGAGCCTCTTCTCCACCGCCTGCAGGGCCTCGCTGCACGGGATGTCGTCGGTGTCGGTATGCACGAGCGAGCGCTTGCGCGATGTTTCCACGTAGACGATCTTGGCGCTGTTGACGTAGGCGCGCTCGCGCCCGTTGCGCAGGGGGACGAGGCGCACCTGCCGTCGCTCGAGCGCGAGCAGCGTGCGCTGCAGGTGCTTCTTGAACTGCGGGTACTTGATCGGCTTGACGATGTAGCCCGACGCGTTCACCGTATAGCCCTCCAAGGCGTACTGGATCATGTTCGTGACGAAGAATATGACGACGTCCTGGTCGGTTTCGCGGACGAGTCGCGCCGTCTCCATGCCGTCGAGACGATCCATCTCGATGTCGAGGAACAGCACGTCGACATCGGCCCGGTAGCTTGCGACGAGATCGGCGCCGTCGCGGCGCTCGTCGACCTCGAAGGCCACGCCCGACTCGCGCGCGAAGGTTTCCAGCGCGGCGCGCAGGCGCGCAGCATCGCGCTCGTCGTCCTCGACGATGCAGACCCGCACGCGTTCCACAGCAGCCTCCCCTCGCCCGTTCGCTCCGATCGAACGGCCCGTCGCCGCAGCGCGCGGGCCCGATGGAAGTATAGCAAGTCCGGCGGCGCTCCCTGCGCCCAAACGGTTGCCGCTCAAGGCCAAGTATTCCGCCTCCCTTGCCGCCCACCCGTCCCGGAAGCAGAATGCGGACGCGAGGGCAAGCACGCACACAAGAGAAGGGATTGCCATGAGCATCAACACGTCAAAGGGGAAGGGAACGGCGTTCTCCCGTCGATCGTTCCTCATGGGAGCGGCCATGGCCGGAACGGCGGCGGTGGGAGCCGGTTTGACCGGCTGCGCGCCGGGCAGCAGCGCGCAGGCCGAAACCGAGCAGACGGCCGGGACGGCCGCGCAGGCCGCGACGGGAAGCGACGCGGTGCTGCAGACCGACGCGAACGGGAATTCCGTCTACTACTCGATGCGCCGCAGCTGGGTGGGCGAAGCGCCCGAGATCGCCGAGAGCGACCTGGCCGACACCTACGAGGCCGACGTGGTCATCGTCGGAGCCGGCTACGCGGGCTCGCAGTGCTTCCGCATGGCGTGCGAGCAGGGGCTGACGTGCATCGTGCTCGACACGCAGCAGAAGGACGCGTTCGAAACCTACGGCGGCCAGCTCGGGCACTTCAACTCCACCTGGCAGGAAGAGGTGCTCGGCGTTCCCAAGAGCACCTTCGACCCCGTGGACTTCATCGACAGCTACCAGCTGCAGTCGGCCGGACGGGCGAACCCCGATCTCATCAAGCAGTTCGCGCATCGCAACGGCGAGCTGGTGGACTGGATGATGGAGCTGCAGCCCGATCTGAGCGCGGTGACGGGCGTGAACGGTTTGGTGGACGATGGAAGCTACCAGTACAAGAAGGGCTACTTCTGGACGTACCCCGCCGTCATCAACCTGGGCTCCGGCGCGTTCGAGACGTCCGGGGCGTTCTGCACGGCCTCGGTGGACGCGGGCCTGAAGGCGAGCTCGGGCTCGCAAGCGTTCTACGGGTACAGCGCTCGTACCCTGGTCAAGGAAAACGGTGCCGTGACCGGCGTCATCGCGCAGGACGACGCGAGCGAGACGATGTACCGGTTCAACGCGAAGATCGGCGTGGTGCTTGCCACGGGCGACTTCAGCGCGAACTCCGATATGTACAACGCCCTGTGCACCGAGGTGCAGGAGTCCAATCCCTACACCGAGCTGCTGGGGTCCGGTCGCGACGGCTACGGCATCAGGATGGGCATCTGGGCCGGCGGCGTCATGGAGCTGGGACCGCGCGCGGCCATGGGCGGCTGCACGTCGGCCCTGCCGATGGGCACGTTCGGCGCGGCGGCGGGCCTGTGGATCAACAAGTACGGGAAGCGCTACTGCAACGAGGCGTTCGGCGTGCCGTTCGTCGCCGGGGTGCAATCCGCGCGCCAGCCCATCGACAGCTCGATCATCCAGGTGTGGGACGGCGGGCATTGGCGCGCGTTCGCCCAGGGCCAGGCGCTCGGACACTTCAATGCGAGCGATATCAGCGACGCCGCCCTGGACGCCATCGCCACGACGCTGCAATCGGCCGTCGACGCGGGGGCCGCGGGCGTGAACGACAGCCTGTGGACGGCCGACACGCTCGAGGAGCTGGCCGGCTACCTGGGCTTCGAGGGCGACGCGGCCGCGAACTTCGTCGACGCGGTGACCACGTACGACGCCTACGCCGCGGCCGGCAAGGACGAGGACTACGCGAAGCCCGCCGACATGATGTTCCGCATCAGCGAGCCGCCGTACTACGCCGAGAAGCTGCAGCGCAACGCCAACATCGTGCTGGTCACCCTGGCCGGGCTGTTCATCGACGGAAACGGGCAATGCCTCGATCAGAACTTCGAGCCCATCGAAGGGCTGTTCGCCACCGGCAACGCCTCGGGCGGGCGCTTCCCGCTGCAGTACACGGCGCCCATGAACGGCATCAGCATCGGGTTCGCCACCGTGTTCGGCGCGCTGCTGGGCGAGCACCTGGCCACGCTGTCATAACGCATACCGCCCCTCCCTCGCGCCGGGAACGACCGTCCTCCCCCTCTCGGGCGGCATCGTTGCCGGCGCGCCCCTCCCGCTTCCCGATCGACAGGAACGACCCATGACCTCCCCCGCTCCGCTTATCCTCTACCTGTCCGTGCCGTTCTGCCCGAAGCCGTGCGCGTACTGCACCCGACGCACCCTCGACGCGGGCGGCTCGCAGCTGCGCTACGCGTACGCCGACGCGCTGCAGCGGGAGCTCGAGGCGAGCGCGCCCGACTTCCAGGATGCGCCCGTCGAAGCCGTGTGGGTGGGCGGCGGCATCGCGGCGCACATGTTCGACGACGCCTTGGGCGCCCTGCTCAAGCGTCTACCGCGCCTGATGCCCGTCGCACCCGACGCGGAGATCACGATCACGGCGCATCCCGGCATGGTGAGCGTCGAGACGCTCAACGCCTGCCGCCGCGGTGGGGTGAGCCGCCTCAACCTCGATTTCGCCACGGCGAACCCCGCCGAATACCGGCGCCTCGGGCGCTTCCTCGACCCCTCCGCGCTCGACGTCACCATGACCGTGCTCGGCTCCTCGGCGCTCAGTCTCGGGTTCGACCTGGTGGTGGGTATCGAGGGGCAGACGGGCGAGTCGCTGCGGCGCAGCATCGACCACGTGCTGAAGCGGGGAGCGCGCCACCTCTCCCTCTTCCCGCTCGAACGGGGCGACAGGCGGGACGGCGATTCCGATGCCGCGCGCGCGGCATGGCTCGAAATGCGTGCGGAGCTGCTGGGGTTCGCGACCGCGCTGCTGACCGCACGGGGATTCACCCAGTACGCGCCCCATCGCTTCGCCGTCGCCGGCGAGGCGTCGCGCTACCTGGCTCTCGAGCACGCCGGCGCGAACGTGCTGGGGCTGGGATTGGGCGCGCGCACGCGCTTGGACGGCGTATGCTCCGTCAACACCGACGACCTCGGCCGGTACCTGGCCCACACGGACGACCCTTCGACGTACATCGCGCGCGTGGAGGCGTGCTGAGCCGAGCCGGCGCCACGCGGCGTCGACGAGGAGGTAGGCTGCGGCGGCTGCGGCGGCGCCGACGAGGAGGGCGGCGAGCACGTCGGAGGGATAGTGCGCCACGAGGTAGCAGCGCGCGGTACCCATGGCCGCGATGACGAGCGTGCCGCCGAGCACGGCCTTCGGGCTGCGAGCGACCAGCATGAGGACCACCGTCGCGGCCGACGCGGCGGTCATGTGGCCCGAGGGGAACGAGAAGCCGTCTTCGGGCGCCGCGCCGGCGAACCGCCACCAGTCGAAGTAGAGCGCCGAGCTTTCGAACGGCCGCGGACGGGCCACGAGGTCTTTGAGCACGACGTTCGAGGCGAGCGCGCCCAGGCAGAGGGCGACGAACACGCAGACGCCCGCCTTCCGCGTGCGCTTGAACAGCATGAGCACGAGCGCGAGCGCGAAAAAGCACACGCCCTTCTCGCCGACGAAGCTCACGGCCTCGAACAGCGGGGTGAGCGCGAAACCGGCGCCTTCCGCAAGCGCATGCAGCGCTCCGAGCACGGCGAGGTCGAAGGGGGCGAACACGTCGTTGAGCCATCCGGCCGCGAAGGTCATCGGGGTATCCATCGGCATCCTTTCGTTTCAGGGTTCGCGGCACCCGTGCGGGCAACCGCCTTCCGCCATGAAACGATGCGCCGAGGCGGCGGGCAAGCGACGGTTCGTCACGGTGCCCGCGTAGGGCGACACGGTGCGTGTCGCCGCCTCCGACCGGGCCTTACGAACGCAGGATGCGATAGCCGATGACGGCCTTCACCACGAGGAGCGCGAACAGAAGCGTCGTGGCGTAGGGTTGCATGGCGGCCGTGAGCAGGACGACGGCCGCAGCCTGCACCGCGAATCCGGCGAACGCCGCCGATCGCACGATGCGCGCCGCATCGTGCCGGGCGCAGACGAGCTCCACGACGCCCACGGCAACGAGCGCGCCCACGGCGACGGCGATGCAGGCGAACGAAACGCCGTACCCGACGGACGACCCATACTCGACGAGGCCCGCCATGCGCACGAACGATCCGTCCCGAACCCCGTACAGCGGGAGGAAGACGAACAGGACGGCCAGCACGTCGAGCAGCCCGAACGCCAAGAGGCCGCCGCTCGCCGCGGTCGAACGGCGCTCGTCGCGGGCGAGCACGATGAGGTCGTCGGTTGACAGGAGGTCGTCCACCGACACGTCGAACAGGCGCGCGAGGGCCTGCAGCGAATCGAGGTTCGGCGAGCCGCCGCCCGTCTCCCACTTCGACACGGCCGTGCGCGTCACGTAAAGGCGCGCGGCCAGCTGCTCCTGCGTCAAGCCGCGCTCGGCGCGCAGCGTCTTGAGCTTTTCCGGAAATTCCACGGGCATGCCCTCCTTTCGGCTCTCAGGATGGCCGACCCGCGCCGTGGCGGCAAGACACGTTTCGCGTCGTCGCCCATCACGCCT
Organism: Eggerthella sinensis; assembly: GCF_003339815.1. Lineage (GTDB taxonomy): Bacteria > Actinomycetota > Coriobacteriia > Coriobacteriales > Eggerthellaceae > Eggerthella > Eggerthella sinensis. The sequence continues at coordinate 52,342 of NZ_PPTT01000016.1, forward strand.
GATGGCAGGCGCGGGCCACGACGGCGATGGTGGGGCTGTCGGCGGCGTAGGGGGCGCCGGCCGCGTCGCCGTGCAGCGACTCGACGGCGAAGCCCGCCGCTTCCAGCTCGCGCGCGAGGGCCTCGGGCGCGAAGTACGTGTTCCACAGATGGCAGGCAGCAGCTCCCGCCTCGTCCACGATGGCGATCTGCTCGAGCGTGGCGTCGTCGCCGTACTTGAGGCGGCGTTGCACCTCGAGGTGCGGGCCCGGCCGCCAGAACCCGCCGTCGGGATGGTCTTCCCAGGTCCGGCCTTCCGCGAAGGCGTCGAAGGCGCACGGCGAGAAGACGTCGAGCACGAGCAGGCCGCCCGGCTTCAGGTGCGCGTACAGCTTCCGCAGCACGGTGCGGCGGTCCTCCGTCGACAGCGCGCCGTAGTCGCAGTAGATCATGATGGCTGCGTCGAAGGGCCCACCCGCGTCGAGCTCCAGGTAGTTCTGCAGGCGGTAGTCGATGGCGAGGTCCTGACGCGCGGCCGCGCGGGACGCGTAGTCGATGGAGCGGCGCGAGAATTCCACCCCGGTGACCGCGTAGCCCGCCCGCGCGAGGCGCTCGGCGTACAGGCCGGGGCCGCAGCCCGCATCGAGCAGGCGCGGGTGCCCTTCGGGCGGCGCAACCGAGGCGATCCATGCGGCGGAGCGGTCGATGAACGCGTGCGCCCTGCTCGCGCCCTCGTAGGCGGGGTCGAGATGGGCGGCGAGCATCTGGGAGGAGATATGCTCGTCGTCCCAGAACGGCTCGCCGGTGACGGCGTAGCGCTCGGGCGGCTTCATGAGGGAAGCCAGGTCGTCGTAGAGCGTCATCGGCATCGCTTTCGATCGGGAACCGGCATCAGGCCTCGCGTTCGAAGAAGGGCACGGCGCGGGCGAGCCACTCGTCGGGCAGGTAGATGGACAGGTAGCCGTGGTCGTAGCCCTTCGCTTCGTAAAGGGTAGCCGACCCCACGTAGCTCTGGAAGAGCCGGGCCGACTTCTTCACGCATTCCATCTCCTTCTCGCCGTACCAATACTGCACCTCGGCCTTCGTGGCGCGCACGCCGTCCTTGAGCCGGTACCGGCGCATGTACGTGTCGTAGATGCTCACCATGGTCTGCTTGGGCAGGCGCGGCATGTCCTCGAGGTAGCAGGCGACGAGCTCGTCGGGGTAGAGCATCTTCGCCGGCAGCGTCTTCGGCATGGCCTCGATCTGACGCCGCGCCGCCTTCTCGCCGAACATGAGGCCCCAGCACGTGCGCACGAGCGCGGTGCAGCAGCGGGCCATGAACGGCTGCGGGATGCACAGGCTGCCGTCGATGATGGCCTTTTCGGCCACGTCGGGACGGCGCGCCAGCAGCTCCATGACGATCTGGCCGCCCAGCGACACGCCGCCGAGCGCGAACACGCTGCCGCCGCACCGCTCGTCGATATAGGCCAGCAACTTGTCGGCCGTGGCCTCGGTTGACACGTAGGGAACGTCGCGTTCCTCGCCGTGACCGTCCATCGTGGGCAGCACCACGCGGTACCGATCCGACAGGGCGCGCGCCTGGCGCAGGTAGTTCCACCAGCAGTTGCCGCCGCCGTGGATCAGGATGATGCACGGGGCGTCTTCGGGCCCGAACTCGTGGAAGTTCATGCGCGGCCCCCTTCAGGCGGCGACGATATCAGGCTGAGGCTGCGTTGCGCGCGCCCCGCAGCGGGCGCGCGATCGAGGTAGGGCCGCAGCACGCCGGCCAGCTCGTCGAGCAGCGCGCGGTACTCGGCGTCGTCGAGGTTGAGCACCGCTGTGCTGAAGAACACGAGGTCGCGGGCGCAATCGTGGTCTTCGCGCGCCAGGTAGTCGTTCATCTGCCGCATGAGGCCCGCGTGGAAGGCGGTCGAAAGCGCGACGGTCACGTCCCCCTCGTCCACGCCGCCGGCGTGCGCAAGCGCGTACACCTTCTCGACGACCCCGCGCACGGGACGCTCTTCCACCACCGCGATCATGCCGTGCTCCTCGAGCAGCTTCACGTGGTGGTACACCGTTGCGCGCGGCACGTCGTCCAGATACGCCACGAGATCCGATGTGCGCACGCGACCGTGCAGGCGCAGGTACTGCATGATGCGCAGGCGCGCGGGATTGAGCAGAAGCTTGTCAGTGTCCATGAGTTCCTTTCTCGACGGTTCCCCATCATAGTCCAAGTTTTTAGACTATACAAGATGGGCCGATGCGAGAGGCGGCAGCGAAGGTGTCGATGCGTTGGCAAAGCGCCCGGCAAACCTTGCGCTTGCGGCCTCGATAGGGGAACATGGACTCCGTCATGACGAAAACGAGGAGGACCATGGAGAAGCTACCGCCCCTTGAGAAGGTCTACGAAGCATGGAGCGCCGTCGCCGACGGGCGCGTGGCGCTGCATCCCGACGAGCGGCGCGCGACGGTAACCTCGTCGAACGGCGCGAAGGAGTACACGGTGTCGTGGAGCGAGGACGGCACGGCGTATTCCTCCGATGACAACGCCACGTACTGGCAGGGCTATGCGGGCTATCCCGTCATCGCGGTGCTCATGGAGCGGGGCGCGCTGCCGCTCGACCGCGCGGTGGCCGACGGGTTCGCGGGCGTGAACTGGACCGAGCTCAACGCGGCGCACAAGCGCGACTACGCCGCGGCCGTCGCGCACGTCGTGGAGGCGCGGGGGCTTGACGAGGCGCGCGTACAGGAGGCGGCGCAGGCGGTGCACGATGCGCTGCGCGCGCTCGACCTGGTGATGAAGCGCGGCTCGATCAAACCGCCGGCTGCGAAGCGCGGGTAGGGGGGGGGCAGGCCATGGCCGATCAGGAACGGGAGCTGACCGGAGCGGAGCAGGCGCGCAAGGAGGCCTTCGAGCGCACGCGGGCCGCCTACGAGGCGCAGGGCTACCGCTACCGCCCCCTCGTCATCAGCGTGATCGCGGCGAACGTCGGCGCCGTCGCGCTCGCGCTGCCGCTCGACATCCTGCTGGGTATCGGGTTCTTCCTGCTGCACCCCGAAGGCGGCGGCACGTTCGACCTCCTCGGGATGCTGCTCGTACTGTTCGCCTTCCTCGCGCTCATCGTCGTGCACGAGCTCATCCACGGCCTGGCGTGGGGCATCTGCGCGAAGCGGCATTGGAAGGCCGTCTCGTTCGGCGTGATTTGGAAGTACCTCACGCCGTACTGCACGTGCGACGAGCCGCTGTCCCGGCGCGCCTACGTCGCAGGCGCGCTCGCGCCCACCATCGTGCTCGGCCTCGTGCCGGTGGCCGTCGCGTACGCCACCGGGTCCATCCTCTGGTTGGGAATCGGGATGCTCATGATCCTGGGAGGCGGCGGCGACCTGGCCATCGTGCTCAAGATGCTGCGCTTCAAGCCCGACGGCGCCGACGTGCTCTACCTCGACCACCCCTACGAATGCGGTCTCGCGGCGTTCGTGCGCTGAGCGGTTCGGCAACGGGCGCGTAGCAGCGTGCCGTTGCCCGCCGCGCGCTCCCCCGTTTCGAGGATCATAGGCGCACGCCCACAACTTCGAGGAGGCAGCGCCATGAACCTACCCGCACAGCGTCTTTGCACGTTTCTCACCTTCAACGGAACGGCCCGCGCGGCCATGGAGTTCTACGCCGAAACGCTGCCCGACGCGCGCATCGAATCGCTCGTGCTGTTCGGCAAGGACGAGCCGCACGGCGACGAGGGCACCGTGCTCAACGGCATGCTGACGTTCGGCGGGCAGACGCTGCTGTTCATGGACATGGAGGCCGCCTTCCCCGCCCCGGCGTTCAGCTGGGCGACCTCGCTGTTCGTCACCTGCGATACCGAAGAGCAGTTCGACGAGCTGTTCGCACAGCTCTCCGAGGACGGCAGCGTCATGATGGGCCCCGAGCCGGTGATGGACCTGCGGAAATGCACCTGGTTCACCGACCGCTTCGGCGTCACGTGGCAACTCGTTTGGCACTAGAAAGGAACGATCATGGGATTTTCGTTGTTCATCAACTTCGACGGCGACTGCCGGCAGGCGGTCGACTTCTACGCGCACGTGTTCGATTCCGAGGTACAGGGCCTCATGACGTTCGCACAGGTGCCGGACGGTCCCGAGCAACCCGCGAACGAGGCCGATCGGGACCGCATCATGTACAGCGCCGTGCCCATCGGCGGCGTCACCCTCATGTTCTCCGACGTGCCTTCCGGCATGCCCCTCGTGAAGGGCACCAACATCAGCCCGGTGGTGACGTCGACCGACAAGGACGAGATGCGCCGGCGCTTCGCCGCGCTCTCGGAAGGCGGCACGGTGGTGATGACGCTGCAGGAAACGTTCTGGAGCGAGCTGTTCGGCATGGTCACCGACCGCTTCGGCGTCACGTGGCAGCTCTCCCACGAAAGCGGCAAGACGTTCTAGAGCGTCCGCAGCGCAGGAGAGCCGGATGGCGCGCGAAGCGCGGCGCGCCATCCGGCGGCAGCGTCAGCGCATCGGCTCCCACTGCGGGAGGTCTTGCAGGGCTACGGCGGTGAGGCCGGCGGAGCGGGCCATCTCCATGCCGGCCACCATGGCCTGGGCGCCGGCGAGGTTCGTGACGTGGGTCACGCCGTGCTTGACGGCCTCGAGACGCAGCTCGTAGCCGTCGGCGCGCGTGGCGTGGCCGAAAGGCGTGTTGATCATGAGCGCGATGTCGCCGGCGGCTATCATGTCGCGCACGTTGTCCTCGCCCTCGTGGATCTTCTTCACCTGCTCGCACTCCACGCCCGCGGCGCGCAGGGCGCGCGCGGTGCCGCCCGTGGCCACGATGCGGAAGCCGAGGCGCGCGATGTCGCGGGCGATGCTCACGATGGCGCGCTTGTCGCGGTCGCACACGCTGATGAACACCGTGCCACCCTCGGGCAGCGCGTAGCTGATGGCCAGCTGCGTCTTGGCGAAGGCCGCCGGGAAGTTGCGGGCGATGCCCATGACCTCGCCGGTGGACTTCATCTCAGGGCCGAGCACCGTGTCGGCGCCGGGGAAGCGGCCGAAGGGCATGACGGCCTCCTTCACGCTGAAATGCTCGAGACGGCGGTCGTCTTCCGGCAGGCCGAGCTCGGCGATGCGCTCCCCCGCCATGACGCGCGCGGCGCACTTCGCCAGCGGCACGCCCGTGGCCTTCGAGGTGAACGGCACCGTGCGGCTGGCGCGCGGGTTCGCTTCGATGATATAGATGACCTGGTCTTTGATGGCGAACTGGATGTTGATGAGGCCCACCACGCCCAGGCGCAGCGCCAGGCGGCGCGCGATGGAGCGCAGCTGCGCCTGCACGGCCTCGGACAGCGCGAACGGCGGCGTGCAGCAGGCCGAGTCGCCCGAATGGATGCCGGCCATCTCGATGTGCTCGAGCACGCCGCCCACGTACACCTGCTCGCCGTCGCAGAGCGCGTCGAGGTCCACCTCGACGGCGCCCTCGAGGAAGCGGTCGAGGTACACCGGATGGTCGGGCGAGATCTTCGCCGCCTCCGCCATGTACTTCTCCAGCTGCGCGCCGTCGTACACGATGCCCATGCCGCGCCCGCCCAGCACGTAGCTGGGGCGCACGAGCAGCGGGAAGCCGATCTGGTCGGCCACCACGCATGCTTCCTCGAACGTGGAGGCCATACCGGCGGCCGGGTAGACGATGTCGAGCTCGTCGAGGACGGCGGCGAAGCGGTCGCGGTCTTCGGCCAGGTCGATGGCTTCCGGCGAGGTGCCCATGATGGGCACGCCCGCTTGATGAAGCGCCCGCGCCAGCTTGAGCGGCGTCTGGCCGCCCAGCGTGACCACCACGCCGTCGGGCTGTTCCACGTCCACGATGTCCATGACGTCCTCGAACGTGAGCGGCTCGAAGTACAGCTTGTCGGACGTGTCGTAGTCGGTGGACACCGTCTCGGGGTTGCAGTTCACCATGATGGTTTCGAACCCGGCCTCGGCGAGCGCGTAGGACGCATGCACGCAGCAGTAGTCGAACTCGATGCCCTGTCCGATGCGGTTCGGGCCCGCGCCCAGGATCATGGCGCGCTTGCGCGTTTTGGGAGCGGCTTCCGACTCGTCGGCGTCGTAGGTTTTGTAGTGGTAGGCCGTGGCGCTCGGGAACTCGGCGGCGCAGGTGTCCACCGTCTTGAACGCCGGCTTCACGCCGAGCATCTTGCGGCACGTGCGCACGGTGAGCTCGTCGGAGTTCGTGAGGTGCGCGATCTGCGCGTCGGCCAGCCCGAAGCGCTTGAGGGTGCGGAACGCGTCGGCGTCGAGCTCGTCGAGGCGCATCCCGCGCAGCGCCTCCTGCACGGCCACCATATCGGCCATGCGCGCCACGAAGAACGGATCGACCCTGCTCACGGCACTCGCGCGTTCCACCGACCAGCCACGGCGCAGGGCTTCGGCGAGGTAGAAGATGCGCTCGGCCGTGGGACGGCGCACGAGGTCTTCCAGCTCGTCGTCGCCCGCGGCAGCCTCGTCGCCCTTGCCGTCGGCGCCGAGGCCGGCGCGGCCGTTCTCGAGCGAGCGCATGGCCTTGCCGAGCGACTCCTCGAACGTGCGGCCGATGGCCATGATCTCGCCGACGGCCTTCATGCGGGTGGACAGCGTGTCGTCGGTGCCCTGGAACTTCTCGAACGCGAAGCGCGGCACCTTCACCACGCAGTAGTCGATGGACGGCTCGAAGCAGGCGGGCGTGGCCTTCGTGATGTCGTTCACGATCTCGTCGAGCGTGTAGCCCACGGCCAGCTTCGCCGCCGCCTTCGCGATGGGGAAGCCGGTGGCCTTCGAGGCGAGCGCCGAAGAGCGCGACACGCGCGGGTTCATCTCGATGACGATCATGCGGCCGTTCTCGGGGTTGATGGAGAACTGCACGTTCGAGCCGCCCGTCTCCACGCCGATCTTCTCCAAGATGGCGAGCGACGCCGCGCGCATGCGCTGGTACTCCACGTCCGAGAGCGTCTGCGCGGGCGCCACCGTGATGGAGTCGCCCGTGTGCACGCCCATGGCGTCGAAGTTCTCGATGGAGCACACGATGATGCCGTTGCCGGCGTGGTCGCGCATGACCTCCATCTCGTATTCCTTCCAGCCCTCGATGCTCTCCTCCACGAGCACTTCGCCGGCCGGCGAGAGTTCGAGCCCCTGCCCCACGATCTCGTGCAGCTCCGCCTCGTCGTGCGCGATGCCGCCGCCCGCGCCGCCCATGGTGAACGACGGGCGCAGCACCACCGGATAGCCAAGGTCGGCCACGATGGCCTCGGCGTCGTCGAGGGAATAGGCATAGCCCGAACGAGCCGTCTCGATGCCCAGCTCGGCCATGCAGTCGTTGAACAGCTTGCGATCCTCGCCGCGCTCGATGGCGTCGAGGTCGCAGCCGATCATCTCCACGCCGTACCGCTCGAGGATGCCCGCGCGCGCCAGCTCGACGGCGGTGTTGAGGCCGGTCTGCCCGCCCAGGGTGGGCAGCAGCGCGTCGGGGCGTTCCTTCGCGATGACCTGCTCCACGAACTCGGCCGTGATGGGCTCGACGTAGGTACGGTCGGCCAGGCCGGGGTCGGTCATGATGGTGGCGGGGTTCGAGTTCACGAGCACCACGCGGTAGCCGTCGGCGGCAAGCACCTTGCACGCCTGCGCGCCCGAGTAATCGAACTCGCACGCCTGCCCGATGACGATGGGACCGGAGCCGATGACGAGGATGGTTTGGATGTCAGTGCGCTTCGGCATTATGCGGCTCCCTTCCCGGATGCGAACGACCAGCCGGCGAGGCGATCCTCGGCGATGTCGATGTCGAGGTAGTCCTCGCGACCCTCCATGAGCCGCGCGAACGCCGTGAACAGGTAGTGGGCGTCGGTCGGCCCGGGCGAAGCTTCGGGATGGTACTGCACCGAGAACGCCGGGAGGTCGAGGAACGCGATGCCCTCGGCCGTGCCGTCGTTGAGGTTCACGTGCGTGAGGCGGATGCGCCCGAAGCGCTCGTTCTGCACGACGGGCGCGACGCCGGCCTCCACCCAGCAGCGCAGGTCGTCCTCGTGCCGCACGCGGCCGCCCGACAGCTCGGGCACGAGCGCGCCCAAGCTGGGGAACACGAGGCCGAAGCCGTGGTTCTGCGCGGTGATCTCCACGCGCCCGGTGAGCAGGTTCATCACCGGATGGTTGCCGCCGCGGTGCCCGAACTTCAGCTTCTCGATGTCCGAGCCGGCCGCCTTGCAGATCATCTGGTGCCCCAGGCAGATGCCGAACACCGGCACGCGCCCGAGCAGCTTCTCCACCTGCGCGTACGTGCCCTCGACCGCCTCGGGGTCGCCCGGGCCGTTCGACAGGAACACGCCGTCGGGGCCCATGGCCAGCACGTCTTCGGCCGGGGTGTCCCACGGCACGACGATGACGGCGCAGCCGGCGCGCACGAGGTTCTCGAGGATGGAGCGCTTGGCGCCGCAATCGTAGGCCGCCACCTTGAAGCGCGCGGGCGCCGGGTCGGCGAGCGCGAACGCCTGGCTCGCGGGCAGCGCGGCGGCGTCGAAGGCGAAGGGGGCCGTGCACGAGACCGTGGCGGCGAGGTTCTGCCCGACGAGGGACGCGCTCGCGCGCACCTTCGCCAGCAGGCTGGCCTCGTCGACGTCGAGCGTGGACAGCACCGCGCGCTGCGCGCCGTGATCGCGCACATGCCGCACGAGCGCGCGGGTGTCCACGCCCTCGATGGCCACCACGTCGTGCGCGCGCAGGTACTCCGGCAGCGTACGCGTGCAGCGCCAGTTCGACGGCGTGGCGCACAGGTCGCGCACGACGAGGCCGCGCAGCGCGGGCGTCTCCGCCTGCGCGTCGTCCGGGTTCACGCCGTAGTTGCCGATCTGGGGATACGTCATCGTCACGATCTGCCCGGCGTACGACGGGTCGGTGATGACCTCCAGATACCCCTCGAGGGACGTGTTGAAGCAGATCTCGCCGAACACCTCCCCCGCCGCCGCGCACGACGTGCCGCGGAACACGGCGCCGTCCTCGAGCACGAGCGCCGCCGGCGCCCCCGCCGGCTTCGACGTCCCCTCCATGAGCTTCTCGCTGATCTCGCTCAAGCTTCCATCCTTCCGTGTGGGCAGCACACGCGTACAAAAAAGCGCCCCGTCGTCGACGTGAGGCGCACGAAATGCGGAAAGGTATGCTGCTTGCCTTGTCGGTCTCTCCGTACCGCCTTAAAGGTTGAAGAGCAGTATACGCCTATTCCGAGTTTTATCGATAAGAAATGCAGTATTTTCAGCTTTTAGGACATAAATATGCAGTTATAGGATACGCGGAGCCCCCGGGGCGACGCGGCTAGCCTCGCCCCGCAAGCGCCTGCACGGCCTCGGCGGCGAGGGCGACGAGGCGGGCGTAGAAATCGTCGTCCGCAGCTGCCAGGCAACGCGCCGCCCGGGGAATCCAGGCCCCCACGTGCTCGCGCGCGAACTCGTCGAAGAGCCGCACGCCGGCGCGGGCGCACGCCTCGTCGTCAGCCTGTGCGGCAGAAGTCCCCAATGCGGCGAGAAACGCCAGCTCGCACGCCAGGGAGTCGGGCTTGAGCGCCTTCGTCGCCGCCTCGAACCCCTGCAACGCGCGATAGTCGAATCCCGCCGCCTCGTAGCAGAGAAGCGCGTGATCCCCCTTCGAGCTGCGGGTGGAAGCGTACACGGTGCGGCCGTTCTCGTCGAACGCGCCGCGAACGCAGCTTTCGACGAGGGGCACGAAGTAGGGACTCGCGGAGACGAAGAACCGGTCGTAATAGCGCTGGGTGAGAGGGGCGCCGGGTTCGATCCCGTCGAAACGGGAGTCCCCCAGCGCCTCCGCGACACGACGCACGTCCCGGACCACCTGCTCGGTCGGCTCGTTGATCAATGCGGCTGCGCAGGCGCTCAACAGCACGCTGCAGCCGTGCACGCGCCGAACCGCGTCATGAAACGTCGATGCGTCGTTCAAAGCAGATTCCTCTCGACTCGTATTCGCTAAGCGATGACAACCGGCAATGCGGCCATGATCACGAGGTACCGAAGCATGAAGCCGCCCACCAGCACGGCCAGCTCGCCGACGACGGCGCGCGTCGTGCCGGAGCCTGCAGCCTCGTCGGCGCCGGCTTTCCTGCGGCCCGCCAGCTCGAGGCAGAACGGCAGCACGAGGCCGATGCCGATGAAGCCCACCCAGAACGGCACGGCGTAGCCGCCGCTCACCAAAGCGCCCACCGAACCCGCCGCCGCTTCCGCGGCCGAGCCCTGCACCGACGCCGTCACCGCCAACAGGACGGCGACCAGAACAAGCTCGAGAACGGGCAGAACCAAGCCGGTTTTCGCCAGGAAGGGCAGGCTGGCCGCCTCGTCAGGCGCCGCGAGGCGCGTGACCGCGAGCACGGCCGCGAAGCCCGTCGACGCCGCCGACACCACGAAGAGGATCGGCAGGACGGCCATGTTCCACAGCGGGAACGCCACGCCCGCATCGCCCAGCAGCACGCCGGTGTAGGCCGCCACGCACACGGAGAGAACCAGGCCGACGGCATCGAGCGCCTTCGGCGTCTTCTTCCTCACGAGCAAAAGCACCAGATCGACGAACACCACGATCAAGAACGCGCTCAGGATGATGACGCCCCACGACATGACCGACGAGAGGTTCATCACCAGCAGGAAGAAGCGCATCGGGTTGCCGAGCCCGGCTTTCGCATCGAACACGAGCACCAGCGTGCCGACGGCAACCGCGACGAGCGCGATGACGAACGCGATCTTCTTCATGCGCCCGGCAGGCTTCTTCGCCCCGTTCGTCAGCACGCCCAGAACGAAGGCTCCCGCGCCGAGGCCGGCGAGAAACAGGTAACACGCGACAAATCCATCCCATACCATCTGGATCACCCCTCGAACGGCTTGTAGACGTTGCCGCCCCGATGCACGGCGGACACGACGGGCATGGCTTCGGCTTCGGACAGGTCGAAGTAGTACAGCGACGGGTTCAGACCCAGGTCGGGATGCAGCACCTCGCCGCTGCCGGAAGCGAGCTTCTGCGAGATGTCGCTGTCCGGGTCGTTCAGATCGCCGAAGTAGCGGGCGCTCGTCACGCAGGTGCCCACGCAGGCCGGAAGCAGCCCCTCCGCTGTGCGGTGATGGCAGAAGGAGCACTTCCCCGCCTCGCCGGACGCGGTTACGTAGCGCACCTGGTACGGGCATGCGGCCAGGCAGTACTTGCAGCCGATGCACTTTTCGGCGTCGATCTGCACGGTGCCGTCGTCCGCCGTGTAGCTTGCCCCCGTGGGGCACACCTTCACGCACTGCGGGTTCTCGCAGTGGTTGCATTGCTTGGGAACGTTGGCGCGGCGGGTTCTTCCCCCGTCCTCCACGTCCCAGCTCTCAACCCATGTGTTGAAGCTGCCCAGCGGCACGTCGTTCTCCATCTTGCACGCCACCACGCAGGCGTTGCAGCCGATGCAGAGGGCAAGATCAATCAACATGCCAAGTCGTTTCTCACTCATGATCGCATACCCCCTTACGCCTTCTCGATTTTGAACATGCTGCCGCAACGCCCCGGACTCGACGCGTCGTGGTCGGAGAGGATGCCCAGCACGCCGTCGACCGAAACGAGCGGGTCCAGCATCTGGTGCGTGCGCACGCCGGCGGCGATCGCCGGATTGCCCTTGGTCACCTGCCCGTCGACGTCGATGTCCTGCGCTCCGTAGTTGCTGTGCCCGTATCCGAACGACACGCTGAACGCACCCTGCACCTGGCCTCCGCGGACCATCGCCTCGCCTTCGGACACGTCCCCGAGCGGCGTGACGGCGCGCACGGTGTCGCCGTCCTTGATGCCCAGCGCCGCCGCATCCTCCTTGTTGATCTCGAGGTAGTTGTGCGCGCAGATGTCGCGCATGATGGGGCTGTTCGAGAGCATCGAGATGGAGCGGAAGCGCGGCTTGTGCTCGGAGTTCGTGAACGGGAACTCCTCGACCGCATAGTGGTCGGTCATGAGCGACAGATCGCTGAACATCGGCGGGTTGTAGTTGAGCGTGGGAGGAAGGCGCTTGCCGGAGTAGCAGTTCGTCATCAACGCACGCTTCTCGTTGTAGATGTACGTCTCGAAGGGCTTGAGGAACTTGTAGCGTCCGTCGGCGCCCCGGATGTACTCGTCGGGCCACGTGCGCCCTCCGCGCGACAGCACGTTCAGCACCTTCGGCCATTCCTCGTCGCTCACTGCGGCCTTGAAGTTACGGGGAAGCTCGTCGAGCCCCTGCAGCTTCATCTCGGCCTCGTCGATGTCGGCGACGGGCGTGTCGGCGTAGGCGAGGTTCGCCACCGCCTTCAAGTAGTAATCGGCCACGTTGTCGAAGGGGTGCATGCCGCCCTCGGCGTCGGGAATGGCGTCTTCTCCCCAACCGGGCAGCTCGCACGCCTTCGCCACGTCGATCAGCAGCGTTTCCCAGCACAGGTAGCTTCCGTCCTCGAGCTCGGGGGTCTCGGGCGTCTTCGCCTGCCAGCGCACCTCGGCGCCGTAATCGCCGCCGCCCGAGGGGATGCCGAAGCTTTCGTACTGCGTCACGTCGGGCACGATGTAGTCGGCCACCTGCGCCATCTCGCCGATGACGACGTCGCACACGATGTGCAGGGGAAGCACTTCGGGGTCCTTCAAGCGCTCGACCACCTCGTCGCGCATGGCGCCCGGGGTGCCCTGGATGACGTTGCACATCCAGGTCATCATGATCTTGCATTGGTAGGGGTACTGGTTGACCGCGGACATGAGCGCCTGCGAATCGGACTGCGTGCCGGTGGCGAACCATTGCAGCATCGGCTTGGGGTCCTTCTCGCCCTTGGCCACCCGGTTCTTGTACTCGTCGGTCTTCTCCCACGCCTTGCCGCCGCGCGACAGGATGGTGGCGTTCTTCGTCGTGACGTCCGGCTGGCCCTTGACCGTGGTCAGGTCGTAGCGCGCCGCGCCCTTGCCCTCGACGTTGGGCATGCCGGACGGGAAAGAGCCGCCCGACATCTGGTTCGAGCCGACGAGCGCGCGCAGGACCTCGCGTCCGTTGGGGGTGTCGAAACCGTTCACGCCGGCGGTCGAGCCCGCGCCCGCGTTGACGCTCACCTTCACGCCGTGCGAGGTGTACTCCTTCGCCATCCGCTCGATTTCCGCCACGGGAACGCCCGTGATCTCGGCGTACTCTTCAAGCGTGTGCGCGTTCACCGTGTTGCCCATGATGGCGAAGCCGGTGCGCACCTGCACGCCGTTCACTTCGCCTTCGTAGTCGAAGACGGCCTTGTCGCAGGCGGTGTGCGCCGCCGCCTCGTTCGTTTCCGCATCGATGACCACGTAGTGCTGCACCGTCATGCCGTCGGCCGTCTTCTCCTCCGGCATATCGATGCCGGCGTCCTCCGCGCGCATGAGCTTGCGGTAGTTGGGATGGCTCTCGTCGGTGATGACGAGGTAGCTCGCGTTGGTGAACGCCCCGTATCCGGCCGCCTCGGCCGCCTTTTGCTGGGGGAACGAAAGCACGTCGGCGTTGTAGGTCTTGTCGCGCATCATGATCTGCACGATGGCGGCGTAGAGGGCGCCGTTGGTGGTCGGCTTGATGGGTATCCAATTGATACCGGGCATCGTGGGCGTCACGAGCCCGTTCGCCAACGTCGGGTCGAGGACGTCGACTTTCAGGGAGCCGTCGAGCAAGCGGGGGATCAGATGCTTGCTGTTCGTCTGAAGCCCGCCGTTTCCTCCGGGGAACGATCCGCTCCAGAGGATGTATTCCGATTTGTCGATATCGAGACCGCAGCTGTTACTGCTGTTTTTGTAGAGCGCACCTGCTCCACCTGCCGCGCCTCAACTGGAGTTGTGACTGAAGTTGTTGAGCGTCCCGAACGTCTGGGCGAACCGCGCGTTCAGCTGGCGGCGCCCGTCGGCGCGCGTGTTCCAGATGATGATCTGGTTGGACTTCGGGCCCAGATCGGGTTGCTCGGGATTGATCGGGGTGACGGTGTCGTGCACGGCTTTGAAGCCCTCGATCTCGCGATCCTCACCGATGTCGGCGAACAGCTTGCCTCCCTCGGTGACTTCCTTGAGAAGCTGATCCCAGCCGATGGGCTTCCATTTGCCCTCGCCGCGCTTGCCGGCGCGCTTGAGCGGCGTGGTGATGCGCTCGGGCTGGCTGACCGCGTCGAGCGTGCCGTTGCCGCGCCCGCAGATCGTGCCGCGCGTGATGTTGCCCGCGCCGTTGGCGTAGCTCATGGAGCGATACGCCTCTTCGAGCGGCGCGTCGAACGCGAGCGGCTTGACGGCGCCCGACGGATTGTAGGGATTGCCCCCTACGCCGAGCACGCGGCCGGTTTTGCGGTCGAGCTTGACGCGGTTGCCGCAGGCTTGGTAGCACCCCACGCATCCCGAATAGCGCACGATCACGTCCTCGTTGACGGACACGTCGCCCGTCTTGGGATCGACCTTCGCCTCGATGGGCTTGCCGGTTCGCGGCGGCGGGAACGCCGATTCCGCGGCCACCGCCACGGACGACGGGGACCCCGCGCTCACGCCGGCGATCGACAGGGCCCCCAAGGCGCCCAGCGCCTCGACGAACGTCCTTCGATCCATGTTCGGTTGAACCATATCCTCCTCCTTGCCTCACTCCTCGTCCAGGGATTACAACGTCGTCGAGCCTACGGGGCAAACGGGCGCAGATCATCACCTGATCAAGGTGTTTTGTGGGCGGGGAGGATGGAATTGCGACCGAGAACGTCTCACCTTAATCCGGTGAAATTATGGTTTACCCAGGTCGCACGCTTGTTGCCGCACAACTATGACAGCGGCAAGCAATAAGGCTCACGCTATACTTATGCCATACGAGGGAGGGCGTATGATCGATCATTTCCGTGAAAACCTGGTGGCCCATTGGCGCGAGACCGTCGGCTTCGCGCTGTTTCTCGCGTGGGTGTACTGCGCCCTGTTCGGCTGCGGGCTGTCCTCGGCCACGGAGCCCATCGCCTGCGTGCCGACCACCTACCACCTCGAGCGCATCTGGCTCATGTGCGGCCTGTTCGAGGCGCTCGGCGGCGTTGCCGGCATGCTGATCGCGCGCAAGGTGCCCGCGGCCGACCGGCTGCTGCAGAGCGGCCGGCTCCTCACGGCCGCGGCGGCGCTCGCCGCGGCGGGGAACTTCTTCATCTGGCTCGCCTGGTCCGACCGCATGCTGCTGTTCGACGAGGTGTTCATAGCCGGAAGCGCCCTGAGCGGCATCGCCATCGTGCTGTTCACCGTCATCTGGAGCGCACGGCTGCGCGCGCTCAACGAGGCGCGGCTCGAGTTCGTCATCCCCTGCGCGTTCACCGTCTCGTTTCTGCTGTACTTCGTCATCCTGCTCACGAAGGAGAGCGGCCTCATCGTGCTGCTGCTCGTGGCCGCCATGTGCTTCGGGTCCATGTACTTCGCGCGCAGCGATGAAGCCCCCCCCCCCCGACGCCGCTGCGGAGGGACGCGCAGCGGGTCGTCGCGGGCTGCGGTCGTTCACGTTGCTCGCCTTCGCCTCGTGGGTGCAGATCGCGTTCTTCCGCGTCATCTCGACGCCCGCGCTGTCGGGCAACCGGTTCACCCACTACCTCATCCCCTTCTCGTTCGCCTGCGCGATGTCGCTCGCCATGCTGTTGCTGTGCATGCGCATGTCGCGCTACATGAACGTGTCGCTGGCGTACCGATGGAGCCTGCCGCTGTTCATGCTGAGCTACGTGCCCATCATCCTCGATTACAGCAACGCCAACCTGCGCATCCTGGCCTACGCCATCAACTTCCTCGGCATGTTCGGCGTGCAGTTCGGGTGCTGGATCGGCGCGTGCAAGTACCTGCGCCGCCGAGGCGGCAGCACGGTTGACCTGTTCAGCCGCTATGCGCTCGGCGAGGGCGCGGGCATCTTCGCGGGCAGCCTGGGCGGCCTGTTCGCCGTGAAGCTACTCGACGCGCAGGGTATCATGGTGCTGTCGTTCGCGCTCATGTCGCTCGTGGTGTTCGTGGCCATGGCCACGGGCTTCAACCCGAACTGGGTGTTCCACCGCACCCACCCTCCGCGCCGCCGAGCGAACGCGGGGCCGGGGGCCGACGCCACCCCGCGCGCCGAGCTCGAGGCCATCTTCCTGCGCGAGGCCGTGGCCCTGCAGGGACGCTTCGGCCTCACCGAGCGCGAGACCGACGTGGCCGCGCTGCTGCTGGCCGGACGCAGCCGCCCGTTCATCCGCGACGAGCTGACGGTGTCCATCAACACGGTGAGCTCGCACGTGCGCAGCATCTTCTCGAAATGCGGCGTGCACTCGCAGCAGGAGCTCATCGACCTTGCCCGCAACGACGAGGGCGAGCAAGGCGGTGCGCAGGGCGCGCCGGCGTGAGTCCCGGGGGGCACGGGCGCGTGCGCCCGTGCGCGCGTGCTTCTTCTCCCCTTCCACCTTCCACCAGGTTTTCATTGTGGTTTCCCGTCGTCTTTCCTATCATGGGAGGCAGAAGCGGCGGCGCGTCAAGACGAGGCAAGCGAGGTGTTTCCATGGGTGAGCAAGCGAAGGAAGCGGTCAGGCTGTATGCGAAGGGATGCACGTGCGCGCAATCGGTGCTCGTGCCCTTCGCCGACGAGCTCGGCTTGGACGAGGAGGGGGCCCTGAAGATGGCCGAGGGGTACGGCGGCGGGTTCGCCGCCACCCAGGAGATGTGCGGGGCGATGGTTGCCGCCACCGCCATCATCAGCCATCGGTACAGCACCGGCGTGCCGGGCGACCTCGAGGGCCGCGCCGTGGTGTTCGGCAAGGTGCGCGCGGCTCTGGGCGAGTTCGAGCAGAAGTACCACGGCGTCACGTGCTTCGACGTGCTCCGAGGAGAGCCGCCCGTGCCGTTCAAGTGCGCCGAGAAGGTGAAGAACGCCGCCCTCATCGTGGAAAAGATGCAGAAAGCGAGCGAAGAGCCGGCTTCGTAGCAAAAAGCCCGCGAAGGCCCGCACCGCTACCCGCGGTCGAGGGGGACGCGCTCGAGAAGGTCGAGCAGCTCCTGCTTTGAATGGATCTTGAGCTTGCGGTAGATGCTCTTGCTGTGCGAGCGGACGGTGTTCTCGGAGATGAACAGCTGCTTGGCGATGCTGGGGACGTCGCGTCCCCTCGCCAGCACCAACAGGATGTCCCGCTCGCGCTTCGTCAGCCCTGCCTCTTCGGCTACGATCGCGCAACGCTGCGCCACTTCGTCGACGACGGCAGTCGCCGCGACGGACGCCTGCGCACCGCCGTCCCGTTCTGCGGTGGCGGGCGCGCGCCCCTCCCCGTTGCGTTTGCGCGCTTGGATCGCCGCGTACGACATGGCCAGGATGTAGAACACCACGAGCACGACGACCGGGAGCGTGGCCGCGCCGAAGCTGCGCGGATGGTACACCCATGCGCCCAACGCCGTGGCTCCTGCGAACACGAAGTACGTCACCCCCGCAAACGCCCCGTACACGTGCGGCGACCAGAGCCCTCGACTCCGCGCGATGGAGACGCTCGTCGACATCATGAACACCGCCACGAACGAGAACAGCACGTAGGCGAGCGTGGCCACGGCGAGCGCGAGCGGCTCGCCTACGATGGAAAGCGCCAGAAGCGCGGTGACGATGATGGGGAAGAACATGCGGTACAGTCCCAGGATGCCGAGCTTCCCGAACGCCGTGCGCTCGCTGCGCGGGGAGCACCAGGCCGCGTACAGAGCCAACGAGACGACGATGATGCATCCGCTGGCCACGATGTTCACCAGATCGGAATTCTCGATCCCGTCGAGCGTGATGGTGCGCGTCAAGGCCACCGCGAACGCGATGGCGCACACGCAGAGAAGCGGGCTGCCCACCTCCTTCGCCAAGCCGCGCACGCCTTCCGCGCGGCCGCCGGGTTGCGGGCCTTCGACGCCGGGATCGTCTGGCGCGCGCAGCGCGAGCGCGCTCAGAACGGTCGCAGCGACCACGAGGAGCGGGAACGCCGCCTGCAGGTTTCCGCCAAGGAGCGCGGACAACGCCAGGTACTCCCCCGATCCCAGGGCGAGGGAGAGCAGGAGCGTCTTGGTCATGCCGTTGAACGACAGCCGCGAGAGGATATCCTGCCACACAAGCGAGAACAGGCCGTACCCGACCCCCGCCGCCGAAGACGACAGCACCACGAAGAGCACGCGGGAAACGCCCTCGACCGAGGTGTAGAGCAGCGCGAAGCCGCCGAGCAGACACGCGGCCGCCACCGCGGCCACCGCGGCGACGAAACGCCGGGAGGGCCGCGTGCGCTTCAGCAAGGCCAGGCACAGCGTCATCCCGAGCGCGATCGACAAGGGGATCGACCAGCATTTCAAGATATCCGAAAGCTCCAGCCGGGTGAGCGCTCCCAAGGGAAGCCCTCCCCAAATGGTGAGCACTCCGATCAGCAGCACCGACGACAAGCCCAGGCATCTGATCGCGCGATCCTTCACGCTACCCTCCTCATCCCCAGCGCGCGACCTCACGGCGTTCGATGCCGCGCGCCAAGCAAACCTTCCCCGTCTCCTTCTTCCGGCTTATTGTAATCGTTGTTCTCGAAATCGCCCGTGCCATGTGGCAATTCCCAACCCGCTTTCCGCTATTTCACATGCCGCATGTGAGGCGTTTCCGCCTTACGTCGCGTAGCCTTTCCCTCATCGCCGAAGGGAGGCGAGGCGCCGCGAGCGAACGGCAACCAGACGATGTACACGCAGGACGCGGCGCGCACGGGAAACAATCAGGAGGAGAACATGGAAACGCAGATATCGAGAAGAAGCTTCTTGACCGGGCTCGGCGCAGCGGGCATCGCGGTTGCGGGAGCCGGGCTCGCGGGATGCGCGCCGAGCGCCGCACCCGCGACGAAGGCCGCGGATGGCGCGGACGCGGCAGGATCGGCGGCCGCAGGCTCAGCGGGCGAATCCGAGCTCATCCCGGCCGCGTACGTGAACCCGCAGGACTACGACTACCGCCAGAGCACGACCGATTTCTCCACGCTGTTCTCGCCGGTGAAGATAGGATCCATCGAGTCGAGCCACCGCATGATCAAGTCGGCGGCGGGGTCGGCCACCTACCTGGGCGGGCTCACCGACGAATTCTTCCAGTACTACGTGAACCTCGCGAAGGGCGGCGTCGAGCTCATCTGGGTCGAAGGCGAGCTCGAATCGCTCGTCACCGGGGAGACCGCCGACGCGGACGCCGAGAGCTTCTGCACGCGCCTCGTGGACGAATGCGCCAAGCACGGCGCCTCGCTCGGGTTGCAGTGGGCGCATTTCGGACCCGACGTGGCCGAACTCTCCGTCGACGAGATCGTCGCCGTCGAGGACATCGCCGTGAATCTCGCGCAGACCATCCAGCGCTTCGGCTTCAAGGGGCTCGAGATCAACGCCGCCGGCTTCAACATAGGCGAGCACTTCCTGTCGCGCTACCACAACACGCGCACGGACCAGTACGGCATCGGCAGCCTCGAGAACCGCGCCCGGTTCATCACCGAATGCATCGAGAAGATCAAGCAGGCGTGCGGCGACGACTTCGTCGTGCAGATGCTCATCGACTGCGTCGAGGAGAACGACAACCTCACCAACAACGCCACGCTCATGGACCTCGACAACACGCTGACCTCGCCAAGCAACCTCGTCATCACCATCGAGGAAGGCATCGAGTTCGCGAAGCTGTTCGAGGCTGCCGGCTGCGACTCCATGCATCTGCGGCTCGGGCCGTTGGGCAACCATCCCTGCCAGTTCGCGAGCGATCTGTACTTCTTGCTCTACGGCATCGAGGGTGCCACGGGCTACGGCACGCAATGGGACTTCAAGCGCCACTTCCAGGGTTCGCTCATCGCCGACCATAGCGGCGCGGGCATGCTCATCGACGTCGTCGCGCGCTACAAGGAGGCCGTCTCCATCCCCTGCGGCACCGTCACGTACATGGACCCGGCGCACGCGCCCGACTTCTTCGAACAGGCGCTCGCCGACGGCAAAGTGGACTTCTACATGATGACCCGGCCTTTGACCGTGGACAACGAGTACGTGTCCAAGCTGCGCGACGGCCGCGCCGACGAGATAGCCCCCTGCACGCGCTGCCTGCACTGCCACATCGGCAGCAACGAGCTGAACCGCAAGATGGGCTACTGCCGCGTGAATGCGCTCACCCAGCGCGTTATGACCGAGAACGGGCCGGCCACCTACGAGCTCGAGCCCGCCTCGTCGCCTAAGAAGGTCATGGTGGTAGGCGGCGGCCCCGCCGGCATGGAGGCCGCGCGCATCGCTGCTGCACGCGGGCACGAGGTGTCGCTCTACGAGAAGAGCGGCACGCTCGGCGGCCTCCTGTCGTTTGCGAGCATGGTGAAGGGACCCCACGAGAACCTCGACGATCTCACCGCTTACCTCAAGCGCCAGCTCGAAGTCACGGGCGTGCAGGTGACCACCGGCAAGGAGGTCGACCGGGCGTTCATCGAGTCCGAGGCCCCCGACGCCGTCATCCTCGCCGTGGGCGGCGTGCGCGACAAGGCCGACATTCCCGGCGACGCGCCCGTCATCGACTTCGATTCCTTCATGGCCGCCGAGATGGGCGATAACGTGATCGTGCACGGCTCGAACGCCCAGGCCTTCGACTGCGCGCTGTGGCTCACCGTGCGCAAGAAGCGCGTCACCATCGTCACGCCCCACGCCAACGAAGAGCTCGACATGCAGCAGTCGCAGCACGCCATCCGCTTCATGACCACGGCGCTGTACGCCCTCGGCGTGAAGGTGTGGCCGGGCGCGTCCATCAAAGACGCCAAGGACGGCAAGGCCGTCATCGCCACCGAGGTGGGCACCGAAGTGACCGTGGACTGCGACGCCATCGTCGACGGCGCCGAGATGACGCCGAACGCATCTTTGCTCGACGGGCTCTCGGTCGCGGAGACCTACGCCATCGGCGACTGCAACGAACCGTTCAACATCGCGCTGGCCATCCGCGCCGGCAACGACGTCGGTCGCGCGATCTAAACGCCGCCGCGCGCACGAAACGATGAGGGGCGCATCGCGCGCCCCTCATCCCCCTCCGTTCAGGCGGCGACGGCCTTAACGGCCCGCGCCGCCAGAGTGCATACGCCAGCATAGAAATCGTCGTCGGCGCGCGCGGCGTAGCGCGCTGCCGCGGCGAACCAGCCGGCGGCGTGCTCGCAAGCGAACTGCCGCAGCAGGAAGGCCGCCCTGCGAGCTGCGGCAGGATCTTCCGCGTCGGCGGCAGCGGCATCGGCGAGCGAAGCCATGAACGCGAGCTCGGCGACCATCGAATCGGGCTTCAGCGTCTTGACGGCCAAATCGAAGCCCCCGACGTCGCGGTGCTCGAAGCCCGCAACCCTATAGCACGCCAGCACATGATCGGCCCGCGCACCGCCGGCGGGCGCGTACCTCAGGCGTCCGCCCTCCTCCACCGCGCCCCGCACGGTGCTCTCACACAGCGGCAGGAAGAAGGGGCTCGCCGACACGAAGAACCGGTCGTAATAGCGCTGTCGAAGCGCCGCGTCGGCCCTCGCCCCGTCGAACCGCGCCTCGCCCACTGCCTGCGCCGCGCGGCGCACGCCGTCGACGACCTCCTCGACCGGCTCGTTCGCCAAGGCCTCGACGCAAGCGCGGGCGATGACGGCGAATCCTCGGCATGCGTCCGCCGACAACGGCTCCTCCTCGTTCATCTTCGAACCCCTTCCCTTAGGCGAACAGCGGCACAGCCGCCATCACGACGACGTAGCGGAACGCAAGTCCTCCGACGAGGATGCAGATCCATTCGACGGGACCCATCCAGCCGGGTGCCGCTTCGCCTCGCTTGCCGCGCACGACGGCCAGCGCGCAGGGCACCGCCAATCCCACGACCACCACGCCGCCCCAGAACGCTGCCGCGTACACGCCCGTCAGCAGCTGGGCCACAGAAGCCGCCGCGGACAGGGCGGCACTGCCCTGCGTCGCCGACACCACGGCAAGAAGGGCGACGACCAGCAGCGCCTCGACCACGGGGAGCACGATGCCCGCCTTGCCCATCCACGCGGGCGCGGCTTGGCCGTCTGCACCCGCGATGCGCGCGGCTAGGCCGTATGCCGCATAGCCCGTGTAAGCGGCCGACACCGCGAACGCGGCCGGCAGCACGGCGAGGTTCCACAGAGGGAACGCCGGAGCGGTGCTCAGCAGCACGCCCGTGTACAGCGACACGCCCACGCCCAGCGCCGACCCGACGAGCTCGAGGGCGCGCGGCGGGTCCTTGCGCAGCGCCAGCAGCACGAGGCAGGCGAACGCCGACGCCAGGAACAGGCTGATCAGCACCACGCCCCACGTCATCACCGACCCGAAGTTGCCCAGCAAGTTGAGGTAGCGCAACGGGTTCAGCAGCCCGCCGCGAGCGTCCACCGCCAGGATGAGCGCGCCGAGCGCCACGGCGACGAACGCCGTCCCTATGCCGACCAGCTTAACCTTGCGCGCTGCTGCGCCCCTGCCGCCGGCCAGCACCGTGAACACGAACGCCCACGCACCCAATCCGGCGAAGAACAGGTCGCAGGCGACGATACCGTCCCACACCATTACAGCCTCCCCTCGTACGGCGTTTTCACGTTGCCGCCCTTGTGCACGGCGGACACGCGCTCCATCGCCATCGTCTTGTCCAAGCCCAGGTAGTGCACCGACGGGTTCATGCCCATATCGTCGAGCAGCACGCCCGCGTCGTCCGCCGCGGCCAGCCGCTTCGATACGTCGCTGTCGGGATCGTTCAGATCGCCGAACACGCGCGCATGGGTCACGCACGTCCCGGCGCACGCCGGCAGCAACCCGTTGGCCGTGCGGTGGTGGCAGAACGTGCACTTATGCACGTCGCCCGTCTCCTCGTTGGCGTAGCGCACGCCGAAAGGGCATGCGGCCATGCAGTACTTGCAGCCGATGCACTTATCGACGTCGATCTGCACCGAGCCGTCCGCATCCACGTAGCTGGCACCCGTCGGGCACACGTGCACGCACGCGGGGTTCGCGCAATGGTTGCACAGCTTCGGCAGATTGGCGCGGCGGATGCGTCCTCCGTCGTCCACGTCCCAGCTTTCCACCCACGTGTTGAATTTCGTCAACGGCACGTCGTTCTCCTGCTTGCAGGCCACCGCGCACGCGTTGCAGCCGATGCAGAGCGCGAGGTCGACGACCATACCCAGTCTCTGTTCGCTCATGGGAGCTCCTCCTTACGCTTTCTCGATTTTGAACATGCCGCCGGAGCGTCCGGGGCACGAAGCGTCGTTGTCCGCGATGATGCCGAGCACGCCGTCGGTCGTGACGGTGGGATCGAGCATCGTCGTCACGTAGACGCCCGCGGCGATGGCGGGGTTGCCCTTCGTCAGCGTTCCATCCACTTCGACGTCCTGCGCGCCGTAAGCGCGGTGCCCGTAACCGAACGACGAGCTGAACGCGCCCTTCACCTGCCCGGCGCGTACCATGGCCTCGCCCGTGCTCACGTCGCCGATCGGGTTCGTGATCTTGACGGCATCGCCGTCGGCGATGCCGAGGGCGGCGGCATCCTCTTCGTTGATCTCGATGTAGTTGTGGTCGCACAGGTCGCGCATGATGGGACTGTTCGCCAGCATCGACACCGAGCGGAAGCGCGGCTTGTGCTCGGAAGCCGTGAACGGGAACTCGTCGGTCGAGAACCGTTCGGTCATGGGTGACAGGTCGCTGAACGTCTGGGGCCGATAGTGCAGTGTGCCGGGTAGCCGCTCGCCCGAGTAGCAGTTCTTCGCGAGCGCTCGCTTCTCGCTGTATACGAAGGCGCGGTAGTTGTCCTCGTACCACCTGCTGCGTCCGTCGTCCCCGAAGATGAACGACATGGGCCAGTAGCGTCCGCCGCGCGAAAGCACGCTCTGCACCTTCGGCCACTCCTCGGCCGACACCGCATCGGCGAACGCAGGCGGAAGCTCGTCGAGGCCTTGCAGGCGCGCCTCTTCGGGCGAGATGTCCTCGACCGGCGTTTCGCCGTACGCGAGGTTCGCCACCGCCTTCAGGTAGTAGTCGACCGCATCGTCGAGCGGCCACGCCTTGCCGTCCACATCCTTGATGGCGCCCTCGCCCCAACCGGGAAGCTCGCAAGCCTTCGCCACGTCCGCCAAAAACGCCTCCCAGCTCGCATGGCGTCCGTCGTCGAGCTGGATGCTCTCGGGCTCCTTCACCTGCCAGCGCACCGTGCTGCCGTAGCCCGTGAACGCGGTTCCCACCTGCGGGATGCCGAAGCTCTCGTACTGGCTGACGTCGGGAACGACGTAGTCGGCGTATTGAGTGCCTTCGCCGATGACGAGGTCGCAGGCGATGTGCAGGGGCACGTACGCCGGATCCTTGAACCGGTCGATCACCTCGTCGCGCATCGCGCCCGGCGTGGCCTGCAGCACGTTGTTCATCCATGTGGTGAGTATCTTGGCCTGGTAAGGGTAGCGGTTGACGATGGACATAAGCGTCTGGGCGTCCGAAAGCGGCGCGTTGGGGTACCAGGGCAGCGTGGGCTTGGGAGCCTTCTCGCCAGCCGCGACGCGGTTGGCGTACTCCGCCATGCCCTCCCATGCCTTGCCCGTGCGCGCGATGGCCGTGGCGTTCTTGGCCGATACGTCAGGCTTGCCCTCGATGTCGTTCAGCTTGTAGCGCGCCCCGTTGCCCATGGCCACGGGAGTCATGCTGTACGGCACGTTGCCGCCGGTCATCTGGTTCGACCCGATGAGGGCGCGCAGCACGACCGTGCCCATGGAGGCGTCCAGTCCGTTGACCGCGATGCAGGAACCGCCATTGGCCCAGATGCTCGTCTTGACGCCGTGGGAGGTGTACTCCTTCGCGATGCGCTCGAGCTCGTCCACGGAAATGCCCGTGATATCGGCGTACTCGTCCATCGTGTAGGCGCTCACCGTCTCCTTGAGCAGGAGGAAGCCCGTGCGCACCTTGACGCCGTTCACTTCGCCCTCGTACTCGAGCACGCCCTGGGAGCACTGGGAGTGCAAGGCCGGCTCTCCGGTGGACTCGTCGACAACGACGTACTGCTCGACCGGCTTGCCGGCCTTGTCCTTGACTTCGGGCGCCTCGATACCCGCGTCGGCCGCGCGCATGAGCTTGCGGTAGTTCGGATGCTCCTCGTCGACGATGACGAGGTAGGAGGCGTTGGTATGCGAGGCGTACCCGCCCGCAACGGCGGCCTCCTGGTTGGGAAACGCCAGGAACCGGGCATTATGGCGATTGCCGTCGATGATGCTGCGCGTCAGGGCCGAGGCGAACGCGCCGTTCGTGGCCGGCTTGATGGGAACCCAGTTGATGCCGGGCATCGTGGGCGTCACGGCGCCGTTCGCAAGCGTGGGATCGATGACGTCGATCTTGAGCTTGCCTGCTGCGAGGTTCTTCGTGGTGCGTTTGGCCGAGCTTTGGAAGTTGATCCCGCTCGCTCCGGGGAACCCGCCGAACCACAGCGCGTACTCGGCCTCTTCAGGATCCGGCATCATGGTGTTGACCGATTCTTGCAGAAGCGAGCCCGCGCCATTGGCTCCGGCGCAGCTGGACACGTGCCCGTACTGGTTGAGGGTGCCGAACGAAGCGGCGAAGCGGCTGCTGAACGCGCCGCGACCGTCGGCACGCCCGCCCAACATGACCAGCTGGTTCGAGACGGGGCCCAGATCGGGCTGCTCGGGGTTCATCGGCGTCGACGTGTCGCAGAGCGCTTTGAATCCTTCGATGTCGCGATCTTCCCCTATGTCGGCGAACAGCTTGCCACCCTCGGTCACCTCCTTGATAAGCTGATCCCAGCCGATGGGCTTCCACTTTCCCTCGCCGCGCTTGCCCGCGCGCTTGAGCGGCACGGTGATGCGATCGGGCTGGCTGACCGCGTCGAGCGTGCCGTTGCCGCGCCCGCACACCGTCCCGTGCAGCATGTTGCCCTTGCCGTTGGCATAGCTCATCGAGCGGTACGCCTCCTCGAGCGGCTCCTCGTGGTTCAGGTACGGGTATGCGCACGCGGGGTTGTACGGGTTGCCGCCCACGCCCAGCACGCGCCCGGTTGCCCGGTCGAGCTTCACGCGATTGCCGCACGAGCTGTAGCATCCCACGCAGCCCGAGTACCGCACGATCACGTCTTCGTTGACCGTAACGTCCCCTGTTTTGGGATCGATGCGCGCCTCGATGGGCTTGCCTGTCCCGGGTTCCGGGAAAGCGGTCTCGGCGGCAACGGCGACCGTCGGATGCGCTCCCAGGCTCGCGCCTGCGAGCGACAGCGCGCCGAGCGCCCCCATCGCCTCGACGAACGTGCGTCGATCCATATTCATGTCCCCCATTCGTTCTCCTCCTTCGACATTCGGGGTTCTCCGAGCGAGGAGTCTAGCGCTCCGGCACCAAGGGCTTCATCACCTAGTCGAGGGATTTTTGACGGTAAAATCGATTGATCGAGCCTCACCTGATCAAGTGAGTTTTGCATCGTGCCTGGTCACAGAGTTGCATCCGAGATGACGAGCTTGTCATCCTCAGAAAGCCCAGCGGGTCGATGCCCTATAATCGAGCGTGGGAGGAACCATGAGAGAATACTGCACTCGTTATAAATCGTTGTACGTGCGTGAAACATTGGGATTCGCGCTTTTCCTCGCGTGGGTGTACTGCAGCCTGTTCGGCTGCGGTTTGGCAAGTTACGAGAACTCGCCCGTCGGCGTGACGACGGTGTACAACCTCGAGCATATCTGGATGGTGAGCGGGCTCTTCGAAGCCCTGGGGGGCATCGTGGGCATCGCAGCCTCCCGCTTCGTCCGGATACCCGATCGCCCGCTGCAAGGGCGCATCGTGGGCGCGCTCGCGCTTGCGTGCGCCGTCGTGGGCAATTACGTCACCATGACCGCATGGGCAGATTTCCCCGGCCTGTTCTGGCAGCTGTATCCGCTCGGCGGAGCGCTGACCGGCACGGCCATCGCGCTGTTCATCTTGCTGTGGGGAGCGCGCCTCGGTTCCTACGACGAGGCGTACGCGGAATTCGCCATTCCGCTGTCGTTCACGTTGGCCTTCGCCCTGTACTTCGTGCTGCTGCTTACGAAACAGGGGCACATCCCCATATTCCTCGCGCTCGTCCTCATGATCGCCGCTTCGACGTTCTTCGCCGTGCGCGGCAACGTCGCCGAGCACTCAAAAAAAGCTCCTCGGGCAGAACGCAGCCTCCCGAAACGCGGCGAAGACGACCGGCAGGGTTTGCTCTCGTTCGCCACGCTCATGACGGTGTCGTGGTTGCAGGTGGCGTTCTTCCGCATCATATCGACCCCAGGCCTCACCGGAGATCGCTTCACCCACTACTTGCTGCCGTTCTCCTTCGCCTGCGCGCTGTCGTTCGCCATGTTCTTGCTGTGCCTGCGCATGTCGCGCTATTTGAACATCTCGCTCGCCTACCGGTGGAGCCTGCCGTTGTTCATGCTCAGCTACCTTCCCATCTTCGCCGACTACGACAACGCCGAGCTGCGCATGCTTGCCTACGCCATCAACTTCCTGGGCATGTTCGGTGTGCAGTTCGGGAGCTGGATTGGCATGTGCAAGCGTCTGCACCGCTCGCATGGCAACGCCCTGCGGCTGCTCGGCACGTATGCGTTCGGCGAGGGGCTCGGCATTTTCGCCGGTTGCGTCATCGGCCTGTACGTGGTTGAGTCGATGGACGCGCACGGCATGATGGAGGTGTCCATCGCGCTCATGGCGACGGTGATCTTCGCCGTCATGGTCACCGGGTTCAACCCGGCCTGGCTGTTCGACCGGCCGAGCGCCGCACGCGGAGACGACGACGCCGGGATGCGCACGATGGACGCCGATGTCGGAAGCGAAGACGGCATCGGGCTTCTATGCAGGCAGGAGGCGCAGGCCCTCCAAGCGGCCTACGGCCTCACGAGTCGCGAAACCGACGTGGCCGCCCTTCTACTGGCCGGACGCAGCCGGCCCTTCATCCGCGATGAGCTCGTGGTATCCATCAACACGGTGAGCACGCACGTGCGCAGCATATTCTCGAAATGCTGCGTGCACTCCCAGCAGGAGCTCATGCTTCTCGCCCGCAACGGCTCGCCGACGCCGAGCGAGAGCGACCGGTAGCAAAACGGCCCCCGCATCGAAGGCGATGCGGGGGCCGCGAAGTGCTCGGTGCGCAGGCGCGCTACTCGACGATGGCGCCGTCCTCGAGGGTGGCGTAGCCGCCCACGTAGACGTCGGTGGCGCGACCCGTCAGCTCGGCGCCGATGAAGCCCGAGTTCACGGCCTTCGACAGGAAGTCGGCGGCGTCGACCGTCCAGGCGGCGTCCTCGTCGATGACGGTGAGGTCGGCCGTCGCGCCCGGCTCGAGGGCCACGCGCTCGACGCGCAGGATCTCGCGGGGCTTGGCGGCCATGAGCTCGATAGCGCGCTCCCAGCTGATGATGCCCGGCTTCACGAGGTTCGTGATGACGAGCGCGAGCGACGTCTCGAGGCCGATCATGCCGAAGGGGGCAAGCTCGAACTCGGCGTTCTTCTCGAAGTCGTTGTGCGGCGCATGGTCGGTCACGATGGCGTCCACCGTGCCGTCCTTGACGCCCTCGATCAGCGCGGCGGCGTCGTCGGCCGTGCGCAGGGGCGGGTTCACCTTGAGCGAGGTGTTGTAGTCGTCGCCGATGGCGTCTTCGGTGAGGAACAGGTGGTGCGGCGTGACCTCGCAGGTGACCGGCAGGCCCTCGGCCTTCGCGGCGCGCACGAGGTCCAACCCGCGGGCGGTGGTCAGGTGCTGGACATGCAGCGGGCAGCCCGTGAGGCGGCACAGCGCGATGTCGCGGGCGATCTGGATCTCCTCGCCCTCCGCCGGCCAGCCCAGCATGCCGAGGCGCGTGGACACGACGCCTTCGTTCACTTGGCCGTCGCCGACGAGGTCCTCGTCCTGGCAGTGGCTCATCACCACGCGGTCGAACTGGGCGGCGTAGTCCATGACGCGGCGCATCATGCCGGTGCCCTGCACCCCGCGGCCGTCGTCGGTGAAGGCGACGGCGCCGTGCGCCACCATGTCGCCCATCTCGGACAGCGTGTCGCCCTTGAGCCCCTGCGAGCAGGAGCCGGCCACGTGCACGCGGCACTTGCCGACGGCTGCGGCGCGCGCCTGGACGTACTCGACGCCCAGCGCGTTGTCGATGATGGGCTTCGTGTTGGGCATGCAGCACACCGCCGTGAAGCCGCCGTGGGCCGCGGCGCGCGTGCCGGACGCGATGTCTTCCTTGAGCTCGTAGCCGGGCTCGCGCAGGTGCACGTGGATGTCCACGAGACCGGGCACGACGATCTTGCCCTCGAGGTCGCGCTCGACGCCCTTCTCCATGGTGAGATCGGTGCCGATCTCGACGATCTTGCCGTCGCGCACGAGGATGTCGCACGTGTCGTTCAGACCGACCTGCGGGTCGATCACGTGGGCGTTCTTAAGCAGTAAGGCCATCTTCGCTCCCTCCGAGCAGCAGGTACATTTCGGCCATGCGGGTGAGGATACCGGCATAGACCTGATCGAGAATGACCGAGCGCTTCGGGTGGTCGGCCATGTAGCTATCCAGTTCGACGCCGCGGTTGATGGGGCCGGGGTGGCAGATGAGGGCGTCGGGCTTCATGAGGTGCTCGCGGTCCTTCGTGAGACCGTACAGCATGTTGTACTCGCGCAGCGACGGGTACGGCGCGCCTTCGAGGCGCTCGCGCTGGATGCGCAGCATGTACACCACGTCGAGGTCGGGCAGCACTTCGTCGAGCTTCGTGGTCACGTGGTCGGCGCCGAGGATGTCGGGGCGAGCCGGCATGAGCGTGGGCGGCGCGACGACGGTGACTTCGCAGCCCATGATCTTGAGCGCGGGGATGAGCGAGCCGCACACGCGGGAGTGGCCGATGTCGCCCACGACGCCCACCTTGAGGCCGGCGAGGTCGCCCTTGCGCTCCCAGATGGAGTACAGGTCGAGCAGGGCCTGCGTGGGATGCTGGTGCTTGCCGTCGCCCGCGTCGATGACGTGCGCGCCGGAAACGTCGGCGATCTTGCGCGGCACGCCGGCGTGCTTGTCGCGCACGATGATCATGTCGATCTTATAGGCGCACAGCGTCTCCACCGTGTCCACGAGGCTCTCGCCCTTCACCGTGGAGGTGGAGCTGCCGCCGAAGTTCAGGCTGTTGGCGCTCAGGCGCTTCTCGGCGATCTCGAACGACGAGCGCGTGCGCGTGGACGGCTCGTTGAACATGTTGACCACGGTGACGCCCTTGAGCGTGGGCACCTGCTTGATGCGGCGCTCGTTGACTTCCTTGAAGCGGGTGGCCGTCTCGAGGACGGTCATGATATCGTCGGCGGAGTACTCCGTGATATCGATCAGGTGCTTGTGGTTGAAGGCCATGCCCTATTCACCTCCCAGCGGTGCCGAACCCGCGCGGGAGCCCGGTGCGATTTCCAGAATCTCTACTTCGGACTTGCCGTCGGTTTCCTCGAGGAACAGGCGCACGTTCTCGTCGGACGCGGACGGCACGTTCTTGCCCACGTAGTCGGCGCGGATGGGCAGCTGGCGATGGCCGCGGTCCACGAGGACGGCCAGCTGCACGGTGGCCGGGCGGCCGATGTCCATGAGCGCGTCGAGGGCGGCGCGGATGGTGCGGCCCGTGTACAGCACGTCGTCCACGAGCACGACGTCTTTGCCGTCGAGGTCGAACAGGATGTCGGTGGAGTGCACCTCGGGCGAGAGATGCGTCGCGAAGTCGTCGCGATAGAAGCTGATGTCGAGCTTGCCGATGGGCACCTTCGTCCCTTCGATCTGCTCGATCTTCTCGGCCAGGCGCTTGGCGAGCAGATCGCCGCGCGTCACGATGCCGACGAGCGCGATGTTGCCCGCGCCCTTGTTGGTCTCGAGGATCTGATGCGCGATGCGCGTCAGCGAGCGCTCGATCTCGTCTGCATCCATGCAGACGGTTTTGACCGTTCCTGCGTCGTTCATACACACCCTTTCTAACGTCGAGTGCGTACAGACGGACCTGCGTATCCGCCAGGTTCCGCGCACGTTCCGGCCGGGCCGGGCGTTCGCTTCGCCTCCGAGTTGGCGGCGTCTGGCGCAGGGCGTAAAAAAAGCCTCGCGACAGACGAAGGCTTCTACTCGCTCGCGTTCTTGTTGAGGTGAACGCTTGGGGTGTTACCTTGTCGGTCTCTCTGTACCGCTTTTAAAGGACTGCTCGCAGTATATGCGGTTTGCCCGCGATATGTAACCCCTTTTATGCAGAAATTTATGGGAATGTGCATAGACGGAACGAAGGACCCCTCACGGGGTCCTTCGACTGCGCGCCTTGCGGCGCTTCGCTCAAAACGGCGGGGCCTGCTTACTTCGCGAGCTTGCGGCGCAGCGCGCAGACCACGGCGCCGGCGGCGGCCAGCATGCCGAAGGAGGCGCCCGCCAGCGCTCCGGCGTCCATGCCGGTCTTGGGCGAGGTCGCGCCCGTGTCGGCGCCGGACGGCAGCACAGCCGGCGTATCGGCAGCAGGCTCGTCGGCGGCCGGCTCGTCCGCATCCACCTTCGAGGGGACGAGCGTCACGACGAAGTCGGCGTTGTAGGAGGCATCGCCCTCCTGGTCGCCGAGGTTGAACATCTCGGACGTGAAGTTGAAGCTGCTCTGGTCGACGGCCCTCGTCACTTCGAACGTCTTGGCGACGCCGGCGCTGCCCGCGCTCGGCTTCACGTGCACCTCGAGCTTGTTGCAACCGGCGTATTGGCCGCCCGCGAGAAGCGCCACGCCGAAATCGATCTTCTTGGTCGCGTTCTCGGCAACGACCCTGAACGAGGGCATGCCGTCCAGAGCGTCGTCGGTCACCTCGCTCGTAGCGATCACGGCGAACGAGGCCGCCCTTGTCTCGCCGGAAAGGAGGCACGAGCCGTCTTCGTTCGACGCGCTCTCCTGCCACGGCCCGATCGAGCGGGTCGCCGCCGGCTCCTGTGCGGTCGCCTGATCCGCCGTCGGCTCAGCCGCCTCGTCGGCCCACGCGAGCGCGGGGAGCGCGCACGCGAGCATCGCAGCGCACAAAAGCGCGGCCAGCTTCTTCTTCATATCAGCACCTCTCTCGTCGATGCGCCTACCCGAAGGCGCAAGCATTCCACAGCCACTTCATGCTAGAGCATGGAGACATGCCGTTCGACCCCTCCGACGAAAGCGGCGCCGCCCGCTGCGAAAGCGGGCGCGCAGCTCACGTGGCAGGTTCCTCGCCCACGAGCACGGCCGTGACGATATAGCGCACCGGGTCGCTCGTCCACGCCGAGCGGCACGTGCTGAGCTGCACGATGCGGTCGTCGGCGTCGAGCTGCGCGCCGTCGCGCACGTTCGCCTTCGGGTCGTCGGGCGCGAGCACCGATGCGAAGTAGCCCGCTCGCACGGCGGGATCGGAGAAGTCGAACGAGTTGAGGATGTGCCGGTCGTCGTACTCGTAGGCCGCCACCACCTCGTAGGCGAGGATGCGATCGGGCAGGTAGACGTACAGCTCGGGGTTGTCGGCGAAGAACGCCGGGTCCTCGTAGGCGTGCAACGTGGCGAACATCGCATCGTCCACGATGTTGTGGCCGTACAGCACGGTGACGGGATCGGAGAAGTCGGTCGCGTTCGCCATCTGGGAGAACACCGCGCCTTCGACGGCCGGCTCGCCGTAGCGGTCGTGGTCGAGGTAGAAGAAGTCGTCTCCCGGCCGCTGGAGCACGGGCAGGTTGACGTTCGTGTTCGGCACGGAGAGCCACGCGTAGACGTCGGGGTTCTCCTGGCGCAGCGCCTCGAAGTCGATGGGGTTCTCCGCCGGCTCGTCCGCAGGCGCGTCGAAGGCGCGCTCCACCGCCGGCAGCGGTTCGCGCTCGACCGCGCGCACCGCATCGGCCGCCTGCTGCTGTTGCCAGGCGAGATAGCCGAACCCCGCAGCCGCCCCGGCGAGCAGCAGCGCCAGCAGCACGACGAGCGCCAACGCGCCCGGATCGCGTCGTGCGCGCCCGGAATGTCCCAAAGGAAGCCCTTTCTCGTTCGAGCGCGCCTACGCGCCGCGCGCCGTCCCGGCAATTCAAAGGCAACCGGCGAACGCGGTCAAGGCGCCCGCCGAAACCGGCCGCCCCCACGCCGAAACCGGGCAGGAATACCGAGTCGAGATGCCGGGGGCATGACGCGAAAACCCAATCGGGCGCCCCGAAGGGCGCCCGATCATGCTAGCGTTTCTTGGGGAACGGCACCAACAGCGAGGCGATGCCGCCAACCGCCCCGACGACAGCCACCGCGAGGAACATGGACGCGTACGTGCCCGTCGCATCGAAGATCGCGCCCGCGATGAGCGGCACGAGCGCCGAGAACACCGACAACAGCAGCAGCACGACGCCCATGATCTTCGGGAAGTGCTCGATGCCGAAGTAATTCGCGAATGCGGTGGGCATGACGCTCGTATTGCCGCCGAACCCGATGCCGAGCAGAATGTAATACGCGTACAGCATCGCGACGTCGCCCGGCCCGCAGATGAACGCCAGAAATGCGCCGAGCGCCGTCAAGAGCGCGCATACGCCGAGGATGCGCGCCGGCTCGATGCGGTCGGCCAGCGGCGCGATCACGAGGTTCACGGCCACGGCCGCGATGCCCTGCACGGCCACCGCACCTGCGACGACACCCGTGTCGAGGCCCAGTCCCGAGAAGTACAGAACGCCGGAGGAAACCGCCATGTTGAGCGCGACGAACACGCTGAACGACCCGAGCCAGATCAGCCAGAACGGCAGGCAGCGCAGCGCTTCCTTGCTCGTCTTCGAGCGCATGTTCTTGTACACCGACGGCACGGGCTTCTTCGCCGCCTGCGCCGGCAGACCCGCGTCCTCGGCGCCGGCCGACATGCCGTCGGGCACCTGCCCCACCTCCGCAGGCGTATCCTTCATGAACAGAAACGCGATGACGAGCGCGAAAAGCGCCATGACGGAGATAAGGTAGAAGCCCCGATGCCAATCGCCCGTTTCTCCGAGCGCCGCATTCGTGATGAGCGGGAAGGCGAACGCCACGAGGCCGCCCAAGCCCATGGTCACCGCCATGGCCAGCCCGCGCTTCTGCACGAACCAGCTGCCCACGGTGGTCTGGGTGGCAATCTGGCCGCCGAGCGTGCAGGAGAAGCTGAGCAGCACGCCGAACAGCACGACGTAGGCCACGGTGCTCGCGCCCGCGAACAGACCCATGAGCACGCCGGTGGCGATGATGAGAACCGAGCTGGCGATGAACGCCTTCTTCGCGCCGTACTTCGCGATGAACTTGCCGATGAGCGGCCCCGGCAGTCCCTGCATGAGGATGAACACGGTGAACCCGAGCCCGATCATGCTGCGGTTCATGGCGACGGCCGGATCGACGGCCATGGCGGGAATGGCCAGCTGGGCCGCCGCCAACCCGAAGTTACCGAGCAATGCGTACAGCAAACCGGTGGCGACGACAACGCGCCATCCGATGAAGTTCTTTTTCATGGAGACCCCTTTGTTGAAGGGCGGGCGCGCCCCTCGCGCGCCCGCGATGCGACCTTGTCTACATATCGAGGTTCAGATCAACCGGGTACTGGGGGAACATCTTCACTTTGAGCGCGCCTTTGAAGAACAGCACGGTCCATGCGACGATGCCCGCCGCGGACGCCGCGAGCGCGGCCCATGCCGCAAGCGGCGAGGAAAGCGCGATCGCGGCCGCCAGGCACGCGGCGACGAGCGCCACGCCGCACGTCAACCATGCAAGGTAGGCTGTACGATACGGAGCCGCGCCGACCTGCACGTTCACGCCGTAGCCGACGTGGCGCATGCGCGCGACGTAGGCTAACTGCACCGCCGCGCATGCGGCGAACAGCGCCGCCGCGCTCGCCTGCAGCGCAACCGGCGCGGCGCCCCGCACGAGCAGGCACACGCCCACAGCTGCGATACCGCCCGCCTCGGCGGCCGTCAGCAGAAACAGGCCGAGCACGAAGGGGGTGTTCCATGCAGGACGCGAGCCCATCTGGTACGCGAGGCCCGTGCACACGAGAAACGCCACCGCCAGCAGCGCGGCCAGGCATTGCACGGCCAAGCCGATACCGGCCAGGTCGTACAGGATGCCGTCGAACCCGCAGGCCAGCAGCGCGATACCCAAAAACGGAGTGAGCAGCGCCTCCTGCGTCAGGTGCGAGCCGAGATTCGAGAAGGCGTTGAAGAACCGCGCGGGGGTCTGCAGATGGAAGATGGAGACCACCCCTCCGACGCACAGCAATGCAAGCGTTGCGAGCGCCACGTAGTTGACGGGCAACGCCGATCCGAAGCAGAGGTTCGCCAGCAGCGTGCATACGAACATGCCGAGGCCCACGCGTTGGCAGACGGTTGATACGACTAACGGCCAATGGATGCGCATAGCGTCTCAGCTCCTTTCCGCGGCACAAGGTAGATGACGGACGGATTCGTGCCGAATTCGGGGTGCACGCGGTACTGACGATCGGCGTTCGCAGCCAGCACGCGCGAGACCTCGCTGTCCGGGTCGTTGAGGTCGCCCACCACGCGGCACCCCGTCGTGCAGGTGTACGCGCAAGCCGGCTTCTCCCCCTGCTCCAGCTTGTGCACGCACAGGATGCATTTCTCAACCGTTTTCGTAAGCGGGTTAAGGGTGCGCGCCTCGTACGGGCACGCCCAGATGCAGTACTGGCAGCCGAAGCACTTCGAGGAATCGACCAGCACGACGCCGTCCTCGGTCTTGTAAGTTGCCTTCGTCGGGCACACGGCTATGCAGCTTGGGTTCTCGCAGTGCATGCACTGATTGGGGAAGTAGAACATCTCGAGCTTGTCGGGGTACTCCCCCACCGGCCCCATGCGGTACACGCGGCTCCAGAACACGCCTAGATCGACGTCGTTCTCCATCTTGCACGCCACGGCGCACGCTTGACAGCCCGTGCATTTGTCGAGGTCGATGACCATTCCATATCGACGTTTCGCCTCGGTCATGGTCATTCCCCTTCCCGCTTCTTGACGATGCGGCACAGCGTGCTGCGCAGCCCCGGCGTGAGGAACTCGTCGTTGTACACCCGATCGCTCGTCAACGTGTTCGCATTCGAGCTACCGTCGGGATATCCCGGCAGACCCAGGGCAGGACATGCCTGCCACCACCCGTGCGGTATGACGCACACGCGCGGATCGATGCCGTCGCTCGGGCGCGCCTTCATCGTGATGCGGCCCGTGGGCGACTCGATCCACACCCATTCGTCACGCTCGATACCCAGCTCGCGGGCCAGCGAGGAATGGAAGATCACCTGCGGCTCGGGCACGATCTCGCGCAGATGAGGGATGCCGCGATACGCCGAATGGTAGTAGATGGGATAACGGCGCCCTGTCACGCCGGTCAGCGGGTACGCGGCCGCCAGCTCGGGCGTGGCGTACACGCTCTCCTTCGGCTCGGTCGCCTCGGGGAAGGGCTTCGAACCCGATATGAGCTCGATGACCGAGTAGAGCTCCGCTCGGCCGGTGGGTGTGCCGAACCCGTTGCGCTCGTAATCGCGCGAGGGCATCATGGGCACCCGGTGGATCCACTTCTCCTTGAGCTCTTCCCAGGTGATGCCGGCATGGGTTTGCTCAAGCTGCCAGTCGAACAGCTCCTCGTCCGTTTTCCAGGGCCACCACTCGGGGCTGAGGCGATGACCGAAGGTTCGCCAGAACCACACGTCGCTCCTGCGCTCGTACAGCGGCTCGACGGCCTTCTGCTGGCCGAACACCCACTCGCTGCACACCTCGTCGGCCAGGTAGTCGCGCTCGGTCCAGTGCGTGGACGGCAGCACGAGGTCGGCAAGCTCGCAGGTGGGGGACATGTAGTAGTCCATGCATACGAGCAGATCGAGGTTCAGCAGCGACTCCTTCACGAGCGCCGTGTTCTCGGCCCACGACAGCGGGTTGCCCTGCACCATGATGTAGCCTTTGATGGGATAGGGCTTGCCCGTGCGCATGGCCTCGAACAGGCAGCTGGGATTCGATATACCGTACACCGTCCCCGCCGCGCGCTCGTCAACGATGCGCAGCTCCTTCTGCGTTTCCGGATCGGAGCCGGTGAGCGGGCCCATCTGGTTCCAGAAGGGCATGCTCAGGTTGCCGCCGGGCTTCTCCAGGTTGCCGCAGATGGCGATGATGCAGTTCACCAGCTGCAGGATGTCCTTGCAGTTCGTCTGCTCCTCGAGCCCCTGGAACACGTTGATGGTGGCCGCAGGAGCCGTCGCGTACGTACGGGCCGATTCCCGGATGACGTCCGCCTTCACCCAGCACTTCTCCTCGGCGGCTTCCGGCGTCCAGCGGTCGGCGCGCTCCTTGAGCCCGAGCCACACTGTTTTGACAGGCACCTCCTGACCGTCCACCGTCGTGACCATGCCGCGGTACTCCAAGTCCTCATCGATGCCCTTGGCGTGGATTTCCGCGAAGGCTTGGGTGGCCTTGTCCCACACGAGCATCGCCTGGGGATTGCCGCCCTCCTTCACGAGCGCTTCGTTGAGGGGCACCTCGGCACCCTCGATGATGAGCATGGGCGCATTCGTATGCTTCAAGGTGAAGTCACGATCGTACAGGCCCTCGTTCATGATCACGTTGAGCCAAGCGTAGGCGACGTACACGTCGGCCCCGGGGCGCACGCCCAGGAAATGGTCGGCCCGAGCAGCCAGCGGATGCTCGAAGAACGGGTCGATGACGATGAGCTTCGCCCCGCGATCACGGCTGCGTCCCACCTGGCCCGACGTGTAGGTCGGCTCGGTCCACACCGAGTTCGCGCCCCAGAACACGATGCAGTCGGCATGGTCGAAATCGCACCCGTCGAACGTAGGGAACATGCCGAACTGCAAAAACGCCTGCACCATCATGGGCACGAGGCAAATATTGCCGGGAGACAGGCTGTGATGCACGCGCCCGCCCGCGTTGCCGGCGCGTCCCGTCCACTGGTTCGTGCCGCGACCGGTGCCCTGGCCGTACGCGATGGTCTCGGCACCGTAGTCGGCCGTGAGCGCCTCGACGCGCCCGGCCAGCCATTCGATGGCCTCGTCCCACGATATCTGCTCCCAATTCCCGGCGCCGCGCTCGCCCAAGCGGCGGAGCGGGTAGCGCAAACGGTCGGGATCGTACAAGATCTTGGGAGCGGACAGCCCCTTGCCGCACATGCGGCCCTCGCTGCGTGGATCTTCGGGGTTGCCCTTCACCCCCACCAGCACGCCGTCCTTGTCCACCTCGCAGAGCACGCCGCATTTCGCGT
Source organism: Eggerthella sinensis (assembly GCF_003339815.1). Classification (GTDB taxonomy): domain Bacteria; phylum Actinomycetota; class Coriobacteriia; order Coriobacteriales; family Eggerthellaceae; genus Eggerthella; species Eggerthella sinensis. The sequence goes on from NZ_PPTT01000016.1 coordinate 90,498, forward strand.
GGCACTCGAAGCAGTTCGTCTTGACGATCTTGCCGCCGTCGGGAAGATCAATGACCGATGACATGGGTTCTCTCTCCTTTCCTCGGTTTCGGGCCCGCTACGCCGCAACCCCCTTTCCTCGGAGCCCGTCTGATACTCCCGATTGTGAGAACCGCGAACCCGGTTGGCAAACAGGAAAGAGCAGGGCCTCCCACAAGGTTTTGTTGTGGGAGGCCCTGGGAGGAGCGATGATCAGGCGAACAGCCCCGTGCGCTTCGCGATGGCGCGCAGCTTGCACGCGTCGCGGCACCGCCCGCACCGGTCGCAGCGCTTCGGGTCGATGACGAGTGACCGGTCATCCGTCTCAAGCACGGCGCCGCGCGGGCAAACGCGCTGACACGAACCGCACCGGCGGCAGATGCTTTGGTCGATGTCGTAGCGGGTCAGCTTCATCGGAGCGCTTCATCCACGGGGGTCGGAGGCCACGAGAACGCGAAGCGCTTGACGTAGTCGGCGCACACCGTTTCCAGATAGCGACGGAAAAACGAGACGAACCGCCGGGCGGCCGCACCGCGCACCGGGCCGAGGATGCCCGTGGCGAAGCGCACGCTGTCGTCGATGGGCACGCAGGCGTATCCGGCGGGAAGGCCGTTGAGGAACAGCGACAGCGAGTCGGTGAAGCTGACCGTATGGGGCTCGGCGATCATGCGGCCGAGCAGCTCGAGATTGGAGGTGCTCATGGAGATATCGGCACCTTCGACGTCCTTGAGCAGGTGGCGCACGAGACGGATCAGCAGCGCTTCGTTGTAGCAGGCGATGCGCGCGCCGGCCAGCTCGGTGCAGGCAACCTGGCGCCGCTCGAGGAAAGGCGATCCGGGGCCGCAGTACAGCATGAGGTCCGAGACGACGAGCGGTTCGAACGCCGACCCGACGCGCTCGATGATTCCGTCCATGAACGCGGGGATGTTCACGAGGTGGAGCGCCTGCTCGTCGAGCGAGGGGTAGGCATGCATGATGTCGAAGATGCTCTCTTCAACGAACACGAACGGCTCGCCTCCACCGCTCGCCTCGCGATACGCTTCGAAGATGGGCGACAGCACGTGCATGGCGTGCGGCGTGGTCACCACCCGCACCGGACCCGTCTCGGCGTCGTCGGCCGTGCATCCCAGAGCCGCGACCGTTTGCAGACGCCGATACGCCGCCATCACCGCCGCCGCCTCGCGGGCGATGCGCTCGCCGGCGGTGGTCAGCTGCAGCGCCGTCCCGCCGCGCTCGAACAGCTCCACGCCGAAGTCCTGCTCGAGCGACTTGATGGCGGAACTCGCCCCTTGCTGGGAAATATAGGACGCGCGCGCCGCGCACGAGATGGACCCCTTCTCGACGACGGAAAGAAACAGCGCGATGGATTCGATACGCACAGGAAGCCCCCTACCTACTGCGGTAACCGTGCGCCTATGGTAGCACAAAGGGCCTCAGGGGG
>NZ_PPTT01000017.1 GCF_003339815.1 Eggerthella sinensis
GCATCATAACCCTAGCTGGCGGCCACCGCCCCGCAAGGGCGGAGCCTTCGACGCGCACCCGCATAGCGGGTGGTTCTTTTCCCGCCGCGCTGCGCGCGCCGGGCGGGGTCACGACCCCGAAAAAGAGGAGGCGCCCCCGAGGGGGCGCCTCTGTTACGAAATGTGGCCTAGGAAGTCCTTGGTGCGGTCGGACTTCGGGTTGTCGAAGACTTCTTCGGGCGTTCCTTGCTCCACGATGAAGCCGCCGTCCATGAAGATGACGCGGTCGGCCACGTCGCGGGCGAAGCCCATTTCGTGGGTGACCACGATCATGGTCATGCCGCCCTTCGCCAGGCTCTTCATGACGCCCAGCACGTCGCGCACGAGCTCGGGGTCGAGCGCGCTTGTGGCTTCGTCGAACAGCATGACGTGCGGGTCCATGGCCAGCGCGCGGGCGATGGCCACGCGCTGCTGCTGCCCGCCCGACAGCTCGGAGGGCTTGTAGTCGATGCGGTCGCCCAGGCCCACGCGCGTGAGCTGCTCGACGGCCACTTTCTCGGCCTCGTCCTTGCTGCGCTTCAGCACCTTCTGCTGCGAGAGCATGACGTTTTTCTTCGCCGTGAGGTGCGGGAACAGGTTGAAGTTCTGGAACACCATGCCCACTTTGGCGCGCACCTTGTTGATGTCGGTTTTCTTCGCGGTGATCTCGGTGTCCTCGAAGAATATGCGGCCGCTCGTGGGCGTCTCGAGCAGGTTCACGCAGCGCAGCAGGGTCGACTTGCCCGAGCCCGACGGACCCAGGATGACCACCACTTCGCCACGTTGCACCTCGAGGTCGATGCCGCGCAGCACGACGTTGTCGCCGAACGCCTTGTGCAGCCCCTCGATGCGGACGACAGGTTCGCCGATGGCATGCGTTTGTTCTTCGCTCATATCCGCACCTCCTTAGTGGCTGATATGGTTGGAGCCGGCCAGCGTCTCGGACATGCGCAGGCTCTTGGACACGGCAGCGTCGGAATCGGGCACCACGGCCTCCTCCGACGTGATGGCCAGGTTCTTCTTACGACGCCTGCCACCGGCCATGCGGCTTTCCATGGTGTTGATGAGCTTCGTCAGCGGAATGGTGACGATGAGGTAGAAGCCTGCGGCCACGATGTACGGCGTGACGTTGCCCGTTGCAGCCGTGATGGTTTTCGCGTACATCATAAGCTCCATGACGCCCACGGCGGCAAGCAGCGAGGTGTCCTTGTACATGAGGATGAACTCGCTCGTCATCGTGGGGATGACGCGGCGCACGGTCTGCGGGATGATGACGAACAGCATGGTCTGCGCGCCGTTCATGCCCAGCGAGCGCGCCGCCTCGAACTGTCCTTTGTTGATGGACTGAATGCCCGCACGGAAAATCTCGGCCAGGTACGCGCTCGAGTTCATAACCAGCACGATGGCGCCCAACACAAAGTTGTCCATCTGCATGCCCATGAGCGGCAAGCCGAAGAATGCGATGTACAGCTGCAGGAACAGCGGCGTGCCGCGCACGATGTTGATGTATGTGGCGCCGATGGCGCGCGGAATGCGGCTCTTCGCCATGCGCAAGAACGACCAGAGCAGGCCGAGCGGAATAGCCAGCGGAAAGCTGATGATGACGATGCCGATGGACACGAGCCAGCCGGCAACCAGGGCAGGCACCGACGTGACGATGAGCGTGGGATCGAAGAACAGATGCAGGAACTTGTTGGTGTTCCACGCTTTCACCCAGTCTTGATCGGCCAGCCACGACGAAAGCTGCTCGGCGGGCGACGTGCCCACCACGTTGATCACCTGGTCGGTGGCCGGCATATCGTGCTGCTGCCCGTCGGCGGTCGTGTACGTGCCCGCGAGGCCGAACGATCCACCTCCGCCAGGCAAAAGCGTGCGATTGCACTCGATCATGACAAGCGCGCCGGCGGGCGCAGGTTCGTCGAGCGTCACGTTCACGGTGGTGCCCTCGACGGTTGCCTGCGCACTCGCCTCGAGGCGATCGAGCCCCGCGACCACCGTGGTTTTCACGTTCTCGGCGTCGATGGTGGTGCCTTCGGGCATGTTGATGGTGACCGCGGCAACCGATTCGTCTTCGGCCGCTTGTCCATGCCACGTGACGCGCGTGGCGGTAGCGCCCATGACCGTGGTGTTGTCGCCGTCTTTGTTCGGCTTGGCCGTCCAGCGTTCCACATCGAGTCCGAACGCTTGGGCTGGCAACGCGAATGAAACCACCAGCATCGCCGCGACCAAAGCCACGGCGATGCCAGCGAAGTTCCTCTTCGCGTGAGCGAATAGGGTTAGCATGTTCGTTCTATCCGCGCGTTACTGCAGCCACGTGGCAACGAGCTCGTCGTACTTGCCATTCTCGCGCACGGCCTTGATGGCCTTGTTGAGGGCCTTCGTGAGCTCGGGATTCTCCTTGCTCACGGCAATGGCGTACTGCTCGCCCGTGGGAATTTCCTTGATGATTTCGCAGTCGGTGTACGCGGTCTTCACATAGTAGTTCGCAACCGGCCAGTCCACGGCGATGGCGTCGATCTGACCGGACTGCAGCGCGGCGAAGACGGCGGTCATCTCGTCGAAGCCCACCATCTCGACGTCCTTGATGTTCTCAGCGGCCCACTCGTAGCCGGTGGTGCCGGTCTGGCCGCCCACCTTCTTGCCTTCGAGCTGCGCAACGTCGGTGACGCCCGCGTCCTTGAGCACGGTGATGCTCTGGTTCACGTCGCAGATGGGATCGGTGAAGTCCACCTGCTCGAGGCGCTCGTCGTTGATGGTGATGCCCGACACGCCCACATCGGCCTTGCCGCCGGTCTGGATGAGCGGCACGATGGTGTCGAACTTCGTGGACGGCAGGTAGTTGCTCTCGACGCCCAGCTCTTCGGCCAGCAGACCCATGAGGTCCACCTCGAAGCCCTCGGGCTTGTCGCCGTTGAGGTTCTCGAACGGCGGGAAGTCGAGCGAAGCTGCAACCGTCAGCTTGCCGTCGTTGATGAGCGTGTACCCGGAATCAGTTCCGCTCGTGCTGCTGGTGCTGCCCTGATCGTTCGACGAGCAACCGAACAGCGCGAGCGACGATGCCAGTACGCCCGCGGCGATGATAGCGCCCCATTTCTTGATGTTCATGATGTTCCTCCCCTTTCCACTGCATCGGCACTACACATGAGAATATAAGTATGATGCAGTCGCACTACTATAAGACCCCGCGCGCCCTTAATCAAAGGTGGAGCGGGCAAGAGCAAGGATTTTTGGGCGGGAATGGCCCTGAGCGGTCGTTTCGCAGGGCCGTACGGTTTAGCGCGCTAGAGTGATGGAGTGCTATCCCGCCGCGCTGCAAACCGCGTACAACACCACGAGAAAGACGCCGTTGAACGCAGTGAAGCGCGCAACGAACCCGCCCGCAGTTTGCCGTGCGATGCCGGGGCGGCGTCCGAACGCGGTGCACACGGCCCGGTACTGATTGAACGTGATGAGGCTGGCAAGCGACGCCACGAGGGTGCCCGCGCCGCCGATGTTCACGCCCACCAGCAGCGCCGGATAGCTGTCGGTGAAGTGCGACAGCAGCACCGCGGCGGGCACGTTGCTGATCACCTGGCTGGCGCCCGCGCTGGCAAGCAGCGCATGGTGAGCCATGACCTGCGACAACGTATCCTCCACCGCCGGGATGCGCGCCATGTTGCCCGCGAACACGAAGAAGCACGCGAACGTGAGCAGCAGGCCGACGTCAACCGAGCGCAGCGCACGACGGTCGAGCAGCAGCAGGCCCACGACAACCGTGCCGAGCGCCACCGGGTACGGCACGAGGCGGAACACCGACGCGATGACGAGCGCGAGCAGCAGCACGTAGGCCGTCGTGCGGGCGCGCGGAATGCGCATGGTGCGCTCGGACGCAGGGAGCTCCTCGGATGCCATGCGGGGCGTCGGCTGCGCGAACAGCACGCAACACACGCCAATGAGCAGGACCGACACGGCAAACGGTAGCGCCATGGTAGCGAGGAAGTCGCCCAGCGGGATGGAGAAGCGCTCGAACAGGTACAGGTTCTGCGGATTGCCGAACGGCACGATCATGCCGCCGAGGTTCGCCGCGAGGCTCTGCATGATGAAAGCGAAGGGCAGCGCACGCTCCCACCCCGCCTTGAGCAGCGTTGCCGCCGACAGCGGCAGCATCATGATGAGCGCCATATCGTTGGTGGCCACCATAGACAGCACAAGCGTCACCGCCACGAGCGCGCTCACGGCGGCACGGCAGGTGGAGAAGCGCGCCACCATCGCGCGGGCCGTCGCCTCGAACACGCCCGCGTTGCGCAGGGCGCCCACCAGGGCGAGGATGCCGAAGAGGCACGCGAGCGTTTTGAGGTCGAAGTAGCCCATGTAGGCGGCGTCGGGCGGCACGGCGATCATCGTGAGGAGCGCGGCCACCGCCGACACCACGAGCACAACGTGGGTGCGCACGAAGCGCACAAAGGCCGCCCACCACGCTGCGCGCATGCCGATCAACGTCGCGGGTCGTCGGGCGCGGCACAACGGGAATCGCCGGCGTTCGCGGCAGATTCGTCGAGCAGCTCGAACGCGCGGAAGGCGGCTCCGTACACGCCGCATTCGTTACCCAGCGACGAGGCGACGATAGGCGTGTCGCGGCACACCGACAGGGCGCAGGCGCGATAGCGGGATCGCACGGCGTCGAGGTAGAGGTCGGCGCGTTCCGAAAGGCCGCCGCCCAGCACGAACAGGTCGGGGTCGATGATGCACGCCATCTGCGCGAGGCCGAAGCCGAGGGCGTCGGAGAATCGGTTGAGCGCGGTGCGGGCGGCCGGGTCGCGGCGCACGGCGGCGTCGAGCACCGCACGCGCGTCGGGAAACGCCTGCTCGGCGGCCGCGATGCTCACGGAGAGAGCAGCGGGGTCGGGAGCCGCGTCGGAGGCTGCGTCGGAGGCCGCAGCGTTCGCGGCGCCGCTGGTGGCGGCGAGGGCGCGATTGACGAACTCCTCGCGCGCCTGACGCACGAGCCCCGTTGCGGACGCGTACTGTTCGAGGCAGCCCGGCTTGCCGCAGGAGCACAGCGCCTCGTCGTCCGGGTTCACGCACAGGTGGCCGAATTCGCCCGCCGCGCCGTGCACTCCCGAAAACAGCCGACCCTTCACGATGATGCCGGCGCCCACGCCCGTGCCGAGCGTGACGAACGCAACGCTCTCGTTCTCGCGGTCGTGCGCCGTGCCGCGCCAGCGATCGCCCAGCACTGCCGCGTCGGCGTCGTTGAGCACGGCGATGCGCGCCTTCGGGAACACGGAGCGCAGGAACGCCTTGTACGAGCGCAGGTCGAGGTCGATGTTCGGGCACAGCTTGAGCGCTTCCTCGGCGGCCACCGTGCCGGGCACCGCCAAACCCACGGCCACGACGGCGGCGGGATCGACGTTCGCCTGCTCGAGCACCGGAACGATTTCGCTCGACAGGTGCGCATGGGAACTGTCGGCAAGCACGCGCTGCGAGTCGAACAGGCGCGAGCCTATCAGAACGCCGTCGGCGGAAAAGGCGCCCACCTTCGTGTGCGTGCCACCCACGTCGATGCCGAGGACGAAGCGCGCGGATGCGGGCGCGGCGGGGGCGGTGTCGGGGGCGGAAGCGCCCGCGTCGTCGAGCGGTGCGGGCGCAGCAGGAGCGGACGCGGTCGAGGCATCGTGCGCGGCAGGAGCGGCGAACCAGTGCGCCGGGTCGATGCGGCTGCCGACGACGAGACGCGAAGCGCCCATCACCAGGATGAACACCGCCGTCGTGTCGATGAGCTTGTCCACCAGCAGCGCACCGAACACCGCCAGCACGTCGGGCGCGCCCCAGCCCGCCAGCAAACCGCCGTACAGCTGCTCGGCACCCGTGGTGAGCGCCCCGCCCGCCAGCGAGAACGCCAGCGCCGCGGAGATGAGCGACTCCCCCACCACGAGGAACAGCGCGGCCCAGCCGAGCGAGCGCGCCGTGACGCGCGTGCCCCGCGCGAACAGCGTGCCGAACACGAGCGCGGTGATGGCGCTCAAGCAGTAGTAGAGCAGGTTGCCCGCGTTGCCGAACTGCACGGCCAAGATGAGGTTGTTCGCGAAGCCCACAAGCAAGCCCGCCGCCGGTTCCAGCAGGATGGCAGCCAGCGCCGTGCCCGTGGTGTCGAGCCACACCGGCGTGCCGAACGCGTTCGCCGCGAAGTACAGCACCTCGTTCAGCAGCACGCATGCCGCCATGGTGACGCCGTACGCCACCACCTTCGGATGCGCCTGCGCGTACGCGCGCACGCTGCCGTACGAACCGATGGTGCGGCCCTTCCACGGCTTGTGCTCGAGCGCGCGGAAGTACGCGTCGCTGTCTTCCCGACACTGGCGAATCTGCTCGAGGAAGCCGCCCGTGATGATGCCGGCGGGCAGCGCGATGATGGCAACGCCGAACAGCGACGACACCATGGAGATGAGCTTGCCCAGGTCGGTGACGGGATACAGGTCGCCGTACCCGATGGTGGTGAGGGCCGTCGTGGCCCAGTACAGCGCATTGAAGAAGGTGGCGAAGTTCTCGGGCTCGTTCACGAACATCACGAGGCCGCTCACGAAGATGTAGACGACGGCCACGACGAGCACCGACAGCAGCGTATTGCGCTCCGAGCGGAACACGTTCGCCACGATGGTGAGGTTCTTCGAGTAGCGGAACATTTTCGTGACGCGCAGCACGCGGAGAAACTTGAACGTTTCGGGCAGCACGCCGAGCGACGGCAGGATGGCCAGCAAGTCGATGATGGCGAGCGGCGTGAAGGGGTACTTCGCGAATTCCTTCCAGCCCGTTTTGCCCGTTTTGATGTCGTGCGTCATCCAGCGCAAGATGTAGTCGAGGAACAGGATGTACACCGTCACCACGTCCACCATGTTCATGGCGTACGCAAACCCCGGACCCCCATCCTGAGGCCGGAACATGAGCGGGACAATGCTCAAGAAGGCGATGACCACGATGAAAATGTCGTACGCATGGCTCAGCTTGTCCCCCGGCCGAGCCCGCTGCACGATCTGGAATATACGTTCTCTCATAGTCGTGCAAGTGTAACCCGAAGCGGAAAAGGAGGGGAGAATGAGAAGGGTTGAAGTTTTGGTTGAGGGTGAGGGCATTATTTCGTGCGCCAGGCGGGAGATTTGCCGGGCCGGGGCTCAACCCAGGCGCAACCAGGGAGCTTACTGGTTGCGCCTGGAAAGCTCGTCCAATACGCACGGCTGCTCCCAGGCGCATGAATGAGTGAGGGCTCTACCCCCTCACTCTAAACCCCACGTGTGGGACGCTTCCGAACGTGCCGTGGTAGTCGGAGCCTCCGGTGCATACGAGGTTGTGACGTTCGGCCAGGTCGACGCAGCGTTTGTGGTCTTTGGGGGTGTGGTCGGGGTGAAAGCGCTCGATGCCGCCGAGGCCGCAGGCGACGAGGACGGGCACCAGGTCGTAGCTGTCCAGCTGGCCGGGGTGCGCGAGGACGGCCAAGCCGCCGTCCTCCACGATGGCGCGCACGGCGTCGCGCGCGTCCACGTACGCGATGTCGCGGTCGCAGATGCCGCCGTCCTTGAACAGGCTGCGATACAACGCGCGATAGCCCGCGCTCGGATATGGATCGTCGGTGAGCGCTGCCATCATATGCTGCTTGTACAGGCACGTCGAAGCGCGCGCCAGCTCCATCGCACGGCTCACGTCCACGTCGTAGCCCGCCTCCACCAAACGGTCGAGCTGCCACAACGAGTTCGCGTTGCGCCGCTCCAGCAGCGGCCCGCACAGGGCCGCCAACGCGGGCGCCCCTTCCTCGATGCCCAGGCCCAGGATGTGCACCTTGCGCCCGCGCTCGAAGTCGTACGCGCTCACCTCGATGCCGCCGATCACCTCCACGCCCACGCGTTCGCCCTGCTCGCGCGCTTCCGCAAGCCCGGCGGTGGTGTCGTGATTCGTGAACGCAAGGCGCGCAACGCCACGGGAGCGCGCCTGTTCAAGCACCTGCGCGAACGTGTCCGAGCCGTCGGACATCGTCGAGTGCACGTGGAGGTCCTCGATCATGCCATCATCCCTTCCTGCATGTTGAACTCATGATCGCACAAGCCTTCCATGAATTCGAGGTCGTGGAAGATGCCGAGCATGGTGGTGCCTTCGGCTTTCAGCTGCTCGATGAGAGCGCGCACCTTGAGCTTCGATGCGTTGTCGAGCGAGGCGGTGGGCTCGTCGAGCAGCAGCAGGCGCGGACGCTTGATCATGGCAGCGGCGATGTTGAGACGCAGTTTTTCGCCGCCCGAGAACGTGCGCGGGTACAGCTCCCACAGGCCCTCGTCCAGGTCGAAGTGGCGCAGCATGCGCTCGGTCTCCTTTTCGGCGCGGACGCGCTCGTCGGCACCGTACGATTCAAGCGCGCTTTTCAGCACGATGTCGTAGGCCGTTTGCCGCGGCAACGCGTTGAGAAACTGCGACACGTACCCCAGCTCGTAGGCGCGCAGGTACAGCATCTGACGCTGCGTGGCCTGCGCGAGGTCGAGCACGCCGAAGCGCTCCGAGTCGTAGAGGATGCGGCCGCGCTCGGGCAGGTTCGTGCGCCAGATGCAGCGCAGGATGGTGGACTTGCCGCTACCGCTGCGCCCGGTGATGCCCACGAACTGCCCCGGCTCGATAGCGAACGCAATGTCCTGGCACCCCTGCACGCGCCGGTTCACGCGATGGAGCAGAAACGTTTTCTCCAACCCGTCGATTTCGAGAAGCGCCATGCTACACCGCCTCGACCAACGTCTGCTCGACCGGATGCTGCGCCGCACCGTCCGCGCATGCGAACTCTTCGGCATCGCGGCCGTACCCGCACGGCTGATCGGGATAGTGCGAGCGGAACACCGAATGGCCGCCCACGAACGCGCGCGTGACCACGGGCATCGTGCGCCGCGCGCCGTCGCCGCACGAGATTTCGCGCACGAGCAACACGTCGGCACGCTTGCCCACCGCGATGGAGCCCACTTCGTCGGCGATGCCCGCAGCCTTCGCCGGGTTGATGGTGACGAGCGCGAACGCACGGGCGATGTCGAGCCCGCACGCATCGCGCAGCGTGAACACGGCGTCGAGCAGGGCCGCCGGGTAATAGTCGCTGCACAGCACGTCGATGGCGCCCGCCTGCACGGCTTCGCGCGCGCTCAGGTTGCCCGAATGGCTGTGGCCCAGCATGACGTTCGGCGCGCCGGCAATGGTGTGCATACCGCGCGCTCGCGCCGCCCGCGCGATGTCGAGCGAGATGGGGAATTCGGAGATGGTGGCTTCGAGGCCGTCCATGAACGCCAGCTTGTCCTCGGAGTCGTCGTCGTGCGAAGCGATGGACACGCCGCGCTCGCGCGCCACGGCTGCCAGCGCGGTGATCTGGGCGTACGTGAGTTTTTCGCTCTCCTGCTGCTGGCGCACGATGTCACGCACGTCCTCGTCGCTCACGTCGCGGTAGCCCTTGAGCGTTTCGCCGAACACGAGCAGGTCGCGGTACTGCCCCTGCCCCGGCGTGTGGTCCATGAACGACACGAGGTCCACTTTGCCCGAGCGCAGGAACTGCTCGATATCGTCGTACAGGTCGACGGAGTCGAGCTCGACGCGCATGTGGAGGCGGTGGCGGATGAGGTGGTCGCGCTCCTCGCCGTCGCGCAGGTCGGCCACGTGCTCGATGAGGGCGCTCACGTTGCCGAAGTCGCGGATGGGCTTGTGGTCGAAGATGTGCGCGCCGTACACTGACAGCGAGTGGAAGATGGTGGTCACGCCATGCGACACGAGTTCGCGGTCGGCCTTGTACAGCGAGGTGGACAGGTCCATGACCACACTCGGGCGCGGCGAGGCGACGTTTTCCACGTAGTCGGAATGAATGTCGATGAGGCCGGGCACCACGTAAGCGCCGCGCGCGTCCACCACCGGCAGCACGCCCACCGTCGCGTCGGGCTGCGCGTCGAAATCGGCGCCCGCAGGCTCGATGGCCGCGATGCGCCCGTCGATAACCACGACGTCGCACTCCGGAAGCACGCGGTCGGCGCACACCACCGTGCCGCCGCGAATGATGCAAGAATTGTTGTCCATGGGAGGGTTCCTTTCGGGGCTACAACAGCGAGTAGACGAGCTGTTGGGTATAAGAGTGTTGAGGGTCTTCGAGGATTTGGTCGGTGAGACCGCTTTCGATGACGCGGCCGTCGAGCATGACGAGGGTGCGGTCGGCCAGCATGCGGATGACGCCGAGGTCGTGGCTGACCACGAGCATGCTGACGTTGAAGTCGCGGCGTATCTGCTGGATGAGATCGAGCACGGCGGCCTGCACGGACAGGTCGAGGCCCGTGGTCACCTCGTCGAGCAGCAGGATGGGCGGGTTGTTCGACAACGCCTTCGCAATTTGCACGCGCTGCTGCATGCCGCCGGAGAACAGGCGCGGCGGGTCGGCCTCGCGACTCAGCGGGATGTTGACGCGCGTGAGCAGCTCCTCGCCCCGGGCGCGCATGGCGCCCACGTTGCGATTGCCCGCGGCCATCATCTGCTCGGCGATGTTCGAGAGGCTGGAGAAATCCATGCGCAACCCCAGGTAGGGATTCTGGTACACCATACCGAACACCGTGTTGCGAATGGCGCGCTTATGCTGCGACGAGAGCGCGAGCAGGTTGGCGGCGCCGTTGTCGAAGGGACGGGCGCGCACGTCGCCCTCGGTGGCTTCCTCGTCGAAGAACAGGCACTTCATCAGGGATGATTTACCGCTGCCCGATTCGCCCACAATGCCGACGATCTCGGCCGGGAACACGTCGAGGCTCACATCGCGCACCGCGTGCACGGTGCCGCACTGCGGGCACACGTTGCGCTCGAGCTGCGCCGTCGGCGCCAGGCACTGCGGGCACCCCGCGCCGAAGCGCTTCGAAAGGTGCCGCACCGAAAGGCACGGCGCCTCGTCAACGCCATACCGCTGCGCATCAAGCATGAGAGGGTCCTTTCTGGGAGGAGGGACGGGAGCACTCGCCTTGGGCCAGCCGAGGGGGTTGCGGATCCGCGAGGCTGTCCGCTGGCCCATGGGGTTGGGTGCTGGCGGCGCACCAGGCGGTGTCGTTGCATTGGTAGTAGGTTTCGCCGGTTGCTTCGTCTACCAGTTCGTCCAGGTAGACGCCTTCGGCTCCGCAGAGGCGGCAGCGCTTGTTGGCGAAGCTTTCCACGACGAAGGGGTAATCCTCGAAATCGAGCGGCACCACGTTCGTGTGGGGCGGAACGGCGTAGATCTTCTTCTCGCGGCCGGCGCCGAGCAGCGTGAGGTGGTCGGCCTGGTGCAGCTTGAGGTTGTCGAAGCGCGGGATGGGCGACGGGGCCATCACGTAGCGGCCGTTCACCAAAACGGGATGGTCGGCACCGGTCGTGGTGGTGTCGTAGCGCACGATCTGGTCGAACAGCTCGAGCCAGGCGCCGGTGTAGTCGGCCTCGGCGTGCAGACGCTTCGTGGCGGACTCGCTCGGCTCGAAGCTGCGCAACGGCTCGGGCGTGGGCACCTGCAGCACGAGGATCTGGCCGTCGCGCAGCGGGTGCTCGGGAATGCGGTGGCGCGACTGGATGAGCGTGGCTTCCTCGGTGGCGTCGGTGACCTCCACATCGGTGGTGTCCACCACGAGCTTCTTGATGTTGACGGCGTTCACGCTATCGTCCGAGCCCTGGTCGATCACCTTGAGCGTGTCGTCGGGTCCGATGATGGCCAGCGTGATTTGCAGGCCGCCCGTGCCCCACCCGCGGCCGATGGGCATCTCGCGCGACGCGAACGGCACCTGGTACCCGGGGATGGACACGCCCTTGATGATGGCGCGGCGGATTTCGCGCTTCGATGCCTCGTCGAAGAACGCGTAGTTATAGCGCTGCTGCATCGGAGACCTCCTTCGACTCGGCAGCGGGCGTTTCGCGCGTGCTGCGCACGCTGGAAAGCTTCGATTGGAACGTGACGTAATGGGGCAGCTTGAGGTGCGAGATGAACCCGGTGGCTTCCACGCCGTCCACGTGATAGAGCACGAATTCCTCGTCCTCCGTGGGGTAGCGCGCATCCCCGTGCTCAAGGCAATGGTCGAGCACGCTCATGGCGATGGCCTTCGTCTCGGCGCGTCCGAACACGAGGCCGTACCCGACTTCCATCGAAAGCCCCTGCTCGGAGGTACCTTGCGAAGAACCTTCGCACTCGAACACGCTCTCCACCTCGGTCACGGGAATCGATCCCAGGTAGTACGCGTCCTCGGCGCCGCCCGCCTCGAGCGGGTGGTCCACCGACACGGCCACGCGTCCGGCGCGCAGCTCGCCCACCGTGGGATGCGCGGGACCGAAGCCGCGGATGGCGGCGTAGCCGAGCGCCTCGACGGCCTGCGTCATGCCGCGCGCGAGCGTTTGCAGGCGCACGGAGCGCGGCGCCGGAAACGAAAGCGGCACCATGGTGGCATCGACCGGGGCGGTGGCATCATCCGCCACCGCGGGCAGCAGGCCCTGACCGCGCAGGTAGTCCAGCACGCGCGGCATGGTTGCAGGCACCCCTTCTTCAACGGCCTCGGCGGCTTCGTCGAAATGGGCGCGCAGGCAGCTGCGCTTTTCGGCCAGCTCTTCGACGCCTTCCGTTTCCAGATCGAACGCCAGCAGGCGGTGGCTGTAGTCGCGCGTCGCGCCGAGCACCTGACCACCCGGCACGTCCTTGAAGGCGGCCGACACGCGACGCGCAACGCGCATCGCCCCCGTGTCCACGGGACGCGAGACGTAGGGGCGCTCCAACGTGGATCGGAACGCGCGCAGCAGGAACACGGCCTCGTCGGGCGAGCCCTGCGCCTGCTTGAGCGCCAGCGCGGCCAACCGGGGCGCGTACAGCGAGGCCTCGCCCATCACCTGGTCGACGAGCTCGGGAAACGTGCCCTCGATCTCGTCGGTGCCCCAGGCAGACGACGTGCTCACGCGCTCGTATTCCAGCAGCTTGAGGCTTTCTTCGATGGCTTTGCCGCCACCGCGTACGGCAACGTAGCCCATCTAGCGCACCTCCCCCGCCTGCGAGCTGCGCGGCACGGCTACCACGCGACCGTCGGCATCCACCAGCACGATCTCGATGCCGCAGGGGAATTCGTCGCCGCGTGCGGCGCGGGCGTTCAGCCAGTCGATGCGGTCGACGGCGAAGCGGTTGACGTCGGCCACGCCGGGGCCGCTCAGGGCAACCACGTGCACGGCCAGCTCGGCGGGCTCGGCGGCAGACGCGCCTGCGGGCACGCCGGCAAGACGCGCGCAGCCCACGAGTACCGTCGCGCCCTTCTCGGGCGACACGAGCGTGCCGCGGCAGGCTTCGGCCACCGCCTCGTACGCCGTCTGCGCATCGGCGCGCGCGGGCACCACGATGAAGTCGGCGTCGCGCAGGGCCACGCGACGGGCATGCGTCTCGCTCGTGAGGTACGCGGCCGCGGCGTCCGCCTCGGAATCGGCGACGCCGAACGTGACCGCTTGATCGACGAACAAGCGCGTGACCAGCTCGAGCGCTGCATCGAGCGCAATCGGGCGCGCCGGGTTTTCGGGGGCCGGCTCCACCTCGTGCACCGTGCCCGGATGCGCGAACGCGTCGAGCACGCTGCGAAACGCCCGCTGTGCGCGGTGCAGCTCCGCACCATCTTTCATCATCATGACTCCACCTTCATCGTCGAGAAATCCACCTTCGTTGCGGCCGTACGACGCGCCTCGCGCTCGTCGCGCGCCTCAACCCGCGCGAGTTCGGCACGCAGGGGCCCGTCCCACGTGGCCGACCATGCGGCCGCCTCGGGGCCGGAGAACACGGCGTCCGCCACGGCCAGCTCGTAGGCGCGGCAGCGATCGCTGCCCAGCACGAGGCCGAGGCCCACCGCGTCGCCCACGCGCACGCGACACGACGTCATGAGCGCCTCGCCGAGGAAGAACAAGCTTCCCTGCGCCGTCTCGCGCGCCTGCACCATGACCAGTTCTTCGCGCGGCTCGTCGAGCACCGTGACCGGAGTCCGTGCTTCATCGCGCTCCACGTCGCACACGATGGCGCGCGCCACGGCGGGGTCGCCCTCGACGAGCGCTCGCGTGCGGTTGTATCGGGTTAGCACCGTTGAATCCTTTCGAGTTGGGATTGAGAGGGGTCTCACCAGCATTAAGAGAGAAAAGGAGGGCTCGTCACCGCTGCACGATGTAGCGCTTTCGCAGTTGGGTGGCTATCACTTCGAGGACGACGGCCACGGCCAAGCAGAGGTAGACGATGAGGCCCACTTCGTGGATGTTGTAGTAGAAGCTCCCCGCCAGGAACAGCTGGTAGCCGATGCCGCCCGCGCCCGCCACGGCGCCCACGGCCACGGCGTTCACGAAGTTGATCTCGAAGCGGATGAACGTCCACGACAGCATCTCGTTCACCTTCTCGGGCACCACGCCCTGAAACACCACCTGCCACCACGACGCGCCGCTCGCGCGCAGCGCTTCCAGCACGCCGGGGTCCACTTCCTCGAAACTCTCCGAGTACGCCTTCACCAGGTACGCCACGCTGTGGAACAGCAGGCCGATAACCGCCGCCTCGGGGCCGAGGCCGATGGCAACCGAGAACACGAGCACCCACAGGATGGTGGGCACGGCGCGCGCCACCGACATGAACACCTTGATGGCGTTGCTCACGCGCTTGTTCGACAGATTGCACGAGGCCAGCAGCCCCAGCACGAACGCGATCACCGCGCCGATGAACGTGGTAAGCAGCGCCAGCGACAGCGACACGAACAGGCCCTCGATCACATCGGGCAGCGTGAAGTGCCCGCCCAAGCCCGGCTGCAGCATCATGGTGGCGAAGTCTTCGACAGCCGCCGCCATCGCCGCGGGAAACGCCACCTTCCCGTAGTCCATCGTGACCAGCGCGAACACCGTCACCAGCGCGAACACGCCCAGCACCGCGTACAGCGACACGTTGGATTTGGAAGCCACGTGCACCTTGATCTTCCCCGACCGCGACGTGCGCATTCCGCGCGCTTCGTCCGTCAAGCCCGTCATATGATCCGCCTCCTCACGAAGTTCGAGATGAGTTCGCAGGCGATGACCACGAGGATGATGGACAGCAGCACGAGGCCCGCAATGTCGTAGCGAAAGCTTTTGTAGTACACGTCGAACACGAAACCGATGCCGGTGCCCGTGAGGATGCCGATAAGCGTGGCGTCGCGGATGTTCGTCTCGATCATGTACAGCACCCAGCTGACCACCGACGTGATGCTCATGGGCACCACCGCCTGCGCCACGATCTGCCCGTAGCTGGCGCCGCACGCGCGCAGCGCTTCCACGGGGCCGGCGCTCATTTCGTCGATGCTCTCCAAAAAGCACCGCGTGAGGTAGCCGTAGCTCGTGAGGAAGAGGGCGAAGAACCCGGTGAACTCGCTCTGCTTGAACGAGAACAGCAGGATGAACGCCCACGCCACCACCGGAATGTTGCGGAACAGCGACGCGACGGCGCGCACGATCAGGGGGAACGGTCCGCCCACGCCCACGGAGCGCGAGCCCAGCACGGCGCTGATATACGCCAGGACCGCCGCCGTGCAACTGGAGGCGATCGAGGCGAGAATCGTCGAACCCAAGGCGGGCAGGATGGTGCCCAGCTTCTGGAGGGAGGCGAAGGAGGGGACGAATTGCGTCGCCATCCATGCGAACCCGCCTGGGACGTCGAGGATTGCCTGCGCGAAATCGAAGCCGACGTACGTGCCCGACAGCGCGCCGAGCGCCACGAACACGAGCGCCACCGCCACGACGGCCATCGTGCGACGACGGAAGAACGAGCCGTCGTACTGGCCGCGCGGCACCGCGCGGCGTGCGCGCAAGCCCGCGAACAGGCCTGCCGGGCGCAAGACGCGTTCGGTCATGCGGCCACCTCCTCGTCGCATTCTCCGGCGGTGCCGTAGATGCGCGCGATGGTGGCGTCGTCCAGCTCGGCCGGCGAGCCGTCGAACACGAGCTTGCCGGCGGCCAACCCGATGATGCGATCGGAGAACTCAAGGGCGATCTCAACCTGATGCAGGTTCACGAGGCATGCCACGCCCAGCTCGTCGGCCGCCCACCGCAGGTGCTCCATCACGGTGCGCGACGACTTCGGGTCGAGGCTGGCAATGGGCTCGTCGGCCAGCATGAGCAGCGGGTCCTGCACGAGCGCACGGGCGATTCCCACGCGCTGCATCTGGCCGCCCGACAGCTGGTCGGTGCGGGTGTACGCGAAGTCGGCAAGGCCCACCTGGTCGAGAATTTCGAACGCGCGGCGCTTCTCCTCTTCGCTGAACAGGCCCAACATGCCCGTCACCGCAGACTTGTAGCCCAGACGGCCCTGCAGCACGTTCTCGATGGCCGTCGCGCGGTGCACGAGGTTGTAGTGCTGAAACACCATGGCGATGCGCCGGCGGCACGTGCGCAGCGCGCGGCCGCGCACGTGCGTCACGTCCTCGCCGTCGAACGTCACCGTGCCCTGCGTGGGGTCGATGAGCCGGTTCACGCACCGCAGCAGCGTGGACTTGCCCGCGCCCGACGAGCCGATGATGCTGACGAATTCGCCCCGCTCAACCTGGAGGCTCACGCCATCGAGCGACTTCGACCAGCCGTCGTAGCTCTTCGTCAGATCATGCAGATCAAGCAGCACCTCGCGCATTACGCAGCCCCGCCCAGCTTGCGGATGGGATCGTACCAGGCGTCGTCAGTCTTGACGAAGCAGGTCTTCTCGGAGTCCTTCTCGAAGATGCCCTTGGCGTTCTCGTCGTCGGGGTCGACGAAAATCTGCGGGTCGTTCGCCACCTTGTCGGAGCAGAAGTAGTCGACGATTTTCGTACGGTCGTCGGCGGAGATGGCACCCTCGTTGAAGCAAATGGGCGAATTGAGCACCGGCGTGATGGCGATGATGACGAACTCCTTGCCGCGCACGGTGTCGAAGGGGGCTTCGGCGTTGTCCTTCGCCTTGTAGACGGCGCCCACCGTGTTGGCCTCGCCCGACACGAGGTCGAGGTACATGTCCACGTCCACGTCGTCGAACGCGGCGACGTCGGCATCGCCCGACAGGAGGTTGACGGCCGAACCCTGATGCGAGTTGCCGAACAGCACCTCGGAGAAGAACGCGCCCGCTTCCAACAGCTCGTCGGAGCTGTTCAGGCCGAATTCGGAGACGATGGCGCTCGACGGCACTTTGAAGCCCGACGTGGACGTGGCGGACACGAAGGAGAACGACGCGCCCTTGATGTTTTCGAGGGAGTAGCCGCTGCCGCTCTTGTATCGGTCGGCATCTTCCTTGCGTACTCAGATGCGGCTGTAGTAGCAGGCGCCGTCGAGGCCGCCGTCCTCGTCGCTGTTCGTGAATGCAGCCAGCACCTGGGGGTTCTTCTTGTTGGCCTGCACGTAGCCCTCGGGGCCCAGCAGCGCCATCTGCGCTTTGCCGGACGCGATGGACTCGATGGCCACGTTGTAGTCGGTGGAGGTGAGCAGGTTGGCCTCGCGTCCGCATGCCGCCTTGATGGCCGCGCCGATTGCCTCGCGCGAGGCCGTAAGGTCGGAGGACGAGTTGTCGGGCAGCCACACCATGGTGATGGGGTCGGTGGATGCCGAAGCCGTCCCGTCGGTTGCCGGCGCCGCACCCGCCGCAGCACCCGAGCCGCCGGCCGTGCACCCCGTCAGAGCGCCCAGCACGCCCGCCATCGTCAACGCCGCGCCGCCCACCACAAACTGACGCCGGCTCAAAAACCCTTCAGTCATGTTTCCCGTTCCTCTCGTCTTCTTTCGTCTCGTGAACAAGCGAGATTCATCGTAAGAAAGCAAGGTAAAGACGGGGGAAAGGGGAAGTAAGAAGTGCGCGAAGATTAGGGAAAGAAGGAGTAAAGGGAGCCCCCCCCATGCGCCTGGCGGGAGACTTACCGGGCTGGGGCTCGACCCAGGCGCAACCAGTAAGCTTCCTGGTTGCGCCTGGGAAGCTCACCCAGCACGCATGGTTGCTCCCAGGCGCAAGGTTCGGGGGTTGGGAGGCGCAAGGTGTGGGGACGCAAGGTGTTGGGGGGTTGGGGTACGCAGGGGCTTGCTACTCGAAGTGCTCGGCGGCTACTTCTAGCTCTCGGACGATGTCGATTCCCTGGGGGCACATGGATTCGCAGGCTCCGCAGGCTATGCACTTCGAGGCGGGGCCGGGGGCTGCTTGCCAGGAGTAGAGGCCTTTCACGAACGGGCGGTTCTCCGTCATGAGCTCCAGGTTGAGCAGGCTCAGGATTTCCGGAATCACCACGCCCTGCGGGCACTCCTTCACGCAGTAGCGGCAGTTCGTGCACGGCACGCTCGCCATGCCGCGCAGCGTTTCGATGGCCGCGTCGAGCGCTTCCTGCTCGGCCGCCGAGAACGGGCGGTTCGCCTGGAAGTCGGCCACGTTTTCGCGCACCTGTTCGATGTTCGACATACCCGACAGCACGGTGAGCACGTTCGGCTGGTTCATGCAGAAGCGGTACGCCCACGAGGCCAGACTCGACTCGGGGCTCGCGGCGCGCAGCACGTCGGCCACGCGTTCGGGCAGCTCAACCAGGCGGCCGCCGCGCGCGGGCTCCATGATGACCACGGGCACGCCGTGCGCTTCGGCAATCTCCATGCAACGGCGCGCCTGCACCACCGGGTCGTCCCAGTCGAGGTAGTTCACCTGCAACTGCACGAAGTCCATCTGCGGGTGCGCCGTCAGCAGCGCCTCGAGCGCGTCGGGGCCGTCGTGCATGGAGAAGCCCACGTTCTTGATAAGCCCCTCTTCCTTCTTTCGTAGCGCGAAGTCCCACATGCCGTACGCGTCGAACTTGGCGGTGCGCTCGCCGCCCACGTTGTGCAACAGGTAGAAGTCCACGTAATCGAGACCCATGCGCTCGAGAGACGTGGCCAGGTTGCTCTTCGCCGTCGCCTCATCGGGCGCGGCCCAGGCCAGGCACTTCGTGGCCACGGTGTACGCCTCGCGCGGGTAGCGCTCGACGAGCGCCTGGCGCAGCGCCGTCTCGGACGTGCCCTCGTGGTAGACGAACGCGGTGTCGAAGTACGTGCCGCCCCCGTCGATGAACGCGTCAACCATCTGCTTGAACTGCTCGATATCGATGCTCTTCTGGTCGTTCGGGTCGAGCAGCGGCAGGCGCATGCAGCCGAAACCCAGCTTCGGCGTCGTCTCAAAATCCGGTCTCATGGTGCTCCTCTCAATAGGTTCGTTCGTCATCTTAGAACTTCGAGCGCACTCCAAGTCAATACCCTATTGTCCCGCCGCGTGCTCCAAGTCGTAGAAGAAGCACTGAAACCCGGCTTCGAACACGCTATCCTTCAAGCGGATGAACGCGATGTCGTGCTCGATGGGCGCGCCGTCCAACTCGACGATGCGCAGCGTACCGGCCGCCAGCTCGCGCTCGATGGCCGCTTCGTACATGAACGAGATGCCCAGATCGTGCTCGACGAAAATCTTGATGATGTCGAGGCTCTCCACCACGCTCGTCTGCTCGAACCCGTCCACCGTGAGGTTCTGCGCCGCCAGGGCGTGCTCGAGCACCGCGCGCGTGCCCGACCCCGTCTCGCGCATGATCAGGCGTTCGCCGAACAGGTCTTCCACGCGCTTCGGCTCTTCGGCGAACTCGTGGCCGGCCGCGCACACGCACACGAGCCGCTCGGTGTGGAACGTGTCCCACGCGTAGGCGTTCTTGTCGAAGAAGCCCTCCACGAACGCGCAGTCGATATCCCCCGCGTCGAGCATGGCCAGCAGCTCGGTCGTACCGCCCGAGCGCACCGTCGCGTGCAGCTCGGGATGCCGCCCCAGGTAGTCGGCCAGAGGGCCGGCCACGCGGTACTCGCCCGCCGTCAGCGTCATGCCCACCGCAAGCTCCACGCGCGAACCGGCCGCCGCGCTGCGCACGCGCTCGCGCAGCATCTGCTCGTCGTGCGCCATCGTGGCAAGCGCGTCGCGCAGCACCTTGCCGGCCGCCGTCAGCGCAAGCCTCTTGTTCTGGTACGTGAACAGCGGCGCGCCGTACGCGCGCTCGAGGTGCGCGATGTGCTGCGACACCGCCGGCTGCGTGATGCGCAGCTCCTCGGCCGCGCGCGTGTAGTTCATCGTGCGACACACGGTGAGAAACGTCTCCACGCGAAAATCCTGCATACGCATCCTCGCTTTCACGATGTTTCACGTGAAACATCCGTACGTATACTGCACTTCACCTGGGCATACGGTACGCAGCAACGCATTCGGCACATTCTATAAGATAAACTTATCATAACATAAGAATATAAAAGTTTTCTTTTGCATACTGTCATGCAAAAATAGGCGCATGCCGCAGCCGTGCGTGTTTCACATGGAGCATCGCGGCGCCCCTCCCACCCGCGCGCATCAAGGAGTATGATGCGCGGCAGTAGAAAGGTTACGCCGTGCGCGAGATTATCAAAAAGGTTCCCATCCCCACCGCAGGCGTTGCCCTCGGCCTTGCCGCACTCGGCAATCTGCTGCAACCCTACACCGAAATCGTGCACATCGTGTGCGGCGCGTTGGCGCTCTTCCTCATCGTCATGCTCGCGGCGAAGATCATCCTCTTCCCCGGCATGATTCGCGACGACCTGCACAACTCCATCATGGCAAGCGTGAGCGCCACCCTCTTCATGACCCTCATGCAGTTGGCAGGCTACCTGGCCCCGCTCGCGTACATCCCCGCGTTCGTGCTATGGTCGGCTGCCATCATCGCCCACCTTGCGCTCATGGGCTGGTTCACCGTCCGCTTCATCTCGCACTTCAAGCTGCACGAAGTGTTCCCCACCTACTTTATCTGCTACGTGGGCATCGTCGTGGCCTCCGCCACCTCCCCCACCTTCGGCATGGAGCAGGTCGGCCACGTGCTGTTCTGGTTCGGATTCGCCTGCTACCTGGTGCTGCTTGCCGTGGTGACGTACCGCTACATGAAGCACGAAGCGCCCGAAAGCGCCCGTCCGCTGTTCTGCATCTACACGGCTCCCATGAGCCTGTCCATCGTGGGCTACCTGGCCACGGCGCCCGAGCCGAACCTGTTGTTCGTCGGCGTCATGCTCGTGCTCGCGCAGGCGCTGTTCGCGGTGGTGCTCTTCCGCCTGCCCGTGCTGCTGCGCCTCAAGTTCTACCCCAGCTACGCGGCCATGACCTTCCCCTTCGTCATCACGGCGACGGCGCTCGGCAAGGCGCTCGCGTTCTTCGCGGCAAGCGGCATCGTGGTGCCCGAACTGCTCAGCGTGCTGTTCGTGGCCGAGACGGCGGTGTCGGTGGTGATGGTGGGCTACGTGTTCGGCCACTACCTGCACTTCTTCTTCAAGCGCATCGAGGCCCCGCAAAGCGCCGCGGTCATCCGCGAGAACAAGCAGATCGCCCGCTTCTCGGAGCACTTCGAGAACTAGCGCGGAACCCGCCTACGCACGGCTCGCACGCAGCATGCGCTCGAATTCGGGCTGCGGCACGGGGCGCGAGAACACGTAGCCTTGCAGCAAGTCGCAGTTCATGGCGCGCAGACGCTCCACCTGGCCCGGCTCTTCAACGCCTTCGGCAACCGTTTCCACCTCAAGGCGTTTTGCCAGGTCGATCACCGACTCGATGACGTACCACTCGCGGCACTCCGTGTCATCGCCGGCCAGGAAGAACGCGCGATCAAGCTTCATGACGTCGATGTCGATATCCTTCAGCATGTTGAGCGACGAGTACCCGCTGCCGAAGTCGTCAAGCGAGCAGCGGTACCCGTGCTCGTGCAGCTCGTTGATGACGCCCACGAACAGCTCGGGGTCGCCGAACACGAGCGTCTCGGTGAGCTCGAACTCGATGTATTCCACCGGCACGTCGTACTTCGCGCGGATGACCTCGTACGGCGCCAGGAAATCATGACTGCGCAGGTGGGCGCGCGACATGTTCACCGAGATGGGCACCGGCTGGATTCCCCGCTCGATCCACGAGGCCAGCAACGCGCACACCTGCTCGAACACGCACAGGTCCACGTCGATGATGAACCCGTTGCGCTCGAAGAAGGGAACGAAGTCGTTCGGCGGCACGAGGCCGTGCTCGGGGTCGATCCACCGCACGAGCGCTTCGGCCCCGCCGATCGCACCGTCCGAAAGCTTCTGCTTCGGCTGGAAGTACGCCACAAACTCGCCGCGTTCGAGCGCACCGCGCATGCGGTTCTCCATATCCTGCTCGTTGAGCAGGTTCTGACGATCAACTTCGCTGTAGAACACGCAGGTGAAATGACGCGCGCTCGCAGCATTCTTGCCCGAGCTGCGCGCGACGTTCGCGCGGTCGCGGATGATGGTCATGGACAGCGACGGATCGTCGATGGGATACACGCCCAAGGTGAACGCGAAAAAGTAGGGGTGTTCCGCGTCATCGTTGTACTTGTTGATGTCCTGCACCATCGCTTCGATGCGCGCGTCCATGGCTTCCGCATCCTCGAGGCGCAGCAGCATGTTGAATTCGTCAGCCGAGATACGGCCCACGAATTCGTCCTCGTGCAGATAGGCCTGCAGGCGATGCAGCACGTAGCGCAGCACACGGTCGCCGCAGTCGGTTCCCTGCACCTCGTTGAGCAGCTTGAATTTCTTGATGTCGATGGCCACGAGCGCGTATGTGCCCGGCGCCGCTTGATCGATGGCCTGGCGCGCCGTCAAATCGAACCGCGTCTGATTGAAGCCGCCGGTCACCGGGTCGACGAAGGCGAGTTTTTCCAGCTCGTCGTTCGCCTGCTCCAAACGTTCTTGCGCCTCCATCAGCTCGGTGACGTCGGTCATCGTGGTATAGGAAAGCTGATAGTCGTCCACATACTCATCGAGGAAGGTGGCGGTGAACTTCACCCAGATGATCTTGCCGCTTTTCACGTGCATGCGCGCGAGGCACTCGTAGCCCGAGTCGCCGTTTTCGAGCGCAACCACCACGTGCTCGGCGATGCTCGCAAGATCCTCGGGATTGTCGGCGAAGTATTCGCGGGGCGAGTTGTGATAGAGCGCCTCGTATTCGTCTTTCGGATAGCCGATGAACTCGTAGTAGTGGGGGTTCGCCCACACGAGCGTGAAGTTCTCGTCCAGCTTGTGCTTGCTCACACTGACGCGGAGCATGTCCATGAGCAGGCCGTACTCGTTTTGAGAGGTATCGGAACTCTCAACCGGAGCATCATGCGTCGTCATCGGTCATCTTCTTCCTACCGGAGTATCGGCGTATACCCGCCGACCAAAGCGAGTATACGCCAATTCAGCACCGCCGTGCCATCTTCTCCTATTGTTTGACCACCAGGACGTCACAGCGGAGGTTGCGGATGAGGAACGTGGACACGCTGCCCACGAACACGTACTTGATGTTCGACAGCCCGCGCTCGCCGCACACCACGAGGTTCGGCTCGAACGGCTCGATGAGGTCGTGCTCGAGCGTGTCGGCGATGCGCCCCGCGTGCACGCTCACTTCGACGGAGGCGATGTCGGGGTTCTGACGCGCCTCGGCCAGCACGTCGGCCAGCTCGGACTCGATGCGCTTCTTGCCCTCGGCGCACAGCGCTTCGAAATCCACGCCGGACGCTTCGTAAGGAACCGAATCGATGACGTGGCCCAACATGAGTTCCGCATGGTTGTCCGCCGCCAACGAGATCGCGCGCAACGCAACCTCTTTCTGGGTCGACCCGCCGTCGAGTGCGGCGAAGATTCGGGCGTATTCCTGCGCCATGATGGTTCCTTTCCTTCGGTTGCATCTGGCTTCATTGTACCCCATGCAACCGCGGGCACCTCACGACGTAATCAACAGGATGATGCCCACGAACAGCAGCAGCACGTAGGTGAGCTTGAGAAACTTCTCCTGGCTGATCTTCTTTTGCAGCTTGCTTCCCAAAAACGTGGCAATGACGGCAAGCGGCACGCAGAATATGATGATCTCGATGACGCCGCCGGTGAAATGCCCCTGCTGAAACGCGATGAACGCGTAGATGAAGTTGAGCACCGTCCACGTGGCAGAAAGCGTGATGCGGAACTGCTGCTGATCGCGCAGCTTCTGCACCGCGTAGATGACGAGCAGCGCGCCGCCCGACACGAACATGCCCTGAATGAGGCCGGCGAGCGCAAGTATGATCCACAGCGACCATTCCGGCATGAACTTCTGCTGCGGCATCGCGAGGTTCTTGATGCCGATGATCACGATGACGCCGCCGTAGATTTTCAGCAGGATGTGCAGCGGCACGAGCGTATCGAGCCAGATGCCCACCACCATGAACACGATCATCACCGCAAGAATCTTGCCCAATTCGCGCCAGTTCACGCTTTTGAGATTGAGTAGCGTGAGCAGGCCGCACGCGAAGAATCCCATCGCGTTGAGGATGGACACCGTGGACTCCAAGCCGAGCAGCGTCGTGCCCACCGGCATGGCGAAGATGTTCCCCGCGAACCCCGTGATGGCCTGGACCGTGTAGGCGAAAAAGAACGCGGCCAGGAAAAGTGCCTTTTCCATAATATGCTACAATCCTTACAAAACAGCGTCGCGCTACGCGCGTATTTAAAGGCCCTTCGACTTTGCTCAGGGTGACAACGTAAACCAAGTGTAGCACGCATATATGCCTGAGGACGGACGAGCATGGCGGGATTCACCATTACCATCGCAGGAGACTCGGCGCTCAATCTGGAATTCGCGCACGCGATCTCCGCCGAAACGAGCGCTCAGATTCGCATGGCCGCCGAGAACCTCACCGCCGATCCCGTACCCGGCATCACCGAGCTCGTTCCCACGTTCTGCTCGCTCATGGTGTACTACAACCCCCTGGTCATCACGTTCGACGAGCTGTCCACGAAGCTGCGCGGCAAGCTGCGCGACGTGGGCGAAGCCGATCTGAGCGTGCGGAAAATCGTGCCCATCCCCGTGTGCTACGGGGGCGAATTCGGCCCCGACCTGGCGAACGTCGCCGCCCACGCGGGGCTCACCGAAGCGGAGGTGATCGCCATCCACACCGATCGCGACTACCTCATCGACATGCTGGGCTTCCTGCCCGGCTTCGCGTACCTGGGCGGCCTCGACGAGCGCCTGCACACGCCGCGCCTGGCCACGCCGCGCACCCGCATCGAGCCGGGCAGCGTCGGGATAGGCGGCGCGCAGACGGGCATCTACCCGCTGGCCTCCCCCGGCGGCTGGCAGATCATCGGGCGCACGCCGCTCAAGCCCTACGACCCCGACCGCGCGGAACCCATCCTGTACGCGGCGGGCGAGTACCTGCGCTTCGTGCCCATCACGCCCGACGAGTACACCGCCATCGAGGCGCAGCTGGCCGCGGACACGTATTCGTACGGCATCTTCGTGGAGGGCGAGTGACATGGGTCTGGTTGTAAAGAAGCCCGGCGTGATCACTACCATCCAGGACACCGGGCGTTTCGGCTATCAGGGCAGCGGCTTTTCCACGAACGGCGTGATGGATCATCGCGCCTTCGCCATCGCGAACTTGCTGGTGGAGAACGATCCCGGCGCCCCCGTGCTGGAATTCGCGCTGGCCGGCCCCACCGTGCGCTTCACCACGAACACGTGCATCGCCATCACGGGCGGTGACTTCGCCCCCACGCTTGACGGCGAACCCGTGCCGACGTACGCCGCCATCATGGTGCACCGCGGCTCCATCCTGCGCTTCCATGCGTCGCGCACCGGCTGCTACGGCTACCTGGCCATCGGCGGCAACAGCGTGCGCGTGGACGAGGTCATGGGTAGCCGCTCCACGAACCTCAAGTGCGAGTTCGGTGGCTGGAAGGGCCGCGCGCTCATCGTGGGCGACTACCTGCCGTTCACCACGAAGAGCGTGGACTTCCTACCGAACCTCGGGTCCCACCGCATCGACGGCGACAATGCGTTCTACGCGTTCGACCGCGACGAGGTGACCGTGCGCGTGGTGCCCGGCCCGCAGCAGGACATGTTCACCGACGAGGGCCTGGCCACGTTCTACGGGCAGCCGTACACCACCACGGCGAAATGCGATCGCATGGGCTACCGCCTGGACGGCCCCGAGATCGAGACGAAGAGCGGATCTGATATCATTTCCGACGGCGTCGCATTCGGCGCCGTGCAGGTGCCGTCCCACGGACGGCCCATCATCATGCTGGCCGACCGGCAAACCACGGGCGGCTACGCGAAAATCGGCACCATCGCCAGCGTGGACATCCCGAAGCTCGTGCAGTGCCCGCCGGGCCGCACCATTCGCTTCGAGTCCATCGGCGTGCAAGAAGCGCAGACCTTGCTGCGCGAAGAGGCGCGACTGTTCGAGATGCTGGCGCTGAAGGTGCGCCGGCCGAGCGCCGACGGCATTTCGCCGCGACGCACGGCGCGCCGCCTGACTCCCATTTTGGAAGAGCAGGCGCGCAAGTCGCAGGCCGACATGCTGTGGATCGATCGCGCCGACCGATCCGAGCGCATCGGCAACCGCAACGCCCTGGGAAGCATCCCGCAGAAGACCCATCAGCCACCGGACGCACCAGACACCACCGAACGCACAACGACGTAGACGAGAACAGGCAGGGCTCCTTCGGCACTTCGTTGCAGGAGCCCGTCGCAAAACGCTAGGAGAACCGCCATGGATACGAAAGCCATCGAAGAGTTGATCGCCATCATGGACAAGGCCGAGCTCACGGCCCTGCGCGTGGACGACGGCGACACGAAAATCGAACTGGAGCGCAACCACGGCCCGCTCTCATCCACCGCGCTGCCGCTCATGGCCGATCGCGTGAGCGCGCTGCTGGCCGGCAAGACCGAGAGCCACGAAGCGGCGGCCGTCGAAGACGCCGACGAGTCGAGCATTCTCGTGCGCAGCCCCATGGTGGGCATGTTCTACCTCTCGCCGAGCCCCGACGAGGATGCGTTCGTCAAGGTGGGCCAGGAAGTGCTGTCGGGCCAGACGCTTGCCATCGTCGAAGCCATGAAGATGATGAACGAGATCACCACCCCGGCCCCCGGGATCGTGGTGGAGGTGCTTGCCGCCAACGGCGCGCAGGTGGAGTACGATCAGCCGCTGTTCCGCGTTGCCACCGGCGACGTCCACTAGGGCGGCGCGCACCATGTTCGACAAAATCCTCATCGCCAACCGCGGCGAGATCGCGGTCCGCATCATCCGTGCCTGCCGCGCCATGGACATCAAAACGGTGGCCGTGTACTCCACGGCCGACAAGCACTCCCTGCACGTGTACCTGGCCGACGAGAGCGTGTGCATCGGACCGCCGGCCGCGCGCGACTCGTATTTGAACATCGCCGCCATCCTGGCTGCCGCGAAGGGCACGGGGGCGCAGGCCATCCACCCCGGCTACGGCTTCCTGTCCGAGAACTCGACGTTCGCGAAGCTGTGCCGCGAGAACGACATCGTGTTCATCGGGCCCGCGCCCGAGGTGCTCGACCGCATGGGCAACAAGAGCCAGGCGCGCAAAACCATGATGGAAGCCGGCGTGCCCGTGGTGCCCGGCACGAAGGAGCCCGTGCATCACCCCGAGGAAGCGCTGGTCATGGCCCGCGAGATCGGCTGGCCCATCATGATCAAGGCGTCGTCGGGCGGCGGCGGCAAGGGCATGCGCGTGAGCTACGACGAGCGCGACTTCTCCGAGCAGTTCTCCATCGCGCAGCGCGAGAGCGTGGGCGCGTTCGGCGACAACACCATGTACCTTGAGCGCTGCGTGCTGAACCCGCGCCACGTGGAGGTGCAGATCATCGCCGACACGTACGGCACCGTGGTGGCGCTCGGCGAGCGCGATTGCTCCGTGCAGCGCAACCACCAGAAGATGATCGAGGAAAGCCCCTCCCCCGTGATGACCGAGCGCGTGCGCGACGAGATGTTGGAAGCCGCCGTGCGCGCGGCGCAGGCCGTGGGGTACACGTCGGCGGGCACCATCGAGTTTCTGTTGGACGACCAGCTGAACTACTACTTCATGGAAATGAACACGCGCATTCAGGTGGAGCACCCCGTCACCGAAATGGTCACGGGCACCGACCTCGTCGAAGAGATGATCCGCGTGGCGGCGGGCGACCCGCTCACGTTCACGCAGGACGACATCACGTACCGCGGACACGCCATCGAGTGCCGCGTGAACGCCGAGCAGCCCGAGAAGCACTTCCTGCCGTCGCCCGGCACCATCTCGCAGATGCACCTGCCCGGCGGCAACGGCGTACGCGTGGACACCGCCGCCTACGACGGCTACGAGATCACGCCGTACTACGACTCCATGATTGCGAAGGTGATCGTGCACGGCCGAGACCGCACCGAGGCCATCGCGAAGATGCGCACCGCGCTGGAGGAGATGGTGGTGGTGGGCGTGAAGACGAACCTCGACTTCCAGTACGCCATCATGGAGAACGAGACGTTCGCCGCCGGAACCGCCGACACCAGCTTCATCGAAAAGTTCCTGAAGGGCGAGGTGTAGCCCGTCTCTCGCGACGAAGACGAAGGAGTCCTTATGATCGAGAATGCAGTCCCCGTGAAGCCGGAGGGCGTGGCGGACGAGGTGTGGGCGCAGATGTTGGAGGCTTCGCCGGTTGAGGCGCGGCACCTTATTCGCTCGGGCGCGTTCACGGCGCCGACGAGCGGGCTGTGCCCCGGATACGCGCAGGCGAACCTCATCGTGCTGCCGAAGGAGCAAGCCTACGACTTCCTCCTGTTCGCGCAGCGCAACCCGAAGCCCTGCCCGCTGCTCGAGGTGACCGAGGTGGGTGCGCGCGAGGCCACCATCTGCGCATCGGATTGCGACATCGCCACCGACTTCCCACGCTATCGCATCTACGAGCACGGCGAACTGGTGGCCGAGGTGGAGAACGTCGAAGACTACTGGCGCGACGACCTCGTGTCGTTCGTCATCGGGTGCTCGTTCTCGTTCGAGAGCGAGCTCATCGAGGCCGGCATCGAGATTCGCCACAACACCATGGGCCGCAACGTGCCCATGTACCTCACGGGCGTGCCGTGCACCCCGGCGGGCAGCATGTCCGGCAACATGGTCATGTCGATGCGCCCCATCCCCTACCACCAGGTGGTGCAGGCGGTGCAGATTTCCGGCGCCATTCCGAAGGTGCACGGCGCGCCCATCCACATCGGCGACCCGGCGGCCATCGGCGTGCGCGACCTGGCGCATCCCGAATTCGGCGACCCAGTGGACATCCACGAGGGCGAAGTGCCCGTGTTTTGGGCATGCGGCGTCACACCCCAGTCCATCGTGATGAACAGCAAGCCGCCCTTCGCCATCACCCACGCGCCGGGCTGCATGCTCATCACGGATACCAAAAACATCAGCTTGAAGGAATAGACGCCTGCCTTACCGCATCCAACCCTTGCACCGGTGGATTTTCACCGCAAGCGCCAACTGCTCGTATTCGGCGGCGCGGATGGGATTGAGCCCCGTCACCTTCGCAATCTGGCCGAAGCGGTAGCGCAGCGTGTTCTCGTGCTGGCCGCGGTCGAGCGCGAGGCGCCGCAGGTTGCCCTCGCGGGCAACGTAGTCAAGCAGCGTGGGAAGCAGCTCGGTGTGGTACGCGGCATCGTGCTCGATAAGCGGCTCGATGATGCTTCGCGCGTACTCCGTCATGGCCGGTTGATCCGCCAACGGCAGAATGGCCTGATACGATCCGATGGTGGCGTACCGCGTGACCAGCGCGTCCTCGCCGCGGTTCACCATCGCGGCGTCAATCGCCTCGCTCATGGCCCGGTCGAGCTCGCTCAAATCGTAATGCCACGCGCCCACGCCCACCGCATAGGCGTCGTCGTCGCCGAGGATGCCGCGCACCATGTCGTCCCACGACGCGTCGTCGTCTTCGAGGCCCGCATCTTCGCGGGAAACGAGGTACATGAGGCCGTTCCGATAGCGGTACAGCGCGTTGCGATTGCTGTGCTGCGAGCTTTGCCGATAGGCATCCACGAGGCGCACGTATTCCTCGGTGGTCAGCTCGGACTCTTTGCGCAGGTAGCAGGCGGCAACCTGCGGGTAGAACGACGGATTCATGCGCAAGGCGCTCGCGCGCACCTCGTCGGGCGCGGCGGGAGCATGCAGCAGAAAACCGATTTCCTTGTCGCCGAAATCGGCGCGCTCCAAATCCTTCACGTTGTCGTGCAGGCCGACCACGAACGAGCACACGTCGAACGGTTGCTTCCGCACCACGAAGACGGGAAAGCCCTTCGCATCGGCGAAACGGAGCACGGTTTCGGGAAGCTCGAGCCGGAAGACGTTGTTCACCACCAACCCGCACGCGTCGATATCAATGAGATGCCGCACGGCATCGCGCAGGAGGTAGGGGTTGTCCTTCGCGTACAGCAGGGAGGTTATCACCAGTTGGTTTTGGTGAAAATTTGAATGGACGTACTTGTCTTTAAGACTTTTCACAAACTCATAGTCCAACAGAGCGCAGGTCGACAGCGTACGCGAAAGCCCCTCTTTACCAGCGACAAGTTCAAGGTCGGCAAAACTTTCCGTCTGTGAAACCTCACCTAACGTCAGCTTCATACGCGGCCTTTCTCATACGGGCTTGGTACATTCACGAAAATGCATGGCTCAAGTTTGAACAATACACAAAATCATACCCCTTGTAACGCTGCCCCCGCATTTTAGACTGAAACTACCGAACGCTCACGGAAAGAAAGAAGGCACCGCATGCAGATTGAAGAGTTCAAGCTCGAATCGTGGCTCAACCCGCTCGACCCTCTTTGCACGTACAACCTGGGGGCAAGCTGCGTCAAAGCGCTCGGCGTGCGCGAGATGCTGGAATACGTGGGCGAAGATGCCAATGCCGTGCTTGAGGAGCTGGCCAACAAGAGCCTGCACTACGGGGAATTCGACGGCAGCCGGCGATTGAAGCACGCCGTCGCGGGACTCTATCGCGCCGCGGACCCGAGCCTGGTCATCACCACCCACGGCGGCACGGGCGCCAACAACATGGTGCTGAGCGAGCTGCTGCAACCGGGCGACAACGTCGTGGTGCTCACGCCCACCTACCAGCAGCATTACTCGATTCCCGCCAACCTGGGCGTGGAGGTGCGCAAGGTGCGCGGCACGGCCGAGAACGCCTACCTGCCCACCATCGGCGAAATCGAGCGCGCCGTGGATGGCAGCACCCGCATGATCGTGGCCACGAGCCCCAGCAATCCGGCCGGCATCTACGTGGACCCCGAGCTCATGGACGGCATCGTGGCCCTCGCGAGAACGGTGGACGCCTACGTGCTGTTCGACGAGATGTACCGTGGATTGGACGACGACTACATGCCCTCCATCGTGGACGTGTACGAAAAGGGCATCAGCACGGCAAGCGTGTCGAAGGTGTACTCCATGGCGGGCACGCGCGTCGGGTGGATTGCCGTGCGCGACCGCGACACCTACGAGCGCCTGTTCAACCGGCGGTCGTTCGACACCATCTGCGGCAGCGTCATCGACGAATTCCTCGTCGCCATCGCCCTCGAGCACTCCGACGCCCTGCTCGAGCGGAGCCGCCGCATCGTGCGCGCGAACAAGGAGGTGCTCGACACCTGGATGGAGGCCCATCCGCGCCTGCACTACTGCGGCGAGAGCCACGGGTCCACGGCGATGATTCGCTACGACTACGACCTGTCCGCCACCGAATTCGGGCAGCGGCTGTTCGACGAAGAGAAGGTGCTCATCTGCCACGGCGACGTGTTCGAGGAGCCCGGCACCTTCCGCCTCGGGTACGGGTTCGGCGACGCGAGCCTGCTCGTCGACGGCCTTGCCGCCCTCGACCGCTTCCTGGAGAACCTGGAGAAGGAGGGAAAATGAACATCCCCGTTTTGAGCGCTGCCGAGCTGAAGCAGCTGCTTACCATGGACGAGGTCATCGCCGGCGTCGAGACGGTCTACCGCCTGAAAGCGCAGAGCGAAACGGACGTGTGGCCCCACGTGTGCCACCGTTTCACCGGCGAGCACGAGGGCGTCATGGACATCAAGTCCGGCGCGATTGGCGGGACGGTGCGCCTGCACGGCGCCAAGCTGCTCAACACGTTTTGGGGCAACGCCGCGCGGAACCTGCCGACGTTCACCGGGCTGCTCATGCTGTTCGACGCAACCACGGGGCTGCCCCTCGGCATCATGGACGCCTCCTACATCACCTGCATGCGCACCGGCGCATCGGGCGCCCTCGGCATCAAAGCGTTCGCGCGTGCGGACGCCTCCCGCCTGTTCGTCATGGGCGCGGGAAAGCAGGCCGTCTTCCAAATCGCCGCCACGTTGACGCTCCTGCCCCAATTCACCACCGTCGTCATCGGCGACCCGCGCTCGGACGAGCAGGCCGAACGCTTTGCCGCCTCGCTGCCCCATCGCCTGGCGTCGGAGTTCAACGTGCAGGGTTTGGACGGCGTCGCCTTCCGCGCGGCGCGGCAGGACACCATGGCCGACCTCGTGCGCGGCAGCGACGCCATCATCACCATTACGCCCGCAACGCAGCCCCTCATCCCAGACGAGTGGGTGGCGCCGGGCACGCACCTTAGCTGCGTCGGCGCCGACATGCCGGGCAAGGAGGAAGTCGACCCCGCCCTGTTCAAACGCGCTCGTGTGTTCGCCGACGACCTCGAGCAGTGCAGCCACATCGGCGAGATGGAGCTGCCCCTCGCGCAGGGCGTCATCAGCCGCGACGACGTCGTCGGCGAAATAGGCGACGTGCTGCAGGGCACCATTCCCGGGCGCATGGGCAACGACGACGTGACGCTGTTCGACGCGACCGGCCTCGCCCTGCTCGACCTCATCACCGCGAAGCAGGCCGTCGATCGAGCCGCCGCAGCTCGCTTGGGGCAGCAGGTGGAAATCTAGGGAAAGGATCGCGTGGGTCGCGCGCGTTGTTTTACAATGGAGGGCAAACGAGCGACGGAAGACGAAAGGCTGCCTATGTATCGCATCGACTTGAACAGCGACCTCGGCGAGAGCTTCGGGCGGTACACGCTGGGGCTGGACGACCAAATCATCCCGCTCGTGTCGAGCGCGAACGTCGCGTGCGGGCAGCATGCGGGCGATCCCATGGTCATGCGCACCACGGTGGGCATGGCGAAGGACGCGGGCATCGCCATCGGCGCGCACCCGGGGTACCCCGACCTGCAAGGCTTCGGCCGTCGCGACATGAGCCTGTCGCCCGACGAGGCCTACTCCTACATGCTGTACCAGATTGGCGCGCTGCAGGCGTTCTGCACCGCCCAGGGCGTGCGGCTTGCGCACGTGAAGCCGCACGGGCAGCTGTACAACCACGCCGCCGTCGACCCCGAGTTGGCGTCCGCGCTTGCGCAGGCCGTGCGCGACATGGACCCCACGTTGGTGCTGGTGGGTTTGGCGAACAGCGCGCTGGTGGACGAGGGCCGCAAGCTGGGCCTGGTCACGGCCGAGGAGTTCTTCGCCGACCGCAACTACACCGACGAAGGGCGCCTCGTGAGCCGCAACGACCCCGCCGCGCTCATCCGCGACGAGCAGGAGGCCATCGATCGCGTGAAGCACGCCATCCGCGAAGGCGGCGTGCTGTCCGTCACGGGCAAGCTGGTCGACCTGCACCCCGACACGCTGTGCGTGCACGGCGACTCCCCCACTGCGCTCGCGTTCGTCAGCCGCATCCGCCACGAGCTCGAACAAGACGACATAGCCATCAAAGCAGTCGGCGCGGAATAGCGCCCGATTCCCATCGCATTCGCCACACGCGCTGTCGCCCGATACGTACGGTTTTGGCTTCAAAACCGTACGTATCGGGCGACAGTGGCGAACGGAGCGGCCCCGCGCGAGGGAGGGAGGGGCGCGGGGCCGGAGATGGGAGGCGCCGTCGTTCTGGCACCTCCCCGGATGAATGCAGCTTACTTGGCGGCGAGCGCCTTGCCAATCATGCGCGCGAACGTCACCGAGCGGCCGCAGCAGTTGCCCGTGGACATGTTCGGGTACGTGTGCGCGTAGTACGAGCCCGAGTCGACGCCCGTCACGTACAGGCCCTCGATGGCCTTGCCTTCGTCGTCAACCGCCTGGAAGTTCTCGTTGATGGTGATGCCGTCGAGCGTGCACAGCATGTAGCCCGAGGTGCGCACGCCGTAGAACGGCGCCGTGCGAATGGCGGACAGGCGGAAGGGCTCCTTGCCGAAGTCGGGGTCCACCTGGTTGTCGAAGTTCTCGTTCTGGCGATCCACCGTCTTCTTGAGGTTCTCGGCCGGGATGCCCAGGCCCTTCGCCAGCTCTTCGATGGTGTCGGCCTTCACGATGTAGCCCTGCTCGAGCAGGCCCTCGTTGATGCCCTGCGAGCCTTCGAGCGTGATGTTCGTGGGAGCGCCGTTCTCGAAGGGGTACACGCGCGCGCAGCCGTGGATGTCGAACTGCTCGAGGTACTTCGCGTAGTCCGAGTCCCAAATGTCCACGATGGTGTGATGCGGCTGCGTGAGCCCCGCGTTCAGGATGTAGTCGTACGGGCCGGACTCGTTGGCGAAGCGCTCGCCGTTGAGGTTCACCTTGAGCCAGGGGTTCGAGCCCATCCAGAACAGCGAGCCCGTGGTTTGCGAGCCGCCGAACTCGTCCGGCTTCACGGCAACACGGTCGAACACCATGGCCGTGTGCACCTCGTCCATGTGAGCGCCCGCCCACAGGCAGGACTTGATGCCGTCGCCCGTGGTGCCGTCGATGGCGATGGACAGCGAGTACTTGTCCATGGTCTGCGGCTGCAGCGCCTTGAGCATGTCCTCGTTGCGCGCATAGCCGCCCGTGCACACCACGGTGCCCTTGCTGGCGTTGATCTTGATGTAGCCGTCGGAGCCCTTCGCGATGGCACCGGTCACCTTGCCGTCTTCATGCAGCAGCTTCACGAGCGGCGTGGTGAAGCGGAAGTCCACGCCCACCTTCTTGGCGTAGTCGCCCAGCACGATCTTGCCGTTCGTCACGTCCTTGAGGCCCGCGAACTCAGCATCGGCCGGCCAGCTGGGGATGTGTCCCGTGGCCCAGTGCTTGTAGATGGTGGGCTGCGCGTCGTTGGCCGCTTCGAAGAACAGCTGGAAGCCGGCCTCCTCCAGACGATCCTGGTACCAGTCGATGGCCTCGCCGGAGTTCTGCGCCCAAATATGGTAGAGGCGCGGGTTGCAGTAGCCGTCGGCGTAGCGCATCAGGTCGTTGCAGATTTCGTTCTCGTCGATTTCGCAGCCGGCTTCCTTCTGCAAGCGGCTGTTGATCGAACCCAGGTTGTCGCGCACGCCGCCGCCGATGGCAGCCTTCTCCAGGCACACCACCTTGGCGCCCTCTTCAGCAGCCGAGCATGCGGCGAACAGGCCGGACGTGCCGGCACCGCACACGAGCACCTCGGTGTCGATGGTCTCGACGATTTTGTCTTCGGGGATTTCAGGTTCTTCGCCCAGCCAGTCGTTCACGGCGGCAGCGGCCTGATCTTCCTTCGTCGGTGCAGCCGCGGGCGAGCAGCCCGCCAAGCCGGCGCCTGCAAGCGCGGCAGCCGTAGCTCCCAAGCCCAAGAATGCGCGGCGGCTCAATCCTTTATTCGTGTCCTTCATGGTACTCCCCTTCCTCTGGTGTGTATCGCCGACGCGCCGCAGCGCATCGGGTGGAACGCCCTCAACTCTACGGAAAACGAGGGTGAAAAGCGTCACGCGACCCGAGTGAAGCCCCTCATACGGGTCGGGTGATTTTGCCCTCCGTCGCCTCGTGAACCGGCCGCTCCTGCTAGAATGGCCCCTTGGAAACACCGCACGATGCGAGTCCGGGGAGGGGATGTGAGCATCATGGCTGTCGCGTTCCCGCATACCGCATCGGCGTCTTCGCCGACGCCCGCGCCCGCGAGCCCGCAGCGTTTTCTCGCGTGCACCGTTGCGCTCATGGGCTCGTTCATTGGGTACTGGCTGCTGAACTACAGCGCCTTCCCCCTGTTCGACCCCGTATACCTGTGGACGCGCGAAGCGAGCGCCGTCGTGGGCGGCATCACGCTCACTGCGCTTGCGTTCGCGTCGTATTGGTATCCGCGCCTGTTCGCGAGCCGCCGGTTTCTTGCGGCCACCGTGTCGACCATGGTGGTGGGGTCGCTCGTGATGACGGCGGGCATCTTCGCGCCGTTGCCGGCCGTGCTCGTGTGCGGCGCGGCGCTGGTCACGGTGGGCACGGGGTTGGCGAACATCATCGTGGGCATCGGCTGCATCGGGCTCGATATGCGGCGGCTCGGCATCAGCGTGACCTTGGCCTACGTGCTGGCGTATGCCCTGCGCGGGGCGTTCGCGCTGCTGCCGTGGGGCGTGAACCTTGCACTGTTCTGCATCATTCCGCTGCTCACCGTGCTTATCATGGCGCCGTACGCGCGCCCGCTGTTCAACCAGGTATACGCGGAGGGCTCGCCGGCGCAGGCGGCGGTCACCGCGCCGTCGTCGTTTCTGCCGTTCGGCCATCAGCTGTTCATCACGCTGCTGCTGTTCCGCTTCATCTACGGCTACACGCTCACGTTCGGCGAGGTGGGACGCGTGCCGCTGCTGGCGCTGGAAGCGCTTGTGCCCCTCGGTCTCGTGCTGGCCTACGTGGTGCTCAACCGCAAGGATTTCTCGCCCGACGCGTTTTTCCAGCTGTCCATCCTGTGCTCGGTGGCGGGATTTCTCATGGTGTCCATCGTCACGGCGAACGGCTCGCTGGTGAGCACGCTGCTGTCGTGCGGCACCGGTTTCTTCGAGATTCTCATGTACTTCGTGCTCATCGCGCTGGGGGCAAAGAACACGGTGAGCGCATTGCCCCTGTTCGCTTGGGGCAGCGCGATGGCGTCATGGGGCACGCTGCTCGGCGCGAACTTCGGGCGCTTCACGAACGCCATGGCTGCCGACGCCACCATGCCGTCCATCATCTCGGCCTGCATCGTGTTCGGCATCGTGGCGTACGTGGTGCTCGTGCAGAAGTCGTTCAGCTTCTCGCAAACCATCCAGGGCATCACGCCGCTTGCGCCGCTCGTGTCCGCGCACGCCGCCGACGCCAACGCGGACGCCGACAGCCCGCTGTCCCCCGTCGCCGATCGGTGCGCGGCCATCGGGAAAGCGGCCGGGCTCACCGATCGCGAGCAGGAGATTTTCGAGTATCTGGCGCGCGGACGCAACGTCCGCTTCATTCAGGACGAGCTCACCGTGTCGTACAACACGGTGAAGACCCACGTCAGCCACATTTACGCGAAGCTCGACGTGCACTCGCACCAGGAGCTGATCGACCTGGTGGAGCGCCCGTCGTAGCGTGCGTTATTCGGCGGCTTGCGCCGTGGCCGCCTGTGCCGCCTCGTCGATGCAGCGCAGCGCGTTGAGGGAGCGCGGGTAGCCGATGTACGGCAAGCACTGCGACACCACCTTGATGAGGAAGGCGCGGTCGTTGCCCACGCGCATGTTGGCCTGCGCATGGCTCACAACCTGCGGCTCGCACCCGCCCTGCGCGATGAGCAGGCAGAACGTGATCATCTCACGCTGCGCGTCATCGAGGCCGGTGCGCGTGTAGTAGTCGCCGAAGCAGTTTTCGGCCAACCAGCGGTTGATGTGGCGCGTCTCCTCGGGACCCGACTGGTAGAAGTCGGCCATGTGCGGGCCGAACAGGTCCACCTGCTTCTGCGCGCCGGCCTCAAGACGCGTGTCCATGGTGGTGGTTGCCTGCCCCTCGAGCGGCAGCGTCACCAGGCGATGCTCCAGCAGCTCGTTCACCGCGTACAGGAAGGGCAGCATGCGCCCCATGCCCACGTACGGCGTGGACTGGTAGACGAGCTCCTTCACCTCAACCGGGGTGACGCCCACGTTGAATGCGCCCTTCACCATAGCCTTGAACAGGTCGGTTGCCTGGCTGCCGATGAGGGCGGCCAGAATTGCCATGAGGCGCGTGCGGTCGTCCAGGTCGTCGCTTGCCGGCACCTCGCCGAAGGCGAAGTTGTCCATGCGCTCGACGAATTCGGGATCGGTGCTCATCAGCGGCGAATCGAACCCGGGGAAGAGGCGGCAGCGGTAGGCGTGCGCTTGTTCGTTGATGGTTTCGTTCATGCTCGTGCTCCTTTTTCTCATGCTTGTCACGCTCGTTGTATCGAGGTCATCATACCGCTTGGAGTGGGCTCCACGTCAACTGTTATTGAAAAAGCAACATTTGGGGAGAAGGGAGGGAGGAGTGCGGGGACAAGGGGAGCCGCGAGCCCGCCCGCCCCCATAAACACGCGAGGGCCTCTGCAAACGCGGAGGCCCTCGTTACGCGCTTACGGCACCGCCCCCTACAGCATGGGCACCACCATGGTGAGCGGCAGCGCGGCCACCACCACGAGGTAGCGCAGCAGGAAGCCGCCCACGAGCACGCCGGCGTCGGACGCGGCGCTGATCCAGTGGGCCTTGCGGCTTTCCTCGAACTCCTTCGGGCTGAAGAACAGCAGCCACGTCTCGAGCGCCGTCGGCAGCACGAGGCCGACGGCCACGAAGCCGATCCAGAACAGCGGCGCGTGCTGGCCCACCAGCAGGGACATCACCGAGTTCCAGCCGGCGGTCGAGTTCGTGCACGTGACGAACATGAGCGCGGCGACCAGCACGAGCTCGATGACGGGCAGGCAGAAGTGGAACTTCTTGAGCACGCCCACGCGGTTGAACTCGTCGGCATGCTTGAAGATGCCGACGAGCAGCACCGACGCCGCGCCGGTGGACACCGCCGACACGAGGAACAGGATGGGCAGCAGCGCGTTGTTCCACAGCGGGAACGTCTTGCACACGCCCAGCAGGGCGCCGGTGTACATGGCCACGGCCACGCCGAACGCCACGCCGAGGACGTCGAGCCACACCGGCACGCGCTTCTTCATGAAGTCGAGCGCCACCACGACGAGCGAGATCACGGTGAAGCCGCCGAGGAACACGACGCCCCAGGTCATGACCGACCCGAAGTTCGTGAGCAGCAGCGCGAAGCGCAGCGGGTTCATGAGGCCCGCCTTGGCGTCGAACATCAGCAGGCACAGGCCCACGATCACGACGATGGGCGCGATAAGGTGCCCGATCCTGCGCATCGACACGGCCTCGGGATGCCGCCAACCCAGGAAGGCCGAGGTCACGAACGCGCCGCCGCCGAGACCGGCGAGGAACAGGTACCATGCGATGATGGCGCCCCAAATAGGTTCAAACGTCATCGTTCATCACCTCACGTAGAATACTTTTGCTTTGGTCAGGTCGCCCGCGATGGGCTGGGCGTTGGTCGCGACGATCTCCCGGGAGACGTCGCTGTCCGGGTCGTCGAGGTCGCCGAACATGCGCGCGCCCGTCAGGCAGGCCTCCACGCACGAGCACATCTTCGTGCCCGTCTCCTCCGCCGACACCGTGCAGAAGCGGCACTTGTCGACGGCGCCCGTCTCGACGTTGCGCACGCGCACCTGGTACGGGCACGCCGCCATGCAGTACAAACAGCCGATGCAGCGGCCGTGGTCCACGCCCACGATGCCGTCCGCGCCGACGAAGGCGGCGCCGGTCGGGCACACCGACACGCACGGGGCGTCCTCGCAGTGCATGCACTGCAAAGGCACGGTCTCCACCCGCACGTTCGGGTACGCGCCGATCTCGCGCTCCTCGTAGCGGATGAAGTCCTCGGTGGGCAGCAGGTCGTTCTGGCGCTGGCAGGCCACGCGGCACGCGTAGCAGCCGATGCACTTCTTCGTATTGATGAGCATTCCGTAGCGAGCCATTACGCACCAACCTTCTTGATGTTGACGACCGTCTCCTGCGTGCAGGCCGCACCGTAGCCGGGCTCCATGCGGAAGGGCACGTAGTCCATCTGGCGCAGGCCCACGTCGTAGGCGGTGTGCTGGTCGGGCGACGAGCAGCCGTAGTGGCTGGGCATGTACAGCGCGGTCGGGTTGATGCGCTGCGTCACCTTGCACCGCACGCGGCCCGTGTGCTCGTTGTTCGTCACCTCGACCTCGTCGCCGTCGGCGATGCCCATGCGGGCGGCCACGTCGGCGTTCAGCCACACGCGGGTCAGGTCGTAGTCCTTCGTGATCTGCATGAGGTCCTCGACGTTGGCGGTCTGGGTGTGGCTGTGGATGGCCTGCTTGCCGCCGATGAGGCGCAGCTCGTCGCCCATGGGCATGACGGCCGGCTCCACCCACACCGGGCACCTCGACAGCCCCGCCTGCTCGCACGCGTCGCTTGCGAACTGCACCTTCTCGGTGGGCGTCTTCCACTTCGGCGCCTTGCCGTAGGAGAACTCCTTGTCGGGGAAGCTCGCCGTGCCCGTCCGCTTGAGCGTGTCGAGCGACAGGCCCACGGTCTTGAGCTGCGCGTCGGCCAGCTCGTCGACGCCGAACCGGAAGTACTCGCCCACGCCGCACGCCTCGGCCAGCTCGGAGAATATCTGGTCCACCGGGCGCGTGTTGGGATGCACCTTCTCCAGCACCTGGTCGCGCAGAGCCACGGCCGGCACCATGCCGCCGATGAACTCCGGCAGCTCGAGGCGCTCCAGGTAGGAGGTGTCGGGCAGCACGTAGTCGGCCAGCATCGCCGTCTCGGACATCTGCACGTCCACCACCACCATGAGGTCGAGGTTCGACAGCGCGTCGGCCAGGTACGCCGTGTTCGAGTAGCCGGCGGCCATGTTGGACTGGTAGAAGAACATGCCCTTGACGTCGCCCTTCTTGGCCTGCTCGGCCGCGAAGAGGTTCGTGCCCATGCTGGACAGCGCCAGCGGGTACTCCTCGGAGCCCGCGATCTTGCCCTCGGGCTTCGGCACGCCGGGGAACTTCTCCTTGTCCACGTCGCCCGCGGACACGCCGGACGTGAACAGGGCGCCGCCCTTCTGGTTCCAGCAGCCCAGAAGCGTGTTGAACAGGCAGATGGCGCGCGCCGTCTCGCCCGAGTTCGCGTACGAGCAGCCGAACGCTCCGCGCCAGCTGGGCTCGATGGACGCCGCCGGGGCGGCCTCGGCGAACTCCACGGCGAGGCGGGCGATGGTGGCCGCCGGGATGCCCGTGACCTTCTCGGCCCACTCCGGGGTGTACTCGGGCAGCACGGCCGCCCACTCCTCGAAGCCCGCGCCGTTCTCGGCGACGTACTCCTTGTCGTACAGCCCGCGCGCGACCAGCACGTTGGACATGGCCAGCACGAGCGCCAGGTCGGTGCCGGGGTTGATGGGCACCCACTCGTCGGCGAACGTGATGGAGTTGTTGCAGCGCGGGTCCACCAGCACGATGTGCGCGCCCCTCTCGTGCGCGCGCTGCAGCTCGCGCACCGAGCTCGGGCGGATGGCGTCGGCGTAGCTGCGGCCGATGAACATCGTCATCTTCGAGTTCTCCACGTCCGACGCGTAGCTGCTCGCGCCGATGGCCTGGGTGAAGCCGCTCTCCTTGGACAGGTTGCAGGCGGCGCCGTGCGTGTAGACGTTCGCCGAGCCCAGCGCGTTCATGAAGCGCTTGGTGTAGTACTTGCCCGACGGGCGCGGGTCCTGCACCATGGCCAGGGCCTGCGGGCCCCTCTCGGCGACGATGGCCTTCACCTTGTCGGCGATCTCGCCGTACGCCTGCTCCCAGGAGACGGCCTCGAACTCGCCCTCGTCGTTCTTCTTCAAGGGGTCCGTCAGGCGGTCCTTCGAGTAGGCGATCTGCGAGTAGCCGTAGCCGCGGGCGCAGAGCTTGCCCTGGGCGTAGGGATGGTCGGCGTCGCCGATGAGCTTCGTCAGGCGCCCGTCGACGACGTACGCCGTGAAACCGCATTTGCTCGAGCAGGCGTTGCACAGCGAATGGACGGTCTTGGTTTCTCCACTTTCGACCGTGTCATCAGCGTGCGCCTGCT
This sequence comes from Eggerthella sinensis, assembly GCF_003339815.1. Classification (GTDB taxonomy): domain Bacteria; phylum Actinomycetota; class Coriobacteriia; order Coriobacteriales; family Eggerthellaceae; genus Eggerthella; species Eggerthella sinensis. Next base: position 41,711 of record NZ_PPTT01000017.1, read on the forward strand.
CCCAAGCGTCGAAGCTCACGTAGCCGGCCGCCGCCGTGAGCGCGACCGCTCCGGCGCTGCCAGCCAGGAAGCTCCGCCTGGTTATAGCGTGTTCTGACATAGCTTCTTCCTCTCTTATATGCATGCGTGCGAACGATCGCGTCCGGCACGCGCGTATGCGTCCTTCTCCCGCTTCCCGCCCTCGGCCCCGGGCGCCGGCGCCAGACGCGCCCGCACTCCCAGCAGCACGTCGACGAGCCCTATGTAGAACCGGGCGTCGTCGGCGAGCTCGAGCAGCCGCATGCGGTAGGCGGTCAGCCACGAGAAGCGCTCCGCCGTGAACCGGCGGGCCTCCTCCCGCATTCCCGACCGCAGCATGACGGCGACCAGGTCGAGCTCGAGCGCCAGGTGGTCGGCGCACGCCGCGAACTCCGGCGGCACCTCCATGCCCATGCGCTCCACGAGATCGCGCATGTAGCGCGCCGAATCCCCCTGGTACATGCCCTCGGCCTTGGAGAACGGCGACGGCAGCGCCCCGTTGGACCACGGCGCGTACAGCGACTCCACCGGCACCGCCGACGCCGGCAGCCCTCCCGTGAAGTGGCGCGCGGCGAACAGCCGCTTCTCGTCGCAGGTCGGCGGCGCGAACAGCGCCTTCACCTCGCCGGCGGACAGGAACTCCTGGAGCGGGCAGCGGACGCGCGCACGCGCCATGGGGCTCTCGGGCGCGCCGAACGCGCCGTCGTCCTGCAGGCCGCGCCGGGCGGCGTCCAGGAAGTCCGACCACAAGGGCCCTTCCGCGAGTTGCCGCCACTCGTCCTTCGCGACGGGCGCGAAGCACATGGACAGCACCGTGAACATCTCGTCGTACTCCATCACCGCTCGATCCTCCTTCCGCGCGTCTCCTGCGCGGCTCCGGCGCAGCCGGGCCGCGGCCGGGCATGGCCGGCGGCCACGCTTACGCCTGCACGAGGGTCGTCGTCCTCACGACGCCCTGGTCGATGACCTTCTGCGCGATGTCTTCCCAGTCGATGAACTTGATGGCGCCGTTCGGGCACTGCTCGGCGCAGCGGCCGCAGCTGATGCACTTCGTGGAGACGCCGGTCTCGCTGTCCACGCGCGGCATGTTCCACGGGCACGCCTGCGAGCACATGCCGCAGCCGATGCACTTCTCCGCGTCCACCGTGCGCGCGCCGGACTCCTCGTCGGCGCGGATGGCGTGGACGGGGCAGTAGTTCATGCACGCAGGGTCGGCGCACTGCTTGCAGTGCTCGACGGTGAACTCGCAGTTGTCGTAGATGCCGTCCAACGTGTCGGCGCTCGCGCCGAAGTTGTAGTTCGGCCACACGCGCACGCGGGCGATGTGCTGGCACACGCGGCCGTCGTTCTTCAGCGTGCACATCATCTCGCAGCGCTGGCAGCCCGAGCAGCGGGCGCGGTCGGTCACGATCATCTTGGCGGGCGTCGTGCGGATCTCGATGCGCCCCGAGGCGATCGAGGCCGACGTGACGCCCCACGACGCCAGCACGCCGCCGACCGCGAGGCCGGCGACGCCGCAGCCGGCCATGGCCAGCACCGTGCGGCGCGTGAACGTCTTCGTCTTGGGCTCCCCCTCGGGCCCGGCGCTCTGGGGCGCGGGCGCGGCTTCCGGCGCGGCGGCCGGGATGCTCCGGTCCTCGGAGGTGTTCTGGTTCAGATTGGAATCTGACATAGCCTGGTGCTCCCTCCCTCACAAAGGTGCGGTGAGTGTCGTTTTCCTCGTCCCGTCGTCGCTGCTTCGCCTTCGCGAACTCCTCTATACGCTCGCGGTGCGACGGCGGTTGCACTCGATTTCTTGCCCTCCACGGTCTCACACAACGTCTGACAGTATGGTCGCACGTCGAAAACGGCCCTCCCCTCTTTGAGGGACTTTTAGCCGCTGATCGGCGACTTTCGCAAATTACCCTCAAAGAGGGGATACCCTGATCTTCCTCATCGGCATACTGGCGAGCGACGAATGTTGTCAGCACTCGTTGTCTCCTTCCAGGTTCTCACACAACACCGAACCTCAGTAATCTATCCAAGATTTGGAGATGCAACATGGCTGACGAAACATCGTATGGATGGGCCGGTAAGATCCTCCGCGTCAATCTGAGCACGGGCTCGATCACGACGCAGCCGACCGACCCTTACAAGGAGTACATCGGCGGCATGGGCTTGGCCAACAAGATCATGTACGACGAGGTGCCCGCCGGCACCGATCCCTTCTCCCCTGAGAACAAGATCATCTTCGCCGTCGGTCCTCTGACGGCTTCCGGCGCGCCCCTGGCCGGGCGCACCACCATCTGCTCGCTGTCCACGTTCACGAAGGACCACCTCGTGGTGGACGCCCACTGCGGCGGCATGATCGGCGCCAAGATCAAGCTGGCCGGCTACGACGCCGTCGTGCTGGAAGGCGTGTCGGACAAGCCCGTGTACCTGAACATCGTCGACGACAAGGTGGAGATCAAGGACGCCGGCTTCGTGTGGGGCATGGGCACCCGCGAGGCCACCGAGATGCTGTGCCGCAAGGAAGGCGTCGAGGCGTGCGTGGCCACCATCGGCCCCGCCGGCGAGAACCTGCTTCCCTACGCATGCATCATCAACTCGCGCAACCACTCCGCCGGCGCCGGCGCGGGCTCGGTTCTGGGCTCGAAGAACGTCAAAGCGCTCGTGGTGCAGGGCAACGGCAGCGTGAATGTGAAGGACCCGCAGGCCGTGGCCGACCTGTCCGACTACATGCTGCGCGAAGTCATCGGCTCCAACAACAACCACGTGGTGCCGCAGACGCAGCAGGAGTGGGCCGAGTTCTACGACAAGGGCTCCCGTTGGTCCGCGCGCAGCGGCCTGACCTGGGGCATGGCCGAGGGCGAACCCATCGATGTGGGCGAGCCGAAGCCGGGCGAGCTGAACACCGTGGGCTATCGCTGCATGAAGTCGGTGTACGACCTGGGCGAAGTTGCCGAGAAGTACACCATCAAGATGGACGGCTGCCACGGCTGCCCCATCCACTGCTACTCCGACCTGCGCACCGAGCGCACGGGCGAGCTGGGCGGCAAGGCCACGTCGGGCAACACCTGCGCGGCGAACTTCCCGTTCAAGTACATGGAGGGCATCCTCAAGACGGGCATCGCCGAAGACAGCGAGTCCGGCATCGTATGGAACACGCTCATCGGCACCACCATCGACGAGCTGGGCTTATGGTGCAACTACGCGCAGCTGTGGCGCGACCTGGCGCACTGCATCAAGGCCGGCGTGTTCGACCGCGTGCTGCCCGAAGAGGAGAAGGCGAAGTACGATTGGCAGCGCATCTACAACGACGACCCCACTATTATGGTGGAGCTGCTGAACGACATCGCGCAGAACGACTCCGAGATTTCCCACATCGCCTACGGCCCGTACCATTGGACCGAGCGCTGGGACGACAAGGGCTGGTTCGATCAGCAGCCCAGCCAGCTCATCAACTACCGCGGCTGGCCCGTGCACCACGCCATCGAGTGCTTCGGCCAGGTGGGCGGCGTGTACAACATGATGTTCAACCGCGACGACATGATCCACTCCGCCGTGAACTTCCAGGGCTGCGGCCTGCCCTTCGAGCTGAAGCAGGAGATCGCCGAGGAGGTGTGGGGCGGCAAGGACGCCATCGACCAGAACAAGAACTACACCCCCATGAACGAGCACAAGGCGAACTTCGCCTGGTGGAGCCTCGTCACCGACGTGCTGCACGACTCGCTCACGCTGTGCAACTGGACGTGGCCGATGACCATGAGCCCGACGAAGGCCCGCAACTACCGCGGCGACCTCGACCTCGAGGCCAAGTTCTTCAAGGCCGTCACCGGCGAGGACGTGACCACCGACGACCTGTACACGGCCGGCGCCAAGATCATGACGCTGCAGCGCGCCAACACCGTGCGCGGCATGACGAAGGACGACGGCACCATGGGCGAGAACGACATGCGCAACGTCCATGACACGATGACCGCTTGGACCTTCGACATCGACCCGGATATCGAGGTGTTCACCGAAGGCACCATCAAGATGGATCGCGACGATTTCCAGACCGCGCTCGGCATGGTGTACGACACCTTCGGCTGGGATCACGAGAAGGGCTGCCCGACGGCCGCCTGCCTCGACCAGTACGGCATGGCCGACGTCAAGGAAGACCTCGACAGCCTGGGCTTGCTCCCGTAAGTCTCCCATTCGCGCGAGGCCGCACCCCCCCATCCCCTACGCGGCCCCGCACCTTCCAGCAGAACGCCCCCGCAGTTGCATCCGGGGGCGTTCTCGTTTTTTGGGCGACAGTGGGCGGCTCGGAGGCCGCCTTGCGGAGGCAGACTCTACGCTTCGGCCATCTTCAGGTCGATGCGGGTGGAGCGGAGGGAGCAGTGCTCGCAGATGATGCAGGGGACGCTCATGGAGTTGCAGGGGACGCGCTCGTCGAGCTGCGGCAGCGTGGCGCCCTGATGCACGAGGTAGTCGCCGACGAGGGCGCGGATGGCCTCGATGGCGAAGTGGAGCGTGTACACCTTGTCCACGGGCACGCCGTCGAGCGCAGTCTTCACGTCGTCGGTGGTAATGGCTAGCGCCTCGTCGAACGTCTTGCCCTCGAGCATGGAGCACACGACGCTTGCGCACCCCGTCACGGCCAGGCAGCCGCGCGCCTTGAAGCCCGCGCGTACGAACGTCTCGGTGTCGGGGTCGACGACGGCGAACAGGCGCAACGCCACCTCGCCGCGCTTCGACTTGCCCACCATGCTCTGGGCGTTGAAGCCTTCGGGGGCGCCGCCGTTGCGGAAGTTCGCCACCACGGCCAGCAGCGTGTCGGAGTAGCCGGTCACGCCGTCTTCGATCTCGGTTTGGTACACGTCCGCCGTGCGCAGCACGTGGCGGTCTTTCACCTCGCGGTATACGTTGCGCGCTTCGTCTTCCATGGAATCCCCTTTCGTGCGCCGCGCGGGCGCGATAGCGTTTACAGGAACATGTCGCGCTCGACGGAGTTCCACTCCGCGAGCGAGGCCGCGTACGCGGGCGTCAGATAGTTGGTTGAGAAGTAGTACACGTCGCCGTTCGAGGCAGTGAGTGTATCGAGGTCGGGGTAGGCGCCGCTGTCGCGCACCGTCTGCCACAACTCGTCGATTTCCTCAGCCGACAGCTTGAAAGGCTCGTTCGTGAGTGACGATGCTTCCATGGGACGCGGGTACTTCCGGGACTCGTCGCGCACGCACTCGACGAAGGTGAGCACCCGGTCGTCCTCGCGGGCGAGGAAGGCCCAGCGCGCGTAGGCGTCGGTCATGCGGTCGGTGGAGTACAGGTAGTAGCTGTGCTTGCCGACGAGGGTCACGATGTCGTCGCAGGGAAGCTCTGCGCTGTCGCTGCGCTCAGGATGACAGTTGGGGAAATCGTCTTCGACGCTCCGCTCAGGCTGGGGCTCCTCGGCAGGCTCCTGCTCTTCTGACTCCTCGGCCCGGAACATGCGCGGGACGCCCACCGTGCGCGTGGCGGTGCGGATGGGAGCAGCGGGCTGCGCGGCTGCGGCGGCCTCGGCGCGTTCGGCTGCGCGGTCCTCCAGGTACTCGTAGACGAACATCTCCCAATCGTCGGCCGTGAAATGCTCCGGCACCAAACCGGCCTCGAGCCAATCCGCCGGCGAAACGAGCGTGGCCTCAGCCGAATGCGCCCGCACGTCATCGAACACCGCCGCAAGAAACAGGCGCTCGACGTCTTCGGGGCTCAAGGACGCCTCACCACGCGCCTCGTCAGCACTGGCGTCGGCCGCCACTTCGGCCACGTGATCCCACGCGGGCAGAGCCACCGGCGCGGCTTCGGCGTCGAGCTCCGTCGGCGCTTCAAGCCCGAGCGCCTCCAAGTCCTCCCCTTGCTCGGCCATCGCGCGGAGCACCTCGTCGCGAATTCGCTGAGTCTCTTCATCAACCATTAGTCAGCTCCTTTACCATGCGCTGGTTTCCGTATGGTATGATGGCCCACGGCGTTCGCCCCGCATACCCTCTTTCAGGATAAATCGAGGTGATTGGAGCGCGCCTGCGTCAACTACGTACCAAGCACGGGAGGGAGTGCACGGTTGGCCGCACGTTCTACAACAGTCAGGGAGCCGGAAGGCGCCGAGCAGAGCATTCCCTATAGCGGTTTGAAGGGAACGATGCGACGCTACGCACCGCTTTGGCCGCTCATCCTGGGCCTGGCCTTCGGGCGCGCAGGCCTCATCGTCGCAAGCTACGGCAGCTACACGAGCACCGACGAGGGCATCCTCACCGATGGCGCCATGCTGGTTGCGCTGTCCGTGCTGGCGTTGTTCTTCCTCGTGATCGTCGGGCGCAAGCGCACCATCAGCAAGCATGTCACGAACGTCGTCATGCGCGTGTGCGTGGCGTTGGAAGCGTTCGTCCTCATCACATTGGCCGCGTTCGACATCCTGGACACGGGCGCGCCGCTCGTGCGATTCGCGCTGAGCTCGCTGTGCACCCTCGTATCGTCGGGCGCCATCTACTACTGGATGCGACGCGCCCGAGGTACCACCACGACGGCCGCCGCCGTGTTCGTGTTCGCCGCGCTCATCGTGAGCGAAGTGGAAATCTACCTGTGCACATTGCTGCCGGTGTTCGCGGGAAACCTGGCGGCCGCCGTGCTCGTGTTGCTGCAGTACCCGTGCATGCTGTGGGCGCGCAAGCAGCGCCAGCCGCACGACATCATCTCGCCCACCATGGCGAACGATTACTTCGGCTTCTCCAAAACCATGCTGCAAAGCAAGCAGTTCCTCACCGCAACCGCCGTGGGCATCGGCTTTCTGTCGGTGGTCATCGGCCTGCTGCGCGGCTACCCTGACGGCGCGTCCATCGCGTTCACGCCCGCAACGCGCGCGGCATACGGGCTGCTCACTATCGGCATCAGCGCGGCGCTCATCGGGTTGGTGCTGAAGGGCAAGCAGCACGTGATGACCGTGGGCATTTTCGTGATCATGGAACTGCTGGCCTGCTTCGCGCTCATCGCCTACGCGGCGTTTCCCGACATGTTGTATCTCGGGGCGGTGTTCACCACCACGCTGAACGCGCTCATGGTGGGATTCACCTGGTACATCATCATCGCGTTCATGAGCTACGGTTGGCGCGACCCGTATTACTACGCCATCGCGGGCTGGCTGGTGTGGCTGGGATGCCGCGCCATCGCGCGCATCGCGCTGCTGGGATCGTACGAGGTGTACGCGAACGACATGCTGATGTGCGCCGTCATGGGCGCGATGATTGTCATATCGACGCAGGTGGTGTTCGTGCAATTCCTCAACATCACGCGGCGCACGAACGAGGAGCAGGAAGAGCAGAGCGCGCACCGTCAGAGCATGCTGAAAATCATGGGACTCGACGAACACGAGAACCTGGCAAGCGTGCGGCAGGCATCGATGCAGCACAACGCCGAGGAGATGGGCAAGCAGTTCCTCCTGTCCGAGCGCGAGATCGAGGTCATGGCGCTGTATGCGCTGGGCTATACGCAGAAGCGCGTGGCCGAAGAGCTGTACATCACGCAGGGTACGGCGCACGCGCACATCAAGCGCATCTACGCTAAAACCGGCTTGCACTCCCGTCAGGAGATCCTCGACTACCTGCAGCAGTACGCGTCGTAAAATAGGGAGATGCCGCGTGCCCGCACGACGAGGCGCAACGGTACGCAACGACGAGACGAGAAGAAACGCCGGGGGACGGGATGCCGAATCTCATCGACATAGCGCAGCGCTTCGCCGAACAGCCGGCGGTTGCGCTGCTGCACGAAGAACGCTGCCTGATGGAGCGCGATTTGCACGCGTCGTGCACACGCTGCGCGGACGTCTGCCCCGTCGACGCCATCGTCGTCGGGATGGAGCGTGGCGAAGCGGTGGCACCGGCGGCCGACTACGGCTCCGTGACGAAGGACGGCCCCGCCGGTCCGCGCATCGACGACGAGACGTGCGTGCGCTGCGGGCGCTGCGTGACGGCGTGCCCGACGGGTGCGCTGCTGGCCGTGGCGCCGCTCGACGACGATACGCTGCTCGATGCGGCAGCGTGCGCGGGTGCGGCGGCGAGCGCGCGGGCGGCGGCATCGGGCGCAGGCGAGGCGCGTGCGGACGCGGACGGCGGCGCGGCGGCGGTCGCGCGGGCGGCGGAAGCCTCGGCTGTTGCGGGATTCGCCTGCGAGCAGGCCGTGCGCGCAGGTCGCATCGACGCCGAGCGCACCGTGACGCTGCCGTGCCTGGCCTGGGTTGACGAAGCGCTCATCGTGCACATGGCGTGCGCGGGCGCGCAGCGCATCGCGCTGCTGACGGCGCCGTGCGCCGCCTGCGAGCACGCCGCCGCCGTGGCCGATCTCCCCTCCATGGCGCACGAGGCTCAGCGCATACTCGACACCTGGGGATTCGCCTGCGAAGCGTACACCGTCGATACGATTGAGGACGTGGCGGCATCGGAGGACGAAGAGGCCGCCGGCGAGGTGTCGCGACGCGGGCTGTTCGCGCAGGCGCGCTCGGCGCTGGTGGACGCGGCAACCGACGCGGCCGCCGCGCAGGTTGAAGCACTCGCAGGCAAGCGTGCGGCCGACGCGCCGCCGCCCGAGCCCGACCGCCGCCGCTGGCAGCTGCTCGACGACCTGCATGCCGCGGGCCTTCCCGCCGACGACGCGACGGTGCCGCGCACGTTGGCGCCGCGCGTGGACATCGACGTCGAACGCTGCTCGGGATGCGCCCTGTGCGCCGAGTTCTGCCCGACGCAGGCGCTGCGCAAGGTGGGCAAGGTGCGCGGCGGCCGCACGCTGCTCGAATTCGACGCCGCGCTCTGCCGCGACTGCGCCACCTGCACGGACACCTGCCGCTACGAGGCCGTTTCCCGCTCGGAAACGCTCACCGTGCGCGAGCTGTTCGCGCTCGACCCGCACGAGATACTCATCCCCAAGCGCCGCGTGCTTCCCAGCCGCCGCTAACCGAACCCAGAAAGGAACCGACACCACGATGCTCCACTTCGATAGCGACTACATGGAGGGCGCCCATCCGGCCATCCTCGAACGCATGATGTCCACCAACTTCGACCAGACGCCCGGCTACGGCACCGACGAGGTGTGCGCCGCCGCGCGGGACCGCATTCGCGAAGCGTGCGCCTGCCCGGACGCCGCCGTGTACTTCCTCGTGGGAGGCACGCAGGCGAACGCGGCCGTGGCCGACCAGATTCTGCGTCCGTGGGAGGGCATCGTGTCGGCTACGACCGGGCACATCACCGCGCACGAGGCCGGCGCCGTGGAGGCCTGCGGGCGCAAGACGCTGCCGCTGCCGCACGTTGACGGCAAGCTGGTGGCCGCCGACGTGCGCGCGCTGTGCGAGACGTACTGGGGCGACGAAAACCGCGAGCACATCGTGGCGCCGGGCGCCGTGTACATCTCGCACCCCACCGAGTACGGCACCGTCTACTCGTTGGCCGAGCTCGAAGCGCTTGCACAGGCGTGCCGCGACTTCGACATGCGCCTGTTCATGGACGGCGCGCGCCTGGGCTACGGCCTGGCCGCCGTGGGCACCGACGTCACGCTGGCCGACATCGCGCGGCTGTGCGACGCGTTCTACATCGGCGGCACGAAGGTGGGCGCCTTCTGCGGCGAAGCCGTCGTGTTCACGAAGCCGGGGCTGGACGACCACTTCTTCACGCTCATGAAGAAGCGCGGGGCGCTGCTGGCGAAGGGGCGCTTCCTCGGGCTGCAGTTCGACGTGCTGTTCGGACGCGAGGAAGACGGCAGGCTACGCTACGAGAACGTCGGCCGCCATGCGGTTGAGCTCGCGCAGCGCATTGCCGAGGGCTTCCACGCGAAGGGCTACGAGCTGGCCATCGATTCGCCGACGAACCAGCAGTTCGTCGTGCTGGATGACGAAACGAAGGAGCGCCTCGCACGCGACGCATCGTTCGGCTTCTGGGAGCGCACGCCCGACGGCCGCACCGTCGTCCGCTTCGCCACCAGCTGGGCCACCCGCCCCGAAAGCGTAGACAAGCTGCTGGGGTTGCTGTAGCGGCCGGCATGAAGCCGGGACGGCCGACCGGCCGACCGGCGCGTCGCCGCAGGAATGTTTCACGTGAAACATTCGTTCGCACCGCACCACACAAAAAGCGCCCCGCGGGTTGGACCTGGCGGGGCGCTTTTGCGTGCGGGCGAATCGTGGTCTCGCTAGCGGTATTCCTCCATGAGCTGCTTGAAGGCGGGCATCGAGCGCTCGATGGTTTCGCGCGGGATGCAGTAGCTCACGCGCACCCAGCCCGGCACGCCGAAGCTGTCGGACGGCACGAGCAACAGCTCGTGCGCCTTCGCGCGATCGCTGAACGCCTGCGCGTCCGGCTCGAGCGCGCGCACCCACAGGTAGAACGCGCCCTGCGGCTCCACGAACTCGTAGCCCAGCGCGCCGAGCCCCTCCGTCAGCAGCGTGCAGTTCGCGGCGTAGGCCTCCACGTCGCTCGGCTCGTCGATGCAGCGTTCGATGACGCGCTGAAACAAGGCCGGCGCGCAGATGAATCCCAGCGCGCGACCGGCGCCGGCAACCGCCGCCGATACCTCGGAGGCGTCGTCCATGAGGTCGGACACGTACAGGTACCCGATGCGCTCGCCCGGCAGCGACAACGACTTCGAATACGAGTAGCACACGATGGTGCGCGGGTACACGCACGGCACGTAGGGCACTTCGGCACCGTAGGTGATCTCGCGATACGGCTCGTCGCTGATCACGTACAGCTTGCGGCCGAGCTCGGCCTCCTTGCGCTCGAGCAACGCCGCGAGCGCCTCGAGGTTGTCGCGGGAGTACACCGCGCCCACCGGGTTGTTCGGCGAGTTGATAATGACGGCGCTCGTCTTACGCCCGATGGCCGCGTCGAGCGCTTCGATATCAAGCTGGAAATCGGGCACATGGGCGGGCACTTCCACGCAGGTGCAGCCGGCCGACTCGATGAACACCTTGTACTCCGGGAAGTACGGGGAAATGACGATGACGTCGTCGCCCGGCTGGGAGATGGCCGCAATGGAGATGGCCAGGCCCGCCGCGGCGCCGGCCGTGAGGTACACGTTGCCCGGCGTTGCGTCCACGCCGTAGCAGCGGCGGATGTGGTCGGCCACCGTCGCGCGCACGCGCGGGTCGCCCGAGGCGGGCGTGTAGCCGTGCAGCTCGGTGGGCGGCTCCTCCATGAGGTCGAGCACCGCCTGCTTCACCGCATCGGGAGCGGGTACGCTGGGATTGCCGATGCTGAAATCGAACACGTTCTCGTCGCCGATTTCCGCTTTGCGGGCCATGCCGTACGCGAACAGCTCGCGAATGGCCGACGGCTCGCTTCCCAGCTTGTACATCCTCTCGTTCACCATGCACACCACGTCCTCATCTGATTGCCCCGCTCTACCGTTGATTTCGACGAAAAACAGAGTAGCACAATCGTATACGCGCGAGGATTGCCCGCCGAGAAGCGGCACATGATGACGATTTAGTAACCTATGCGCCCAACGCACCGCAAGCGCTCATAATGAACACCGTTCATGTATTTCGTTGGGAGGTTCCTATGAAGAAGCTTATCAATACCGCGCTGGTGTACCTGCTTGTAGGTGCCGCGGCGGGCGTGTTCTTCCGCGAGTTCACGAAGTTCTCGCAGTTCGACGGGGCGACGACGCTCGGGTTCATGCACCCGCACCTGCTGGTGCTCGGGTTCGTCGTGTTCCTGATTGCCACGCTGTTCGCCCTGCAGGACGACTTCACCACCGACAAGCTGTTCGCGCCGTTCTACATCGTGTACAACGTTGGCATCGTGATCACCGTGGGCATGATGTTGGTGCGCGGCGTGACGGAAGTGACGGGCACGCTGCTGCCCCTTCCCGACGCGGCGCTTTCGGGCATCTCAGGCATCGGCCACATCATGGTGGGCGTCGGCCTCGTGCTGCTGGTCATCATGTTCAAGCGCATCGTCGACCGCAAGGCCGCCGTGGCGCGCGCCTAGCGCGCACCACGGAGCCCGGGGAGGGAGGACGAGGCTAGGACGCGGCGACGCGGCCGGCCAGGCGGCCGAACGACATGGCCATGGAGTGGCTCGCGCCCGCAACGGTCACGGGGTAGTCCACCAGGAAGCGGCCGCCCATCGTGTTGCCGGCCACGAACAGGCCCGGCACCGGGTTCTTCTCGGCGTCGAGCGCGCGGCACTCGGCGTCGCAGTCGATGCCGCCGATGAGCACGAGCATGCCCGAGTCGCCGAACGGCGCCACGTAGTACGGCGGGTTCTCGATGGGGAACAGACGCGTGGACACCTTCGAGAAGTCCGTGTCCTTGCCGGCATGCGCCAGCTCGTTGTAGCGCTCGATGGTTTCCTTCAGCGTGTCGGCCGGAATCTGCACGGCCTTCGCCAGCTCGTCGATGGAGTCGGCCTCGATGATGGAGCCCGCTTCGATCTCGCCGGCGAAGTACGTGTCAGAGGCGTACCCGGCGGCGAAGTGGTTGATGGCGTGCTCGTATTCGGCCTCCTGCTCGGGCGGGATGTAGTGCGTCACGCCGCCGAAGCACTGCGGCATCGCCGATAGCTGCTCCTTCCACTTGCTGTCGAAGATCTGGTAGGCCACGCCGCCCTTCTGACGCTTGATGGCGTTCTGCAGCTCCTGCGCTCCCACGTCTTCGTTGGCGAAGCGCTTGCCGTCCTGGTTCACCATGAGGTACGGGTCGATGCCGATGGAGTTCGTCCCCAGGCTGTGCGTCATGGGGGCGTACGGGCCGTCCTCCATGACCGCGCCGGCCCACATCGCCATCTTGTGGCCGTCGCCCGTGTTCACAGGCTTGCCGCTCTTGTCCATGCTGCTGAAGAAGCAACCGTACTTCGTGGCCTGCGGCGCGTAGTACGTCAGCATCTCGGTGTCGCTCGACATGTCGCCGCACGACAGCACCACGCCCTTCTTCGCGTTGACGCGGATGATGTTGCCGTCCTCGTCGGACGCGTACACGCCCACCACCTTGTCGCCTTCCTTGATGAGCTGCTCGCCCTTGAGGTTGAAGCGCGCCTCGGCGCCGGCCTTCTGCGCCGCCTCGAGCGTGCCATGCATAGCCCATCCGTGATCGGGCAGGAGGTGCACCATGCCGGGGAAGCAGGGGTAGTTCTCTTCGCGCCAGTTGTAGTTCTCGTTTGCCGGGCAGCGCTCGGGAAACACGTAGGGCTTCTCGGGATCGGTGGGCGTGTCGTGATCGCTCGTCAGCAGCTCGTGCTCGGCCGAGCCGATGTACCAATCCAAGTCCGGACCGGAGTTGCCAATCCAGTAGTTCAGCAGCTGCGCGTTCGGGCGGTTGCCCATCACCTTCATCAGCTCGTTGACCACTTCCTGCGTCTCGGGCTGCTCGATGCCCAGCTGCTTGTGAATCTCGCTGCCGAAGGTACCGAACTCGCCGGAGCGGTACCCCACGTCGGGGCCCTTGTCGAAGCCGAACACCTTGGCGCCCTGCTCGGCGGCCTCGCGCAGCGCGCACACGCCGGCCAAGCCGAGGCCCACCACGCACACGTCGGTGTCCACGGTCTCGGTGACCTTCGACTCGTCGATGGCCGCAGGCGGGTTCAAAAACGACGGCGTGAACTCGGTGGGATTGCCACCGGCCGCCCCTCCGGCCGACGTCGCGCCGGCATCGCCCGCGGCGGCATTGGCAGCGTCGCTCTTCGCAGCGGGCGCGCACCCGGCCAGTCCGGCGGCTCCTGCGGCTACGGCCGCGGTTGCACCCAGACCGAGAAACGAGCGGCGCGTGAGCTTCTGTTCTTTCATGAAGATCCCCTTCCCTCTTGTCGGTTTCAAACAACGGGGCCCAGCATAGAAGACAGCCCGCGAACGCGCGTCACCCGGAGCCGCCAAGGCCCGTTTTTCTGTCACCCGAAACGGCCAAAATGATGGGAGCGGCGCCGCTCAACCGGTATGATGGAGGCGAGGGCGCACCATCCGCAGGGAAGGCGGAACGGTTCGGGGCACGGAGGGAAGGTCGAACATGGCGAAGCGCGCAGCATACTACGCGGGATACGCGTTTCTCCTGCTGGCCGATATCCTGAGCTACCATGCGACCACCGCATTCGCCAGCGTGCCCCAGTTCGATGGAGACCTGTACGGCACGGTGCTCATCGCCGTGCATCTGGCGGTGTTCGTCGTGGTCACCGTTCGCGCGCGCAACGCCCGGCGCGAACCGCTCGGGCCGAAGGCCGCCGTCGTGGCCGCCGTGGTGCTGTGCCTGGGATTCGCCTTCGTGCTGGGCGGCTCCCATACGGGGGTGCAGCCCGTGTTCGCGGCGGGCGCGGTGCTCATCGGCGTCGGACAGGCGCTGCTCAGCCTGCTGTGGCTGTCGGCGCTGCCGTCGTTCTCCTACCGCACGAGCTACCTGTTTCTGCTGGGCAGCCACGCGGGCGCCACCGCGCTGTGCGCGCTCGTGCTGCTGTGCCCGGAAACGTGGTACATCCCCATCACCGTGGCGTCGTTCCTCGTGTCGTGCGCCTGCGCCACCCGGCTGCGCACCACGCGCCCACTCGAGCGCACGTTCGCCAGCCAGGTTGCCGACATCGTGCCGCTCCTGGGCAAGGGCGTGCTGGCCGTGGGACTGTTCGCGCTGCTCAGCGGTTTCGTGACCAACGTCTCGGGGCAGGCCGACGTCGATCCCACCCAGATGCAGTACCTCGTGCTGGGCATTTCCGCCTGCGTCCTGGTCATCATGTCCGTGCCCGCGCTGCTGTACCATCAGCCGTTCAAGCTGGAGGGCAGCTACCGCGTGGCCCTGCCGCTGTCGGCGCTGGGACTGCTCGTGCTGCCCGGTCTCATCGAGAGCATCCCGCCCGCCATCGCCGGCACGCTGGCCACGACGGGCTACATGATGTGCGGCATCGTGCTCGCCTGCACCATCGCCGAAGTGGGGAAAGCCGCGCGCATCCCCGTGATGCCGCTGTACGCGGCAAGCGACACGGTGTCGCTGCTGTGCCTGCTGGCCGGGTCGGAAGCGGGCCTGCTGAGCCGCGTGTACCTGCCGGGCACGAACGCCGGATTCGCCCTCATCGGGCTGGGAACGCTGTACCTGGTCATGCTGGGGGCCTCGTGGCTTTTGGGGCGCGAGCGCATTCCGCGCGGCATCGACGCCGGCGCAGGGTCGCCCGCGGCGGCGCATCCGGAGGCACCGCCGAGCGAGGAGGCCGCGGAGGGCGACGACGCACCGCCGACGGCACGCGCGCAGGTGCCGGAGCGAGCGACGGCGGGAGGCGGCGGCGCATCCGAGCTGGATCGCGCGGCCGCTGCCTACGGGTTGAGCGAGCTGGAAACCACCATCTTCAAGCAGCTGTTGGAGGGTCGCACCATCGCGCGCATCGCGCAGGACCTGTACCTGTCGTCGAGCGCCGTGAAATACCACGCGCAGAAAATCTACCGCTCCTGCAACGTGCACACGCGCTCGGAGCTTTCAGCCCTCATGCGCCCGCCGCTGCCGGTGCCCGCTCCCGCACGCGCAAACCCGTGCGCGCGCCTTGCCGCCGCTCACGGGCTCACCGACCGCGAGAGCCAGACGCTCGAGCTGCTCGCGCGCGGAGCCACCGTCGCGGCCATCGCGAGCGCGCTCGACGTGTCGGAGAACACCGTGAAAACCTACGCGAAGCGGGTGTACAAGAAGCTCGACGTGCACTCCAAGCAGGACATCATCGACCTCTGCCGCGAAGAAGCGGGCACCTGCTAGCGCGCCTCTTCCAGCTTCTGCATGAGCTCGGCGCGGTTGTGGACGTCGCATTTCTCGTAGATATGGCGCACGTGCGTCTTCACCGTGGCCGGCGAGATGACGAACTTCTCCTGGATGTACTTCGACCCGTGACCCGTCACCCACAGCGCGAACACCTCTTTCTCGCGCGGCGACAGCTGGTACGTTTCCGCCAAGGCGGCGATGCGCGCATCCACGTCGGAGGCCGCCGGCACAATGCGTTCGAGCTCCGCCGGCGTGGGGCTTTCGAAGGCGAACGTCGTGTCGCGGTCGGCGAACGTGAAGCCGGCCGACACCGCCAGCACGAACACGGCCACCACGGCGAACAGCACCACGTCGCCGATGAGCGCGAACGCCACCACCTCGCCCGCCACGATGCCGAGGTGCACCGCCAGGCGCCCCACCGCGAACACAAGCAGCGCCGAGAAGTGCGTCGTGCGTGCGATTTCCACGAGCAGCGCCCAGGTGAGCACTTCGAACAGCACCGAGCTGAGCGACGCCATGAAGAACACCATGGTGGCGTTGTCGTGCCCCACAAGCGCGATGAGCACGAATGCGAGCGCCCACACCGACATGGCGATGCGGTACAGCACGCCCAGGTTGAGGCTCGTGCGCGACACGAACACCCCGTACACGAAGAAGATGAGCGCCGCCAGCGCGATGGTGCCCGTCATGAGCGCCGGGTTGGAGAACACGTCGGGCGCGATGTCGCCGAAGTACACGCGCAGCCCGCCGTACGCGAACAGCGCGGCGATAAGCCCCACGAGCACGCGCCACGACAATGCCGTGCGCACGAGGTCGCGTATCTCGGTGCGCGCCCGCTGACGGCCGCGCGCGTCGGGCACGGGTTCGGCACGCCAATCGCGCAGGCTGGCCACCACGGTAAGGGCAGCCGCAAGGGGCAGGAGCGACACCGCCACGGGGGTGAGCATCGGCCCCGCCAGCGACACGACGCCATAGAGCACGGCCGCCCCGAAAAACGTCATGGACGTGTACAGCACCGCGCGGCGCGCATCGAGGTCGCGGTACGCCACGCCCCACGCCAACACGATGGGAGAGCACGCGAATCCCGTGGCCAGCGCACCCGTCACCACCAGCGCGGGCGATGCGATGAACAGGGGCGACGAGTACAGGAAGGTGGACAGCGCCGCACCTGCGCCGCACGTCACCAGCACGACGCGCACGCGCCTCGCCTTCCAGCCCATCACCGAACGCCAGCACAGCGCGCACACGATGAACGCGATCATCGCGGTGGCCGACGAAGCCACGTGCACGAGCGAGATGGCCCGCCCGCTGCCGCCTACGATGTCGAGGGAGTTGAAGGACAGGAACACCCAGGCCCAGTAGAAACTGAGGCCGGCGTAGCGCAGGGTGAACTCACGGCTCGTAGCCGCAAACGAGGTTCCCAACGACCCTCCTCCCTTCCGACGGATTCGCCGCCCGTTCTTCGATCGAGGAAACTTCCGCTATTGTACCGGACTTTTCCGGACGATGCGCAACCTCGGCACGGTATCAACCCTTTGGGTCGATATCACCTCAACGTGCGCGAATCAACCTTTTGGGTCGGCGGCAAAACGCGGGCCGCACCGTAGAGTGACCTCAGCGCCAACCGAGGGACGGCGCTTGGAAACGAAGATCGAAAGGGAGGATGACATGACTGCATCATTCAGCGAACGAGGGTTCTCACGCCGCGCCTTTTTGGGCCTCGGCGCCACCGCGGCCGTAGCGGCCGGCGCGGGCCTGGCCGGCTGCTCGCCGCAAGCCAGCGGCGACGCCTCGAGCAAGAGCACGGCCAGCGCAAGCGCGGCCACCGGCACCGCAAGCGCCGGCGCCGGCACGCCCAGCTTCCTCACCGCGCCCGACGCCATCGCCGAGAGCGACATCAAGGAAACCATCGAGGCCGACATCGTCATCGTGGGCGCAGGCTTCTCCGGCATCAGCGCGGCGCGCTCGGCCGTCGAGAACGGCGCGAAGAACATCGTGGTGGTGGAGAAGGCCAAGACCTGGCAGTACCGCTCGAACCAGGTGGGCTGCATCGGCGGCAAAATCCAGGAAGACCTGGGCATCGACATCGACAAGAACGCCGTGGTGGGCCAGATCATGAAGGAGTGCGGCTACCGTCCCAACCAGCGCATCCTCAAGCTCTGGGCCGACAACTCCGGCGAAGCGTTCGACTGGTACCTGGCCGCGAGCGAGGGCCAGTACGTGGTGGAGGCCGAGTCCGACGCCTACGACGGCGAGAGCATGAGCGTGCGCAAGATGCACTGGCCGCACCCCGCCGAGGCCAACGTGGCCGAGGACTTCTACCCCATCTTCGACGACTGCCAGATCTGCCTGCCCGACAACGGCCCCTACATCCAGAACATGGTGGACATCTGCGAAGAGGCCGGCGTGCAGTTCATGTACTCCACGTTCGCCCGCCAGCTCGTGCGCCCCAACAACACGGGCCGCGTGGAAGGCGTCATCGTCGAGGACGAGAACGGCGACTACAAGAAGATCACCGCGAGCAAGGCCGTGCTGCTGGCGTCGGGCGACTACGCTTCGAACACCGAGATGATGAGCTACTACGTGCCGTGGTCCGACCGCTTCATGAGCATCTTCCCGAACACCGACGCAAAGGGCGAGAAGACGAACACGGGCGACGGGCAGCAGATGGGCATGTGGATTGGCGCGAAGATGGAGGACGGCCCGCACGCTCCCATGACGCACCACCTGGGCGGTCCTCTGGGCATGGACGCGTTTTTGCTGGTGGACGTCAACGGCGACCGCTTCATGAACGAGGATGTGGGAGGCCAGCCCTTCCAGAACCAGCTGTCGCGCCTGCCGAAGAAAACCGCGTGGCAGATCTTTGACAGCAAGTGGAAAGACCAGATCAAGTACATGGACACCGGCCACGGCAACGTGAACTGGTACGTCGAGTCGGGCTCCGAGGTGCCGAACGGCTCCTACGGCAAGAACGCCTACATCTCCGAAGAGGACAACGAGGACGGCAACACGCCCGGTTTCACGAGCTACTTCGAGGGCGACAAGGCCGTGGGCGTCACCGCAAACTCCATCGCCGAGCTGGCGAAGCTCATGGAGGTTGACGAGGCCGCGCTCACCGCGACCATCGAGCGCTACAACGAGCTGGCCGCCGCCGGCAACGACGAGGACTTCGGCAAGCGCGCCGACCGCATGTTCCCCATCGAGGAAGGGCCCTTCTACGCCTACCCGCTCACCGACACGGTGATCCTCGTGAACATGGGCGGCCTGCAAACCGACGTGGACTTCAACGTGCTGGACACCGAGGACGAAACCATCGAGGGCCTGTACGCCGTGGGCAACACGCAGGGCGGCCGCTTCCTCGTGGACTACCCGCTGCCTGCGCCCGGCATCAGCCACGGCATGGCGCTGACGCACGGCATGCTGGTGGGCCGCATTCTGGCGAAGCTGTAAGTCGCGCCGCACCGCAACAACCAACCCGCGTCCGCCGGCGCTCCCCTCCCTCCGCGCCGGCGGACTTATCGAAACGAAACGGCCGCCCCTCTCCCCGGGCGGCCGTTTCGTTTAGCGGCATAGATGCTCTTCGCCCCAGATGCCCATCTCGTAGAACACCGGGAACAGCGCTTCGCCCATCTCGGTGAGCGCGTATTCCACGTGCGGCGGAATCTCGTTGAACTGCGTGCGCGAGACGATGCCCAGCTCCTCCAAATCGCGCAGGGCCGACGTGAGCACTGTGCTCGTGATGGGATCGAGCGCCGCTTTGAGCTCGCCGAAGCGGTACGACGGCTTCTTGCACAGCTCGTACACCACCGGAAGACACCACTTCCCGCTGAGCGTTTCAAGCGTTTTCCGCACGGGGCAGGCGCCCGACATCTTGAGGTCGCTCTTGACCAACTCCATGTAGCGCTCGTATCCCATTTCCCTGATCATCGAGGCGCCCCCTCCTCTTGCCGGTACGCTTCACCGTACTTAGTTATTGATTTATCACTACTTGATTGTTTATTCATGGTTAGTATTATAAACGTAGTATAAGACAACGAGAAGGGATCGTGCCATGGAATTCCAAGAGGTTATCGCGCTGCGCCAATCGTGCCGCAGCTTCGCCGACCGACCCGTCACCGAGGAGCAACTCGCACGCGTGCTCGAGGCGGCGAACGCGGCACCGGTGGGCATGGGGCACTACGACGACGTGGCGCTGACGGTGGTGCAGGACGCGACGCTGCTGGCGAAGCTCGAGGAGCACGCGTTCGCGCAGCAGGAATGGATGGGGCCGCACCCGCTGTACGGCGCGGGCACCGTCGTCTGCATCAGCCATCAGGCCGACAACGAGGCGATGGGCTGGGCGAACGTCTCGTGCGTGGCCGAGAACATGCTGCTGGCGGCAACCGACGAGGGCCTGGGCAGCATCTACCTGATGGCGGTGCCCATGGCGGCGCGCTCGAGCGCCGAGCTGTGCGAAGCGCTGCACGTGCCGAACGGGTTCCTGCCCTTCGCCATGGTGGGCATCGGCACGCCGAGCGCCCCGCAGGAGGGTCGCGCGCTCACCACCGATCGCATCGCCTGCACGCGCGTCCGGTAGGCAGCACGCGAACGAATGTTTCACGTGAAACATTCGGTGGGGGCGCCCGGGGCGTACGGCACTCAGGATGCCGACGCCAGCTCGTCCCGGTCCCAGGTGAACGTGGCTATGGCGTGGGCGGGAACCTCGACGCGGGCGACGTGGGGGCGCTCGGCCACCTCGAACTGCGCCGCGCGATCGGTGCGATTGAGGGCCACGAGCACGCGTTGCCCGTCGGGGTTCACGAAGCCCGCGCACTCCATGGCGTCGTGGTAGCGCGACACGAGGAAGCGTCGGGCGCCGGGGCGCACGAACCGCGACACGTGACCGAGGTAGTAAAACGAGCGGTTCACCACAAGCTCTTCGGCATCGCGATCGTACATGAGCGGGGCCTCGCAGAAGTTGCCCACGTGGTTGGGGCCGCCGCGCTCGTCGAGCAGGAGGTTCCAATCGATGAAGCCCTGCGCGCCCGCGTTGAGGTGGCCGAGCAGGGCGTGAGCGTACTGCTCGGCCTTGCGTTCCTGGGTGGCCTCTTCGGCGCGGTCGCGCGAGTATTCCACGCATCCCTCCGTGAACAGGAGCTCTTTGTTGGGGTAGGCTTCGGCCACGGCCCGCACCTGCTCGAAGTGGTCGCCCGCGTACCAGTGAAACGCCACGCCGTCGAAGGCGGCCGCGTCGTCGGGATGGGCGAACACGGCTTCCACGCGGTCGAAGATCCGATCGGTGTTGTGATCCCACGCGAACAGCTTCACGTCGGCATGCCCCGCCGCATCGAGCGCCGGCCGCAGATACCGCGCGCCGAACGCGGCCTCCTCCTCGGGCGTGAACAGGCACGAGTCCCACGTTTGCCGCGCCATCGGCTCGTTCTGCACGCTCATGCGGCCCACGCGCACGCCCTCGTCCGCGTACGCGCTCACGTAACGCGCGAGCAGACGCGCCCACGTCTCGTAGTGCGAGCGGCGCAGATGGCCGCCGCCGTTCATCATACGGTTGCTCTTCATGAACGCCGGCGGGCTCCAAGGCGAGGCCAGCAGCTCGAGCGCGGGGTTCGCGGCCAGGCCGCACTGGATGAACGGGAGCAGCAGCCGCTTATCGCGCGCGAGCGAGAACGAGCGCAGCGACCGGTCGAGCGGCCGCACGTAGGCGTAGTTCCCCAGCGCGAAATCACAGCTTTGAATGTGGGTACGGCACAGCGAGTACGCGTTGCCGCCCGCCGCGGCATCGCCGAAGCATAGCGCGATGAACCGATCCTGCTCGGAAGGCGGCAGCTGCGCGAACACGTACGCGCCGGCCTCGGTGAACGCGCCGCCGAACCCGCTGATGCGCTGGTACGTGCGATCGGGGCGGCACACCACCAGCTGCATCTCCGCGCGCTCGTCGCGCCGGAAACCCACCTCGCTGCGGCGGAAGGCGCCGCGTTCGTCCGTGATCCACCCGCGCATGGCAACCTCCGCTAGTCGTCCGCCTCGAGTGCGCGGGCGAGAATCTGCATGCGCGCCTCGACGTCCTCGATGATGCGGCTACAGTCCTTCAGCTCGTCGTACGAGTCGATGCCCTGCACCTCGCTCACGGACTTGTACTTCAAATCGTGTTCCAGGCTGGCCCAGAAATCCATGGCGATGGTGCGCAGCTGCACCTCGACGGGAATGAGCTCCTTGTTGTCGAGGAAGTACACGGGAATGCGCACGATGACGTGCAGGCTGCGGTAGCCGTTCGGCTTCGGGTTGTAGATGTAGTCCTTGATCTCGACGATTTCCAGGTCGTCCTGCTTTTGCAACAGCTCGAGCAGGTTGTACACGTCGTGGATGTACGAGCAGATCACGCGCACGCCGGCCACGTCCATGATGTAGCGCTCAAGGTTCTCGAGCGTGGGTTCCTTGCCGTAGCGCTCCAGCTTCTCGAAGATGCTGGCCGGCTTCTTGATGCGCGATTCCACATGATGGATGGGATTGCGATGCTTCTTGAGGTTGAGGTCCTGGTCGAGAATTTCGAAGCGCACCATCATCTCGCGCATGGCGGCCTGGTACTTCTGGATGATCTCGCGGGTTTTCACCTCGGCGTCGCGCAGGCGCTGCAGGTCGTCGATGGGGCCGCGCAGGTCGTCGGTCAGACGGAAGGTGGGAAGCGGCTCGGCGATGCCGCGCTCTTGCTGCTTGGCTGCCGGCTTGGTGCTACGGTGTGCGTGCTCGTTTTTCACGGCGATCGCAACCTCCTGGCGTACATCTCGGGAGCAGTTCGGTGGACTCCCATGATAGACGAACCCGCACCCCGCGCGGCCCCCTCTACCCCGACTCAAGAGAATCCCTATGAACCCGCTGCGTTGCGACGCCCGAACGCTGTGCTAAGCTTGAACGTGGTACAGGGGATTCACGGGAGGGAACACCATGTACAAGATCAAAGAATTCGCCGCCATGACGGGCATGCCGGCATCCAAAATCCGATTCTACGAGAAGCGCGGCCTGTTCCGCGGCGAGCGCGAGGAAAACGGCTACCGCGTGTTCACCCCCGAGGACGCCTTCCGCTCGAACGCGTTTCGCGTGCTGCTGCAATACGGCTTCACCATCGACGAGGCCATCGAAATGATCGACGCGCAGCAGGGCACCGAAGCGTTTCGCGCCTCACTCGAAGAGCAGCGGACGAAGCTGCAAAAGGAAGCCGATCTGCTGCGGTACCGCATGGCGAAGCTAGACAGCGCGCTCGGCCTCATCGCAAGCGGCGACGAACCCGATTTCACGCTGATGGACGCACCCGATCAGCTGTACGTCAGAGCCTCGCGCGGGCGCGATTTCAGCATTTCCGTGGAGCACGAACGGGAGATCACCGAGTTTTACGATCTGCTCAGCATCACGAGCTGCGCGCGCATCATCGCCAAGAGCGACCTGGAGAACGAGCAGGACACGGTGAATCCCGACTACATCAACGTCATGCCCGTGGGCGAGGCGCATCGCCTCAGCCACATCGACCCCGCGCACGTCAATCGCCTGTGCCTCGGCAAGTGCATCCGCTTCCGCCGTCGCGTGACGCGCGCCGAAAGCGTGCGCAAGGAAGCCTTCGCCGACCTCATGGCCTACCTGGACGATCACGGCTACACGCTGCGGGGCGACATCATCCTCTTCCCCACGTTTCTCAACCTCGACGGCAACGGCAGCGACGTGGAAACGCTGTTCGTGCCCGTGCGCTAGTCCGCACAGAGAGCCGCCCGCGGCACCGAAGCGGCGCCGCGGGCGGACAGGGAGGGAGGAGGCTACGCTTTGAGGGCGGCAACCGCTTCTTCTGCGGCAATGTAGCCCGAGTCGATGCAGAGGCCGTAGCAGTAGCCGGGGATGTCGTAGTAGGGCGAATAGTACAGGCTCCCCACGTCGGTGCCAGCCGCGTACAGACCGGGAATGGGATCGTTCGTTTCGGCAGCAAGCACACGGCAGCAATCGTCGATGCGCACGCCGCCGAACGTGCTCCACGCGCTCGGCTCGTTCTCGACCACGTAGAACGGCGGCGTGGCAACGGGCGACAGATACCAGGGGTTCGCGCCGAACTCGGCATCGACGCCGGCTTCGCAGAACTCGTTGTACGTTGCCACCGTTTCGGGTAAGGCGTCCAACCCGAAGTGTTCGGCCAGTTCGTCGAGGGATTCGGCCTTGAAGCACCAGCCCTCCTTGACGCCCTCTTCGATGTCGGCGGGCAGCTTGTCCAGAATGCGGTCTTTGAAGTAGGTGCCGATGAACCACGTTTCCTCGGTCGCACCCTTCGCGGTGGTGTACGCATACAGGCCCTCAGTTGCCATCGCATCGACATAGGCCTGGTCCACCACAGCGTACCACGGCGAATTCTTGAGAATCTGCTCCGATCCGTAGCTCATCGGGTAATCGCACAGCAGACCCTCGTTGATGAAGCGCTTCCCTTCGGCGTCCACGAGCAGGCATCCGTACAGGCCGAACTTGAACGCGTAGTTCTGATCGAACTTGTCCTGCTTCGCCGGGCGCGTCGCGTTCGCGTGCGTTCCGCCGTATTCGCACGGGCAGTAGCCGTACGTCTTGTCGAGCGCCGCACCGATGCGCTCGGCCGCGAGGATGGTGTCGCCCGTGCAGATGGAGTCGCCGCCGCGCGCCGCGTTGAGCTTGCGCGTGTGCAGGAAGCGCTCTTGCAGGTCGCGGTTGCCCAGGTAGCCGCCGGCGGCGAGGATCACGGCCTTCGCGTTGAACGTGATGTTCTTCTTGTCCTTCTCAACCGCATTGACGCCGGTCACCGCCCCGCTCTCGTCCGTCGCAAGCGACACGAGCGCCGTTTCGAAGCGCACGTCAACGGCGTGGTCGGCAAGCGCCGTCTCCCACAGGCCGGTGCGCTCGTCGGATGGGTTCGTGATGGCGTGGAAGCCGCCCTTCTCGCCCATGAACGGCGTCTCGAAACGGAAGTTCTTCTCCTCGAACGTGTATCCGATATCCTCGAGCTGCGCCACGGCGTCTTTCGACGTCTCGAGGCAGCGGCGCATGAGCGCGGGGTTCGGCGTCCAATGCGAGTAGTTCATCACGTGGTTGAAGGCGTCGTCCACCGTCAGCGTGGTGCCGCCCGGCTTGTTCTGCAGCACGTCGGTGCCCACGGCGAACGGGCCGGACACGTAGATGCCGTTCGGGGCCGTCATGTTCGCGCCCTTCTCGAGCACCACGACGCTCGCCCCGCCCTTCGATGCGCGCAACGCCGCCATGAAGCCGGCGGCCCCGCAGCCCACGATGACCACGTCGGCGTCCACTGTTTCCTCGGCTTCGAACGGCGCATCCTGCGCCGCTTCGTCCGCATTCGTCGCGCTGTCGGCAGCTTTCGCCTCCTGCTGCTGCGGTGAGCATGCGGCAAGCGCGCCAACCGACGCCATGCCCAGCGCTGAAAGCGCGGCGCCCTTCAAGAAGTTGCGGCGATCGATGCCCTGCGGCTGTTCTTCCTGCATGTGCTGTTCCATAGTGACCCCTCCAGGTGTCGTTACGGGTGAAAACCTGTCGCACACGGTAAGGGCTGAACTATGTTGAAGGTCAAGCGGGCATTTTGATTGCGCGCCGGCGCGTTGTTATCGGCGGATGCGGAGGCGGTTTTTTCCGGCGTGTTTTGCCTGATAGAGAGCTTCGTCGGCGCGGGCGAACACGTCGCGGTAGGCGGCATCGCCGACATGCGTGGGCGTTGCGCCGATGCTGAGCGTCGGGCTGAAACTCTCCCCCGGCTTTCCCATGAGCGCGATGTGCGCCACGCTGCGCTTCATGTGCGCCAGCTTGCGCGCGGCCACTTCGAGGTTGATGTTCTTGAGGAACACCACGAACTCGTCGCCGCCCACGCGGCCCACCACGTCGTGCTCGCGGCAGTTCGATCGCAAGATAATGCCCACCTGCTGCAACAGCTCGTCGCCACGCAGATGGCCGAAGGTGTCGTTGACGTTTTTGAAGTCGTCGAGGTCGATGACGGCGCACACGCTGCGGGCACACACGTGCGGGTCGGACAGCGCGGCATCGATGAGGCTGCGCGTGGAGGCGTTGTTCGACAGGCCCGTGATGGCGTCGTGTTCGGCGAGCACGCGCAGCTCGCGCTCGGCCTGGATGTTCTCGATGAGACCAACGAGGTGCCACGCGCCGCCTTCGTCGTGCGCCACGAACAGGTTCGCCCGATACCATTGGTACCCGGTGTCGTAGTAGTCGGCGCGGTACTCGATGATCTCGTTTTTCGTGCCCGCCCGGGCGCGCTCGAACATGGCGCGCACGGCATCCATGCTGTCAGGATGCACCACGCCCTCCCGCGTGTTGGACAGCGTTTCCAAATACTCCGGGATGACCTGGGCTTCCATGCCGCTGCCGGTACGGTCGATGTACAGCAGCACCGTGTCGGACTCCGAGTTGTAGTCGAAGCTGATGGAGTGCGTGAGTTCGCTGAGCATGCGGTAGCGCTCGTTTTGCCACGCACGTTCGCGCCGCTCGCGCGCCTCATCCGTCACGTCGGTGACCACGGTGTACATGCGGATGACGCCGTCGCCCCGCGGAACGGTGCGTCCCTGCACACGCGCCATGAACGGTTCGCCTTGGCGCACCAATTCGCGTTCGACCGAGAAGCCCGACCACCGTTCGTCGTACTGCTCGATAAAGGTGCGCGCTTCTTCCGGAGACACGATAGCCGAGGACATCGAGATGATATCCTCGTTGCCCACTTCGACATCCATCAGGGCGTACAGCGTATCGCTCACATAGCGCAGGTGCACGCCTTCGGCATCCAAATCGTACACGCCGATACCGGTGGGCAGGTTCTCCACGATGTCGTTCACGCGCTTCGCAAGGCGCGCGTCCTCGGCATCGACGCGCCCGGACACGTCGTTGTTGCAGCACAGCACGCTGGTCTCCGACACGCGCATGAACGTGCTCTCGTTCCAGGCGAAGCCTTCGGGCGACAGGCAGCGGTACGCGTAGGACAGCGGCTCGTCGAGCGGCTCGCGACGGCAGCGCTCGATGATGGCGCGGATGGCCTCATGGTCGGCCGGGTCCGGCACGTGGTTGAACCATCGCTCCATCGCGCTCTCCACCGGCACGGGCTGCGCGTGCTCCACCGGGAATTTCGAGGAGAAGCACAGCAGGAACGTGCCGCGCACCACGTCGAATTCGAAGATTTCGTTGTAGGCGCTGCACAGCACCGACGTGAACCGCTGCAATTCGCGCTTATGGCTTTCGCGACGCTCGTCCGTCACGTCGTTGAACGCGCTCTGCACGATGGATTCGCCATCGGACGTCGTGGCAAGCGCGCACACGCCCTCGATCCAGGCATCGGAGCCATCGACGCGCATCAGCCGAGCCGAGAATGCGACAGGCGGTGCCCCGGCGCGCAGACGATCCGTCAGCCGTCTCATAAGGGCGTGCCCCTTTTCGTCGAAGGGGCTGAACACGTCGTCTCCGATGTAGGCGAGGAATTCCTCGTAGGTGGCGCAGCCCAGCAGGCTCCATGCGGCGCGGTTCGCCGAACTGATATGCAGGTCGCCTTCGACGGTGTAGCGCACGATGCCGCAGGGAACGGTCTCATACAGTTGTTGCTGCTGTTCGGCGAGGCGGCGGTACTGGAGATCCTTCTCCTTGTCCTTCGTGACATCGAGCAGCGCGACAACCAGGTACAAGCTGTTCGCCCCGCGGTGCATGAGCGAGGCCGACAGCGACAACCATCGCTCGGTGCCGTCGACATGCAGCGCGCGGATGGTGCCCTCGGCGCGTGTGACTCCGGTGCGCAGGTCGTTCACGATGGAACGAACGACGTTGCGATCTTCCGACACCACGAGGGCAAGGGGGTCGTTCGCGCAGACGGCAGTATACTCGTCGCGCGTCATGCCCACGAGGTTCGCCGCCGCTTCGTTGCAGTCGAGCAGCTTCGCAACATCGTCCTCGATGAGATAGAAGCCCATGCCGTTGGGCATGGTTTCCATGGCCGCCTGCAGCTTGCTGCGTAGCGCCTGCAGCTCGTTGATCTCGTATATGGTGAGCAGCAGCGACGACACGTCGCCCGCCTTCGACAGCAGGCGCATCTGCACGTGAATCCAGTAGTCGTCACGCGCACCGTGAATGCACAGCTCGCACTCGCCCGCGTGCGCCTCGCCCTTCGCGCTTGTCAGCGCGTCCGTGAAGTTGGCGCGATCTTCTTCGCTCAGCTCGCCGAACAACTCGCCAACCGAACGCGCGAGGCGGTCGAACGGCAGCCCGAGCAGCGCGAGGAATTCGTCGTTCGCGCGCACCACTTCGCATTGCGAGCTGTCGCACTCCACGAGCGCCGCAGCTCCCACGTAGCTGTTGAACACGAGCGCCACGGACGATTCCGCATCCCACAGCTTCGCGAAGTCGCCCTGCATGCACGACATGCCGCCGTGCGGAAGCGTGCCGCGTTGTGCCTGTTCAAGCACCTGCTCGAACGTGGCGCGATCGACGGGACGCGAGAACCAGAAGCCCTGCATCACGTCGCAGCCCACGCTTGAGAGGAAGCGCGCCTGCGATTCCGACTCCACGCCCTCGGCGATGACCGGCAGGTCGAGCCAGTGCGCCATGCGCACCACCGATGCCAGGATGACGCCGCCGCGCGTGTCGTTGCGCGCGTCGAGGAAGCGCAAGTCGAGCTTCATCACGTCCACGGGCACGTCCTTGAGCGCGTTGAGCGACGAGTATCCGCTGCCGAAATCGTCCATTTCCACCGTGAACCCGGCTTGCTGCAGGCGCGTCACCGCACCGGCAAGCTGCAGCGGGTTCTCGACGTAGGCGCCCTCGGTGATTTCCACGTGGAGGAGATCGATGGGAATGTCGTACTGCGCGATAAGGCCCACGAGGTAGTCGCACAAATCCTCACGGTACACGTCCGCGCGCGACAGGTTCACCGACAGGCGCGGCACCTGCGTCTCGTTGCCCGGACCCGCCGCGTCGAGCCAGGTGCGCAGGCAGCGGCACGCCTCGGCCCACACGTAGTAGTCGAGGTCGGAAATGACGCCGGTGCGTTCGAACACGGGGATGAACTCAAGCGGGCTGATGAGGCCTTTCTCGGGATGGTTCCAGCGCGACAGCACTTCGGCTCCCACCAGTTTGCCAGTGGTGAACTGGTACTGCGGCTGGAAGTACAGCTCGAACTGCCCCGTTTCCAGCGCGGTGGCCATCTCGCCCACGAGCTTCTGCTCCTTGAGCACGCGATCGCGCATGGATTCGTCGTACCACACGAACTTGCTGGCGTGCGCACCCGTTTTCGCCGCGCGCAGCGCGAGCAGGGCGCGGTCGGTCATGAGGCTGACGTCGAGCGTGGGGTCGTCGATGCCGTAGAGACCCAGGCGCACGAAGAACGCGAAATCGACCGGATAGGCTTTGAGCCACCCGTCGAGCACGGCGAGCGCGCGGTCGGGATCGTAGAGGTCGCGCGGCACGCAGCACACGAAGTGATCGGCGCGGACGCGGGCGGCGACGCTCGGCGCGGGCAGCATGCGCTCCATCATGGCGCCCACCCCAGCAAGCAAGCGGTCGCCCGCTTCGGTGCCGAAGCGGTCGTTGAACACCTTGAAGCGGTCGATATCGCCGTACACCAGCACGAACGATGTGTCGGGATGCTCGTCGATCAGCGCGGTGACCGCACGGATAAAGCCCCGCCTGTTAGCCAGACCGGTAAGCGCATCGCACTCGGTGACCAGTTCCGATGCCGTAGCCTTCACCCTTCTCGCACCTTCGTGATTAGAGGATACCCTGTTGTATTGTCATACAGTAGTGCTTAGCTGATCTTTGCGATAGGTGGAACGTTTAGTTAAGGGCAAACTTGCCCATCCCACCCATCAGCGGTGCTTGGCTTCGGTCCAGAGTGCTTCGAGGGCATCGAGGTCGAGGTCTTCGATGCGGCGGTTTTGCCGGTGCGCGGCCTGCTCCATGAAGGCCCAGCGGTCGCGGAACTTGCGGCAGGTGGTACGCAGGGCGCCTTCCGCGTCCACGCCCATGCGGCGGCCGACGTTGACGAGGGAGAACAGCACGTCGCCGAACTCCTCCTCGACGGCTGCGACCGCGGCGGCTGCGGCGGACGCGGCGGCGGGGTCGCTCGCGGCCGGCACGGGCGCGGCCTCGGCATCCACCTTGCCGTTCGCGGCCTTCGGCGCGGCGGCGTAGGCTTCGCGCAGCTCGTCGACCTCTTCGCGCACTTTGGCCCACACGTCGTCGAGCGTTTCCCACTCGAACCCGACGGCCGCGGCCTTGCGCGAAATCTTCTGCGCCTGCATGAGCGCCGGAAAGCTGGTGGGCACGCCGTCGAGCAGACCCTCGGGCTGCGCGCCCGCATCGTCGGCGGAGGCGGCTTCGTCGGCGCTGCCCTTTTCGGCCAGCTTCACCTGATCCCACAGGTCGAGTACCTCGCTCGCGTTCGCGGCTTGCACCTCGCCGAACACGTGCGGGTGGCGGCGAACCATCTTCGCGTTCACGTCGGCGCACACATCGTCGATGGTGAATGCGCCATCGTCGGCCGCAATCTGGCTTTGCAGCACCACCTGCAGCAGCACGTCGCCCAGCTCTTCGCGCAGGTGCGCCGCGTCGCCTGCCTCGATGGCGTCCACCGCTTCGTAGGCTTCCTCGATCATGTTGTGCGCGATGCTCTCGTGCGTCTGCACGCGATCCCACGGGCAGCCGTCCGGCGCGCGCAGGGCGGCGATGGTGTCGACGAACTGGTCGAACGAGGGATGCTGCGCAGGCTCGGATGCGGGCTCGGGCGCGGGCGATGCGGTCATGGCGGTCCTTTCTTCGGTTGCTCAACAGCAGTATACCGCCGCGCAAGGGGCGTGGTATGCTGCACGGCGATGTGAAAGGATACCGGCATGGACAAACCCGCAACGCCCCGCCCTGCGAACAAGCAACCCGCACGCGTGCGGCGCGCCGCCATGCTCGCGCGCGCGGCGTTCGCCATCGTGTTCGCGATCAACGTGCAGTGCGCGGTGGCGTTCGTGCTGTGGCCCGATGCGTACGCCGCGTCCTTCGAACTGGCCGGCATACCGGGCGCGGCCGCCGTGCGGGGCCTCGGCGTGGCTTTCCTCATGTGGAACGCCACGTATCCGGCGGTCATCGCGAGCCCGGTGCGCTTTCGCGCCGTGGCCGTCATCGTGCTCGTGCAGCAAGCCATCGGCCTCGTCGGCGAAACATGGCTGCGCGCCGGCCTGCCCGACGGCTACACGGCGCTCTCGGCCAGCATCGAGCGCTTCATCCTGTTCGACGGCCTCGGCCTCGTGCTGATGGCCGCCGCCCTCGCCTGGCTCGTCTGGACCGAACGGAAAGCGGGCTAGACCGCGCGCGTCTTGCTCTATACTGGCTATCGAACAACACGATCGACCAGGCAAGGAGACCTCATGTCCGCGGAATCATCCGTCGCCGTCGCTGACGCGGCCGACGTTCGCTCGCTCTCGGCGGGCGCGCTCGCGCAGATACGCATCTTCCAACAGAACGAAGTGACCGAGTCCGAAATCTACCGGCGCATCGCCGCGAGCACGAAGGACGAGGGCAACCGCACCACGCTGCTGCGCATCGCCGCCGAAGAGGCGAAGCATGCCGGCATCTGGCAGCGCTACACCGGCGAGGAGATGAAGCCGCAGCGCGGCAAAGTAGCCAGGTTCGCGCTCATCGCGCGGGTGTTCGGCTTCACGTTCGCCGTCAAGCTCTTGGAGAAGGGCGAAGAGAAAGCCCAGATTTCCTACGAGGAGTTGGCGAAGGAGGCGCCCGAGGCGCTGGGCATTCGCAGCGACGAGGAAACCCACGAGCAGGCGCTGCTCGAGATGCTGGACGAGGAACGGCTGTCGTACG
The DNA here is from genome assembly GCF_003339815.1 of Eggerthella sinensis. Lineage (GTDB taxonomy): Bacteria > Actinomycetota > Coriobacteriia > Coriobacteriales > Eggerthellaceae > Eggerthella > Eggerthella sinensis. The sequence goes on from NZ_PPTT01000017.1 coordinate 73,272, forward strand.
TGGGCAGCATGGTGCTGGGCATGAACGACGCCATGGTGGAGATGACCGGCACGCTGGCCGGCCTCACGCTGGCCATGCAGAACACGCGGCTCATTGCGCTGTCGGGCCTGATCACCGGCATTGCCGCCACGCTGTCGATGGCGTCGAGCGAGTACCTGTCGTCCAAGAGCGAGGGGCGCGCCGACGCGTTCAAGTCGGCCACGTACACGGGCATCGCCTACCTCGTAACGGTGGCGCTGCTCATCCTGCCGTACCTGCTGTTCGACGAGTCGCACTACCTGTGGGCCATGGGCACCATGGTGATCATCGTGCTGCTCATCCTCGTGGTGTTCAACTACTACATCTCGGTGGCGCAGGATCTGCCGTTCAAGAAGCGGTTCGGCCAGATGGCCGGCATCAGCTTGGGCGTGGCGGCGCTGTCGTTCGTCATCGGCATCCTGGTGAAGCAGTTTTTGGGCGTTGATATTTAGGGAAGGGGAGGACGCCTCCCCTTCCCTATGAGGCGGCGTCCTCTACCCCAGAATCGTGGCCAGGTCCTCTTCCGGCGTGCTGATGGGGCGCACGTCGAACTCGCGCACGAGCACGTCGAGCACGCCCGGCGACACGAACGCCGGCAGCGTCGGCCCCAGGTAGATGCCCTTGATGCCCAGGTGCAGCAGCGTCAGCAGGATGCACACCGCCTTCTGCTCGTACCACGATAGCACGAGCGTGAGCGGCAGGTCGTTCACGCCGCACTCGAACGCTTCGGCCAGCGCCACGGCCACGCGGATGGCACCGTACGCGTCGTTGCACTGCCCCATGTCCATGATGCGCGGCAGCCCGCCGATGGTGCCTAGGTCGAGGTCGTTGAAGCGGAACTTGCCGCACGCCAGCGTCAGGATGATGCTGTCCTCAGGCGCCTGCTGCACGAACTCGCGGAAGTAGCTGCGGCCGGGACGCGCGCCGTCGCACCCGCCCACGAGGAAGAAGCGGCTGATGGCGCCCTGCTTCACCGCGTCGACCACCGCATCGGCCACCCCCAGGATGGTACCGTGGCCGAAGCCCGTGGTGAACGTTGCTTCATCGCCTGCGGCTTCCGGGTACCCGCCCAGCTCGAGCGCGCGCTCGATAAGCGGCTCGAAATCCTTGTCCGCGCCGATGTGCGTCATACCGGGATACGCCACCGGACCCGTGGTGAACACGCGGTCGGCGTAGGACGCTGCGGGCGGCATGAGGCAGTTCGTGGTGAACAGGATAGGTGCGGGCAGCTCGGCGAACTCCGCGCGCTGGTTCTGCCAGGCGGTGCCCAGGTTGCCCTTGAGGTGTGCGAAGCGCTTGAGCTGGGGATACGCGTGCGCGGGGAGCAGCTCGCCGTGCGTGTAGACGTTCACGCCGCGACCCTCCGTCTGCTCGAGCAACAGCTTGAGATCGTGCAGGTCGTGGCCCGACACCACGATGAAGGGACCCGCCTCCACCGCGCGCGCCACCGTCGTGGGCTCCGGCGTGCCGAACGTCTCGGTGTTCGCCTGGTCGAGCAACTCCATGCAGCGCAGGTTCACTTCGCCCACCTTGAGCGCAAGCGGCAGCAGCACGTCGGCACCGGCCGCAGGGTCGGCGAGCGTGGCCAGCCCCTCGTGCAAGAACAGGGACACCGCGTCGTCGCGGTAGCCGAGCGCCGCCGCGTGGTAGGCGTACGCCGCAAGGCCGCGCAGGCCGAACAGCACGAGCGACTTGAGCGAGCGCACATCGTCCGGCGCGCCCCACAGCGCGGCAAGCGCGTAGTCGGACGCCGCCTCGACGCCGCACGCCGCGGCAATCGCGTCGCGCTCGGCATGCACGCGCGCGAGCAGGTCGGCAAGTTCCGCATCGTCGAAGTCCACGTTCGTCAGCGTGGCGAACAGGCCTTCCATCACCAGGTTGTCGGCTGCGAGGCGCGCTTCCGCGTCCAAGCCGGCATGCTCGACCGCCGCGTGCACGGTCTGCGCCAACCCGACGAGCGCGCCCGTCACCTCGTCTTGCAGGATGGCCGTGCTCGCCTGCTTGCCGCACACGCCCGCCGCGCCGGTGCAGCCGCTGCACCCGGCCGTCTGCTCGCACTGAAAGCAAAACATCGTAGCATCTTCCATGTCTCGTCCCTTCTCGCGCCCCGGCCCCGACGCCGTTCGCGGCGCGGTGCGAGGCGTTCGGTTGTCGTCCGCTTGCCCGATGCGCTCAACCCTACGATACTGGCACCGAGGTTTCCGTTGTATTTGCAACAAAGGAGCATGATGGACCGCTATCTTCCCCTCATCGGGCGCTCGGCGCTCTTCCACGATATCGACGCCGCCGACCTCGAAGCGATGCTGCATTGCCTGGGCGCGCGGCAGCGCAGCTACCCGAAGGGCGCGGCCGTGTTCCGCGTGGGCGACCGCACTACGGCCATGGGCGTGGTGTTGGAAGGTTCGGTGCGCCTCGAGAAGGAGGATTACTGGGGCAACCGCAGCATCCTCGCCTCGTTCGGGCCGGGCCAGTCGTTCGCCGAAGTGTACGCCTGCGAACCCGACCTGGCCTTCGACATCAACGTGGTGGCGGCCGAAGATGCCGTCGTGCTGTTTCTCGACGTGGGACGCATCACCTCCCTATGCCCGTCGTCGTGCACCTTCCACGCGCGGCTCATCCGCAACCTGCTGGGCATCATCGCAAAGCGCACCCACGCGCTCACGCGCAAAATCGAGCACACGGCGAAGCGCACCACGCGCGCCAAGCTGCTGTCGTACCTTTCCGACCAGGCCGAACGCGCCGGTTCGAGCCGCTTTGCCATCCCCTTCGACCGCCAAGAACTGGCCGACTACCTGTCGGTGGACCGCAGCGCGATGAGCGCGGAGCTGTCGCGGATGAAAAAGGACGGCATCATCGACTACAATAAAAACCACTTTGAAATCGTGCGAAGGAGCGCCTTATGATCGACCCGCGCAACGCGGCCCTGCTGGTCATCGACATGCAACACGGATTCGTGGACCCGTCGTCCGCGCTGTGCGTGCAAGGGGCGGCCGCCACGGTGCCCGCCTGCGCGCGGGCGCTCGACCAGGCGCGCGCCCTGGGAATGCACGTGTTCCACACCATTCGCGAGTACGCCGCCGACGGTTCGGACGTGGAAGCCGTGCGGCACCGCGCGTGGGCCGAGGGCGGCAAGCCCGTCTCGCGCGCCTGCGCCAGCCCGCGCACCCTGGAGGAGTCCGCGCCGCTCGCCCCGCAGCCGGGCGACCGCGTGCTCGTGAAGCCGCGCTTCTCGGCTTTCTTCGGCACGCAGCTCGACCTCATCCTGCGCCGCCTGGGCGTGAGCACCGTCGTGCTCATGGGCACCACCACGCCGAACTGCATCCGCTCCACCTGCTACGACGCGATGTCGCTCGACTACAACGTGGTGCTCATCGAGGATTGCACGTCGTCGCGCACGCCCGAAGTGCAAGCCGCGAACATCGAGGACATGGCCTGCATCGGCGCGCACATCATGACGTGCGACGAGTTTTGCGCGTCCGGCCTGAGCGAGGTTGCCGACGTGGTGGCCGACGTGCGCGCCGCCTGCGCGACGGGCGCGGCGCGCGAGGGCGGTGTCTCCCGATGATCATCGAAGTCGATACGCTGGACGACCCGCGGCTCGACGCGTTCGCGCGACTGACCGAGACGCAGCTGCGCTCCAAGCTGGAGCCCGAGAAAGCGCTGTTCATCGCCGAATCCGGCAAGGTTATCGAGCGGGCGCTGGCCGGCGGCATGGAGCCGTTGTCGCTGCTCATGGAAGCGAAATGGCTGCCGTCGATGCAGCCGCTCGTGGACGAGATCGCCGCACGCTGGGGCCACGACGTGCCCGTGTTCGTCGCGCCGCATGACGAGCTGACGAAGCTCACCGGCTTCGAGCTGACGCGCGGCGCCCTGGGAGCCTTCCGCCGCCCCGCGCTCCGAAGCATCGCCGAGGTCGTGCGCGATGCCCGGCGCATCGCCGTGCTCGAGGACATCACGAACCACACGAACGTCGGGGCCATCTTCCGCTCGGCCGCTGCGCTCGGCATCAACGCCGTGCTGGTGACGCCCGCCTGCTACGACCCGCTGTACCGCCGCGCGGTGCGCGTGTCGATGGGCACCGTGTTCCAGGTGCCGTGGACGCGTATCGGCGAGGAAGCCGGCGCCGGGGCAACCGGCACGGGCGGATGGGCCGCCCAGGGCGTGCCGCTGCTGCATGACCTGGGCTTCAAGACCGCCGCTTTCGCGCTCACCGATGACTCCGTGTCGCTTGACGACCCCGCCCTCAACGCCGAAGAGCGCCTCGCGCTCGTGTTCGGCACCGAGGGCGACGGCCTCGCGCACGATACCATCGCGCGCTGCGACTACACCGTGCGCATCCCCATGGCCGGCGGCGTGGACTCCCTCAACGTAGCCGCCGCCAGCGCCGTAGCATTCTGGCAGCTGCGATAGAGGATTTCGCACTGCAATTGAGCTGCATATATACGTTTCGGGTAGGCCAAACTACCCCTTTAGGATAGTCCCAACTCCCTCTCCGTCTCATACAGTGAGCACGCCGAACTGGAACACGAGAGAGGGAGATACCATGCACCATGCAATCTCAAGAAGGAAGTTTATGCAATTCGCCGGCATGCTGGGGCTTTCAACGGCCACGGTAGGCTTCGTCGGCTGCGCGCCGAAGTCGGATGAAGCGACCGCGCAGGAAGAAGGTCCAAGCTCAGCAACATACGATGTCGTCATCGCGGGCGGCGGGCTTGCAGCTCTGTGCGCCACCGTGACCGCAGCCGAGAGCGGAGCACGCGTACTCATAGTTGAGCAACAGGACGAACTGGGCGGAAACGCCCGCTACGCGGTGGGTTGTTTCAACGGCGCCGGAACCAAAGTGCAAGCCGATCACGGCATATCGGGCGACACGCCCGAGCTTGGGTACGAAGACCTCAAGGGCCGGGGGACGTTCGGCCACACCTATCGCGACGACGCGGCGCGCTCCTATGCGCTCAACGCCGGAGAAACCGTCGATTGGCTCTACGATCTGGGGGTCGGCTTTAACGAACCCTACGAGGGGTATGAGGAATATCCGCCTACCGACTTGCCCCGATGCTACGATGCCACGAACGGCGCCGTCGATGTCGTCAACCATATCAAGCCGATTATCGATGGCCACAAAGAATCTGGCTTGGTGGAAATCCTCCTGAACGCCCACGTGCAGGATATGATCATGGAGAACGGCGCGTGCGTTGGCGTCCGACTCGATGACGGTTCGGAATATCGTGCCCCTTCGGTCGTTCTTGCCGCAGGTGGATACGCAGGAAGCAAGGAAATGCTGAGCACCGTGTTCGACCGTGTCTGCGGCGGCGGCATGGCGTACAACGTTGGCGAAGGATATCGTCTCGCCCAGCAAACCGGCGCTTTAATGGACGGTCTCGATTTCAATTACAGCTACCCCGGATACCTTGACGACCAGGAGTTTTTCGGTAATTCGTCAGTGCAAACACGCTGCCCGAGCGGATGCGTATGGGTCAATTCCCAAGGGAATCGCGTGTGTGACGAATATGCCGTCAATTCAGCATACCGCGCTCATGCGTACATGGATGCCCCGAACAATACGATCTTCTATCTCTTCAATCAGGCAAGCGCCGATCAGTACGCTCCCCTCATCGTCGACGACGAGGACAATTCCCTGTTCGAGGCGTATCTGAACGAAGGCAAGCACGTATTCGCTGCTGACACCATGGAGGAGCTGGCCGAAAAAATCAACGTCGACGCCAACGCGCTCTCTGAAACCATCGCGCGCTTCAACGGCTTCTGTGAAACGGGTGTCGACGAGGACTTCGGACGCACCGAATACCTGTCCAAGCTCGAGGGCCCCTTTTACGCCCTCGAGACCATCTGCAATGTGACCATCAGCAACGGCGGAGTGGTGGTGAATGGAGAAGCGCATGTTTTGGACGAGAGCGAGCAGCCCATTCCCGGACTTTTCGCAGCGGGCGAATCCGTGTGCTGTCTCGAGTTCTTCGGCGAAAACGCCATCGGTGGAGCGTACCTCACCAACGCTGCCGTTATCGGGCGCTTAGCGGGCGCGTCCGCTGCAGCCAACGCCCTCTCGTAGGTGCGCGCACTACCCTCGAGCAATCGATCGAAACGGCTTGCGGGCACTCGTCCGCAAGCCGTTTCAGCTTCGTCCCTCAACAAGATCGATGAGTTCTTGCTTGTTGTGAATGCCCAGCTTGTTGTACAGCTGCTTCACGTGCCAACGAACGGTGCTCTCGGAAACATACAGCTCTTTCGCGATAACCGATTTGGTAAAGCCCCTGCACACGAGGAACATGACCTCCATCTGGCGCTCGGACAGGTTTTTCGCCGCCCCTAGATCGGTGCAGCGTTTTCGAAGAGCGTCGTTGATGCCGCTCTTCTCTTCTAGAGGCGACGCGGATGTGCCCATCTTGACGATGAGCAGAAACCGGTTGATCATAATCAGCACCGCAATGATCACACCGAAATAGATGACGCCATCGGTCGCCTGCGAAACAACGCCGAAAAATGGCGTTTCGAGCGCCAAAATACCCACCACGAGCGATAGCTCGAACAGGCCCCGTCCAAGGCCAAATACCATCAGCGGGTTTTTTCCGTACACTTTCACCGTGTGGTAGAACGTCAGCAAGAAGAATGCACTGACCACATCGCATATCAGTATGACCGATACGGGAATCGCACTTTGGCGCGCATCGCCAAAGAATATCGTGGCGAAATATGCCACGAGCACCAAACCGGCGGCAAGCTTAAAGGCGAAATTTCGCGACTCCTTGCGGGCCGATGTATGGAGCCAGGCAAGCAACAGCGCCGGTATGAGAATTTGCAGCACATGCGCTATCGCGAAGGGCTGAAGGACAACATCGCTTGTGGCGAAGTGCATAATGCCGAAAATCACGCCGAAGAGGACGATTTCTGCCGCCACGCCAGCCGTGCCCAGAGGGAATGAAGAGCGCCTCGGACTCGACGGTTGCACATGCTTGCGACCCGCCTCTTCCCCGTGTCGCAACACGCTCCCTTGCGGTTTCTGGACAAGCGCGGCAACCGCAAGCGGAACGACGCAGAAGATGGCGAGAGAAACCTTCGGCGAGACCATGTCAACAGGAATCAATGCCAAGCGGAAAACGGGTTCAAGAACCGACGACAGCAGCACCAGGTCGAATGCCGTTTCAGTTGGATATGAACAGAGTTCGGCGAACAGCTGAGAGAACAGGACAAGAGCGCCGCCACCGCACAACAATCCCGTTACGACAAGCAAGACAATGTTTTGGATGCCCAGCAACCCCGCCAATAGCGGCGCAAGGCATGTGCTCATCGCCGCGATCCACACCAGGAGGCGAGGGACCGCAGCAGACTCCTTGTTCCGAAACAGCAAGAATGAACCGATCCCCGCCACGCCGAAGCCGAGATGATAGAACACGGAAAAGGATGCTGGAAGTGAAAATTGCATGTGAAGATAGAAGCCTGCCAAAGCAAGGCTCACCAAGAGCCTGACAGCGCTTCCGCTGATCAAATCACTCTTATTCATATAGAGTCCCCATGTCCACCGTCCCCAGAGCTTATCACAAGTGCTCCGAAGACCGCCAGACGAAAATGCGTCCTTCGCTGGCTAGATCTCGTCGCCCTTTTGGGCGCCGTGATCCACTTTGGTGGCCAGGGGGTGCTCCTTCAGCGTGAGCATGAGAACGAAGCCGACGGCCAACAGCGGCACCACGTACAGGAAGATGGGGACGAGGGCGTCGCTGTAGGCGGTGGCTATCGCGTGGCGCACGGGCTGGGAGACGTGCTCGACGAACTCGGGCGTGATGCGGTTGATGTTGATGTTGTCGACGCGCGGCAGCTGCGCGGCGAGGTCGGCCGACAGGCGCGCCGTGAACAGCGCGCCCACGAGCGAGGCGCCCAGCGTGGAGCCGATCTGCCGGAAGAAGCTGTTCGCCGCCGTCACCGTGCCCACGATGGCGTGCGAGAACTCGTTCTGAACGATGAGCACGAGAATCTGCTGGCCCAGGCCGATGCCCACGCCCAGCACGAACAGGAACAGGCCCGTCACCACCAGCGACGTGCCCACCGTCAGCTGCGACATCAGCACGAAGCCAACGGCGGCCACCACGGTGCTCGCGATGGGCATCCACTTGTAGCGGCCCGTTTTCGTGGCCAGAAAACCGGTGACCACCGACATGGTGAGCACGCCCGCCATCATGGGAAACGTCATGAGACCGGCCTGCTCGGGCACGAGGCCGTCCACGATTTGGAAGTACGTGGGCAGGTAGGTCACGGTACCCATGAGGCCCATCATGATGATGAGGCCGGTGACGGTGCATTTCACGAAGTTGCTGTTCTTGAACAGCAGAAGCGGGATGATGGGCTCGGCGGCGCGCTTCTCCACCAGCACGAACGCGATGGCCGCCAAGATGAACAGCGCCAGCAAGCCGAACACCTCGGGCGACGTCCACGCGAACAGCGTGCCGCCCCAGGCGGTTGCCAGCACGAGCGACGACACGGCCACGGCACTCGTGGCCACGCCGAGGAAGTCGAAGGGAGGACGCTGCTCGCGCGGCGTGGGCTTCGCCAGGAACGCCGCGATGACCACGATGGCCAGCACCGCAAGCGGGATGTTGAACGCAAACAGCCAGCGCCAGCCGGTCACCTGCACGAACCAGCCGCCCAAGATGGGCCCCACCACGGTGGACACGGCGAACACCGAACCCATGACGCCCATGTACTTGCCACGCTGCCGCGGCGGGATGATGTCGGCGATGGTGGCCTGCGCCAAAATGATGAGGCCGCCGCCTCCGAGGCCTTCGACGGCGCGCCCGGCGATGAGGCCGTCCATGCTGGTGGCGAGCCCGCAGGTGGATGAACCCACGATGAAGATGCTCAGCGCGATGATGAACAGGTATTTGCGGCCGTACAGGTCGCCGATTTTGCCGTAGACGGGCATGGTAATGGTCACCGCCATGATGTAGGCCGTTTCCACCCACTGCATGTGTTCGACGCCGCCGAGGTCGCCCACGATGGTGGGCAGCGCCGTAGCCGTCACCGTCTCGGACAGCGCGCTCACGAACATGGCCAGCAGCAGGCCGGCGAACACGGCCGCCACGCTACGCGTGCCGCGACGCACGGGTTTGCCGGCGGGCACGGGCGCCGGCGCCGGCGCGCCGCCCTTGCCGGACGCAAGGGTGTCGGGTTCGTCGCTTTCGTGTACGCGCGCCGCATCCGCTGCCGCGGCCGACGTCCGGTCTACGCCTTCCATACGTGCTCCTTCTTATGCGATGATCCTTCCCAGTATGGCCGCGGCCGCCCGTCGAAGGCGCGTGCGCGCGGGCACGGAAACCGAACGGTCAGCATGACGCCACGCGCCCGTTCATCATGGTGCGCATTCGTTTTGCACGCGGGCGAAACCGCGCCTCCATAGGCGCGCGCGTCGAGTAGAATACGGAGCACACACAGGAGGGAGGGGTCTATGAAGCTCGAATCGCAAACGCGCACGCTCGCGGGCAGCGCCGTGGGCTATGGCATCGTGTGCGGTTTGACGTTTCCCCTCATGATTTCCAGCACGTTTCTCCAGGAAATGAGCCTGTCGCATGGAGCGGGCAACGCGTTCGGCGCGCTGTTCTTCATCGCGTACGCGCTGACCATGGTGGGCACCGCGCTTGCGTACGTGGTGCGCCGCAAACCCACGGGCCGCATGCACATGGCAACCGCGTTCGCCGCCGTGTTCTTGGGAAACGCGCTCATGCTGGCGCGCCTCGTGGGCCTCATCGGGGGCGGATGGCTGTACGCCGTCGCCGCGTCGGGCCTCATCGGATACGGGCTGGCCACCGCCGAACTCGGATGGATGGCGCACATCACCACGCTGCACGAGCGCGGACACGTGTCGCTGGCGCGCGCGGTGCCGCTCGCGTTTCTATGCGGCGGCGTGGTGGCGGCCATCATCTTCGTGGCATCGGGGCCGTTCGAGCTGGCGTTTGCGCTCACCATCATCGTGCTGTCGTCGTTGCCGCTGGTGGCGGGAGCGCCGCTTGAGGCGCACCCGCGGCGCGTGAGCCTTGTGCAGGGCAGCGCAGGCGACTTCGTGAAGGCCGTTTCGTACCTGGCCGTGTTCTCGTTCGTGTTCGGCGCGGTGAGTCAGGTGGCCACCACCATCCCGGTCGAGCCCGTGCCCATCGGCGTGCAGGCGGTGCTGGGCATCCTGCTTGCGGCCGGCATCATGCTTGCGTACGTCGTGCGGAAGAAGCACGCGCTGTCGGTGGGCGACCTCTACGACATCCTCTTCCCCATCGTGGCCGTGGCGCTTATCGCGCTGCCGTTCATCACGTCACCCATCGTGCACGTGATTGCGGCGGTGCTCGTGTTCGTGTCGTTCTACCTGTCGGGCATGAACGTGCGCATTGCCGTATGCCTGCTGGGCGAACGCGACCGCGTGTCCATCTGGGTGTACCTGAGCATCGCGCTGGGAGCGTCGGCGCTGCTCATCCTAGGCGGCGTGGCGTTCGGCGCGGCCGTTATCGCGCAGGGCATCCCCGTGACAGGCCTCGCGCTCATCTCGCTCGTGTCGCTGGGCGTGCTGGCCATCAACCCCATCGTGGTGAAGCGGCTCGAACGTCGCCGCAACCCTGCCGCCGAACATGCGCCCGTGAACGCCGCCGAGGCGAACGACGTGCGCACGATGCAAGAGGGCCTCCTGCGCTCGTTCGCCGAAGCCCACCACCTCACGGCGCGCGAAACCGACGTGCTCATCCTGCTGTGCCAGGGCCGCACGCGCACCTACATCGCCGACGAGCTGGGGCTGTCGCCCAACACCATCAAGGGCTACATCCACAACGTCTACCAGAAGAGCGGCGCCGTCGACAAGCAAGACCTCCTCGACCGCGTCGAGCTCCACGCAGAAGGCCGCCCTCGGTGATCCTTCGGCTCCGCGCCTTCCGCGGCCCGGCGCGCCTTCCGTCTCCCCACCCTCCACTTTGGAGGGGGTGGGTGGTTCTTTTCCCGGCCACCCACTTTGGTGCTGGTGGGGGTGCAGCGCTCCTGGCACGATAGCGGCATCGAATCGGACATCGGAGGGCCGGTTCGCTATCAGGAAGAGGGAGAATCACATGTCTGATCAGGGAAAGCATTCCGCACGCATCAACGCAGGCGTCTCGCGCCGCTCGTTTATCATGGGCCTGGGCGCCACGGCGGCCGTGGTGGCCGGCGCCGGGCTGGCCGGCTGCGCGCCGCAGCAGACCGCAGCCGCACCCGCAAGCGCCGACGGCGGCAACGCAGCTTCCGGCAGCAGCGCCGCCGCGAGCGCCGCGAAGGCCGACACCGTCCAGGCCGTCGCCGAGACCCCGGCCGAAAAGCAGGAAACGAAGGACGCCGACATCGTCATCGTGGGCAGCGGCGTAGCCGGCATGAGCGCCGCCGTCGAGGCGTCGCGCGCCGGTGCCAAGGTGATCGTGCTCGAGAAGCACAACGTGACGGGCGGCGACTCGTCCATCTGCTCCGGCAACTTCTACTGCTGCGGCGCCAAGAAGCAGGACGAACTGGGCTACACGAACTATGGCACGCCCGAAGAGGTGGCGCAGTTCTTCTTCGATCAGTCCGACGGCGATGCCAACATGGACATCTGCCGCCTCGTGGCCGAACACGGCGGCGAAGCCATGGACTGGCTCGTCGAGCTGGGATGCGACTTCGACAAGAAGCCGGGCGACAACGTGTCCGACCGCTCCATGCTGTCGAAGACCAGCGGCAAGGGCATCGTGGACAACCTCATCGCCGAGGCCGAGAAGAACGGCGTCGAGCTCATGATGGAGACGCGCGCCATCGAGGTGCTCATGGACGGCGGCAAAGCCGCAGGCGTGAAGGCGCGCCAGGGCAAGACCGAGTACACCATCAACGCGAAGGCCGTCATGCTGGCTTCGGGCGGCTTCGACGGTCAGGATTGGGCGAAGGAGCTGTACGCGCCGGGCGCCGTGGGATGGCACACGTTCTCGAGCCCCAGCAACACGGGCGACGGCATCGAGCTGGCCAAGCAGGCCGGCGCCATGACGCTGCTCAAGGGCGGCCTGTCGCAGATCCACCTCGTGGGTCGCGAGCCGCTGCCTCTCAACGACGAGCTGAGCGTGCTGCGCATGGTGAACACGGGCGTCTTCGTCACCGACCTGGGCTATCGCTGCGCGAACGAGTCCATGACCAGCCAGTTCGACTACTTCACCCCGTTCGTGGAAAGCGGCCGCAAGGAATTCACCATCATCTGCGACTCGCAGCAGCCCGATGCGCGCATGGAACTCATCAAGAAGGGCGTGGAGAAGGGCGTCGTCGACACGGCCGACACCATCGAAGAACTGGCCGAGGCTGCGGGCCTGCCCTCCTACCCGCTCGTGAAAACCATCGAGAAGTACAACGCGCTGTGCGAGGCCGGCGAGGATACCGACTTCCACAAGAAGCCCGAGGACCTGCAGGCCATCACGAAGGCGCCGTTCTACGCCATCCAGATCACGCCGAACACGAACGACTCCTTCGGCCAGCTGGCCATCAGCACGAAGGCCGAGGTGCTCGACGAGAACCGCAACCCCGTGCCCGGCCTCTACGCCGGCGGCACGCTGGGCAACGCCGAGCTGTTCTACATGCGCTACGCCGTGAGCGGCTCGTCCATGTGCATGGGCACCGTCACCGGCCGCATCGCCGCACAGTCCGCCATGGAGTACTACGGCGCCTAGCGCGCACGCCAACCGCACGACGCGCACGCACGTCCCCTCCGCGCCCTCCGGCCCCTCCCGGAGGGCGCGGCGCGTTAGTATGGAGTTCCGCACACATGCTTGACTTCGCTATCTGTATGCCATATTGTTACAGTTACCAACTGTACATCATGCAATTACATTAGGAGAAACGGGGATCGTCATGGAAGCTCGCACAAAGACGCGCAGTACGTTCGTCGCCGCGATCGCGGTTGTCGCGCTTGCGCTTGCGGGCGTGGTCGCCTTGGCGGGATGCTCGGCAGCGCCCGCAGAATCGGAGGGTACCTCGATGAGCGACAGCTCGAACGCCTACGCGAAAATAACGGCCGACGAAGCCAAAACCATGATGGACGCCGGCAACGTCACCATCGTGGACGTGCGCACCGCGCAGGAGTACGCCGACGGGCACATCCCCGGAGCCATCAACATCCCGCTCGAAAGCATCGGCTCCGACAAACCCGCCGAGCTCACCGACACCGACGCCGACCTCATCGTGTACTGCCGCACGGGCGTGCGCAGCAAGCAGGCGTCCGACAAGCTGGTTGAACTGGGCTATCAGCACGTGAACGACATGGGCGGCATCGTCGATTGGAAGGGCGAAACCGTCACCGGCGATCAGCCCGACAGCAAGTAGCTCCCTCCCCCTTGCGTCCCCCGGTCCGTGCGCGTTCCGCACATGACAGACACGTGGACAGGTATGGGCAACCGCTCCGCACGCCAATCGCAGAACGCGCACGGACCGGGGGACGCCCCCTCACGCCCTCAAGCACC
>NZ_PPTT01000018.1 GCF_003339815.1 Eggerthella sinensis
CCCCAAGCGGGCCTTCGCCATGCCCCCGCCCACAAGTTCTTAGCTGGCAGCTAATGTTTTTATCGACTGGTTTACCTAGCATATGCAGTGCTCTTACCGGAGGGGCCGCGGCCTCGCAATGAAAGGATGCATATGTACGAGAACCAGCAGTATCGATCGAACGACGAGTATCGCCCGCCCGCTCGGTACCATGAAGCGCCCGCTTCTCTTTCGGCGATGGCGGTGACCGCGCTGGTGCTCGGCATTGTTGCGCTGCTCACGTCGTTTCTTCCCATCATCAACAACATCTCGTTTTTCCTGGCGTTGCTGGGGGTGATTTTCGGCATCGTGGCCGTTGTCGCCACCGTGCGCGGCACCCGCAGGGGAAAGCCGCTCGCCATCGCGGCTCTCGTGCTCAATATCGTTGCGGCAATGGTGGTGCTGGCTACGCAGGCGATGTTCAGCGCGGCTATCGACGAAGCGACATCAAGTCCGAGCGCGGTGGGAACGTCGATGGAGGAGCCTTCTGCCGAACCGGCACCCTCCGAATCGCAAGCCGATTACAGCAATTTGGCGATGGGAGCGACCGCTGAATTGGAAAACGGGCTCTCGGTTTCCGTGACGTCGATCGAGACCGGTCTGACGAACTACGACGGTTCGGCCATAACCGGCGTGACGGTTTCCTATACGAACAACGGAAGCAAGGAGGCTTCGTTCAATCCGTTCGATTGGAAGGCCCAGGATGCGCAGGGTGCTCAAAGGAACACGACGTTCTATTCGGAAGCGGCCGACGACCTGAACTCGGGATCGCTTGCTCCGGGAGGGACGGTCTCGGGCAGCATCTACTTCGATGGCGAGGTGAACAAGGTGCTGTATTACTCGAACATGTTCTATGACAGTACGGTTGCATGGACCGTCGCGTAGCGGGGTGTGCGGTTAGGTCGTTTGGAATACAATGATGGGTGCGTTGAATAAGAAGAAACCGAGGAGAAGGAAGCGCCGCGTGAAAGAGCCTTTGACCGACGAGTTGCTCTCCGAGCTGCTGAATGCTCCCAATCCTCTTGCTTTCGTGGAAGAGAATCGCATCGGCGCGCGCGGCATGTCCGAGTACTTGCAGTACCTGCTCGATGAGCACGGTCTCTTGCGTGCCGACGTCGTGCGCGAGGCGGGGCTCAACGAGACGTTCGGGTACCAGATATTCATGGGGCAGCGCGGGGCGTCGCGCAACAAGGTGCTGCAGCTGGCCTTCGCCATGCACCTTTCGCTCAAAGAGGCTGACCGATTGCTGCAGGCGGCGGGAGCGAACGGACTGTACTGCAAGAACCGGCGCGACGCCATCATCATCTTCTGTCTTGATCATGGGTACGGCCTTCAGAAAACCGATGAGGAGCTGTACCGCTTCAACGAAGACACGATCTGCTAAGGCATCTGGTACCATAGACCCTACTATGCCAGACGAACTCGCCGAACATCTCGATGCCCTTGCACGCGACGATTGCTATCGCGTGGACGCCGTCTTGAAGGACGGTGCCCTCGAAACCACGCAACGTGTGTACTTCGTGGGCGCGAACGGTGCGGAGCAGGGCCCGTACGTGCGCAAGTACCTCGACAGCGATGCGGGCTTGGGCACCGCCTACGAGCGCATGTGGAAGGCGCAGCGCGCGGGTCGCCGGTTCCTCCATCTGCCGCGCATCGTGGACTGTTATGCGGCAGGCGAGAAGCGAGCCGTGGTGATGGAGTACGTGCGCGGCGAGACGCTGGCCGACGTGCTGTATCGCTGCGACCCGTCCGTTGCGCTCGCGTGCGACGTGTTCCCCCGCCTGTGCGAGGCGGTGGCCGAGCTGCACGAAGGATTCGATCCGCCGATCATCCATCGCGACCTCAAGCCGTCGAACATCATGCTGTCGAAGGACAGCCTCACCATCATCGACTTCGGTATCTCGCGCACGTTCGACGATGCGGCCGACGAGGATACGCGCCATTTCGGCACGCGCGCCTACGCGCCGCCCGAGCAGTTCGGCTACGGTCAGACCGATGTGCGCAGCGACGTGTACGCGCTGGGCATGCTGTTGTACTTCTGCCTCACCGAGAAGACGCCCGACGCGAAGGCGCGTCGCGGAGGGTTTCGCGACCCGCGCATACCGGAGGCGTTTCGACGGATCGTCGCGCACGCGACGGCGTTCGATCCGGCGCAACGCTATGCGAGCGTGACGGAGCTGAGGGATGCTTTTCTGGCGGCTGCCACCGAGCCGGGCGATACGCCCCGCGCGCCCGGCCGCAAACCCCGCACGCGCTTCGGCGCGCTTCTTGCGCGCGTGCCGTTCAAGTTGGGGGTTGCGTGGGACGTCGTGCTGGCATGCCTGTTCGTGCTGTTCTGCGTCGTGGCTGTGGGCAGCACCGTCGATCCTTCTTCCGGCTCCGCACAGTATGCGGCCGCCCCCTTGTGGCTGAGAGGGGTGTCGTACGGAAGCCTCGTACTGCTCATCATAGGCCCCGTTCTGTTCCTCGTATCCGACAGGAGGCCTCTTGCTCGAATCGTGCCGTCTCTTGCTCGCGTGTCCATCGAGCGCGATATGGCGGTGTGCTTCGTGGCATTCCTCATAGGGCTCACGGTGTTCGCTCTGTCCGGCCAGCTGTTCGTGGTCGAATAACGCAATCGATCGTCGACAACCCTTCCACGCTCCGGCAACGCTCGGGGGCGTGGTCGCGCGTCGCCTCCGGCCTCCGCTAGAGTAGGCGGGACGACGTGCGCCTGCATGAGGGCGCAGCGACCTCGGAAGGAGCGGAGCCGTGGCGGACAAAGACCTCGGCGGCGCGAAACACGCCGCGCCGAAGACGGACGCGTCCTCGGGCAAGGAGAAGCTCAAGCGCGTGCTCACCGTGCCGGACATGATCGTGTACGGTCTCATCTTCATGGTGCCCATCGCCCCGATGGGCATTTACGGCGGCGTGTTCCACGACTCGGGCGGCATGCCCGCGCTCGTGTACCTCGTGGGCACGCTGGCCATGGTGTTCACGGCGGTGTCGTACAGCATGCTCATCCGCGAATGGCCCGTGGCCGGATCGGTGTATTCGTACACGTCGCGCGGCCTGGGCAAGGGCATCGGCTTCGTGACGGGGTGGACGCTGCTGCTCGATTACCTGCTCATCCCCGTGCTCATGTACGTGGTGGCGTCGACGGCGCTTTCGAGCCTCGTGCCCGAGGTGCCGGCGTGGGCGTTCGCCGTGGTGTTCGTGGTGGCGAACACGTTCGTGAACGTGCGCGGCATCGGGCTCACCGACATCGTGAACCGCATCGCGCTCGTGCTGGAAATCCTCGTGCTGCTCATCTTCGTCGTGCTCGGCGTGCGCTGGCTGCTCACCGACCCGGCTTCGCACGGCTTCACGTTCGACCCCTTCTACAACCCGGCCACGTTCGATCCGAACCTCGTCATGAGCGCCGTGTCGCTCGGCGTGCTGTCGTTTCTGGGCTTCGACGGCATCGCCACGCTGTCGGAGGAGGCGAAGGACGGCCGTCGCGGCCCGGGCCGCGCCATGATGGCGTCGCTGGCCATCGTGGGGTCGCTGTTCGTGCTGCAAACCTACATCGCCGGGTGCATCAGCCCCGACGGCGCCGCGTTCGCCGGCGACAGCGGCAACGCCTTCTACCTCGTGGCGCAGCTCGTGGGCGGGCGGTGGCTGTACGTGGTGTGCGCGGTTGCCACGGCGCTCGCCTGGGGCATCTTCACGGCGCTCGCGGCCCAGACGGCCGTGTCGCGCATCCTGTTCGCCATGGGCCGCGCCGGCGGCCTGCCGAAACCGCTCGCGAAGGTGCATCCGAAGTACCACACTCCCTACGTCGCGTCGCTGTTCGTGGGGGCGCTCACGCTCGTGCTCGTGCTGACGTTCGGGCGGCTGGGCACCGACACCATCTCGCTGTTCGTGAACTTCGGCGCGCTCACGGCGTTCCTCATGCTGCACGTCACCGTCATCGGGTACTTCTTCATCAAGAAGAGCGACGGGCGCTGGGTGGCGCACCTTCTGTCGCCATTGTGCGGCATCGCGGTGATCGGCTACACGTGGTGGAGCCTCGACGTGCCGGCGAAGGTGCTCGGCCTCATCTGGATGAGCATCGGAATCGTGTACTACCTCGTGCTGCATTTCGCGCTCAAGCGCGAGGTGAAGCTGGACGGATAGGCTGCGCTGCCTCGCATGATGGCGAAGCCGCCCGCGTCCCGCAGCGAAAACGGCGCGCTGTGCTCCGTAACCGGTTCTGGACAACACGACCCGCTTCGTCAGACAATGGAATAACACGATCAAAAAAGAAGAACAGGTACGAGGAGGCCCGGGTTTGAGGATTGCGATCTGCGATGACGACGGGGTGCTGCGAAGCGATCTGCGCAGCGCGCTGGATCGGTCGCTGGCCGAGCGGGGCATACGGCCGCGTTACCGGGAATACAGCGCGGGCGAGCAGCTGGTGATCGATGCGGCGGGAGACGAACCGTTCGACCTCGTGTTTCTCGACGTGTACCTCGAGGGCGAGGACGGCGTGTCCGTCGCGCGCTCGCTGCGCGCGGTGGACCCTTGCGTGCCCATCGTGTTCCTCACCGTCTCGCGCGAGCACGCGGTGGAAAGCTACGAGGTGCGCGCCACCGACTACCTCATGAAGCCGGTGGAGCCCGCGGACATCGACCGCGTGTTCGATCGCGTGCTGCCCGCCCAGGAGCCCCGTCTGGCGTTTCGCGTGGGCGCATCGCGCCGCTACTTCGCCTTCGGGGACATCGCGTATCTGGAAAGCCGCGATCATGCGGTGCTGCTGCACACCTCCGACGGCTCGTGCTACCGCGGCCTCGCCAAGCTCGACGACGTGCAGCGCGACCTGCAGGACCCCCGCTTCCTGCGCTGCCATCGCAGCTGCCTGGTGAACATGGACTACATCGCGGACGTGTGCGACGACTTCGTGCTGCGCGACGGCACGTGCGTGCCCGTGCGCGTGAAGGAGCGCCGCAAGATGCACGAGGCCTATCATCGGTACTTCGTGGACGCGCTGTGCGAGGGGAGCGCCGGGCAGTAGGGGAACGTCCTTCTGCGCGGGCGACGGCCGGATTCGACGGCTCGGGCACGGAATTCGCGACGGCGTTCGCAGGCGGAATCGGTGCGCTATAGTGGTCAGCTGACAGCACGACGGCAAGCGAGCAGGGAGGGCGCATGAAGGCGGACTCACACGGCACCAGCTGCGAACGGCGCGCGTACGGCAAGGCGCTGCGGGACGAGGTCCCGCGCAGCTCCCATGCTTCCTGGAACGTCGAGACCGGCCGCGAGCGGCCGCTCGAGCTCATGCTCGAGCAGGAGTCCGAGCGCCTCGTCTATCTCGTGGGCGAGCGACGGCTGCGCATGAGCGCCTCCCCGTTCGCCTTCTTCCGCGGCAATGCGCTGGTCATGGCGGCCGACCTCGCCACGACGCCCTCCACGGGGTTGCGCGTGCAGGCGTGCGGGGACGCCCATATCGCGAACTTCGGCGGGTTCGCCGCCTCCGATCGCAGGCTCGTCTTCGACGTCAACGATTTCGACGAGACGGCGCCGGGCCCGTGGGAATGGGACGTGAAGCGTTTGGCGGCGAGCATCGAGATATGCGGGCGCGACCGAGGATTCTCGCGGTCGTGGCGCCGCGGGGCCGTGCGGGCGGCGGCGGAGAGCTACCGCCGGGCCATGGCCTCGTTCGCGCGCGCAGGCGAGCTGGACGTATGGTACGCGCGCCTCGACGTGGACGAGGTGGTGGCGCCGGCGCTCGAACGGGCCGACGAGGCTCGGCGCGCGCGGGTGCGCCGCCGCCTCAAGAAGGCCTACGCGAACACGAGCGAGCGCGCCTTCGACCGCTTCGTGCGTTGGGAGGACGGGGAGCCGCGCATCGCCTTCGACCCTCCCTTCGTGGTGCCGCTCGACCGTTTCGCCCCCGCCCTCGACGCCGCGCGGGCCGCGGACGGGCTCGTGGAGCTGCTGGCCGGCTACCGCCTCAGCCTCGCGCCCGAGACGCGCCTGCTGTTCGACCGCTTCGACTTCCTGGACGCCGCGCAGAAGGTGGTGGGCGTGGGCAGCGTGGGCACGCGCGCGTGGATCGTGGCGTGTGCCGGGCGAAGCCGACGCGACCCGCTCGTCTTGCAGGTGAAGGAGGCGCAGCCCTCGGTGCTCGAGCGGTTCACGGGGCCGTGCGGGGCTGCCACCTGCGGCGAGCGCGTGGTGCGCGGGCAGCGCCTCATGCAGGCGTCGGGCGACATCCTGCTGGGATGGACGAGCGCCGAGGACGAGGACGGCCGCCGGCGCGCCTACTACGTGCGCCAGCTGTGGAACTGCAAGACCTCGACGGACTTGGAAACGGCCGAGCCGGACGAGATCGCCGCGACGGGGTGCTTGAGCGCATGGACGCTCGCGCGCGCCCATGCGCGATCAGGCGACCGGTGCGCCATCGCAGGGTATCTGGGCTCGTCGAGCGCCTTCGACCGGGCTATCGCCGGCTTCGCGGCGGCGTACGCCGATCAGAACGAGGCGGATTACCGCGTGTTCATCGACGCGCTGTCGGGCAGCACGCTCGCCGCGCCCGGCGGTGCGGGCGTCCCTGAAGGCGTAGCGTGAGCGCGCGATGGAGACGAAGGAGGGGAGGGGCATGGATATCGATGCGGCGTTGGAGGCCATGACGCTCGAGGAGAAGTGCGCCTGCCTCACGGGCGAGGGGTACTGGGTGCTCGGCGGATGCCCCCGCCTCGGCATCGCGCCCATCGCGGTGTCGGACGGCCCGCACGGCCTGCGCAAGCAGTCCGGAGCCTCTGACAACTTGGGGCTCGCCGGAAGCGATCCGGCCGTGTGCTTTCCCACGGCAAGCGCGTCGGCCTGCACGTTCGACGTCGACCTCATGCGCGCGCTGGGGCGGGCGCTCGGCGACGAGGCGCGCGAGCAGGGCGTGGCCGTGCTGCTGGGGCCGGGGGTGAACATGAAGCGCAGCCCGCTGTGCGGGCGCAACTTCGAATACTTCAGCGAAGACCCCTACCTGGCCGGATGCCTGGGCGCGGCCTACGTCGAGGGCGTGCAGAGCCGCGGGGTGGGCACGTCGCTCAAGCACTTCGCCTGCAACAACCAGGAGACCAACCGCCTCATCGTGGACGCGGTGGTGGACGAGCGCGCGCTTCACGAGCTGTACCTCGAGCCGTTCCGCATCGTGGTGGAACGCGCCCGTCCCTGGACGATCATGACGGCGTACAACCTGCTGAACGGCACGTACTGCTCCGAAAACGAGCGGCTCATGAGGCTCATCGGGCGCGAGGCGTGGGGTTTCGACGGCGCGTACGTGTGCGACTGGGGCGCCGAGAGCAGCAACGCCGACAGCCTGCCCGCGGGCCTCGACCTCGTCATGCCGGGTGTGCGGCCCGACTACCGCGCCGACGTGGCCGCCGCCGTGCGCGCGGGCACGCTGCCCGCTTCCGCGCTCGACCGTGCCGTGCGGAGCGTGCTCGAGCTGCACGCGCGCCATGAGGCCGCCCTCGACGCGGCGGAGGCGCTGCCGCCCGCGAGCAGCCTCGCCGAGCGCCTCGAGGTGGCGCGGCGCGTGGCCGAGGAGGCGGCGGTGCTGCTGGACAACGACGGCATCCTGCCGCTCGCCTCCGAGGCGCGCCTCGCCGTCATCGGCGCATTCGCGAAGACGCCCCGCTACCAGGGTGCCGGCTCCTCGAAGATCAACCCCGTGGCGCTCGACTGCGCCTTCGACGCGCTCGTGGCGGCGGGTGCGCCGTGCTCCTACGCGCCCGGCTACGACGCGCAGACGGGCGCGGCCTCCGAGGCGCAGCTCGACGAGGCGGTGCGCCTCGCCGCGCAGGCCGACGTGGCCGTCGTGTTCGCGGGGCTGCCCGACGCCGCGGAGTCGGAGGGTGCCGACCGCGCCGACATGGCGCTGCCGGCCGGCCACAACCTGCTGGTCGAGCGCGTGTGCGCCGCGAACCCGAACACCGTCGTGGTGCTGCAGGGCGGCGCTCCCGTGGAGCTGCCCTGGCGCGGACGGCCGCGCGCCATCCTGCTAAGCTATCTGGCGGGCTGCCAGGGCGGCAAAGCGACGGCGAACCTGCTGCAGGGCCGCGCGAACCCCTCGGGCAAGCTGGCGGAAACGTGGCCCGCGCGTCTCGCCGATACGCCGTGCGCCGACTTCTACCCCGAGCGCGGCCGACAGGCGCCGTACCGCGAGAGCATCTTCAACGGCTACCGCTTCTACGATGCGGCGGGCGTGGAGCCCGCCTACCCCTTCGGGCACGGGCGCTCCTACACGACGTTCGCCTACCGCGATCTCGACGTGGAGCCGCACGGCGACGGATGCTCCGTGTCGTTCACGCTGCGCAACGAGGGCGCGCGGGCGGGCAAGGAGACCGTGCAGGTGTACGTGGCGCCGCGCGCGATGGCGGCGTTCCATGCGCCGCAGCAGCTCAAGGGCTTCGTCAAGGTGGCGCTCGAAGCGGGGGAGGAGCGCCGCGTGAGGCTCGATCTGCCCCGCCGGGCGTTCGCGCATTACGATACCGTTGCAGCTGCGTGGCAGGTGGAGGGCGGCGCGTATGATGTGCGCGTGGCCGCGTCGAGCCGCGACGTGCGGCTGAGCGCTGCCGTGGAGGTGGCGGGGGAGCCGTCGCGCGCCGACGACGCGCCCGAGGCCTATCGCGCGCCGCGGGCGGGCGGGTTCTCCCTCGAGGCGTTCCGCGCGCTGTACGGCCGGCGCTTCCCGAAGGTGATCGTGCCCATGCGGCCTTACACGCCGAACGCCACCATCGGGGATCTCAAAACGTCGCTCATCGGGAGCATGGTCCACTACATCCTGCGCCACGAGCTCAAGCTGCTCGCGCGCCGCGATCCCGCGGCACGTGCAGCGGCCGAGCGCATGGTGATGGACACGCCGCTGAGGTCGCTCGCCATGTCGGGCGTGGACATGGGGCTCGTCGACGGCGTCGTCGACCTGCTGAACTACCGCTTCCTGCGCGGCTTCAAACGGCTGCGCAGCGTGGGCGCGTCCGCGAAGGCCGCGCCGCCGAAGGCTTCGCCGGAAACAACGACATCGAACGAGGAAAGGACGCAATCATGACCGACCCGATGAACGAGGAGGGCCGCGCGCCCGACGAGCAGCCCGACGCCCGCATGCCGCTGTGGCTTAAAGTGTTCGGCGTGCTGAGCATCCTCGGCGGCCTCACGTCGCTCGGCGACCTCGTCCCCGTGATCGTCTCGTTCGTGCAGGGCTTCGCAACCGGAGGCTACCGCACGGCGTCCATCGTCATCTTCGCCGCTCTCATGGCGGTGCTCGTTGCCTCGGCCGTGCTGTTCGTGTTCCTGGGCGTGCGCCTGCTGCGCAACCGCCGCGCGCATGCGGCGCAGGCGGCGAACACCCTCGTCGCGCTCACCGTGCTGGCCATCATCGGCACGCTCATGCTGTTCGGCCTGTCGGCGCACCATATCGCCTACCTCGTGCAAATCGTCATCCTCATCGCGGTGACGAGCTACCTCGACCCGCAGCTCTACGAGGAACGGCGCCTGCAGCGCAAGCTCAAGAAGATGGACAAAGGCCAGGCGACGCAGGAAAAGAGGGCCGCGCGCGAGCGCAAGCCCAAAAAAGGGTTCATCACGCTGAACTTCTTCAACCTGTTCTGGATCTTCGTGGTGTGCTGCGTGCTCGGGCTCGTCATCGAGACGATCTACCACTTCATCATGTTCGGCGGCTACGAGGATCGCGCGGGCATGCTGTTCGGGCCGTTCTCGCCCATCTACGGCTTCGGCGCGCTGCTCATGACCATCGCGCTCAACCGTTTCCACGACAAGCCGGTGTGGATCGTGTTTCTGGTGAGCGCCGTCATCGGCGGCGCGTTCGAGTACTTCACGAGCTGGATCATGGAGTTCTCCTTCGGCATCCGCGCGTGGGACTATTCGGGCACCTTCCTGTCCATCGACGGGCGCACGAACTTCGTGTTCATGTGCATGTGGGGCGTGCTCGGCGTGGCGTGGATCAAGCTGCTGCTGCCGCAGCTGCTCAAGCTCATCAACCTCATCCCGTGGAAGTGGCGCACGGGCGTGACGGCGGTGTGCGCGGCGCTCATGCTCGTGGACGGCGTCATGTCCATCCAATCCATCGACTGCTGGTACCAGCGCATGGCGGGCAAAACGCCCGACACGCCCATCGAGGAGTTCTACGCGAAGCACTTCGACAACGCCTACATGGAGCACCGCTTCCAGACCATGACCATGAACCCCGAAGACGCCACCCGCACCGACGTGCCGCGCTAGCGGATACGGGGCAACGGCTGCGTTGCGGATCGGGACGGAAGGTTCTCGGCGCGGTACAATCGAGGGAGCAACCTGTTCGTGGAAGGAGCCTCTCATGGGAATCGTCGCCGCTTACGCCGTGCCGCATCCGCCGCTTATCGTGCCCGAGGTGGGCAAAGGCGAAGAGCGCGCCATCCAAGCCACCGTCGACGCGTATCGCGAGGTGGCGCGCCGCATCGCCGCGCATGCGCCCGACACCGTGGTGGTCGTCTCGCCGCATGCGCCGCTGTTCCGCGACTGCTTCCACCTGTCCACCGGCGATGCCGGGCATGGCGACATGGGGCAGTTCGGCGCGTGGAACGCCGCGCTCACCGTGCCCTACGACGGCGAGCTGACGGCCGGCATCGCCGCCTGCGCGCGCAAGCATATGGTGCCGCTGTGCGGCAGCGGCATGCGCGAGGGCGAGCTCGACCACGCCACGTTCGTGCCGCTGCACTTCGTGAGCGAGGTCTACGGCGGCTACGCGGTGGTGCGCATCGGGCTGTCGGGCCTGTCGCCCGAGACGCACCGCGCCATGGGCCGCTGCATCGCCGAGGCCGCCGCCGACCTCGACCGCACGACGGTGCTCGTGGCAAGCGGCGATCTGTCCCACAAGCTCAAGGCCGACGGCCCGTACGGCTACGCGCCGCAGGGCCCCGTGTTCGACCGCATGGTGACGGCGCTGTTCGACGCGGGCGATTTGAACGGCCTGCTCGAGATCGACGAGACCTTCGCCGACGAGGCGGCCGAGTGCGGCTTGCGCTCGTTCCAGATCATGGCCGGCGCGCTGGAGGACGTGCCCTTCACCCACGAGCTCCTCAGCTACGAGGGCCCGTTCGGCGTGGGCTACGCCGTGGCGGCCTTCGAGGTGCAGGGGCCGGCGGGCGACGGCGCCGTGCCCGCGGGCATCGATCGCGACGAGGACGTGCTCGACGCCGAGAACGCGGCGGTCGACGACGCGCCGACGGACCCGTACGTGGCGCTCGCCCGCGCAAGCGTCGAGGCGTTTGTGCGCACGGGGCGCCCGCTCGACCTGCCCGACGATCTGCCGCCCGAGCTGACCGAGAAGCGCGCCGGCGTGTTCGTGTCGCTGCACGAGGACGGCGATTTGCGCGGCTGCATCGGCACCATCGAGCCGGTGACGGGCAGCGTGGCGGCCGAGATCGTGCGTAACGGCGTGGCGGCGGCCAGCGAGGACCCGCGCTTCCCGCCCGTGCGCGAGCGCGAGCTCGACGCGCTGTCGTACTCGGTGGACGTGCTGTTCACGCCCATGCCCATCGACTCCCTCGACGAGCTCGACCCGCAACGCTACGGCGTGATCGTGACGAAGGGATGGAAGCGCGGCCTGCTCCTGCCGAACCTCGACGGCGTGGACACCGCGCAGCAGCAGGTGGACATCGCGAAACGCAAGGCGGGCATCGACCTGTTCGACGACGACGTGGAGCTTGAGCGCTTCGAGGTGGTGCGGCACGACCGCGGGGGAGAGGCCCGTCGTGGCTGACGGACGCGCCGTCTGCGGCGTGTGCCCCCACGCCTGCGCGCTCGCCGAGGGGCGTCGCGGCATCTGCCGTGCCCGCATCGCGCGTGACGGCGCGGTGGTGGACGAGAACTACGGCCGCGTGACGTCGCTTGCGCTCGACCCGGTGGAGAAGAAGCCGCTCGCCCGCTTCCGCCCCGGGTCGCACGTGCTGTCGCTCGGCAGCTACGGATGCAACCTGCGCTGCCCGTTCTGCCAGAACGCCTCCATCGCCTGCGCGGGGCCCGACGACGTCGCCTGGCGCGACCTGCCGCCCGAGCGCGCCGTGGAGTTGGCCGTGCAGGCGGCTGGCCGCGGGTGCGTCGGCCTCGCCTTCACGTACAACGAACCGCTCGTGGGCTACGAGTACGTGCGCGACACCGCGCGCCTCGCGCACGAGGCCGGCCTGGTCAACGTGCTGGTGAGCAACGGCATGGTGAACCCCGGCCCGCTGTCCGAGCTGCTCGGGCTCGTCGACGCCGCGAACATCGACCTCAAGGGCTACACGCCCGCGTTCTACGAGATGGCGGGCGGCAGCCTCGATGCCGTCAAGCGCACCATCGAGACGCTCGCCGTCGACGCGACCTGCCACCTCGAGGTGACGACGCTCGTCATCCCCGGGTTGAACGACGACCCCGCCGAGATCGACGAGGCGGCGGCGTGGCTCGCCTCCCTCGACCCGACCATCCCGTACCACCTCACGCGCTTCTTCCCGTGCCATCGCATGCTCGACCGCCCGCCCACGCCCGTGTCCGCGCTCCGCGAGCTGGCGCGCGTGGCGCAGCGTCATCTGGACGACGTAGTTTTGGGGAATTGCTGAACGCGGCGCAACATTTTGGATGCCGCGCTCCCGAACGTGGACAAATGCGCTAGTATTATCGACGGTGCCGCTGCGGCACCTTCTTATTGGAGATGGATGGGTCCTGGTGGGCCCCACGGCCTTCAAAGCCGCTGTGAGGCGTGCAGAACGTCTCGGGTGTGTTCGATTCGCACACATCTCCGCCAACATGCAAAGCGTCCCTCCGGGGGCGCTTTTTCGTAGCCGACGACGAGGGGGCCGCCATCATGAGAACTTCGGACGAGGTCTACGCGCTGCTCGAGCGCATCGCGCGCGCCGACGGGCGCATCCGCGTCATGACGCTCGAGGGAAGCCGCGTCAATCCGAACGCCGCGTCCGACGCGTGGCAGGACTACGACGTGACGTTCCTCGTCACCGACGTGGCAAGCTTCACCTGCTCGGACGCGTGGCTCGCCGCGTTCGGCGACCTCGTGCGCTCATCGAGGTGCTGCTGGACAAGGATGGCATCGCGCCGCGCCTGCCGTCGGCCTCCGACGAGCGCTTTTGGGTGCAGAAGCCCACAGCCGCCTGCGTCGACGATTGCGCGAACGAGTTCTTCCTCTCCTGCACCTACGTGGCGCGCGGGCTGCTGCGCGACGAGCTGCTGTTCGCGAACGGGGTGTTCGACGAGATCGTGCGCGTCGAGCTGAGACGGATGCTCGGGTACCTGGCCGGCGCGCGCGCCGGCTTCCCGCTCAACACGGGCAAGCGCGACAAGTTCCTGCTGCGGTTCCTGACCGAAGGGGAGCGCGCGGACCTGCTCGCAACCTATCGGCTCGATACGGTGGAGGCGGCATGGAGCGCCCTGCACGGCGCGATGGACCTGTTCGAGCGTGCCGTGCAGGAAACCTGCGCCACCCTGGCGTATCCGTGCCCCGTATACGGCGCGCCCGTCGAAGGCCACATCGAAACCCTGAAGCGGCTCGGCCGCTAGCGCTACGGCAGCAGCGGGGGCGGCAGGATCTCCTTGAGCCGGTTGCGGTTGCGGATGAGCGAGAGGAACGTCTGCTCGTCCGAGGTGAGGAAGCCGCGCTTGTGCGTGAGGATGTTGAGCGGCCGCTGCAGCTGGCACCCCTCGAGCCGCAGCATGGACAGCTGCTTCTGCCGGCATTCGCGCTGCACGGTCAGCGCCGAGATGATGGTGACGCCGAGGCCGGACATGACGCTCTGCTTGATGGTGCGCGTGCTGTTCAGCTCCATGGCGATGTTGAGCTCCGAGGCGTCCACGCCGCCTTCCTTGAGGGCGTTCTCCATCACCTTGCGCGTGCCCGAGCCCTGCTCGCGGATGATGAAGCGCTCGCTCTTGAGCTCTTCGAACGACACGCTCAGAAGCTTGCTCCACGGATGGTCGATGCCCACGACGATGACCAGCTCGTCGTGCCAGAAGTTCTCGACGACGAGGTCGGGGCTCGAGGGCACGGGCCCTTCGATGAGGGCGAGGTGCAGCTGCTTGTCGAGCACCTCCTCGGCCATGTTGGCCGTGTTCGCAATCTTGACGTTGAGGTTGATCTGGGGATGCTCGTGGTACATCGCATCGGCGATGAAGGGCACCACGTACTCGCCGATGGTGAGCGTGGCCCCCACGTGCACGTTGCGGTGTTGCTTCGCCTCGTGCTCGAGCATGACCTCCTGAGCCTCGCGCATGGCTTGGATCACTTGGCTGATGTACTGGTAGAAGATCTCACCGCATTCGGTGAGCAGCACGCCGCGGTTGGTGCGCTCGAGGAGCGTGACGTTGTACTCCTGTTCGAGATTCTGGATCTGGATGCTCACGCTCGGTTGGCTGATGTGCAGGTGTTTGGCTGCTTGAGTGACGTTGCCGGTGTCGGCTACTTCTTTGAATACGACGAATTGTCCCAAAGAACTCAAGACGGCTCACCTCCTCCTGTGTTCCGGCAGGACGATATGAGCAGAACATCGGAAAAGTTTCCTGTGCCGCATATCGCATGTGCGCTTCGGGCCATGCCGATCGAAAAGGCTCTTCCCGTGCGACGGGCCCCCAATGCCTTTGCGAACGAACGTGGAAAGCAATTATCCGAATCGACGATGATCGCTTGCCACCTTGTTCCATTGCATACTAAAGTACCCGACTAGGATTCTTCTGTAAAATATCCTTTTACAATCGCGATATAAAGAATTTCTATCGCATGATGATCTAAAACATCACGTTATCCCCGCTGAGCGTGCATATTCATGCACAATAAAGTCATCATAGCCATTGTTCATCGCACCATCGAAAATCGGTATTTTACACCCGAACCTGCGTACTTTAGTTTGTACCTATGCCCATAGGCAACCAAGACGAGGTTGGGGAGAGGTGGTACGATGACTGCGGCTACGCTGGGGTTCGTCTTTGTCATCATCGGATTGGCGGGGTTCATCGTTCTCACCGCCATCAAAGCGTGGAAGTACGCCCATTTGCCCGTCCATTCGCGGGTGGAGCTCTATCCCGTGCCCAAGGAGGGCGACGGCCGCGGCAAGTACGGCGGCTCCTATTTCGAGGAAGAGGACTGGTGGGAGAAGCCCCGCCGCCTCGATCCCGTCTACGAAGTCATCGACATCATGGCGGAAATGCTGCTCATCAGCAAGCTGTTCAAGCACCAGCGCAGCCTGTGGTGGGCGTCCTACGCGTTCCACCTGGGCATCTACGTGATGTTCGGCTGGAGCCTGCTGCTGCTCCTCACCGTGTTCTGGAACCCCGAGTTCCTCGTGGTGGGCACGGCCGTCGTGGGCGTTGTCGGGTTCGCGCTGTCCACGGCAGGCGCCGTGCTGCTGCTCGTGCGCCGCGCCGTCGACGAGAGCCTGCGCACGTACACGCCGCCTCAAGAATACTTCAACATCCTGCTCATTCTGGCCACGCTCGTTACCGGCATCGTCGCGTGGACGTTCTTCGCGTCGCCCTTCGACGTGGCGCGCAGCGTGTTCTCGTTCGACGCGGCGCCGCTGCCCGGCATCGTGGTGGCGCACCTCGTGCTGCTCGGCCTCATGCTGCTGTACATCCCGCTCACCAAGATGAGCCACTACGTGGGCAAGTTCTTCGCCTTCCACAAGGTGCTGTGGGACAACGATCCCAACGTCGCGGGCAGCAAGGTGGCCGAGGAGACGGCCCGCGAGGCCGCGCGCCCCGCGCATGTTTCCTGGTCGGCCCCGCACACCCGTCCCAGCTCGTCCGATACGTTGGAGGGATAGCACCATGACCCAGAAGAACAAGCAGCTGCGCCCGCGCGACATGGCGAACGACGTCGCGGTCCTGTCCCCGCTCGACGAGCTCGCGCCGCTTCCCGCGCCCTACGACCAAAACGGCCTCGAGCCGCCTTTCAAAGAGCCGAAGCCCGCATGGGCCGAAGAGCACTGCGCCTCGCTCGACGGCTTCGTCGCGCTCGACACGCTCAAGCGCCCTCAAACGCAGGAAGAGGAAGAGGCGTTCGTCCTCTCGTTCCTGAACGGCCTCGAGAAGCTGTTCGCGGACAGCAACAAGAACTCGCTGCAGCCGCTCATGCTGACGATGGAGTACTGCGCGAAGTGCAACACCTGCTCCGAGGCGTGCCACGTGTTCCAGGGCAGCAACGGCGACGAGATCTACCGCCCGAGCTTCCGCGTGGACGTGCTGCGCCGCATGTACAAGAAGCACTTCACCACCGGCGGCAAGCTCATGCCCGGGTTCGTGGGCGCCGACGTGGACGTGACCTGGGAGAGCATCGCGCGTTTGGGCGAGCTGGCCTACCGTTGCAACCTGTGCCGCCGCTGCGCGCAGGTGTGCCCCCTCGGCTTGGACAACGGCCTGGCCGCCAAGGAGATCCGCAAGCTGTTCAGCCAGGAGATGGGCATCGCCCCCTCGCCCGTGCACGCGAAGGGCACGGAGCTGCAGCTCAAGACGGGCTCGACGACGGGCCTCACGAAGCCGGCGCTCATCGACACCATCGAGTTCATCGAGGAGGACATCGAGGAGCGCACGGGCCGCAAGATCAAGTTCCCCATCGACAAGAAGGGCGCCGACGTGCTGCTCATGCACAACGCCGGCGAGTTCATCGCGTGGCCGGAGAACCCGGCGGCCTTCGCCATCCTGCTCGACGAGGCGGGCATCGACTGGACTCTCAGCTCCGACCTGCTCGGCTACGACAGCGTGAACTACGGCATCTGGTACGACGACTTCCAGGCCAAGAAGGTGGCGCTCGGCCAGTTCGAGGCCGCGAAGAAGCTCGGCGTGCGCCGCATCGTGGTGGGCGAGTGCGGGCACGCCCACAAGGCCATCGCCATCAGCGCCGACCGCATGGCGTCGAACGAGGAGCGCGTACCGGTGGAGAGCTTCCTGCCCCTCATGGCCGACCTCGTGAAATCGGGCAAGCTCAAGTTCGACCCGTCGAAGAACGATTTCCCCGTCACCCTGCACGACCCCTGCAACGTCGTGCGCCAGATGGGCATCGTGAAGCCGCAGCGCGACATCCTCAAGGCCATCGCGCCGCAATTCCGCGAGATGACGCCGCACGGCGTGGACAACTACTGCTGCGGGGGCGGCAGCGGGTTCGCCATCATGAGCTCGTACAACTTCGGCGACTTCCGCGACAAGGTGAGCGCCCGCACGAAGTGGGCCCAGATCGTGAACGCGTTCCCCGACGAGTTCGAGAACCCGGACGTCGTGAAGTACGTGTGCGCCCCGTGCTCGAACTGCAAGGGCACCATCCGCGAGCTGCTGAAGGCCTACAAGGGCACGTCGACGTACAACGTGCAGTACGGCGGCCTCGTGGAACTCATGGTGAACGGCCTGGCAAGCATGGACAAGCCGTATCTGGAGTTCTTGGAGGAAGCGTAAGGAGCACCCGCCCGCGAGCAGCGGGCGGGTGCGCAGGGGGTTGTACGGGGAGCGTCAGACGAGGGGTAATCCATGGACAGCGTGGTTGTAGGGTTGAACATCAAAAGCGCTCCGTTCGAGCTGCTGGAAAAGCTGAGCATCCACCATTCGCTCAACGCTTCGTGCGCGCGCGATTTGAAGACGACGGCGCGGCTGAGCGCGGCGGTGGTGCTCAGCACGTGCAACCGGTTGGAGTTCTACGTGACGTCCGACGATCCCGAGCGCGGGGTTGAAGCGGTGTGGAGCTACTTCACCTCGCAGGGGCAGACCATCACCGAGCACGAGCGCATGCTGCTGCGCGAGCACATGTACGCCTACTCGGGCGACATGGCCGTGCGCCATCTGTTCGAAGTGGTGACGGGGCTCGACTCCCTCATCGTGGGCGAAGCCGAGATCCTCGGGCAGGTGTCGCGCGCCTACGACGCCGCCTGCAAGGCGGGCACCACCGACAAGTTCGTCAACGTGTGGTTCCAACGGGCGCTCCACCTGGGCAAGAAGGTGCGCCACGAAACGTGCATCGGGCGGTACTCGATGTCGGTGGGACGCATCGCGGTGGAGCTGGCCGTGCGCGAGCTCGGCGAGGTGAAGGACAAGCGCGTGCTCATCCTGGGCGCCGGCGAGATGAGCGAGCTCACCATGAAGTACCTCGTGGCTCACGAGGTGTCGGTGGTCATGGTGTCGAACCGCTCGCTCGACAAGGCGCGCACCCTGGCCGACCGCTACGGGTTCGAGGCGCACTCCCTGGAAGGCCTCGCGGCCTGCCTTGAGAAGGCAAACGTCGTGTTCTCCGCAACGTCGTCGAAGGCGTGCATGATCGATCGGGCCCTCGTGGAGCGCACCATGGCCGCGCGCCCCGATCGCCCGCTGCTGTTCGTGGACATGGCCGTGCCGCGCGACGTGGACCCGGCCGCCGCGGACGTGCCCGGCGTGAGCATCTACAACATCAACGAGCTGCGCGACGAGGCCGACGCGAACCGCCTGAAGCGGGCGACGGCCGAGAAGAGCGTGCGGCGCTTCATCGAGGAGGAGGTGGCGGACTTCCGGCGGTGGGCGCAGTCGCTCGAGCTCGTTCCCGTCATCGCCGCCTTCCGGCAGCATGCCGAACAGATCAAGCGCGCGCGGCTCGACGTGGCCCTCGAACGGCTCTCGGGGCTCACGCCCTCGCAGAAGAAGCAGGTGCGCGTGCTGGCCACCACCATCACCGACGAGTTCGTCCACGAGCCCATCGAGTCGCTCAACGCGCAGGCGGGATCGGCGAAAAGCCGGGAGTACGCGCGCATGCTGCAGGAGCTGTTCGCGCTCGAGGTGGCACGCAGCGCGGGCGACGCGGCGGAGCGGGGGTGCGTCCGATGAAGCGCTTTCGCATCGGCACGCGCAGGAGCGACCTCGCCCTGTGGCAGGCCCGTTTCGTGCAGCAGCGTCTGGAGGCGGCTTTTCCCCGGATGGCCGTGGAGCTCGTCACCATGGACACCGAGGGCGACAAGCGCCTCGAGGTGCCGCTGTCGTCGGTCGCCGGCAAGGGCTTCTTCACGGCCGAGATCGAAGAGCGGCTGTACAGCGGCGAGATCGACATCGCCGTGCACAGCTTGAAGGACCTGCCCACCGTGCTGCCCGAGGGTCTGGGCATCGGCGCGTACTGCGAGCGCGGCGACGCGCGCGACGCGTTTCTGGGCAAGGACGGCCTCACGTTCGACGAGCTGCCCCCGCATGCGCGCGTGGGCACGTCTTCCCTGCGCCGCACGGCGCAGCTGCGCCACCTGCGTCCCGACGTGGAGTGCGTGGAGATTCGCGGCAACCTGGGCACGCGTTGGCGCAAGCTGCAGGAGGCCGACGACATGGACGGCATCGTGCTGGCCGCCGCCGGCGTCATCCGCCTGGGGTGGCAGGAGCGCATCACGCAGTTCTTCGACCCGCTGACGGTGCTCTCGGCGCCCGGGCAGGGCGTCGTCGCGGTGGAGAGCCTCACCGCGCGCAAGGAGGTGCAGGAGGCGCTCGCCGCCGTCAACCATCGGCCCACCGAGCTCGCCGCGCGCGCCGAGCGCTGCTTCCTCGCGCTGCTCGGCGGCGGCTGCCAGACGCCCATCGCGTCCTTCGCCACGGTGGAGGACGGCGCGATACGCCTTGCGGGCAGCGTCATCAGCCTTGACGGCACCGAGCTCGTGCATGTCACCGAAACGGGCGATCGCCCCGAGCAGGTGGGCGAGCGCGCCGCGCGCCGCGCCCTCGATGCGGGGGCCGACGCCATCCTGCGCGCCACATGCGGCGCGCCGACGAACCACTAGAGAGGCGGACGACTCCGTATGGAACAGAACGC
Organism: Eggerthella sinensis; assembly: GCF_003339815.1. Lineage (GTDB taxonomy): Bacteria > Actinomycetota > Coriobacteriia > Coriobacteriales > Eggerthellaceae > Eggerthella > Eggerthella sinensis. The sequence goes on from NZ_PPTT01000018.1 coordinate 19,793, forward strand.
GCAGGTATACCTCGTAGGAGCGGGCCCCGGCGATCCGGGCCTCATGACGGTGCGGGCCCTCGAGCTCGTGCAGCGCGCCGACGTGCTCGTGTACGACCGGCTCGTATCGCCCCTCGTCATCGAGCAGGCGCCCCCGATGTGCGAGCTCGTGTACGTGGGCAAGTCGCCCGACCATCACACCCTTCCGCAACACGAGATCAACGCGCTGCTCGTGGAGAAGGCCGCGCCGGGACGTTCGGTCGTGCGTCTCAAGGGCGGCGACCCGTTCGTGTTCGGCCGCGGCGGCGAGGAGGCCGAGGAGCTGCAAGCCCACGGCATCCCGTTCGCCGTCGTGCCGGGCGTCACGTCCTGCATCGCCGCGCCGGCGTACGCGGGCATCCCCGTGACGCACCGCGGCATGGCCTCGTCGTTCACCGTGATCACCGGCCACGAGGACCCGTCCAAGCTGGCCTCGTCGGTGCAGTGGGAGCAGGTGGCGCAGCTGAAGGGCACCCTCGTGTTCCTCATGGGCATGAAGAACCTGCCCATCATCGCCGAGAGCCTCATGGCGTACGGCATGCCCGGTGACACGCCGGCGGCCGTCGTCGAGCGCGGCGCCTGGCCCGCCCAGCGCGTGGTCGTGGGGTGCCTGGACACCATCGCGGCCGACGTGGCCGAGCGCGGCCTGGCGAACCCCGCCGTCATCGTCGTGGGCGAGGTGGCGGCCCTGCACGACCGGCTGGCATGGTTCGACCCGCGCCCGCTCGCGGGCCTGACGGTGGGCATCACCCGCGCCCGCCATCAGGCATCCGAGCTGCGCACGCAGCTTGAGGCGCTCGGCGCCGCCGTGGCGGAGTTCCCGGTGAGCCGCCTCGCGCCGCCCACCGACCCGGAGCCGCTCGCCGCGGTCGCCGCCGCGCCGGCCTCGTACGATTGGGCCGTGTTCACCAGCGCGAACGGCGTCAAGACGTTCTTCCGCGCCTTCGAAGCCGACGTTTCCGCCAGCGCGGACGGCGACGCTTCCGCATCCCCTGCATATTCCGCTGCAGCCGCCCTCGCGGGCGCCACCGTCCTCGCCGTGGGCCCCGCCACGGCCAAGGCGCTCGCGACGCGCGGCGTGCACAGCGTGCTCACACCCGACTCCTTCTGCGCAGAGGGAGTTGCGGACCTCCTCAGCGGGCGCCTCGGCCCGAACGAGCGTGTGCTGCTCGTGCGCGCCGAGGACGCCCGAACCGTCGTCGCCGACGCCGTGCATGCGGCGGGCGCCCAGCTCGTGGACGTGCCCGCCTACCGCACCGTGTTGCGCGAGGACGGCAAGGACGACCTTCTGGCCGCGCTGCGCGAAGGGCGCCTCGACGCGCTCACGTTCGCCAGCTCGTCGGCCGCGCGCAACACGGTGGCCCTGCTCGACGGCGACACGTCGCTGTTGGCGGGCGTCCCGCTGTTCTCAATCGGACCGCTTACCACCGTCACCATGGAGGAGATGGGCCTCGAGGTACGCGCCGAGGCCGCTTCGTCCACCGTCGGGGGCCTCGTGGGCGCCGTCCTCGGATCGCTAGGAGAGGCATCGTGAACCTGCCCGTACGCCCGCGCCGCCTGCGCGCGAACGAAACCATCCGCGCCATGGTGCGCGAGCATCATCTGCGCGCCGACGACTTCGTCTACCCGCTGTTCGTGTGCCACGGCACCGGCGTCGAGGACCCGATAGGCTCCATGCCCGGCGTGTGCCGCTACTCGCTCGACCGGCTCGAGCCGGTGCTCGACGAGGCGACGGCGCTCGGCGTGCCCGCCGTCATCCTGTTCGGCATCCCCGCGTCCAAGGACGCGGTGGGCTCCGAGGCGTACGCGGACGACGGCATCGTGCAGCAGGCCGTGCGCGCCATCAAGGAGCGCTACCCGCAGCTCGTGGTGATCACCGACGTGTGCCTGTGCGAGTACACCGACCACGGCCATTGCGGCGTGGTGGAGGACGGCTACGTGCTGAACGACGAGACGGTGGACCTGCTCGCGCAGACGGCCGTGTCGCACGCCCGCGCCGGTGCCGACATCGTGGCGCCGTCCGACATGATGGACGGGCGCGTGGCCGCCATCCGGCAGGCGCTCGACGCCGCGGGGCTGGAACGCACGGCCATCATGTCGTACGCCGCGAAGTTCGCCTCGGGCTTCTACGGCCCGTTCCGCGAGGCCGCCGGTTCCACGCCGGGCTTCGGCGACAGGAAGAGCTACCAGATGGACCCGGCCAACGGCGACGAGGCCGTCCGCGAGGCGCTGTCCGACGTGGAACAGGGCGCCGACATGATCATCGTGAAGCCGGCGCTCGCCTTCGGCGACATCATCTGGCGCACGAAGCGGGAAACGCATCTGCCCGTCGTGGCCTACAACGTGAGCGGCGAGTACGCCATGGTGAAGGCGGCCGCCGCGAACGGCTGGCTCGACGAGCGGAAGGTGGTACTCGAAGCGCTCTGCGGCATGAAGCGCGCCGGCGCCGACATCATCATCACGTACCACGCGCTCGACGCGGCGCGCTGGCTGGCCGAGAGAGCCTAGGAAGGATATGCGTATGCAAGCGGAATGCACCCCCTATCTGCAGGCAAGCTCGCAAGCGTACCGCGAGGCCGCGTTGGCCATCCCCGGCGGCGTGAACTCGCCCGTGCGCGCGGCGCTGGCCGTGGGCGCGGAACCCGCGTTCATCGCGCGCGGCGAAGGGCCGTATATCTGGGACGTCGACGGCAACCGCTACATCGACTACGTGGGGTCGTGGGGCCCGCTCATCATGGGGCACGCCCATCCTGCGGTCGTGGAGGCGGTGTGCCGCGCGGCGCACGACGGCCTGAGCTTCGGCGCGCCCACCGAGAGTGAGACCGAGCTCGTCCATGCCATCCAGGACGCCGTGCCCTCCATGGAGATGGTGCGCCTCGTGAGCTCCGGCACGGAGGCCACGATGAGCGCCATCCGCCTGGCCCGCGGCGTCACGGGCCGCGACTGCATCGTGAAGTTCGAGGGCTGCTACCACGGCCATGCCGACGCCTTGCTGGTCAAGGCGGGCAGCGGCGCGCTCACCATGGGCGTGCCCAGCTCGGCCGGCGTGCCGGCGGCCACCACGGCCGACACGCTCGTGGCCCGCTTCAACGACCTCGACAGCGTGCGCGCCCTGTTCGCGGCCCGCGGCGAGGAGATCGCGGCCGTCATCGTGGAGCCGGTGGCGGGCAACATGGGCGTCGTGGTGCCCCACGAGGACTTCCTGCCCGGCCTGCGCCAGATCACCGAAGCGCACGGCAGCCTGCTCATCTGCGACGAGGTGATGACGGGCTTCCGCACGGCCTTCGGCGGCGCGCAGAGCCTCTACGGCATCGACCCCGACCTCACCTGTCTCGGCAAGATCATCGGCGGCGGCATGCCGCTCGCCGCGTTCGGCGGCAAACGCCGCTATCTGGAAGAACTCGCCCCGCTCGGGCCGGTGTACCAGGCGGGCACGCTCGCCGGCAACCCGGTGGCCGTGGCGGCGGGCCTCGCCACGGTGAGGCTGCTGCGCGAGCCGGGCGTGCACGAGGGCATCGTGGCGAAGACGACGGCGCTCGCCCGCGGCATCGAGCAGCTCGGCGCGAGCCGGGGCGTGCCCCTGCGCGTCAACCAGGTGGGAGCCATGTTCTCGGTGTTCTTCACCGACGACGACGTCTTCGACTACCAGGGAGCGCTCTCGTCGAACACCGACCTGTTCGCCTTCTTCTACCGCGCCATGCGCGCCTCGGGCGTGTACCTCGCGCCGAGCCAGTTCGAGGCGCTGTTCGTATCGGCCGCCCACACGGACGACTGCATCGCCGAAACCCTCGAGCACGTCGAGGCGGCCCTGGCGCGGCTGTAACAGCGCCATCGCTCGACATACCCGCTTCGCACCCGTTTCCCGGCAAGGGGAAGGGGTGCGAAGCGTTTTCACATGCGGTAAAAAATCGCATTTGATCAGGGGACATGATGTTGAACGTCGAGGTATTCAGTCATCGGAATCTTTTATACCAGGAATCGGCGCGAAGGTTCGAACGGGCGTTTGACCAAGCGAAACACCGGGCGATAGCCAATGCTGATCACGCCATGAATTCAATGTATTTTACAGGCCAAAATCCCAGTGATTAAATCAAAAGCAGCTGTTCATCGGCTTGCGGCCGAAGTGGAATAGCCCAAGACGAGAGGGATTGAAAGGAGGGGGAAACGACATGTACATGGTGGTGTTGGATGAGGAGAAGTGCACCGGATGCGATTCGTGTGCCGAGGGATGTCCGGCGCAGATTCTCGGATTCGACGGCACGCATGCTTTGATCAAGGGCGACTCATGCGATTGCATGGGATGCGAGGCTTGCGTCATGGTGTGTCCCGCCGGTGCGTTCACCGTCACGGAATTGTAGCGCCAACAGGTTCCCAGGAGGAGCCACAGGAGGAGCGATCATGGATGAAAACAGCAAGACCCCCCAGTTGGATGAGCTGGAAACCGGGCCGTGGCCGAGCTTCGTCACGGAGATAAAGAAGGCCGCCGAGAAGAGCGAGATGAGCGCCGATTTGCTGGGCGTGCTCGAGCGGTCCTACGAGGACAAGGTGGGCCACTGGAAGCACGGCGGCATCGTGGGCGTCAAGGGCTACGGCGGCGGCGTCGTGGGACGCTACACCGACCTGCCTGAGGAGTTCCCGAACGTCTCGGAGTTCCACACGATGCGCGTCAATGCGCCGAGCGGCTGGTTCTACACCACCGACGCGCTGCGCACCGTCTGCGACATCTGGGAGCGTCACGGTTCGGGCATCACGAACATGCACGGCTCGACCGGCGACCTCATTTTGCTGGGCATGAAGACCGAAGAGCTGCAGCCCACGTTCAACGAGCTTGCCGAGAACGGGTTCGACCTGGGCGGCTCCGGTTCCGACCTGCGCTCGCCGAGCTGCTGCTGCGGCCCCGGCCGGTGCGAGTACGCCTGCTACGACACCTTGGACATGTGCTACGACATCACCAACGAGTTCCAGGACGAGCTGCATCGTCCGATGTGGCCGTACAAGTCCAAGATCAAGATGTCCGGATGCGCGAACGACTGCGTGGCCGCTGCGGCCCGCGCCGACATCTCGGTCATCGGCACCTGGCGCGACACCATCATCATCGACCAGGACGCGGTGAAGCAGTACGCCGCCGACGGCCTCGACATCCGCGAAGCCGTGGTGGAGAGGTGCCCCACGCGCTGCCTGACGTACGATCAGGAGACGGGCGAGCTCACGGTGAACGGCTCGGAGTGCACGCGCTGCATGCACTGCGTCAACGTCATGTGCAAGGCCATCAAGCAGGGCGAGGAGAAGGGCGCCACCATCCTTCTGGGCGCCAAGTCCACCATCGTGAAATCCGCCTTCATGTCGTGGGTGCTCGTGCCCTTCATGAAGATGGAAGCCCCCTACACCGAGTTCAAAGAGCTCGTGAACCGCATCTGGGACTGGTGGGACGAGAACGGCAAGACGCGCGAGCGCATCGGCGAGACCGTGTACCGCATCGGCATGGGCAAGTTCCTGCGCGAGGTGGGCATGGAAGCGGTGCCTCAGATGGTGTACCGCCCGCGTGCGAACCCCTACGTGTTCTGGCCCCAGGAGGAAATCTTCCAGGAAGCGGCCGGGCAGGCGGAGGACCAAGACTAGACGTACGGCTTTTCTCCATGAAAGGCCTGAGTGCGGCATCCAAATCAGATTAACGAGGTGATTGAAGTGGCAATGATCGACAATGGCCCTCCGGATTTTCACGAGTACCTTCCCACCATCATCAAAGAGAACTACGGCAAGTGGCAGTACCACGAGCATCCGCGACCGGGCGTGCTGAAGCACGTCGGCCCGGCGGGCGCGCTGTACAGCATCCGCGTGGGCGAGCCGCGCCTCATGAGCGTCGACTCCATCCGCGCCGTCTGCGACATCGCCGACGAGTTCTGCGACGGGCACCTGCGCTTCACGAGCCGTAACAACATCGAGTTCCTCACGCCCGACGAGGAAAAGGTTCTGCCCATCATCGAGCGCTGCGAAGAGATGGGCTATCCCGTCGGCGGCACCGGCAACTCGCTCAGCAACATCGTGCACACGCAGGGCTGGGTGCACTGCCACACCCCCGCGAGCGACGCGTCGGGCATCGTGAAGGCCGTCATGGACGACCTGTTCGAGTACTTCGGCACGCAGAAGCTGCCCAACAAGCTGCACATCGCCATGGCGTGCTGCCTCAACATGTGCGGCGCGGCCCACTGCAGCGACATCTCCATCGTGGGCATCCACCGTACCGTTCCGCGCATGGATCATGAAGCCATCCGCAAGAACACCGAGATCCCGAGCCTCGTGGCCTGCTGCCCGACGGCGGCCATCCGCCCCGATCCGAAGAACAAGAGCGTGACCGTGGTGGAGGAGCGCTGCATGTACTGCGGCAACTGCTACACCATGTCTCCCGGCATGCACATCATGGACGCCGAGAACGACGGTTTGGCCATCATGGTGGGCGGCAAGGTTTCGACGGCCCGCTCGGACCCGAGTTTCTCGCGCATGGTCATCCCGTTCTTGCCGAACAACCCGCCGCGCTGGCCCGAAACGGTCGAGGCGGTGCGCCACATCGTCGAGGTGTGGATCGAGAACGCGCGTCAGGGGGAGCGTTTGGGAGAGTGGATCGAGCGCATCGGATGGGAACGGTTCTTCTCCATCTCGGGGATCCCGTTCTCCGACAAGCTCATCGACGACTACATCTTCTCGCGCGAGACGTTCAGGACGTCGTCGGCGTTCAAGTACTAAGGGTTTGGCTCCTCAATCTGCGTCGGCGGGCCTGACGGAACCCGTCGGCGTGGATTGATCAACGATAGCTGATGCCATCACCTATCGCTGATCGAATATATGAGGGACGGGCAGCGATGCGCTGCTCACACAAAGAAAAGGGGATATATATGTCAACAAACAATACCAAGACCAACGGTGGGGGCCTGAAGAGCCTCTACCTGAAGGAAGACTGGTGGGCCGTATGGATCGGTCTGGGTCTCGTCGTGGTCTGCCTGATCCTCTGGGCCGCCGGACAGTCCGATATCCTGAGCGTGCTCAACGTGAAGTTCGCAGGCTATAGCGACTTCGCAGGCCTGCTGCCGTGCGTGACCGGCATCTTCCCGAACGCGATTATCCTCTACGTCGTGTTGGCTATCATCTTCTCCATCGTCATGGGCATCATGGGCAAGAACGTCCCGAAGTTCTTCGCGGGCTTCACGCTGCTGTACGTGATGGCCATCCTGGTCCAAATCCTCTCCGCGTGGGACCTTGCCAAGCAGTTCAGCCTCGAGGCGCCGGTCATGGCCCTGATCGTGGGCATCATCCTCGGCAACTTCGTCAAGATCCCGGATTGGTTCGAAGCCGGCATGCGCACCGAGTTCTACGTGAAGACCGGTATCGTCCTCATGGGCGCCACGCTTCCCTTCACGCTGATCCTCCAGTCCGGCCCGGTCGCCCTCATGCAGGCCACGATCATCGCCGTGTCCACCTTCCTGGTGATCTACTTCTGCGCCACCCGCCTGTTCAAGCTTGAGAAGCCGTTCGCGGCGACGCTGGCCACCGGCGGTTCCATCTGCGGCGTGTCGGCCTCCATCGCCATCGGCAGCGCCGTGAACGCCAAGAAAGAGCACGTGTCCGTTTCGATCTCCATGGTGGTTATCTGGGCCACGGTCATGGTGTTCCTGCTTCCCATCGTCTGTCGTGCCCTCGGTCTGTCCGACGGCGCTTCCGGCGCTTGGATCGGCACGTCCGAGTTCGCGGACGCCGCCGGTATGGCTGCAGCCGCCCAGTTCGGCGACGGCGCCATCACCACGTTCACCCTCATGAAGGTTGTCGGCCGCGATATCTTCGTCGGCGTGTGGGCCTTCATCCTGGCCATCATCTCCGTCACCATGTGGGAGAAGGGCGAAAGCGCCGACGGCACGCGTCAGAAGCCGTCCGCGGGCGTCATCTGGGAGCGCTTCCCGAAGTTCGTTCTGGGCTTCTTCATCGCCTCCATCCTCATCACCGTGGTGACGCTGTCCGTGTCTCCCGAGCTTGCGGCCACCATGGACAAGCAGGTGCTCGGTCCCATCAAGGGTCTGCGCGGCTGGGCGTTCATCCTGTGCTTCCTCTGCATCGGCCTGACCACGCGCTTCAAGGCCCTTGCCGCCACCGGCTGGAAGCCCTTCGCGGCCTTCACCTGCGGCGTTGTTGTTAACGTAGCGCTCGGCTTCCTCTTCTCCTCGATGATCCTGAACAGCTACTGGACAACCGTTGGACTTGGGTAAGCAATGGAAGAGCAAACCGTAGTCAAGCATACCTGCATCCAAAGCGCCTGCTTCCACCTTCCGTTCTTTGAAGCGGGGGAGTGGCGCCGAAGGGAAAAATCGCCTTGGAAGTCCGTCAAGAAGATCGAGGCGACCCCGGATGCGATTCGCGAGCTCGCGGCGTACACGCAGCGATGCATGGAGCACAGCGCGTCCGTCATGGAGTTTTTGCTGAGCATCCATGACGACTGGGAGATCACCGTCAAGAAGGACGGCGTGTGGATGGAAACGGAAACGATGATGTACGAAGACATCCTTCCCAAGCTCGAAGAAGCGGGTATCAGCGAGAACGACTACGCGCTCTACAGCGAGTACACGCGCAAATGGGGCATGATCTAGCCCCGTAGGTACAGGGTCGGAACCGCAGGCGGTCTCGTGCGAACGGGGCTGCCTGCGGTCGTTTCAACAAGGAGGGAGGATCGTCCATGGACGGCATCACCAAAGCGGGCGTGCGCGCCATCGCCGAGGCGCAGGACGCGTGCGCGCTTCTGCGGGCGTTCGATGAAGACCCGAGCCGGGTGCGGAGGTTTCTCACGCGGCTGTGCTTCGCGCCCGACGACCCCTGCCATCATCGCGCCGTGGCGTGCTTTCAGACGCTTGCGCGCGAGCGGTGCGCGGCCATGCCCTCCTTCTTTCTGGAGATCATCCGCCGCAGCCTGTGGGAGATGAACGACGAGGGCGGCAACAACTCGTGGTCGGCACCGGAGGTGGCCGGAGCGGTTATCGCGGGAGCGACCCCGCGCTTCGACGGCTACTTTTCCTACGTGTTTTACGCCGCGCGCGACGAGCCGCTGTTCCACGAGAGCCTGCGGGCGGCCTTTGCGCTGGTGGCCGCCGCGAATCCGCTGTTGGGAGACGAGTATCGCGCGGGCGTCGACGCCCTGTGCGGCACGTATTGAGGTGCGTTGTCCTGCACGCCGTGCGGGATTGCGCCGGTTCGTTGGGAGAGGAAGCAGTATGAGAGCTTACGAGCGTATCGTGGAAACCCTGGGCGACGAGGCCGACGAGGAGTCCCGCGCGTGGGTGCACCGCAGCTACACGATCAGGGTGCGGGTCGCCGGGGTGGCCGCCTTCGCGTTCTTCATGATGGCCATGGGCATGTCGGGCACCCCCTGGTTCGCCCTGAGCACCCTGATCCTTCTGCCGCTCATGATCGTCGCGGTGTTCTTCGGGGTGTTCATGCGCGGCACGGTCAACAAGAGCCTCACGCGCCTCATCGACCGCGACTGCGATCCGGTGCTGTGCGGCCGCCGGACGCTCGCCCTGCTGCAAAAGGACAAGAAGAACGCCGACCCGCGCAGCGGCCTGTTCAGCTACGCCTATGCGCTGCGGTGGCAGGGGAAGTGGAACGAGGCGGCCAAGCTCATGCGAACCATGGAGGACGACGACGATCCGCAGAGCAGGTTCCTCTACCACAACCTCATGGCGTACTGCGCGTTCGACAAGCGCGACCTCAAGGGCCTCACGGCCGAGGTCAAGGCGTTGAAGGAGCTTTCCGGCGAAGGTCTGTCGAAGGATGCGCCCGCGCACATCGCCGAGCACGCGGCCCTGCGCGACCTGCTGGCCAAGGAGCTCAACGGGAAGCCGTCCAAAGCGGCCGCGGACTACCTCCAGGTGGCCGACGGACCCAAGGCGCTTCCCGCGCATCGCGTGCTGTTCTCGCTGAAGGCGGCCGATTGCCTGACCGACCCCGCCGAGCGGCGTGCGCGCCTCGCCCTGGCGGCGGAAGAGGGCGGCACCACGTGGTGCGCCGCGGACGCGAAGAAGCGGCTCGACAAGGAAGCCCAGAAGAAGCTCTCGCGCACGTCGGCGGGCACCGCGCCCTCCTTCGACGCGGAGCCCGGCCTCGCGCTCAGCTGAGCAGGGATTCGAGGACGGCCTCGGCTTCGTCCGCGCGTCCCTCGGCCACGAGCGCGAGCACGCGGCCGTCGGAGGCCTGTTCCCAGAACGCGAAGTGGCGCTCGGGGGGAAGCGCGGCGCTCACCCGGGGGCGCCAGGAGGCCAGAAGCTCGAGGTAGGCGCCGTATTCCTCGCCGTAGCGCCCCTCCATGTCCTCGCGGATGCGCCGCGCCGAAAGCGGGCTCGCGCCCTCGGTGGACACGGCGATTGACAGCTTGCCGCGGCGCAGCACCGACGGAAGGAAGAACGTGCACACCTCGGGGCGGTCGGCCACGTTCACCATGAGCCGCGCGGCCGTGGCGTCGTCGTACACGCGCCGGTTCACGTCCTCGTCGTCGGTTGCCGCGAACACGATGTCGGCCTCGTCGAGGTCGGCGGTTTCGTAGGGCTTCGCGCGCCACGTGCAGCGCACGCCGTCGACGAGCTCCCGCAGCCTCGGCGAGACGGCGGGCGCCACCACGCTCACGAGCGCTTCGCATTCCAGCAAGCCGAGCACCTTGCGCGTGGCCACCGAGCCGCCGCCCACCACCACGGCGCGCTTGTCTTTCAACACCAGGGAAACAGGGTAGGTTCTTGCCATGGGAGCCCTCGCATCTTCGCTTGAACGGCCGGGGAATGGTCGCCGGAAACCGGCGTCGGCACGATTGTAGCACCGGGTTGAAATGCGGTGCTCGGCAATTTGTTCCGGGCGGTGCGCGAAGGGTCTGAAAACGGCGTATGAACAGGGGAAATACCCTGCCATTGTCTTTTGTAATGGGGTGATGAATTCATTGTATTTTACACGTGTCGAACCCCGTGATTAAATGGAATTCATCGGGATTCGTGTGTCGCTGACAGGCCCCGCGAAAGGGGTCGAAGGAGGGCGTTCGTCATGGAAAAAGGTCCGGCAGATCCTCAGATCAAGCAAAAGGTTCTCGATTATCTCGACACGGTCGAAAAGGCCAAGAGCAAGGAGATCGCCGCCGCTATCGGCGAAGTGAAGTCGTCCGTCGACCTCGCGGTCAAGGAGCTCGCGTTCGAAGACAAGGTGGAGTATCTCTACATCACCACGACGTTCGTCGCCCTCAAGGGCAAGGTCGCTCCGCCCGAATAGGCGCCCGCACGCGCTTCGGGGCGCGCCCGCGCCGGGAGGGAGCGGGCGCGCAAGGAGCGTGCGCTGCAGGCCGCAGGACACACGAGAGGCATGGGGGATGCAATGAGCGCTCTATCCGTAGAGCTGATCGAGGGGAAGACCCGAATCCTGGAGGCGTGGCACAAGGCGGCCGACCCTTCGCAGGATGCGGGGCTGCTGCCCGCGGGCAAGGGCAAAGGCCGATTCTCCGACCCGTCCGGCTATCACGCCGCAGAGGGTTGGGACGACATCGTCACCTGGCTCGCAGCAAGCGAAGAGGCGGAAACGCCCGCCTCGGTGGAGGAGCTCTGCCGCGTCAAGGCCGTGCAGGATGCCGCTCCGTCCGCCGCACTCGCGTTCCTGTTCGATTTGAAACCCGCCATCCGCTCCGTCGTGGGCGTGACGGCAACCGAGGCCGACTTGCGCGCGCTCGATGCGCGCATTGACACGCTGGCGCTGCACGCTTTCGATTGCTACGCCGCCTGCCGCAACCGCATCGCGCAGCTGCGCGTCGACGAGGTGCAGCGCGGCGAGAAGATGCTGCGCAGGCAGCTTGAACGCATCCAGAGGAATGGGGAAGAACCGGCATGAAACTAGGGATCCCACTGCTCATCGTCGCCGCGTTGGCGGCCCTCGCCTGGATAGGCACGGCGTACCTGCATTGGTACACCCTATTCGGCATCGTCATCCCGTACGCGGCGTTCGTCCTGTTCGTTGTCGGGTTCGCTGTCAGGATAATCAAATGGGGCACCTCCGCGGTGCCGTTCCGCATTCCCACGACGTGCGGCCAGCAGAAGTCGCTGCCGTGGATCAAGCAGAACAAGCTGGAGAACCCCTCGTCGTTCGGCGGGGTGGTGGGACGCATGCTGCTCGAGGTGCTGTGCTTCCGCTCGCTGTTCCGCAACGCCAAGACCGACAAGGTGGACGACAAGCTGGCGTTCGGCTCGGCGAAGTGGCTGTGGCTCGGCGCGCTCGTGTTCCATTGGTCCATGCTCGTCATCGTGCTGCGCCACCTGCGCCTGTTCCTCGACCCCGTGCCCGGCTTCGTCCAGGGCATCGAGGGCCTCGACAGCATCCTGCAGGTGGGCCTGCCGCTGCTCTACATCACCGACCTGCTCATCGTGGGCGCGCTCACGTTCTTGTTCGTGCGCCGCGTGGTCATCCCGCAGGTGCGCTACATCTCGCTGCCGGCCGACTACCTGCCGTTGTTCCTGCTGCTCGGCGTGGCCGTCTCGGGCATCGTGATGCGCTACGGCTTCCGCATCGACGTCGTGGACGTGAAGGCGCTCACCATGGGCCTGGCCACGCTGCATCCGGTGGCCCCCGAGGGCGTCGCGCCCATCCTGTTCGTGCACCTGTTCCTGGTGAGCGCGCTGCTGGCGTACTTCCCCTGGAGCAAGCTCATGCATGCGGGCGGCATCATCTTGAGCCCCACGCGCAACCTCGCGAACAACAACCGCGCCAAGCGTCACGTGAACCCCTGGAACTACCCGGTGGACGTGCACACGTACGCCCAGTACGAGGCGGAGTTCGGCGAGAAGATGAAAAAAGTCGGCCTGCCTCTGGATGCGGAGTAACACGACATGGCGAAACTACCGAAAAAAGACGATCTGCTCAACTTCGATCTGGGCGTCCCCTCCACGCCGTGGATGGACACGCCCACGGAGTTCAAGGAGGGCATGTACTGCCACGGCGCGAAGCCGAAGACGCTCGATGTCGTGGGCATGCCGAACACGCACGACTGGTCCTCGTCCGACCCGGATTGGAACCTTCCCGAGAACTGGAAGGAGATCATCCTCGAGGGCATGGCGGAGCGCGTGAAGAAGTACCGCTCGTTCAGGCTGTTCATGGACGTGTGCGTGCGCTGCGGTGCCTGCGCCGACAAATGCCACTTCTACATGGGCTCGGGCGATCCGAAGAACATGCCGGTGCTGCGCGCCGAGCTCTTGCGCTCGGTGTACCGCCGCTACTTCACCACGTCGGGCAAGCTGTTCGGCGAGCTGGCCGGCGCGCGCGATCTCACGGAGGACGTGCTGAAGGAGTGGTGGTACTACTTCTTCCAGTGCACGGAGTGCCGCCGCTGCTCGGCGTTCTGCCCCTACGGCATCGACCAGGCCGAGATCACCATCATGGGCCGCGAGCTGTTGAACCTCGTCGGCCTCAACACCGAGTGGATCGCCGGCCCCGTGTCGAACTGCTACATGAAGGGCAACCACGTGGGCCTCGAGCCCCAAACCATCATGGGCAACGTGGAGTTCCTCATGGAGGATCTCGAAACCATCACGGGCAAGCACATCGAGCCCTCGTTCAACCGCAAGGGCGCCGAGATCCTGTTCGTCGTGCCCTCGGGCGATTTGTACGCCGAGCCGGGCACGTTCACGTTCATGGGCTACATGCTCTTGTTCGAGCAGCTCGGGCTCGACTACACGCTGAGCACGTACGCCTCCGAAGGCGGCAACTTCGGCTTCTTCACCTCGAACGAGATGGCGAAGCGCCTCAACGCGAAGATGTACGCCGAAGCCGAGCGCCTCGGCGTGAAATGGATACTCGGCGGCGAGTGCGGCCACATGTGGCGCCTCGTGAACCAGTACATGGACACGTGGAACGGGCCGGCCGACTTCCTCGAGCAGCCCGTGTCGCCCATCACGGGCACGGTGTTCGAGAACGCCGCGTCCACGAAGATGGTGCACATCACCGAGTTCACGGCCGACCTTCTGTACCACGACAAGGTGAAGCTCGACCCGAGCCGCAACGACCACCTCGTGGTGACGTACCACGATTCGTGCAACACCTCGCGCGCCATGGGGCTTCTGGAAGAACCGCGCTACATCCTGAGCAAGGTGTGCAACAACTTCCACGAGATGCCCGACGAGACCATCCGCGAGAAGACGCTGTGCTGCGGCAGCGGCGCCGGCCTGAACGCGGGCGAGAACATGGAGCTGCGCCTGCGCGGCGGCTATCCGCGCGCCGACGCGGTGCGCTCGGTGAAGGAACGCTTCGGCGTGAACACGCTGGCCAACATCTGCGCGCTCGACCGCGCGTCGTTCCCCTCGCTCATGGACTACTGGGTGCCGGGCACGCGCGTCATGGGCGTGCACGAGCTGGTGGGCAACGCGCTCGTGCTGGACAACGAGATAGAGCGCACGCTCGACCTGCGCCTGGAAGAGCTGCCGATGCGCCCGCAGCCCGCCGATGACGCGCCGGGCGCTCAGGCGGCAAGCGAAGGGGGGAGCGATGTATAAGGGCAAGCACATCATCCTGTTCGTCGGGCTGTTCATCCTGCTCGTGGCCGCGCCGCTCATCGTGAACTTCGGAAACGCGTCGGCCGCGCCCGAGCCGAACGTGGACACGCCGGCCATCAACGCGCTCGACAAGAAGGAATGCGTCGAGTCGGCCGAGTACATGCGCAGCTCGCACATGCAGCTGCTCGATTCGTGGCGCAACGACGTCGTGCGCGACGGCGCCACGGAGTACACGGGGGCGAACGGTCAGGTGTACGAGATCAGCTTGGACGACACGTGCCTTGCATGCCATACGAACCGCGAAGAGTTCTGCGACAGCTGCCACGAGTATTCCTCGGTGGAGCTGTACTGCTGGGATTGCCACGATCTGGCCGACGCGGAGCAGGTGAACTGATGGCTGCGGGTAACGAGGATCGCGAGAGGAGCTGGGAGCCAGCGATGGAGAGACGGACGTTTTTGAAGGCCGGCGTGCTGGCGGCGGCTGCCGCCGCGGTGCCCCTGAGCGCCTGCAGCTCCGAAGGCGCCCCCGGCGCCGCGGGCTCGAGCGTGCCCTCGGCCGTGAAGAGCGGGCAGTGGGGCTTCGCCATCGACGTGGAGAAGCTCAACGAGGCGGGCGTCATGGACAAGATCGTGCAGGCCTGCCACCACGCGCACAACGTGCCCGACACGGGCGATTCGAAGACCGAGATCAAGTGGATCTGGGAAGGCGATTTCGAGCATTCGTTCTCCGACATCGACAGCGAATACGCGAGCGCGCACGTGGCTCAGCTGGGCTTCCCGCTGCTGTGCAACCACTGCGAGGAGCCGCCGTGCGTGCGCCTGTGCCCCACCGAGGCCACGTTCAAGCGCGCCGACGGCATCGTGATCATGGACTACCACCGCTGCATCGGCTGCCGCTTCTGCATGGCGGGCTGCCCGTACGGCGCCCGCAGCCTGAACTTCAGCGACCCGCGGCCCTACCTCGACGACCCGAACCCCGACTACCCCACGCGCTCGAAGGGCGTCGTGGAGAAGTGCATGCTGTGCTCCGAGCGCATCGACGAGGGGCAGGTGCCCCTGTGCGTCGAACTGTCGGAGGGCGCCATCGTGTTCGGCGACCTGGCCGACCCCGATTCCCCCGTGCGCAAGGCGCTGGCCGGCAGCTTCTCCATCCGCCGGCGCGTCGAGCTGGGCACAGGCCCGAGCGTCTACTACCTCATGAAGGGAGGCGAAGAGCATGCTTGAGAAAGCCCTGCACGGTTCCAAGCTCTACTGGGCATGGGTGGCGCTGCTGCTGGTGTGCATCGGCGTGGGCGTGGCCGCCTACGTCAACCAGTTCAGCTACGGCCTGGGCCTCACCGGCATGAGCCGCGACGTGAGCTGGGGCTTGTACATCTCCCAGTTCGTGTTCCTCGTGGGCGTGGCGGCCTCGGGCGTCATGGTGGCCATCCCGCTGTACCTGCACAACTTCAAGGAGTTCGGCAAGATCATCATCTTCGGCGAGTTCATGGCCGTGGCCGCCGTGCTCATGGCCATCCTGTTCGTGCTGGTCGACCTGGGTTATCCCACGCGCGTGCTCAACGTGATGCTGTACCCCTCGCCGCACTCCATGCTGTTCTGGGACATGTGCGTGCTCGCGTCGTACCTCGTGGTGAACATCCTCATCGGCTGGACGGTGCTCGGCGCCGAGCGCAAGGGCGTTGCGCCCCCGAAGTGGACGCGCGTGCTCAGCTACATCGCCATCCCGCTGGCCATCAGCATCCACACGGTCACGGCGTTCCTCATCGCCGGGCTGCCCGGGCGTGCCTACTGGCTCACGGCCATCATGGCCGCGCGCTTCTTGGCCTCGGCCTTCGCGGCCGGGCCGGCGCTGCTCATCGTCATCTGCTTCATCATGCGCCGGTTCACGACGTTCAAGGCGTCGGACAAGGCCATCGACACGCTCGCGAAGATCGTGTGCTACGCCATGATCGCCAACGTGTTCTTCTTCGTGCTGGAAATCTTCACCTCGTTCTACAGCAACATCCCGTCGCACATGGCGCCGCTGCAGTACCTGTTCTTCGGGCTGGACGGATCGGGGCCGCTCGTGCCGTTCATGTGGACGGCGGTGGTGCTCGCGTTCGTCGGGCTGTTCCTGCTGCTCGTGCCGAAGCTGCGCCGCAACCACAAGACGCTTATCGTGGCGCTCGTGGCGGTGTTCTTCGCCTGCTGGATCGACAAGGGCCTCGGCCTCATCCTGGCGGGCTTCGTGCCGAACTCATTCGAGGAAGTGGTGAACTACGTGCCGCAGCTCAACGAGATCCTCGTGATCGTGGGCGTGTACGGCATCGGGTTCTTGGTGCTCACCGTGCTGTACAAGGTTGCCGTGAGCGTGCATGCGGACGCTCTGGCGCCGGCGCACGGCGGCGACGAAGAGGGTGCGACGGCGCCCGCAGAGTAAGTGGCTACGTCTGCTGCATCGCAGCGACTACCCATAGAAGGCAAGACGGAAGCGAACTGTAGGAGGTAAGTACTATGGCAGAGTTGCAAGTGGGAGACCGTGTTCTTCTTCTCGACGAGGACGGGTTCTTGGAGGACGCCACCCTGTGGGACGAGGAAGTGGCCGAGAAGCTGGCGGAGACCGAAGAGGTGGAGCTGACGCCCGAGCATTGGGAGGTCATCAACTACCTGCGCAACTACTATGCGGAGTTCGGCGTGGCTCCCATGGTGCGCAAGATGCTGAAGGACACCGGCAAGTCGAACGCCGAGATCTACGAGCTGTTCCCGAGCGGTCCGGGCAAGGGAGCCTGCAAGATCGCCGGTCTGCTCAAGCCGACCGGTTGCGTGTAGGCCCGCGCCTCGTTCGCGTGAGCGTGCAGAACAACCGAACAGAACCGCAGGCCGGCGCATCGTCTCGTGCGATGCCCCGGCTCATGATCGCAGCGCCCCATGGCCGGAGCGGGAAAACCGTACTGACCCTGGGGCTGCTGCGCGCTCTGAGCAACCGCGGCCTGGCGGTGCAGCCCTTCAAGAAGGGGCCCGACTACATCGACACCGGCTGGCACACCGTGGCGGCGCACCGCGATGCGCGCAACCTCGACTGCTTCTTCATGGACGACCCGAAGATGCGCGGCGTGCTGCGCACGGCGGGCGAGGGTGCCGACGTGTGCATGGTCGAAGGGGCCATGGGGCTGTTCGACGGCCTCGACGTGGAGGGCAGCAGCTCGTCGGCCGAGGTGGCGAAGCGCCTGGGACTGCCCGTCGTGCTCGTGGTGGACGTGACGCGCATGACGCGGACGACGGCCGCCGTGGTGCAGGGCCTCGCGCGCTTCGACGAAGAGCTGACCGTGGCGGGCGTGCTGCTCAACCGCGTGCAGGGCGCGCGGCAGGAGAAGCTCGTGCGCGCGGCGGTGGAGCGCTACTGCGGCCTGCCCGTGGTGGGCGCGCTGCCGAAGGACGCGGCGCTCGACATCCCCGACCGGCACCTCGGGCTCACGTCGAGCACCGAGGCGCGCGAGAAGGACGCCTTCCTCGACGGCATCGCCGCCGTGGTGGAGCAGCACGTCGACATCGACGCGCTGCTCGAGCTTGCCGCGACCGCGCCGCCGTTGCCGGGCGGGGGAGCGGCAGCGGTGGCCGCGCCCCCGCTGCGCGCGCCGCGGGTGAGGATGGCCGTCGTGCGCGACCGCGCCTTCTCCTTCTACTATCCCGAGAACCTGCAGGCGCTCGAGGCCGCGGGTGCCGAGCTCGTGTTCGCCGACAGCCTCGAGGACGACGCGCTGCCCGACGACGTGCGCGGGCTGTACGTGGGCGGCGGGTTCCCCGAGATGTTCGCCGCGCAGCTGCAGGCGAACGAGGGGTTCCGCCAGAGCGTGCGGCGCTTCGCCGCGCAGGGCTTCCCCGTGTACGCCGAGTGCGGCGGCCTCATGTACCTCGCGCGGCGGCTCGTGTGCGCGCAGGGAGCCTACGACATGGCCGGCGTGCTCGACCTCGACGTGGCCATGGAGGAGCGGCGGCAGGGGCACGGCTACGCGGTGATCGTGGCGGGCGAGGATCATCCGTGGCTGCCCGCCGGCACCGAGCTCAAGGGACACGAGCACCATCATTCGCACGTGGTGAACTGCGGCGCGCAGGTGCGCTTCGCTTTCGGGAACGTGCGCGGGCGCGGCATTGCCGACCGGCGCGACGGGGCCTGCTGCGGCAACGTGGTGGCCGGCTACACGCACGTGAACGCCCTCGCGTCGCCAGCGTGGGCCCCAGGGTTCGTGGCGGCCGCCCGTGCGGCGGCTCAGGGCGCGCCGGGCGGCGCGACCCCTTCCTGAAGCGTGCGTATACGCGTTGCTTTCGCCTGGCTCGAGCGCCCCTGCGGGGGCGCTTTTTCGTGGCATACTGGGTGCGCGAGGATTCGGTGATCATGGCAAGTGGAATCAAGCGGCCGTGCGACGCGTACCGCTAAGATACCGGTAGAAGCGATGGCGAGGAGGTGAATCAACGAATGTACGAATGGCACCGACAGATTCAAACCATCGTCGACGAGATCGACGAATGCATCAAGAACCACAACGACGAGGCGCTCACGCTGCGCTCGCTTTCCCGAAGGCTCGGATACTCCGAGTTCTACACCACGAGGAAGTTCAAGGAGATCTCGGGCATGCAGCTGCGGGACTACCTGCGGAGACGGCGGCTGGCGTTCGCGTTCAAGGAAGTCCGGGACAGCGACAAGAGCCTCCTGGACATCGCGTTCGAGTACGGCTTCTCGTCGCACGAGGCGTTCACCCGCGCGTTCAAGGCGGCGTACGGCGCAACCCCGAGCGCGCAGCGCAAAGATCCGAAACCCGTCGTGCTCCGCACGAAGCTCAATCCGTTCGACCGGTATCTCTTTGGATGGGGGGAACTTGGCATGATCGTATCAAACGATGACGTGAACAGGTATTTCGTTACCATACCTGCGCACAAGTACGTGCATGTGAAAAACTACGAGAGCAACGGCTACTGGGATTTCTGGGAAAAGCAGAACGCCATCCCGGGGCAGGACTACGAAACCGTGTGCGGCTTGCTGGACAGCCTCAAGGGCAAGCTCGACGACGACGGCGGCAGCGAGGTGAACAGCGGCAGCGGCCAGGTCATCGCGTACATCTTCGAGCCGGAAGGGCGGCTGTGCGATTGGGGCATCCCGCGCTCCGAGTGCTACGGCGCGCGCCTTCCCGCCGACTGGGACGGCGAGGTGCCGCCGAACATGCTGGTGATGGACGTGCCGGAGGCGGAGTACCTCGTGTTCGATCACGGCCCCTTCGACTACGAGCAGGAAAACCGCAGCGTCGAGGAGCAGATGGAGGAGGCCATGGCCACCTTCGACTTCACCGGCACCGGGTACTGCTACGACACGGCGCCCGGGCGCATCCTGTACCTGTACTACGATCCGGAGCGGTACTGGAAGTACGTCCGACCCGTGAAGCGGGTCTGAGGCGGCCGGTCTACGTTGTGGGAATCTCGAGCCCGTATTCGCGCAGTGCGAAGCCGGGCTCGATGACGTTGTCGTACGCGCCGTCCGCTCGGACGAACCCGAGCTTCTCGTAGAGGCGCAGGGCAGGCTCGTTGCAGTCGACGACGAACAGCCGCAGGAAGGCGGCGCCGCGCGTGCGCGCGAGCGTGCGCGCCTGCTCCACCGCGTAGGCGCCGATGCCCTCGTGCACGCGGCGCGCGTGCACGCCGAGGCGCCCGAGGTAGGCGGCCGGCGCCTGCGCATCCTGCCAGGGGACGTGTTCCGGCCCCTCGTTTTCGGCGCAGAGCGCGAAGGCGGCCGCAAGCTGCCCGTCGTCCTCCACGACGTACAGCTCCCCGCGCGCGACGTCGTCGGCGAACAGCGCGGTGGGGTAGACCTCGTCCCAGATGCAGATGCCGGCGGCGTCCATGGCGGCCACGATGCCCTTGTACATGGCTTCGAGCGCGGGCAGGTCGAGCGCGGTTGCGGGGCGCGTGCTGAGGGTCACGGGGCTTCCTATCTCTCGTTGAGGCGGCGCACGTCGCCGTCGCGTCGCGTGACGCCCTGCGCGTCGAAGTGCTCGAGCAGGGGGATGGCGTACTTGCGGCTCGTGCCCATGGCCTCCTTGAGCTCGGTGGCGGTGGCGGGGCCGGCGGCGAGGCGGTTGCGGACGGCCTGCTCGAAGGCGGCGAGCGCCGCCGTGTCGAAGCAGAGGTCCGTGCTGATGCGGCGGACGCGCCCCTGCTTCTCGAGCGCGCCGAGGGCGCGGTGGGCAAGCGTCGCGTCGAGGCCGCTCGCGGCGATGAGGTCGCTCACGGCGGGAGGCGCGCCTGCGGCGTCGGCGAGCCTTGCGGCAAGCTGCGCGGCGGCCTGCTCCTCGAGCTTGCGCGCGCCGGCGCCCGCCTTCGGGTGGCTCACCGCGCCGTCGCCCATCACGGCCACGCCGCGGGAGACGGCGTCGTCGAGCAGGGCGTCGAAGCTGCCCGCCTCGAGGCGCGGCAAGCAGCGCTGGCGCAGCGCGTCCTTGGCGATGCCGTTGGCCGCCGGGTTCTCGGCGTGGAACTTGAGCAGCGCGTTCTCGATGGCGGCGCGGGACTTCTGCAGCACGGAGGGCGCCGCGTAGCGTGCGCTGCGCCCGGCGCCGCCGTCGAGGCGCACCGCCTGCGCGCCGTTCGCCAGCGCGTCGAGCTCCCGCGTTGCCGCCGCTTCGTCCAAACCCGACGCCGCGGCCAGCTCAGCGGCAGTCACGGGCGCCGCGGCCAGCGCGAACGCGGCCCGGGCGACGGCCGCCTCGTCGTCGGCGCGCAGGGCTTCGAGCAGGTCGAGCGCGCCGGGCGCGAGCGTGGTGGTGCGACGCGGGCGGGCGCGCAGCACTTCGCCGCCGCCGATGACGTGCACGGGCGAGTACGAGCGCAGGACGAAGCGGTCGCGCCAGGCGACGGGCAGCGGCTCGTCGAGGCGAATCTGCGCGTAGGCGCGCTCGCCCGCCGCGAGGTCGGCGCGGCCGTCCATGAGCAGCACGCGTCCCGTGACCTCGCGCGTTCCGTGCGCCACGTGCACCCGCGCCCCGCTCAGGAGGGGCTTGCCCTTCCCGGGCACGCCGAGGTACGTGAGGTAGGCGTCGAACCGGTCGGTGGCGCTCGCCGCTCCGGGCGCGGCGAGGAAGTCGCCGGGGCGCACGTCGTCGGTGGACACGGCGTTGAGGTTGAGCGCCACGCGGTGGCCCGCCTCGGCGCGCTCCACCGGCGCGCCGTGCACCTGCACGCCGCGCACGCGCGTGCGCTTGCCCGAGGGGAGCACCTCCACCTCGTCGCCCGCCTGCGCCGTGCCGCTCCACAGCGTGCCGGTGATCACCGTGCCCGCGCCCTTGATGCTGAACACGCGGTCGACCGGCAGGCGCAGGCGCGAGCCGGCCTTCGCCCTGCGCGTCGTGCGCGCGGCGCTCGACAGCGCGGCCTGCAGCTCGGGCAGCCCGGCGCCCGTGCGGCTGGACACGGGCACGATGGGCGCGTCGGCATACGGCGTGTTCGCGAGGCGGCCCTGCACCTCGTCGGCCATGAACAGCGCCCATTCTTCGTCCACGAGGTCGATTTTCGTGAGGGCGACGACGCAGGTGCGGATGCCCAGGAGTTCGAGCACGGCGAGGTGCTCCTCGGTTTGCGGCATGACGCCGTCGTCGGCGGCGATGCACAGCAGCGCCAGATCGATGCCTGAGGAGCCCGCGATCATCTGGCGCACGAAACGCTCGTGGCCCGGCACGTCCACCACGCCGAGCTGGGTGCCGTCGGCAAGGGCGAGCTGGGCGAATCCCAGTTCGATGGTGATGCCGCGCTGCTTCTCCTCGGCCAGGCGGTCGGGGTCGGTGCCGGTCAGGGCCAGCACGAGCGACGACTTGCCGTGGTCGATGTGCCCGGCCGTGCCCAGCACGAGGTCGGTGTGCTCGGGGAGGCTCATGCGAGGTTCTCCTGGCGGTTGCGGTCGTCCAGCTGGTCGAAGTACGCGCGCACGGCCGCCGCCGCTTCGGGAAGCTCGGTTTCGGCGATGGTGCGCGCGTCGAGCAGCACGGCTTCCTTCTTGATGCGGCCCACGATGGGCACGTCGTGCTCGGCGATGAGGAAGGTCTCGCAGCTCTGCGCGTCGCCGCGCTCGAAGGCGATGCGCACGGCGAAGGTGTCGATGTCGCACAGCGGCAGCGCCCCGCCGCCGGCGCGCCCCGTTTCGGGCACGACGTCGATGCGCGCGCAGCCCGCGTCCAGCCCGTCGGCGACGAGCGCGGCGAGGCGCTCTGCCCGCTCGCGCACGGCGTCGGCCGATTCCGATAGCATGCGCAGCGTGGGAATGCGCTCCATTGCCACGTCGGGGTCGAGGTAGAGGCGCAGGGTGGCCTCGAGCGCGGCCAGCGTCATCTTGTCGAGGCGCATGGCGCGGGCGTAGGGATTCTTCTTGAGGCGGTCGATGAAGCGCTTCGCGCCCACGATGATGCCGGCCTGCGGTCCGCCGAGCAGCTTGTCTCCCGAGAACGACACGAGGTCGCAGCCTGCGCGCAGCGATTCGGCCACCGTGGGCTCGGCGAACGCGCCGAACACCTCGAGGTTCAAAAACGCGCCCGAACCCTGGTCCTCGTACACGAGCAGCTCGCCCGCGGCGGTTTCGCCCGCAGCGACGCGGCGCGCGTTCTCGGCGTCGGCCAAGGGGCGCAGGTCGTCCACGGCCACGCCTTCGGTGAAGCCCACCACGCGGTAGTTCGAGGGGTGCACCTTGAGCAGCATGGACGTGTCGGGCCCGATGGCGCGCGCGTAGTCGACGGCGTGCGTCTTGTTCGTGGTGCCCACCTCGCGCATGGCGGCCTGCGACAGCTCCATGATGTCGGGCACGCGGAACGACCCGCCGATCTCCACGAGCTCGCCGCGCGAGACGACGGCCTCGTGGCCGCGTGCGAACTCGTGCAGCACCATCATGACGGCCGCCGCGTTGTTGTTGACGGCGAGCGCCGCCTCGGCGCCGGTGAGCGTGCAGATGAGGCGCTCGACGTGGTCGTGGCGGCTGCCGCGCGCCATGGCGTCCGTGTCGTACTCGAGCGTCGAGTAGCCGCGCGCCACCTCGTGCACGGCCTGCACGGCCTCGTCGGCAAGCGGGCTGCGCCCGAGGTTCGTGTGCACGACGATG
Source organism: Eggerthella sinensis (assembly GCF_003339815.1). Taxonomy (GTDB): domain Bacteria; phylum Actinomycetota; class Coriobacteriia; order Coriobacteriales; family Eggerthellaceae; genus Eggerthella; species Eggerthella sinensis. The sequence continues at coordinate 43,460 of NZ_PPTT01000018.1, forward strand.
CCCGTGGCGTTGACGACGCGGCGCAACGACGGGCGGGCCGTGCGCAGCGCGCGGGCGCGCACGGAATCGGCCACCCGCTGCGGGTCAACCTGCGTGCACGTCCCGGCAAGCACCGCTTGGCGCACGTCGTCGATGGCGTCGCGCACGCAGTCGGCCAGCAGGCTGCGCGGCAGAAGCGAGGTCAGGGAGCTCACTTCGGGCAGCTGGAGCATTTCCTCCACCTGCGGGAGCGCGCGGAGCAGGTCGGTGCGTGACGGGTTCGCCATGGGAGCGCCTTTCTCAAGTGCGGGTGCGGGAGCGCGCGAGCCGAACGGCGGCGCGCCCCAAAGTATACCAGGCTCCGCCCCTCCATGGGCGAACGACTCAGGATGAGCGGGCCGGCGGCTCCGTCGGGCGCGGCTGCCCATCGTCGGCGCGGCCCGCGTCTTCGAACAGCAGGGCCAGCTCGCGTTTGCTGTGCACGCCCAGCTTCGCATATATATGTTGGATGTGGGCCTTGAGCGTTCCGTTCGCAATGACGAGCTCGCGCATGATGGCCTGGTTCGTGGTGCCGCGGGACAAGAGGCGCAGGATCTCGCTCTCGCGCGGCGAGAGACGGCTCGTGCGGGCTATCTCGTCGCAGCGCGCGGCCAGAAGCTCGGCGCGGCGGCTTTCCGCGGCGAGGTCGTCGGTCTCGAGGAGGCGGATGCCCCAGTTCGAGGCGAGATCCTTCTCGGAGAGCAGGATGAGGGTGCCCACGAGCACGAGCATGACCACCGCCGCCATGAGCACGAGGTCCTGCGTCTGCGCGGGCACGGGCGAGGCGGCCAGCAGGGATGCCGCGTCGTTGCCCCAGATGCGGAACAGGTACGCCACCTTCTCCACGCCCATGAGCGCGATGATGGCGATGCCCATGCGCTGCGAGAGGTCGTACAGCAACAGCCCGATGAGCAGCCCCATGAGCGTGTTGCCCATGGAGATGAGGTAGCCGGACACGACGCTTCCGAACAGGCTTTCCATGGGAATGAGCAAGAAGCCGCACACCATGAGCAGCAGAGGCGAGCGGTACAGCACGCTCATGGGCAGCTTGCGGGCGAACAGCAGCACCGCCACGAGCCCGCCCGAGACGAGCGCCGTCGCCAGCGACGAGTGGATGCCGGCGCCGCCGACGGCCATAAGCTGCTGTTCGCGCAGGCCGTAGGCGAACGAGTACAGGGCGTACAGCGCGATGGGCTTCCAGGGAAACGTGTAGCGCGGCCACGTGCGGTGCGGGCGGCCCGTTTCGGGCGAGGTGCGGTAGGCGTAGGACACGCAGGCGACGGCCACGGCGGGCAGGACGAACAGCACGAGTTCGAGCCGCGGCTGGTCGAGCCCCTGGGAGAGGTAGGCCAGCGGCACGGCGACGAGCATGGTGGCGGCCTGGTACAGCAGGATGCGCATGAGGCTCAGCGAGACGAGGGCTTCGGCGTTCAGCAACACGATGAGCAGGAAGCCGGCCCCTCCGGCGACGGCCCCGGCAAGGGAAAGGGGGCCGGCGAGCTCGGGCAGCCGTGCAGCCGCCATCATGCAGGCCGACGCGCCCGCGCACAGGACGAACGCCAGCGGCTTCGCCCAGCGGCCCTCCTGCAACGGCGCGATACGCCGTGCCGCCACCGCGATGCCGATGCCCGCGAGCGCATAGGAGTAGTCGAACGCGACATGGGGATCGAACGGCGCGGCCGTGGCGATGGCGGGTTCGGCGAACAGCAGCGTGAGCCAGGCGCGGGCGCAGCCGAGCGCGAACAGGTACGGAATCATCCGATCGAGATGATCGATGCGTTTCATGCGGTATGCCCCTCCTTTTTGCAGCACAGTATAAGCCATCGTCGCGCAGGCGCAGCCGCGACGATGGCTTCCGAGAGCGGCGCCGGAGGGAGGGGTCGGCGCCGAAACGGTACGGGATGGCGGTTAGAGGCCGGCCACGTGGCGGCCGGTTGCGAACCCGGTGGTGATGGCCCGCCCGACGGAGAGGCCCTCGATGTCCATGGGGTAGTTGCCGCTTCCGAAGAACCGTCCGGAGGCGTTGCCTACGGCGAACAGGCCCGCGATGGGCTTCCGGTCGACGTCGAGGCACTGGTAGTTGCCGTCCACTTCGAGGCCGTCCAGCATCGCGTCGATGTTGTTGGCGCCGCGCGGCACGGCGTAGCAGGGCGCCTCGATGGGCACGAGGTACTCGCGGCGCTTGCCGAAGTCGTCGTCGGAGCCCGCGGCAACCAGCTCGTTGTAGCGTTCGATGGAGGCGACGACGGCCTCCACGGTGAGTTCGTGGGACCACGGCTGCTCGTCGGCGTAGTCGATCATGGCCTGGGCGAGCTCTTCGAGCGTGTCGGCCTTGAGCCATTTCTCGGGGTCCACGGTGCGGTAGGCGTTGTTCGTGGAGATGTCGTACGGCGCGAGCGCGTCCCATTCCTCGTAATAGTCCTGCCAGTTCATCGGCACGATGCTGAAGAACTTGGAAGCGGTGTTGTCCTCGAAGCCGGTTTCCGCGAGGTAGTTCTTGCTGAACTCGTTGAGGTAGCCCATGCGGCAGCAGCCCTCGTCCATGAAACGCTCGCCATGGCGGTCGAGGAACAGAAACGGCATCTCGAAGCGCACCGGCGCGCCTTCGCCGTGCACCATCTTCGTGTGGCACGGCGCGGTCATCTGCGCGCCCGCGCCCATGGCGGCGCACAGCCCGCTGCCGTCCCTGAACAGGATGGCCTGATGGAGACCGCGCGTGTCGGGGGCGTAGAAGTCGAGCATCTCGCGGTTGCCCACGTAGTCGCCCGTTGCCATGATGACGCCCTTCGACGCTTTGACCAGGATGTGCTCGTGGGTATCGGCGTTCTCGCCGACGACGCCCGTCACGCGCCCGTCCTCACGGTGGAGCTGCACGCAGGGGGTGTTGAAGAAGAACTCCGCGCCGCGGGCCGCAAGCGCCTCGCCGATGACGACGGCCGCCGCCTGGTGCGCGCCGTCGATATGGAAGTAGGTGTTCGCGTGCAGGAAGAACTCGTAGTCGTTGTAGGAGATGCTGTAGTCGTAGGGCTTCGACTCCACGCCGCCCTGCGCCGCCTCCTGCTCCCACCAGGCGAGCGCTTCCTGGGAGTTGCGCGCCCATACTTCCACGACGTCGCGGTTCGAGCGCCAGTCGCTCTTGTAGTTGATGAACGAGATGCAAGCCTTGAGGCCGGCTTCGCTCGTCTTGTCGAGATCGAGGGCCGCGGCCATGTTGCCGGCGGTCTGCACGGTGCTGAGATTCTGCACGCAGGCCACGCTCGCGCCCGCTTCGAGCGCGGCGTGCACGGCCGACAGGCCCGACTCGCCCGCGCCCACCACCACGACGTCGTACTCCTTGGTTTCGGCGAAGTCGGTGATGGGGTCGGGCTGCACCAAGAACGAGGGCAGGCCCTCGGTGCTCGCGGCTGCGGCGTTCTTGGCGTCGGCGGCCTTCGACGGTGCGCAGCCCGCAAGCGCTTGGGCGCCGAGCGCCCCGACGGCGGTGATGCCGCCGAGCTTGAGCAGGTCGCGACGAGAGACGTTCTTCTTCAACATGGGTTCCCCTTCCAGATGACGAATGCACCGGCATGTCGGCGATGCAGCACGCATCATGGGCGAAGCGGGGGGAGCCGCGCATCGGCCGCGCGGCGGAAATCGGGTTAAATGCTTAACCCACCGTATAACCCACGTCTTCTATCAGGGGCGATGAAGCAGACCTTTACAGCGGGAGCATGCGTTTGAGGACGGATTTGTCGAAGCTGAGCACGCGGTAGCCGCGCAGGACGTTGCGGGCGATGAGCATGCAGTCGGTGAAGTCGAGCGGCGTCGAGCCGAAGTAGCGGCACGCCAGCCGGATGATGTCCTCCTCGTTCACGCAGATGTCGTCGAGCAGCATGGTGAGCGTCTCGCCGATCATCGTGCGGGGCACGTGGTACACGTCGCGCAGCGTGACGGCCACGCGCGCGATGATCTCGGGGTAGGTGTAGGCGCGCCCCGACGCGATGACGGAGGCGGCTTCCTCGGCCTGCTTCTTGTTGTCGTCGAGCACGTAGCGCAGGATGACGGTCTCGTCGATGATGGTGAACATGGGGCATCGCTCCTATATATCGGTGTCGGCGCCGATGCGCAGCGAGGCGATCCAGGCCTCGCGCTCGCGCTCGCGCTTGATGGGACTTGCGAAGATATTGAGGACGCCGAACGCTTTTCCCTGCCCCTTTTTCCGATAGCTGATGGGCGTGAAGGGCATCTGCTGTTCCAATACGCTCTGATTCGCGAATATTCTGATGGCTTGCGACAGGCTCATGCCCATGGAGTCGTACAGCTCTTCGGCCTGTTTTTTCAGCTCGGGATCGATACGGGCCTGCACGACGCTCTCTTTTGCCATATTCTGCACCCCTCGCTTCGTAAAACTTCATAACTTGTATTTCAATTGTAGTACATGAATTCCACAAGTCAATCGAAGCACGCCGGCCGGCAACCAAAAATCACCCGGCATCGATCAGGGCTCAGGCGGGGGAGCACGGCGGGGGCGGTTAAGCGCAAATAATGCATACGAACAGGGGAAAAGTGAATATTCTTGCGCGGTTCGCACCCGGCAAATTCATCCTTGACAGCTCAGAATTCGCTGCTTATGCTCGCGAAGAGTTCTGAATTTGAAGAAAATGTGCAGCGGTCGAAACCGGGGGAAGGGGGATCGCGCCGAAGACCCGTTGCGCGAAGTTCCGTCCAGACGAAGAGCGACGAGACGAGAGAAGAGAACATGGGCAACAAATTCGTCATAGCAGACCCGGGGGTCTGCATCGGTTGCAAGACCTGCATGGCGGCCTGCCTTTCCAAGCACGACGTGTGCGACGACGTGGCGCAGGCGCGCCTCAACCTGGTGACCACCCTGAGCGTTTCGGCGCCCATCGTGTGCCACCACTGCGCGGATGCGCCGTGCGCGGCGGCCTGCCCGACCGGAGCGCTGTTCCTCGACGCCGACCACGATCGCGTGGGCGTGCGCGCCGAGCGGTGCATCGGTTGCAGCAGCTGCGTCATGGCCTGCCCGTACGGGGCGGTGACGCTTGCCACGAAGCACGTGACGTCCACGATAGGCAACCTGGTCATCGGCGAGAGCGACAAGCCGGTGGTCATCAAGTGCGACCTGTGCGTCGATCGCAGCGGCGGCCCCGCCTGCGTGGCCGCGTGCCCCACGAAGGGGCTCGTGCTCGTTGACGAGACCGCGCTCGAAGCGGGCGTCAAGCAGAAGCATATCGAAGCGGCGCAGGCGGCGGAAACGCTTTCGAGCCTGCCGCTCAATCCGATGTTGGCATAGAGGAGGTTGGAACAAGCATGGAGAAGCATATGGCCGTGTGTCCCTACTGCGGAGCGGGCTGCAAGCTCGATCTGCTCGTGGAGGACGGCAAGGTGGTCGGAGCCGAAGGGCTCGACGGCCTCACGAACCAAGGGGAGCTGTGCCTGAAGGGCCTGCACGGCTACGATTTCATCAACGACACGAAGATCCTCACGCCCCGCATCTACCACCCGATGATCCGCCGCACGAAGGACGCGCCGCTCGAGCGCGTGACGTGGGACGAGGCGCTCGACTTCACGGCGCGCAAGCTGACGGAGATCAAGGAGAAGTACGGCCCCGACTCCATCATGCTCACGGGCTCGTCGCGCGGTCCGGGCAACGAGGCGAACTACGTCATGCAGAAGTTCACGCGCGCCTGCATCGGCACGAACAACATCGACAACTGCGCCCGAACTTGACACGGCCCCACGGTCATCGGTCTGATGGACACAGTCGGTTCTGGTTGCATGAGCTGCTCGATCCCCGGTATGGAGGAAGCGGGCTGCATTTTCCTGTTCGGGTACAACCCGAGCGCATCGCACCCCATCGTGTCGCGCCGCATCGTGCGCGCCAAGGAGAAGGGTGCCAAGATCATCGTCGCCGACCCGCGCGTCATCGAAACCGCGCGTATCGCCGATATCTACCTGCCGATCAACAACGGATGCAACGTCGCGTTCCTCAATGCCTTCATGAACGCGATCGTCTCCGAGAATCTGCACGATAAGAACTTCATCGAAGAGCATACGAACGGCTTCGACGAGTGGTGGGAGACCATCAAGGACTACACCCCCGAATCCGTCGAGCACATCACGGGCGTCGACCCCGAGCTGATGCGCCAAGCGGCGCGCATGTACGCCACCGCCGAGCCGTCGTCCATCGTGGGCTGGGGCATGGGCGTGGCGCAGCAGAAGCAGAACGTGCTGACGGTGCACTCCCTGGCCGCGCTCGCCTGCATCACGGGGCAGATCGGCAAGCCGAACTCGGGCCTGGCGCCCGTACGCGGCCAGAACAACGTGCAGGGCAGCTGCGACATGGGCATGCTGCCGAACCTCTATCCGGGCTACCAGAAGGCCACCGACCCCGCCGTGCGCGAAAAATTCGCGAAGGCCTGGGGCGTGCCGATCGAGCGGCTGTCCGACCACGACGGCTACAAGCTCACCGACGTGGGCCACAACGTGGACGAGGGCAAGGTGCACGCGTTCTACAACTTCGGCGAGGACCCGCTGCAAACCGAGCCCGACGCCATCGAGCTCAAGCGCCAGCTGGGCGATCTCGACCTGTTCATCTGCCAGGACATCTTCATGACGCAGACCACCATGCTGGCCGACGTCATCTTCCCCGGCACATCCTGGGGCGAGCACGAGGGCGTGTTCACCGCGTCCGACCGCACGTTCCAGCGCTTCACGGCCGCCGTGCCGCCGAAGGGCGAGTGCAAGCACGACTGGCAGATCTTCTCCGAGCTGTCCACCCGCATGGGCTATCCCATGCACTACGAGGACACCCAGGAGATCTGGGACGAGATGCGCGATCTGTGCCCGTCGTTCTACGGCGCCACGTACGAGAAGATGGAGGGCACGGGGCACGCGCAGTGGCCCATCCCGACCGTCGAGCATCCGGGCTCGCCCGACATGTACCTGGGCGGCAAGTTCACGACGCCCGACAACCGCGCGAACCTCATGGCGCACAATTGGGAGCCGCCCACCGAGCTGCCCGACGAGGAGTACCCGCTCGTCCTGTGCACGGTGCGCGAGGTGGGGCACTACTCCTGCCGTTCGATGACCGGCAACTGCCGCGCCCTGTCGCTTTTGGCCGAAGAGCCCGGCGAGCTGCACATCCATCCCGTCGACGCGCGCAACCGCGGCATCGGCGACGGCGAGCTCGTGCGCGCGTTCTCGCGCCGCGGCGAGGCCATGAGCCGTGCGGTGGTGGACGAGCGCATCAACGAGGGCACGGTGTACATGACGTACCAGTGGTGGATCGGCAAGTGCAACAACCTCACGCTCCATGCGGTGGACCCGCGCTCGCACACCCCCGAGGACAAGTTCAGCGCCTGCCAGGTGGTGGCCATCGAGGATCAGGTGTGGGCCGAGCAGCATCTTCAGGAGCTCTACGAGACGTTGAAGCAGGACCTGTCCGATCTCGCTTCCGCCCAGGACGTCGACCCGGCCGAAGCCGCGCGTCAGCGCGTGCAGGAGGCGGCGGGCGAGCCTGTGCTGGCTTAACGGTCCGAGGCCATGCGGCCCGGGAACGCTGCCGTTCCCGGGCCGACCCAAGATGAGGAGCGGATGTGAATCGATTTATTGCCATCAACCCCGACGCGTGCATCGGCTGCGGCACGTGCCGGGCGGCGTGTAGCGAGGGGCATCGGGGGGTGGGCCTGCAGGCCGAACCCCGGTTGTCCCTCGTCATGACGCGCGACGTGTCGGCCGCGGTCACCTGCCATCACTGCGAGGGAGCGCCTTGCTTGCAGGTGTGCCCCGTGAACGCCATCGACAAGGCGGACGGCGCGGTGCACGTGAACGAGCAGCACTGCATCGGCTGCAAGCTGTGCGCCATCGTGTGCCCGTTCGGAGCCATCCACCCGTCCGGCACGTCCATCGCGGGCGTGGCGGGCGTCAAGGTGAACACGCCTACGTTCGCCGCCAGTTTGGACCCGCTGCTGCAGTGGGAGATCGGCGTGTACACGCGCGCCGTCAAGTGCGATCTGTGCAGCTACGACGAGGCGGGCCCGCACTGCGTGCCCGCGTGCCCCACCAAGGCGCTCACCCTCGTCGAGCCGCGCGACATGGACGACGCCGGCAAGGACAAGCGGCTCCATGCCGCCGGCGCCAACGACGCCATGCAGCCCGAGATCGCAGCGATAAGGAGGACGCGATGAGTGCGGTGAATTTGTTCTTGATCTCTCTCGCGCTGTCGTGCGTCGGAGGCGTGGTGTCGATCGTGCTCAAGCGGGCCGAGAACGCGTCCAAGACGGTGGGCTGCGTGTTCGGCGCCCTCGCGGCGCTGTTCGGCTTCGGCTCGGCGCTTGCGGCCGTGTTCGGTCCTGCCGAGCTGGTCAGCGTGGCAACGCCGTTCTCGTTCGCGTCGTTCACACTGCTGTTCAACCCGCTTGCGGGCCTGCTCGTGGGCGTGATCTCGCTGCTTGCGTTCGCGGCGTGGATCTACGGCCTGACGTACTTGGACGAATACCGGGGCAAAGGCATCGGCGTCATGGGGTTCTTCATGAACTTCTTCGTCGCGTCCATGAACCTGGTCATCTGCTCAGACAACGCGTTCTGGTTTCTCGTGTTCTTCGAGCTGATGTCTTTGACCTCGTATTTCCTCGTCATCATCGAGCAGGATGAGAAGTCCATCCGCGGCGGCTTTTTGTACCTGATCATGGCTCACGTGGGCTTTTTGCTCATCATGATCGCCTTCTTCACCATGGCGGGCATCACGGGCTCCTTCGAGTTCTCGGCGTTCCGCGAGACGGCGTTCGCGCCGGGCGTGGCGTCGCTCGTGTTCCTGCTGGCCTTCATCGGCTTCGGGTGCAAGGCGGGCATGGTGCCGTTCCATTCGTGGCTGCCGCAGGCGCACCCCGCGGCTCCCTCGAACGTGTCGGCGCTCATGTCGGGCGGCATGATCAAGATCGGCGTGTTCGGCATCGTGAAGGTGGGCCTCGACCTGTTGTCGGCCTCCGGCTGCGAGCTGTGGTGGGGCATCGTCGTGCTCGTGTTCGGCGCGGTGTCCTCGGTGCTCGGCGTGGTGTACGCGCTTGCGGAGCACGACATCAAGCGCCTTCTGGCCTACCACTCGGTGGAGAACATCGGCATCATCCTGCTGGGCGTGGGCGCCGGCTTCATCGGCGTGGCGCTCAACCAGCCGGTGCTGGCCGTGGTGGGCCTCATGGCGGGCTTCTACCACCTGCTCAACCACGCAGTGTTCAAGGGCCTGCTGTTCCTCGGCGCCGGCTCGGTGCTGTACAGCACGGGCACGCGCAACATGGAGAAGCTGGGCGGCCTCGTGCGTGCCATGCCCGTGACGGCCATGTGCTTCCTCATCGGCTCGCTGGCCATCTCGGCCATACCGCCGCTCAACGGCTTCGTGTCCGAGTGGTTCACCTACCAGTCGCTGTTCAACGCGGCCTTCGCCGGCGATTCCATCGTCAAGATATTCGCGGCGCTCGGCGCGGTGGCCCTCGCGCTCACGGGCGCGCTGGCCGTCACCTGTTTCGTGAAGGCCTACGGCGTGACGTTCCTGTCGGCCCCGCGCTCGAAGGCGGCCGCCGAGGCGCGCGAGGTGGGCGCTCCCATGAAGGCGGGCATGGTGCTGCTGGCGGCGCTCTGCGTGCTTCTGGGCGTCGGCGCGCCGTGGGTGGCCCCGGCCATGGAGCACATCGCCTCGGCGACGCTCGCGGCCCCGACCGCGACGGTGGCCCTCGGCGCATCGCTCGTGAACCCGGAGCTGGGCTCGCTCGTGTCCCCGCCGCTGCTGGCGGTGCTGCTCGTCGCGTTCGTCGCGGTGCCCATCGTGCTGCGCGCCGTGCTGGGCCGTGGCGGCCAGGGCGTGCGCCAGGACCCGTGGGCCTGCGGCTACGCGCCCGACGCGCACATGCCCGTGGTGGCCACGAGCTTCGCCTCGCAGGTTGAGCTGTTCCTCGAGCCGCTCTACCGCATCCGCACGATCGTCTCGCGTCAGAGCGGGAAGTTCGTCGCGTTGTTCCAGGGAACGGTGAAGGGCGCCGAAGCGGCCGAGACCGTGGGCGACAAGTACCTCGTCGACACGGTTGCCACGCTCGTCGCCTGGCTGTCCCGTCAGGTGCAGAAGCTCGAAGGGGGCGACTTCCGCGTGTACATCGTCTACATCGTGGTGGCGCTCGTCTTCTTCCTCTGCCTGTCCGTTCTGGTGAAGTAGGAGGTGCGCCATGACTGAAATCATCATCGCAATCGTGCAGTCCCTCCTGCTCGTGCTGCTCGCGCCGCTCGTGTCGGGCACGGCCCGCTGGATGCGCGCCAAGATGCACACGCGGCGCGGCCCCTCAGTGCTGCAGGACTACTACGATATCTTCAAGCTGCTCAAGCGCCAGGATCTGCACACGGCGAACTCGAGCTTCGTGTCGCGTCTCATGCCGCCGCTGTTCTTCGGCACCATGCTCGTGCTGGCCTGCGGCATGCCCATGATCACGCGGCTGTGCCCCGTGCCGCTGCTGGGCGACATCATCACCATCATCTACCTCATGGCCCTGCCGCGCTTCTTCTTCGCGCTGGCGGCCGTGGACAGCTCGAACGCCTACTCGGGCGTCGGCGGCATCCGCGAGCTGCTCGTGGGCGTGCTCGTGGAGCCGTCGCTCATGCTGGCGCTGTTCGTGGCAGCGCTTGCCACGGGCACGACGAACGTGGGCCAGATGGGCTTCATGATCGGCTCGCTGTCGGCGAGCGCGCCGGTGGCCGTCGTGGTGGCCGGCGTGGCGTTCGCCATCGCCTGCTACGTGGAGCTGGGCAAGCTGCCCTACGACATGGCCGAGGCCGAGCAGGAGATCCAGGAAGGCCCGCTGGCCGAGTACTCGGGCCCGTCGCTCGCGCTCGTCAAAATGTCCATGTCCATGAAGCAGATCCTCGTGGTCAGCTGGTTCGTCGCGGTGTTCCTGCCCTTCGGCAGCGCCGTCGAGCTCACGCTGCCGGCGTTGGCCGTGGGCGCGCTCGTCTACCTCGTGAAGGTGGCCGTCATCTTCTTCGCCTGCTCGCTCGTGGAGAACCTCGTGGCGCGCGTGCGCTACAAGCTCATGGGCAAGCAGACGTGGACGGTCGTGGGCGTGTCGGTGCTGGCCTTCGTGTTCTGCGTCTTGGGCGTATAGGGGAGAGGAGGAACTGAATCATGATAGGAATGGATATGTCCCTTCTCGCCATCGCCGCCATCGTCGTGCCGTTCGTGGCCGCGCTCGCCATCGTGGTGAGCCCGCAACGCGCTGCCAAATGGTGGTGCGTCGGCGCGGCCGCCGTCTCGACGGCGCTCACGCTGGCCGTATGGGGGATGTTCGCGGGATGCGGCGAGGAATCCGTCACGGTGACGCTCGCCGTTTTGGGCGACGCCGAGGTGATCGGCCTCGTGTTCGACAAGGTGAGCGTGCTGCTGGCTCCCTGCTTCGTGGGTATCGGCCTCTTGATAGGCATCTACTCGATCGGCTACATGAACAAGGGCAACCGCGAGCACGCCGACGCCCCGCGCCGGAGGTTCTACGCGTTCTTCACCGTGTTCATCGGCGCCATGGCCGGCGTCGTGTTCAGCTCCACCGTGGTGGGCCAGCTCGTGTTCTTCGAGATCACGGGCGCCTGCTCGTGGGCGCTCATCGGCTACTACGACACGCCTTCGGCGCGCAAGTCGGCCATGAAGGCGCTCATCCTCACGCACATCGCCTCGCTCGGCCTCTACATCGCCGCCGGCGCGCTGTACCTGCAAACCGGCACGTTCGCCGTGGCGGCCATCGCGCAGCTCGACGGCTGGTGGAAGGCGTTCGTGCTGCTGTGCGTGCTGTTCGCGGCCTGGGGCAAGTCGGCCCAGCTGCCGCTGTACATGTGGCTGCCCTCCGCCATGGAGGCTCCCACGCCCGTATCGGCCTACCTGCACGGCGCCTCCATGGTGAAGGTGGGCGTGGCGGTGTTCGCCCGCGAGCTCATCGGTGCGGGCCCGGTGCCCGAGGTGGTGGGCTGGGTCGTGGTGATCGGCGCCATCCTCACCATGCTGTTCAGCTTCTTCATGTACCTGCCGCAGAAGGATATGAAGCGCCTGCTGGCCTTCTCCACCATCTCGCAGCTGTCGTACATCTTCTTGGGCTTCGGCTTCTACATCTTCGGCAGCGACCTGGCCTTCGAGGGCGGCGTCATGCACATCTTCAACCATGCGTTCGCCAAGACCCTGTTCTTCCTCGTGGCCGGCGCGTTCAGCTACACGCTGGGCACGCGCATGCTGCCCAAGATCAAGGGCGTGCTCAAGAAGCAGCCGCTGCTGGGCGTGGCCTTCGCCTTCGCCGCGCTCGCCATCGCGGGCGTGCCGCCCATGAACGGCTTCTTCAGCAAGTTCGCCATCTTCTCCGGCAGCTTCGCGGTGGCCGAGGGCAACTGGCTGCTCATGCTCATCGTGGTGGTGGCGCTGCTGGAAACCGTGGGCTGCTTCGCCTGGTTCCTCAAGTGGATGGGCAGCGTGCTGCCCGGCGAGCCGTCGCCGACGGTGGCCGACGCGGCCCCCATCCCGAAGCCCATGATCGGCGTGTTCGTCGTACTGATGGTCCTGACGGTGTGCTCGAGCTTCATCGCCGCCGCATGGTTGGGGTGAGGAGATCGACATGACTGGATATACCTTAGTTAACATCCTGGGCGGCCTGCTCATCGTCACCTCGATGCTGGTGGTGCTGTCGAAGACGCCGACGCGCGCAGCGTACGTGTACGCGGTGCAGTCGCTCGTGCTGGTCACGCTGTTCGTGGCGCTCGGCACCGTGACGGGGTCGTCGGAGCTGTACACCTGGGCCGGCACGGCCTTCGTCACGAAGGTGCTCGTGGTGCCCGGCATCATCCTGTACGCGTGCAAGAAGATGGGCGACGCGGGCGCGGGATTGTCGCCGAAGCTCACGCCGGTGAAGAGCATCGCCATCATCGCCGTGGAAGTGTTCCTGTGCTTCGTCGTGGTGCAGGGCGTGGCGCTGCCGACGGCTGTCGAGGTGAAGCCGGCGCTGGCCATCTCGCTCGCGCACTTCTTCATCGGCCTCACGTGCATCGTGACGCAGCGCAACATCGTCAAGCAGATCTTCGGCTACTGCCTCATGGAGAACGGCTCGCACGTCACGCTGGCGCTGCTGGCGCCCGAGGCTCCCGAGCTCGTGGAAGTGGGCATCGCCACCGACGCGTTCTTCGCGGTCATCATCATGGCCGTGGTGGCCGTGCGCATCTACCGCACGGCGCACACGCTCGACGCCGACGACCTCATGGAATTGAAAGGGTAGGGGGAGACCATGGACTACGCAATGCTGGTCGTCGTGCTCATGGCGCTGCCGCTCGTCGCGTCGCTGCTCATGGCAGCGCTGCCGTCGAAGAGCGTGCCGCGCGGATTGTACGAGGCCATCCATCTCGCATCGCTTGCGGGCGTGCTCGTGCTCTCACTCTTCCTCACCGCGCAGGTGGTGACGTCGGGCGAGGCCGTGAACGCCATCGGCCTGTGGTTCCACCTCGATGCGCTCGGCAGCGTGTTCGTGGCGCTCATCGGCTGCATCGGCTTTCTCACCGGGTTCTACTCGCTGGCCTACATCCGCCACGACGTGGAGATCGGCCACATGAGCCCCTCGCAGGTCAAGCAGTACTACGTGTTCTTCAGTTTGTTCGTGTTCACCATGCTCGTGGTGGCGCTGTCCAACAACATCATCATGATGTGGGTGGGCATCGAGGCCACCACGCTGTCCACCGTGTTCCTCGTGGGCGCGTACTCCACGAAGCTCTCGCTCGAGGCCGCGTGGAAGTACGTCATCGTGTGCACGGCGGGCGTGGCGTTCGGCCTGTACGGCACCGTGCTCGTGTACGCGAACGCCGCCGACGTGATGGCCGATGCGCACCAGGCCGTGTTCTGGACGTCGCTTCTGCCCTACGCGTCGCAGTTCGACGTCGTGCTCATGCAGATCGCGTTCGTGTTCGCCGCCATCGGCTTCGGCACGAAGGCCGGCCTGTTCCCCATGCACACGTGGCTGCCCGACGCGCACTCCGAGGCGCCGAGTCCCGTGTCCGGCCTGCTGTCGGGCGTGCTGCTGAAGTGCGCCATGCTCATCATCATCCGGTTCTACATCCTGGCCGTGCAGGCCATCGGCCCCGCCTTCCCGCAGCTGCTCATGCTCGTGCTGGGCATCCTGTCGGTGGGCGTGGCGGCGTTCGCCGTGTTCTCGCAGGACGACCTCAAGCGCAAGCTGGCCTACAGCTCGTGCGAGAACGTGGGCGTCGTGGCGCTGTGCCTGGGCTTCGGCGGCCCGCTCGGCGTGGCGGCCGCGCTGCTGCACTGCATCATGCACGGCTTCACGAAGGCGTTTCTGTTCTGCCTGTCGGGCAACGTGCTCATGAAGTACGGCACCCGCGATCTGAACAAGATCAGCGGCATCCTCAAGGTCGCCCCCGTCACGGGCGTGCTTCTGGCCATCGGCCTGTTCGCGCTCGCGTGCTTCCCGCCGTTCGCCATGTTCATCTCCGAGGTCATGGCGTTCGTGGCCGGCATCGTGTCGGGCAACATCGTGATCGTGGTGGTGTTCGCGCTGGCGCTGACGGTGGTCATCGCCGCGCTCGTGGGCGTGGTGACGCGCTCGGTGATGGGAACCGCGCCCGAGGGCATGAAGAAGGGCGACGTGGGCGCGCTCGCGCTCGTTCCCGAGTTCGTGCTCGTGGCCGTGGTGGTATGGTTCGGCGTGGCGCTGCCGCAGCCGGTGCTGGCGGGCGTCGAAGAGGCCACGGCCATCGTGCTGCAGCAGGATTCCGACGTGCTGCACGAGGCGCCGCTGTTCAAGGATCTGTTCGCCGCGACCGAGGGCGCGCGTGACGCCGCATCCGAATAGGAGATTGTCATGAAGAGGAAACAACAAGCGATGCGGGCGGGCGAGAGCCATGTGGAAGCGGTGCGCGAGCGCTTTCCCGGCGTGCTCAAGGATGCCGCGTGGCAAGCCGAGGAGCAGGTGACCATCACGGTTGCCACCGACGCCCTGCCCGACGTCGTCGAGTTCTTGTACTTCGGCCGAGGCGGGTGGCTGCCCATGATGGTGGGCAACGACGAGCGGCCGCTCAACGGCATGTTCGCGCTGTACTACGTGCTGTCCATGGAAGAGGAGGACCCCTGCTTCTGCGTCGTGCGCGCCGAGGTGTCGCCCGAGACGTGCGAGTTCCCCAGCGTCACGCCGCGCGTGCCGGCCTGCGTGTGGAGCGAGCGCGAGGTGCGCGACATGTTCGGCCTGCGCCCCGTGGGGCTGCCCGACGAACGCCGGCTCGTGCTGCCGGACGACTGGCCCGACAACCTGTACCCGTTGCGCAAGGATTCCATGGACTACCGCAAGCGCCCCGCGCCGGTGTCCGACATGGAGAACTACACGTTCCTGTCCGAGACGGACGGGCGCGAGACCACCGAGATGCCCATGGGCCCCTTGCACATCACCTCCGACGAGCCGGGCCACTTCCGCCTGTTCGTGGAGGGCGAGGAGATCGTGGACGCCGACTACCGCCTGTTCTACGTGCATCGCGGCATGGAGAAGGTGGCCGAGGCGCGCCTCGACTACGACGCCGTGACGTTTCTGGCCGACCGCATCTGCGGCATCTGCGGGTGCGCGCACTCGGTGGCCTACGCAGAGGCCGTGGAGAGCGCGCAGGGCATCGTCGTGCCCGAGCGCGCGCAGTTCATCCGCGCCATCGTGCTCGAGGTGGAGCGTTTGCACTCGCACCTGCTCAACCTCGGCCTCGTGTGCCACTTCTGCGGCTTCGACACGGGTTTCCAGCACTTCTTCCGCGTGCGCGAGAAGTCCATGGACCTCGCCGAGCTGCTCACCGGCCACCGCAAGACCTACGGCCTCAACCTCATCGGCGGCGTGCGCCGCGACATCCTGGCCGAGCAGCATCTGGAAACCGTGCGCCTCGTGGGCGAGCTGCGCGCCGAGGTGCAGGGCCTCGTGGAGGAGCTTTTGAGCACGCCGAACTTCCTGGCGCGCACCGAGGGCGTGGGCATCCTCGACAAGCGGGTGGCCCGCGCGTTCAGCCCCGTGGGGCCGTGCGTGCGCGGCAGCGGCTTCGCGCGCGACGCCCGCTTCGACCACCCCTTCGACGGCTACAAGAGCTTGCAGGGCACGTTCAAGGCGCGCAGCCACGACGGCTGCGACGTGAAGAGCCGCACGCTCGTGCGCATCGAGGAGTTCCTCGACTCGCTCGACATGATCGAGGCGCTCATGACGAACGCGCCGGCCGGCCCCATCCTCACCGAGGATTGGACGTACACGCCGCACAAGTTCGGCATCGGCGTGACGGAGGCGCCGCGCGGCGAGGACGTGCACTGGGCCATGACGGGCGACAACCAGAAATGCTACCGTTGGCGCGCGAAGGCCGCCACGTACAGCAACTGGCCCGTGCTGCGCTACATGTTCCGCGGCAACACCATCTCCGACGCCGCGCTCATCGTGGGCAGCATCGACCCGTGCTACTCGTGCACCGACCGCGTGACCGTGGTGGACGTGCGCAAGAAGACGAGCACGGTGCTCACGAAGAACCAGCTGGAATCGTACTGCCGTCGCCGCACGCATTCTCCGCTGAAGGATTAAGGGGGACGTGATGCTGAAGACCCTGAAGAACATCATCAAAACCGGCGACGCGACCGTCAAGTACCCCTTCGCGCCGCTCGAGACCACGCCCGACATGCGCGGCAAGCCCGAGCACGACCTGGAGCGCTGCATCGCGTGCGCGGCCTGCGCCGTGGCGTGCCCGCCGAACGCCATCCAGATGGAGTCGGACACGCGGGAGGGCACCATCACCTGGTCCATCGATTACGGCCGCTGCATCTTCTGCGGCCGGTGCGAGGAGGTGTGCCCGCTCGAGGCCATCCGCCTGGGCTCGGAGTTCGAGCTGGCGGTCATGACGAAGGCCGACCTCGTGGAGACGTGCACCTACCAGCTGCAGGCGTGCTCGGAGTGCGGACGGTACTTCGCGCCGCGCAAGGAAGTGGACTACGCCGTGCGGCTGCTGGGCAGCTTGGAGGCGTCGCCCGAGGGCGACGACGCGGTGCGCCTGGCGGGCGTGTGCCCCGCGTGCAAGCGCCGCGCGGACGGCATCGCGGCGAAGCGCGCGGTGGACGCGCAGGGAGGACGAAAATGACGAACACGCATCTGGTGCCGGAGAGCCTGCAGCACCGATTGGACAAGAAGGAGCTCGACGACAAGATTGCCGCCGCGAAGGCGGCGCTGCTGGGCGATATCAAGCGCTCGGTGTACATCTACCGCGTGGACTGCGGCGGCTGCAACGCCTGCGAGATCGAGATATTCGCCTCCATCACGCCGGTGTTCGACGCCGAGCGCTTCGGCATCAAGAACATGGCGAGCCCCCGGCACGCCGACATCCTCGTGTACACGGGCGCCGTGACGCGCGCCATGCGCATGCCGGCCCTGCGCGCCTACGAGGCCGCGCCCGACCCGAAGCTCGTCGTGAGCTACGGCGCGTGCGGCTGCACGGGCGGCATCTTCCACGACAACTACTGCGTGTGGGGCGGCACCGACAAGCTGTTCCCCGTGGACGTGTACATCCCGGGCTGCCCGCCGTCGCCGGCGCAGACCATCTACGGCTTCGCCGTGGCGCTCGGCTTGCTGGGGCAGAAGCTCCACGCCACGGCGCTCGTGGAGGGGGAGGGCGAGCAGGCGCCGCTCCTGCACGCCGACATCCCCTACAAGCTGCGGGCCGAGCTCGAGCGCGAGGCGCGCCGCATGGCGGGCTACCGCTACGGGCGCGACCTCGTGGACCGCTTCATGGTCGCGCTCGCGCCCGAGGGCGGCGACGTGCTGGGATCGCTCGACGCGCTCGTGGCCGGGGAGGCCGACCCGCGCAAGGCGGAGATCTACGCCGACCTCAAGGACGTCGTGTGCGCGAAGGTGCTGGGGGTGCGCCCATGAGCGCGGAGGGCGCCTTCTCCGACCTGTTCGCCGACGCTCCGAGCTCGGTGCGCGTCGACGGCGGCACGGTGGAGGTGCGCAAGCTGACGCGCAAGTTCGTGGACAGCGCCGCCTCCATCCCCGACGAGTCCACCGACGTGCTGTACTACACGCTGGCCGTGGGGCACCACACGGGCGTCATCGACTGCTTCGAGCGGGCGCTCAGCATGCCGGCGGACGTGTACGGGAAGATCGTGGCGCTCATGGACGACGAGGAGGCCCGCTTCAAGCTGGCCGGCGTGCTGCGCTTCGGCGAGATACAGATCGACAAGTCGCACGTGGGGCTGCTGCTTCCGGCGGCCCGTGCGGCGCTGTCGAACCTCGACGTGTTCGACGCCCCGGGCAAGACGGCCATGGCGTTGCAACCGCACGAGGTGGAGCCGTTCGTGGAGCTGGTGGACCTGCTGCTGGACGTGCGCGACGAGCCTTCGGTGTACCTCATGGTGAGGAGGGTGGCATGAGCGGCGTGGTGCTGACCGCCGGCAGCGTGCTGCGCGGCGACGACGCGGCGGGCCCGATGCTGGCGAAGCTGCTGGAGGAGCAGCCCGTCGAGGGCTGGTGCGTGGTGGACGGCGGGCAGACGCCCGAGGACGATCTCGCGGTGGTGCGCCGCGCCGCGCCCGACCGCATCCTGTTCGTGGACGCCGCGCAGATGGAGCTGAAGCCCGGCGAAATACGGCGTTTGCGTGCAGAAGATGTGGCGACGCAGTTTTTAATCACGACGCATTCGCTTCCCATCACATTTCTGCTTGGCGAGCTCGACCGTATCTGCGACAATGTGACGTTTCTTGGCATTCAATTGCGCTCAACCGAATTCTTCGATCCGCTGTCGCCCGAGGTGCGCGCCGCCCTCGACGACGTGATGGGCTGCTTGCGGAACGGGGGCGATTTCACGCGCTATGCGGCCATGGGGGACTGACGGCCGGGTGCGTGCTTCCCGGTCGAGATCGGACAACAACATACGGTGAGGAAGGGATTCATTATGGCAATGACACAAGAAGAGCTGTGCGCGCTCAAGCCCGATGCGCTGTCGCCGGCCGAGACCGAGGCGAAGGCCGAGGGCGTCGGCTGCACGAAGGCGGGCATGTCGAGCGGCAAGTGCTTCGTTTCGGCCATCCTGGCCGGCGCGTTCATCGCGTTCGGCGCGACGTTCTTCTGCCTGTTCCTGGGCGATACCACCATGCCGTTCGGCGTGCAGCGCCTCGTGGGCGGCATCTGCTTCTGCCTGGGCCTCGCGCTCGTGCTGTGCTGCGGCGCGGAGCTGTTCACGGGCAACGCCCTCATGCTGTGCGCGAAGGCGTCGGGCAAGATCTGCTGGGCGAAGCTGTTCAAGAACTGGGGCGTCGTGTGGGTGGGCAACCTCGTGGGTTCGCTCATCGCCGTGGCGCTCGTGTTCTTCGCGAACACCCAGGGCATGAACGGCGGCGCCGTGGGACAGGCGTTCGTCAGCGTGGCGGCGGGCAAGGTGGCGCTCGACATCGTGCCCATGTTCTTCAAGGCCATCCTCTGCAACATCTTCGTGTGCCTGGCCGTGTGGATCGGCTTCTCCGCCCGTACGGTGACGGACAAGATCATCGGCATCCTGCTTCCCATCTCGGCCTTCGTCGCCATCGGCTTCGAGCACAGCGTTGCGAACATGTTCTTCTTGCCCATGGGCCTGCTGATGAACACGCTGGGCGTGGGCACGGCCGGTGCGGTGAGCCTGGGCGGCGTGGCGTTCAACCTCGTGGTGGTCACGTTGGGCAACATCGTGGGCGGCGGCCTGGTGGGACTTGCGTACTGGTTCATCTACCACAAGAAGCCCGAGTCGAAGTAGCGTGCCGTGGAAGCGTGTTTGACGGCGTTGTGCGACGAGGTTGAAGAGGTGGGCGCGGCCTCGATGCGCGAGGTGGAGGCGCTGCTCGTCACCGAGGCCGGCTGCGCGCGGCGCACCGAGGTGGTGGCCGTGGAGATGCGGGCCGACGTGGCCGTGGACGGCGTCGCCTGGACGTCGGCGGCGCTGTCGCCGGGCGACTGGGAGGACTACGCTTTCGGCGCGGCGTTCGCGGGCGGGCTCATCGCGCGGGCCGACGAGGTCGCGGGCGTGGACGTGCGGGTGACCGACGATGCGGCGGCGCTCGACGTGCGGCTGCGGGTGCCGCGCGCCGAGCTGCCCCGCGCGGCGGGGGCCGTGCTGCCGGGCTGCGGCTTGGCCGGCGGGGTCGCGGAGGCGTGCGGTGCGCGTCCGCGGCCCGCACGCGCGCCGCTCGCGCCCGAGGCCGTGTGGCGCATGAGCCGCGCGCTGCTGCCCGCGCAGGGCATGCATCGGGCCACCGGCGCCACCCATGCCGCCGTGTTCGCCGACCGGACGGGCGCCCCCGTGCTCATGCGCGAGGACGTGGGGCGGCACAACGCGGTGGACAAGCTCGTGGGCGCCATGCTGCGCGCCGACGTGGACCCGGCGGACGGGTTCGCCTACCTGTCGAGCCGCTGCGCCCTCGAGCTCGTGGCGAAGCTGGCGCGGGCGGGCGTGCGCATCGTGGCGACGGTGTCGGCGCCGACGTCGGCCGTGCTCGACTTCGCCGAGCGGGAGGGCGTCGCCCTGTGCGCCTTCGCCCGCGACGGCCGCTTCACCGTGTACGCGCACCCCGAGCTCATCGCGCTGTGAGCGCGCTGGGATAAGGAGGAGATCGTGGATCGTGACGTACGAGGGAACGATGCCCGCGAGGCGCTCGAGCGCCTGATGGAGGGCAACCGCCGCTATCGCGACGCCGTGCGCAACGACGCGGACATCTCGCTGCCCCTGCGCGCGGAGACGTGCGCGCAGGGGCAGCGCCCGTACGCCATCGTGCTGGCCTGCTCGGATTCCCGCGTGGTTCCCGAGCATGTCTTCATGGCGGGCATCGGCGAGCTGTTCTGCGTGCGCGTCGCCGGCAACGTGGTGGGCGACGAGCAGCTGGCGAGCGTCGTCTACGCGGCGTCCCATCTGGGCGCGCGCCTCGTGATGGTGCTGGGGCACACGCACTGCGGCGCCGTGGGCGCGGCTATCGCAGGCGATGCCGTGGGCAGCGTGGGCGCGCTCGCGTCGCGCATCGCCGACGCCATCGGCGACGAACGTGACGACCTTGCCGCGTGCGTGCTCAACGTGCGCGCGTCGGTCGATCGTCTGCGCGGCGACGGGGAGATCGCCGCCCTTGCCGAGGCCGCAGGCCTCGAGGTGGTGGGCGGCGTGTACCGTTTGGAAGACGGTGCCGTGGAGGTTCTGGAGCCGCGGTAGCGCGATGGCCGCATGTGCGGGCGAAGGGGGTGTCGGGAGCGTGGCTGCGGGTTCGAAAACGTCGAGCGTCCTGCGCTGGGCCTGTGCCGCCGCGGCTATCGGCGCGGTTGCGGGGGCGTGCACCGTCGCGCTCGGCTGGGCCGTGGACGGCGCGGTGGCCGCGTTCTCCGCGCACGGGCAGCTCGTGTGGCTGCTGCCCGTGGCGGGGCTTGCCACCTACGGGCTGTACCGCGCGCTGCGGCTCGACTTCTCGCTGGGCACCTCCGACGTCATCGAGGCGGCGCGCTCCTCGCGCCCCGTGCCGCGCGCGCTGGCGCCGGCCATCTTCCTGGGCACGTGCTGCACGCTTTTGTGCGGCGGCTCGGTGGGCAAGGAGGCCGCGGCGCTGCAGCTGGGCGGCAGCGTGTCGTCGTGGCTCGGGCCGCTCGTGGGCCTGCGCGACGAGGAGTTCCAGGAGACGTTCGTCATGTGCGGCATGGCGGCGGCGCTCAGCGCCGTGCTGCTGGCCCCGCTTGCGGCGGCCGTGTTCGTCGTTGAGGTCATGCACCGCCGCATCTCGCATCCCGCGCGCCTCGCGGCCCCGGCGCTCTCGTCGCTCACGGCGTTCGCCGTGGCGCGGCTGGCGGGCGCGCATCTCGTGTCGCCGGCGGCGGCCGCGCTCGACGTGGCCGGCGTGTCGCCGCTTGCCGTGGCGGCGCTCGGCGTGGCGGCGGCCGTCGTGGCCGGCGCGTTCATCGTGGCGCTGCGCGTCGTGCGCCGCGCCGTGTCCCGGCTCGAGTCGGTGCTGCTCGCGATCGTGGTGGGCGGCTCGGCGGTGTCCATGCTGCTGGGCTTCACCGATCTTTCTCCCTACGGCGGCACGGGCGCGCTGCAGATCGACGCGGCGCTGGCGGGGGAGGCCCTGCCGCCTGCGGCGTTCCTCGCGAAGGCCGCGCTCACCCTGCTCGTGCTGGCGGCGGGCTTCAAGGGCGGCGAGATCATGCCCGTGCTGTGCATCGGCGCGTGCCTGGGCTCGACGTTCGCCGTCTCGGCGGGCCTCGACGGCGCGAGCACGGCGGCGCTCGGCATGGTGGCCCTGTTCGCGGCCTGCTCGAACTGCCCGCTGTGCTCGCTCGTGCTGGGCGCCGAGCTGTTCGGGGTCTCCGCGCTTCCGGCCTGCGCCCTCGTGGCGCTCGTGGCCTTCGCATGCTCGTACCGCTGCAGCCTCTACCAGTCGGCCGTCATCGCCTGGACGCCCGCCGGCATGCTGCGCGCGCTGCTGCGCCGTCCTTCGACGGTGCAGCGATGAGAGGAGGTGATGCGGAACGGATGGTTCGCATGAACCGTCCGCGCGGCCGTTGCCGCGATAAATCGTGCGAATCGTCGAATTGACGATTCCGCGTCGCACCGATGTGCGGTATCATGATGGGGTTGCTTCGCATTGGCATGCTTTCTTGCGCACGTGCCATTTCTGCATACGGGGCGGCGTTTCTCCCTTGCGCATCTCCTGGCGTCGGCGACGCCGCATTTACTATTTCTGCACCCCAATTGAATAATGCTTGCTTACTATCGACTGGTATCGAAGGGGGCTTTCATGGCCGATTATCAAGCTATGTGGAAAGACTTGGGCATGGATCTCGAGACGCACGATCAGCTGTGCGCCGTGCTGCCGATGGCGTTCGGCGACACCTATCTCACGCAGGAGAACCGTCCCGAGGGCATGGCGTTCTACGACTTCGTGGTGTCCGAGATTCACGGCGTGCGCCCGGCCGAGCTCATCGAGCTGCAAAAACAGGGCGGCAAGGTGTTCGGCACGTTCTGCGTGTTCGTGCCCGACGAGGTGGTGGTGGCCTGCGGCGGCGCGGTCACGGGGCTCTGCGGCGGCTCGCAGTTCTGGGTGCCCGAGGGCGAGAAGGTGCTGCCCAGCGGCATGTGCCCGCTCATCAAGGCGTCGCTCGGCGCGCACTTCGGCAAGACCTGCCCGTACTTTAGCGTGGCCGATATGTACGTGGGAGAGACGACGTGCGACGGCAAGAAGAAGGCCTACGAGATCCTCGGGGCCGACAAAGAGACGTACGTCATGGACATTCCCCAGATGAAGCGCCCGAAAGACTTCGTTGCGTGGAAAGACGAGATCGCGCTGTTCGCGGAGAAGGTGGAAGAGGTCACGGGGAACACGCTGACCGAGGAGAGCCTGGCCGAGGCCATCCGCCTCATCAACGAGAAGCGCCGCGCGCTCGCGCGCGTGTTCGAGGCGCGCAAGGCCGATCCGGTGCCCATCAGCGGCAAGGATGCCCTGCTCATGATGCAGATCGCGTTCTTCGACGACCCGAAGCGCTGCGCCGAGATGGCCAACAAGCTGGCCGACGAGCTGGAGGAGCGCATCGAGCGCGGCGAGGGCGTGGTGCCGGCCGGCACGAAGCGCATCCTCATCACGGGCACGCCGCTGGCCATTCCCAACTGGAAGCTGCACCATCTCATCGAGACGAGCGGCGCCGTGGTGGTGTGCGAGGAGATGTGCACGGGCACGCGCTACTTCGAGAACGAGGTGGCCGAGGACGCCGCGTCGCTCGACGGCATGTTCCAGGCGCTGTCCGACCGCTACATGCAAAACAACTGCGCGTGCTTCACGCCGAACCCGGGCCGCATCGAGGACGTGGTGCGCATGGCGAAGGAGTACCGGGCCGACGGCGTGATCGACGCGAACCTCAAGTTCTGCACGCTCTACGACGTGGAGAAGACCTCGCTCGCCGACGCGCTTGCCGAGGAGGGCATCCCGTGCCTCGGCCTCGAGACGGACTACGCCGACAACGATGCCGAGCAGCTGCGCACGCGCATCGGCGCGTTCATCGAGATGCTGGACGCGTAGGGCCGTCCGCCATGCAACAGGATGCCGCCGAAAACGTGGAGGGGGCGAACGCGCCCGAGGATTGCTATATCCTGTTCTCGAGCCACACCGACGGCTGGCGTCTGTACGAAGCGGCGCGCGATGCCGGGGTGAAGGCGCGTATCTCGCCGACGCCCCGCGCCGCGCGCGCCTCGTGCGGGGTGTCGCTTTTGGCCTCGTGCGACGACGAGGCCGCATTGCTGCGCCTCGCCGAGGAGGCGGGCGTGCCCCTCGAGGGCGTCGCGCGCCTGCCGCGGCAGCTGAACGCGCGCCGCGACACGTTTTGCTGAGTTGCCCCGACGCCGGGGCTGGAACGACGACGATGCCACCCGTGTCATCCTGAGCGGAGCGCGCAGCGTTGCCACCCTGCTGTCATCCTGAGCGGAGCGCGCAGCGTTGCCACCCTGCTGTCATCCTGAGCGGAGCGCGCAGCGCGGAGTCGAAGGATCTACCTGCTGAATGTGCAGTGAAACGACGAAGAAGGAAGAAGGGATTGCGATGGAGCAGATCGACGCACGGGGGCAGGCGTGCCCGCTGCCCGTGGTGCGCGCCAAGAAGGCGCTGACGGCTATGGGCGAGGGAACGCTCGAGGTGCTCGTGGACAACGAGACCGCGGTGCACAACCTCGAGGCGCTCGCGAAGACGCTCAAGCTCTCGGCGACGAGCGACGAGCGCGGCGAGGCGGAGTTCGCGGTGACGTTCGCGAAGGGCGCGGCGGTTGCGGCCGGCGCCGAGGCTGACGGCGCGGAAGCCGCGGAGGCCTGCCCGGCGACGGCGGCCCCTGCGGGCAGCGACGTCGTGGTCATCGCGTCGGAGTTCATGGGCTCGGGCGACGACGAGCTGGGCGCGGTGCTCATGAAGGGCTTCGTGTTCGCGCTCACGCAGCTCGACGAGCTGCCGGCCACGGTGCTCTTGTACAACGGCGGCGTGAAGCTGGCCTGCGCGGGCTCGGCGTCGCTCGACGATTTGAAGGCGCTCGCCGAGGCGGGCGTGGAAATCATGAGCTGCGGCACCTGCCTCAACCACTACGGCCTGGCCGATCAGCTGGGCGTGGGCGAGGTCACGAACATGTACGTGATCGTGGAGAAGCAGGCGAACGCGCGCGGCATCATCCGCCCGTAGCGGATGCGACGACGGAAACGATCGAGACAGCAAGGGCTGAACGCATGATCTACTTCGACAACGCGGCCACCACCGCGCGCAAGCCGCCGGCGGTGGCCGAGACGGTGGCGCGGGCCTTGGGCGAGTTCGGCGGCGTGGGCCGCGGCGTGCACGAGGCGTCCCTCGACGCGGGCTACGCCGTGTTCCAGGCACGCCAGCGGCTCGCGCGCCTGCTCGGCGCAGGCGACCCCTCCCGGGTGGCCTTCATGAGCAACGCCACCGAGGCGCTCAACACGGCCGTGCGCGGGCTCGTGCGGCCGGGCGACCGCCTGGTGACCACGGCGGCCTCGCACAACTCGGTGCTGCGGCCGCTGTACCGCGCGGTGGACGAAGACGGCTGCACGCTCGAGGTGGTGGCGCACGGTGCGGACGGTGCGCTCGACTACGACGCCCTCGACGCGGCGCTGCGCCCGGGCACGCGCCTGGCGGTGGTGACGCACGCGTCCAACCTCACGGGGGACGTGTACGACATCGGCCGCATCGCGCGGCTCGCCCGGGAGCGCGGCGTGCTGCTGCTGGTGGACGCGGCGCAGACGGCCGGCGTCGTGCCCATCGACATGGAGGCCGACGGGCTGGACCTCGTGGCGTTCACCGGGCACAAGAGCCTGTACGGGCCGCAGGGTACGGGCGGGCTCGCGGTGGCCGAAGGCGTGGACGTGGAGCCGCTCAAGGTGGGCGGCTCGGGCGTGCACAGCTACGACCGGCGCCATCCCGCGCGCATGCCCGAGCGCCTCGAGGCGGGCACGCTCAACGCCCACGGCATCGCCGGGTTGGGCGCGGGGCTCGCCTACCTCGAGGAGCGCGGCGTGGAAGCGATCGGCGACGAGGTGCGCGGGCTTGCGGAGCGCTTCGAGCGCGGCGTGCGCGCCATCGAGGGCGTGCGCGTGCTGGGCGGGGGCGGCGATGCGGGCCGTTGCGGCATCGTGGCGCTCAACCTGGGCGACGTGGACTCGGCCGCGGTGGGCGACGCGCTCAACGCGGAGTTCGGCATCTGCACGCGCGCCGGCGCGCACTGCGCCCCGCTCATGCACGAGGCCCTCGGCACCGAGCAGCAGGGCGCCGTGCGGTTCAGCTTCAGCAGCTTCAACACCCGCGACGAAGTGGACGCCGGCATCGCCGCCGTGGCGGCCCTGGCCGAGGAGGGCTGAGCCGTGCGCCGTAAAACGCCGAAGATCGTGCTGACGTTCGCCACCACGAGCGACGCCATGGCCCTGGAAGCCGCCGCTCGCGACCGGGGGCTGCCGGGCCGCATGATCCCCATACCCTCCGAGATATCCGCCGGCTGCGGCCTCGCCTGGTGCATCCCCGCGGAAGAGTGGGACGCTTTCGAGCGGGCCCCCGAGGTGCGCTACGAGGGAAAGTTCGAGGTGGAGCTGTACTAGCCCGTCTATTTGGCGCGGAGGGGGGAAGCGAACCTGCGATCGTCGCCCGCGCCTCTCGGACGACCCGCAAACCGCCGAATCGGCGCGGTCAGCGCCGATCTTCCGCAAGTCCTCCTCGCGCCAAAAGAGAGAGCGCCAAGAAAACGGTACTCATGAAAGGAGCACGATGTCCCTCACCTCTACCATCGGCATCGACATCGGCAGCACGGCTGCCAAGGCCGCCGTGCTCGACGGCTCCGAGCTGCTGGGCACGTTCGTGTGCCCGACGGGGTTCAGCAGCTTCGACGCCGCCGAGCGCATCGCGGAGCTGCTGCGCGCCGAGGGCTTCGACCCCGAGGCGTCGCCGTGCGTGGCCACCGGCTACGGGCGCGTCGCCGTGCCCTTTGCCGACAAGGTGGTCACCGAGATCACCTGCCATGGCCGCGGCGCGGGCAACCTGTTCGGCGACGAGGGCACCGTGGTGGACGTGGGCGGGCAGGACACGAAGGTCATCGTGCTGCGCGGGGGCAAGGTGGCGAAGTTCGCGATGAACGACAAATGCTCGGCGGGCACGGGCAAGTTCCTTGAGATCATGGCGAACCGCCTGGGCGTCTCGCAGGAGGAGCTCGCGCGCCTCGCCCGCACGGGCGCGCCCACGTCCATCTCGTCGATGTGCACGGTGTTCGCCGAATCGGAGGTCATCAGCCTCATAGGCAAGGGCACGCCGCGCGAGGACATCGCCTACGGCGTGATCGAGTCGGTGGTGGAGAAGGTGTCGGTGCTCGCGCGGCAGGGCAAGGGCGCGCCGTACTTTCTGACGGGCGGCCTGTGCGAGAACGACTACTTCATCGAGCGTCTCGGCGCGCGCCTGGGGGCCGCGGTGTCCACGAGCCCCGAGGCGCGCTTCGCCGGCGCCATCGGCGCGGCGCTGCTGGCGGCCGAGGTCGGGGAACGGGGGAACGCATGACGGAGCGCACGTTGCCGCGCTCGTTCGAGGACTTCAACGAGGCGCGCAAGCGAGGGTTTCTGGCGGCGAAGGAGTACAAGGAGCAAGGCGGCAAGCTGGCGGGATGCCTGT
Source organism: Eggerthella sinensis (assembly GCF_003339815.1). GTDB lineage: Bacteria > Actinomycetota > Coriobacteriia > Coriobacteriales > Eggerthellaceae > Eggerthella > Eggerthella sinensis. The sequence goes on from NZ_PPTT01000018.1 coordinate 71,184, forward strand.
GCTCGTACACGCCGCTCGAGGTGATCGACGCGGCCGGCATGGCCGCCATCGGCCTGTGCGGCATGAGCGACGAGGCCATCCCCGATGCCGAGACCGTGCTGCCGAAGAACCTCTGCCCGCTCATCAAGGGCACCTACGGCTTCGCCCTCACCGAGAAGTGCCCCTACACGTACTTCTCCGACCTCATCGTCGGCGAGACCACCTGCGACGGCAAGAAGAAGATGTACGAGCTTCTGGCCGATCTCAAGGACGTGCACGTGCTGCACCTGCCGCAGAGCCAGGCGCGCTCCTGGGCCGCCGACATCTGGTACGAAGAGGTGAAGCTGCTCGTGCAGGAGCTCGAGCGACGCTTCGACGTGTCCATCACCGACGAGAAGCTGCGAGACGCCGTGCGCCTGCGCAACCGGTACCGCCGCGCGCTCGTGCGCCTCTACGAGCTGCAGCGCAGCGAGCCGCCCGCCATGCGCGGCGTCGAGCTCATGAGCACGCTTTTGGCCAGCACGTTCAGCTTCGACGTGGAAACGTTCGTCGCGCAGCTCGAAGCGCTCGGCGACGAACGCGCCCGGGCGTACGCGGAAGGGGAGCGCCCCGTTCCCGCGTCGGCGAAGCGCATCATGCTCACGGGCTGCCCCTCGGGCGGCGTCATCAACAAGGTGGGCAAGGCGATCGAGGACAACGGCGGGGTCGTCGTGTGCCTCGACGACTGCTCGGGTGAGCGCACGAACCGTCTCATGGTGGACGAGGACGCCGACGACATCCTGCGCGCCATCGCCGATCGCTACCTCGCCATCAACTGCTCGGTCATGACGCCGAACGAGGGCCGCCTCGACAACGCCGCGGCCATGGCCCGCGCCTATCGCGTGGACGGCGTGGTGGAAGTGGTGCTGCAGGCCTGCCACACCTTCAACGTGGAAGCCGAGCACGTGCGCCGAAGAATGGAAGCCGAGGGCATCCCCTACCTGAAGCTGGAGACGGACTACTCGTCAGGAGACACCGGCCAAGTGGAAACAAGGCTCGGAGCATTCTTGGAGATGGTGTAGGGCTTATTCCGCCCCATTCTTGGCGCGGAGGGGGACCTGCGCGTGATCGGCGCTGTCCGCGCCGATGAGCCAACCCGCAGGTCCCCCCAAGAGGCGCGGAGCAACCGACAAGCCCGCGCATCCCCCGCCGCGCCAAAAGCGAAGACCAAAAAAGAAGGGGGAGCGCCTACTCCATCGCGATAACCCCTGCGGGCCCTTTCCGTACCTCGCCGATGCGTGCGGGGCGGCGGCCTGCGATGCGCTCGAACGCTTCCGCGAACGCGGCGGCTTCCTCGGGCGCGACGGCCACCAGCAGGCCGCCTGACGTTTGCGGGTCGCAGAGCACGCCCATGCGGTTCTCGTAGTCCTCGTCGTCCAGGGCGCCCTGTTCCACGAACGCGCGCGCCCAGTCCACGATGCCGAACGTCTTGGCGGGGCGGCAGAAGTCGCAGGAGTACCGGTAGGCGCCCTCGAACAGCGGCAGATCGTCCCACGCGAGCGCGGCCGCCGCGTTCGACGCTTCCAGCATCTCGTGGAGGTGCCCCGCCAGTCCGAAGCCCGTGACGTCGGTGGCCGCGTGCACGTCGACGCAGGCCATGGCCTCGGCGCCCGCCTTGTTGAGCTCCATCATGGAGTCGATGACGGGCCGCATGCCCTCATCGTCCTCGAACCCGGCGCGAAACGCCGAGTTCATGAGCCCCGACCCGATGGTCTTCGTGTAGAACAGCGCGTCGCCCGGTTGCGCTCCGCCGTTGCGCACGATGCGGTCGGGGTGCACGGTGCCGAACACCGACAGGCCGTACTTCGGCTCGTCGTCCTCGATGGAATGGCCGCCCACCACGAACGCGCCCGCCTCGGCCACCTTGTCGGCGCCGCCGCGCAGCACCTCGCCCACCACGTCGGTGCCCAGGCTGCAGGGAAACGCGAGGATGTTGAGGGCCGTGAGCGGCTTCGCACCCATGGCGAACACGTCGGACAGGGCGTTCGCCGCCGCGATGGCGCCGAACTCGTAGGGGTCGTCCACCACCGGCGTGAAGAAGTCGAGCGTAAGCACGGCGGCCGTGTCGTCGTTCAGCCGGTAGACGGCGGCGTCGTCGGAGGTGTCGAACCCCAGCAGCAAATCGGCGTCGGGTGGCGGCGCGATGTCCTTCAATATCTCTTCGAGGTCGCCCGGACCCCACTTCGCCGCTCAACCGCCCTTTTCGGTCAGATGGGTGAGGCGGATGCGCTCGGTTTCGCTCACGGGCCCTCCAATCGCTCGATGTCGTCCGAACCGGGCGGCACGCCGCATGCGCGCCGCCCGTTGAATCGCTGCAAGCCAGTATAGCAGTCCTTGCACCGGCGCGATCGCCCTGCCGCCGACGCGTTATCCGCGCCGTTCGTCGATACCGCGGCTCAGCGTTACCCGCACCGTCTACCGGTACCGAGGTGCCATCCGACCTCGAAAAACAACCGTTCAACGTGGCAGAGAGGCAACGGGCTGCCACTCGCCGAAAAGGCCTCAAAGGCATCCGCGCCTCGGCTCGGGGGCATCCGGGGACGCCGTGATAGCATCTTGGCATGTCGAGCGGTGGAGGGCACCGCTTCGAAGGCCCCCGTGCAGGGCCGGAATGCGTTGCGAACATCGGTCGTTCCCTCCAAGCCCTCAAACGCCCGGTTTCGCAACGCGCTCCTTTTGCGCAGTTCTCATAGGACGAGAATAGACGAGAAGGAAGGAGAACGAGGACATGAACCTGTCACGCAGGGGCTTCTTCAAAGCCGCCGGCGCCGCATTCGCCACCACCATGGCGTTTGAGCTGTCCTCTCAGTCGGAGGCGTTGGCCGTCGAGCCGGCCGCCGACTGGAAGCTGGTCAACACGGAAGAGTACACGAACATCTGCTGCTACTGCTCCGGCGGTTGCGGCGTGATCTGCTCGACCCGCGACGGCGAGCTCGTGAACATCGAAGGCGATCCCGACCACCCCATCAACGAGGGCGGCCTGTGCCCGAAGGGCGCCACGATGTTCCAGCTGCGCAACATCGTCGACCCCGCCACGCGCGAGGTGATCAAGAACCCGAACCGCACCACGAAACCCCTCGTGCGCCGTCCCGGCGGCACGGAGTGGGAGCCCATCTCCTGGGACGACGCGGTCAAGGAGATCGCGCGCAAGGTGAAGGACACGCGCGACGCCTCGTTCGAGGAAACCGCGAACGGCATCACCGTGAACCGCTGCACCGGCATTGCAAGCCTGGGAGGCAGCCAGCAGAACGTCGAAGAAGAGTACCTCATCCTGAAAATGATGCGCTCGCTTGGTGTCGTTGCAATCGACAACCAAGCCCGTGTTTGACACAGCCCCACCGTTGCCGGTCTGGCAGCATCATTCGGTCGCGGCTCCATGACGAGCCACTGGTGCGACTTCCAAAACTCCGACGTCATCATGACGATCGGTTCCAACAACGTCGAGAACCACCCCGTTTCCGCGAAATGGGTGCAGAAGGCGCTCGACAACGGCGCGACGTGGATCGTGGTCGACCCGCGCTACACCCGCTCCGCCGAGATGGCGGACATCTACTGTCCCATCCGTTCGGGCACCGACATCGCCTTCTACGGCGGCCTGTTCAACTACATCATCGAGCACGACCTGTGGCAGCACGAGTACGTGCTGAACTACACGAACGCCTCCTACCTGCTCAACGAGGACTTCTCTTTCGACGTGAACGAGGGCATCTTCTCGGGCTTCGACAAGGAGACGGCCACGTACAACGCGAAGACCTGGCACTATCAGGTCGAGTCCGAGGAGCAGTGGGACACCTCCGAGGGCGGCGCCTACGCCTGGGCCAGCAAGCCCGGCGTGCCTGAATTCACGCCGCTCACCAAGGAGACGCCCAAGAAGGACATGACGCTGCAGGACCCCATGTGCGTGTTCCAGCAGATGAAGAAGCACTACGCCCGCTACGACCTGGACACCGTGTCCAGCGTGTGCGGCATGGACAAGGACCTGCTCGAGAAGGTGTACTCCATCTACGCGTCCACGGGCGCTCCCGACAAGTCCGGCACCATCCTGTACGCCCTCGGCCAGACGCAGCACCACTACGGCGCGCAGAACTGCCGCTCCATGGCCATCCTGCAGCTGCTGCTGGGCAACACCGGCGTCCCGGGCGGCGGCGTGAACGCGCTGCGCGGCGAGCCGAACGTGCAGGGCGCCACGGACATGGGCATGCTCGTGGCCTCGCAGCCCGGCTACCTGAACTGGCCCACCGAGTACGGCACGCCCTCCATCGCGAAGTGGTTCGAGAACGAGACGTACGCCGACGGCTACTACACCAACAAACCGAAGTTCCTCGTGTCCGCGCTCAAGGAATGGTTCGGCGACGCGGCCACCGTGGAGAACGACTACGGCTACGACTGGTGGCCGAAGGTGCCGAAGAAGCCCGACTATACCATCATCAGCTCCTTCGAGCTCATGAACCAGGGCGTCATCAAGGGCTACTTCAACTGGGGCATGAACCCCTGCCACTCGGCCCCGAACGCCAGCAACGTGCGCCGCTCCATGGCGAACCTCGACTGGCTCGTGGTGGCCGACTGGGTCATCACCGAATCGGCCAGCTTCTGGAACGCGCCGGACATGAACCCCGCCGAGGTCAACACCACGGTGTACTTCCTGCCGGCCGCGCTCATCTACGAGAAGCCCGGCATCATCGTGAACTCGGGCCGCTGGCTGCAGTGGCGCTACCAGGCCGTCGAGCCGTGGGAAGAGGCCAAGCCCGACTACGAGATCTGCGACGTGCTGTGGAAGGAGATCGTCGACCTCTACAAGCAGGAGGGCGGCGCGAACCCCGATCCCATCATCAACACGAAGTGGGACTACTACGTGGACGGCAAGATCGACCCGCGCCCCGTGGCCTGGGCCCTCAACGGCTACAAGAACGACGGCACGGACTTTAAGTCCGGCAAGGTGGACCTCCTGGGCACGTTCGGCAACCTGCAAGCCGACGGCTCCACGTCGTGCGCGATGTGGATCTACACCGGCTTCTGGAAGAACAACGAGGCCCCGCTCGATCCCGCCGAGCAGCCCATCGGCAAGCGCGGCGGCGAGGACAAGTCGGGCATCGGCCTGTTCTCGGATTGGGCGTTCAGCTGGCCGCTCAACCGCCGCATCATCTACAACCGCGCCTCGGCCGACATGAACGGCAAGCCGTGGAACCCCAAGAAGAAGCTCGTCGAGTGGACGGGCGAGAAGTGGGACCAGGTGGACGTGGCCGACTTCGTCACCGCGTCGGGCGACACCCCCGTGCCGCCGAACAACAAGGCCTTCTTCATGCTGTGGGAGCAGAACGCGCGCCTCGAGAGCTACGCCATGGGCGACGGTCCGCTGCCCGAGCACTTCGAGCCCTTCGAGTCGCCGGCCGACAACCAGATGAACGGCTCTCAGAACTCGCCGTGCATCCGCTTCGCCGACTACGAGTCGGTCAAGCGCGGCGACCGCAAGGACTATCCCATCGCCGTGACCACGTACTCGGTCACCGAGCAGTGGCAGACGGGCGGCCAGACCCGTTCGTGCCCGGCCTTGAACGAGGCCATGCCGCAGCAGTTCGTGGAGATGTCGCGCGAGCTTGCCGAGGAGAAGGGCATCGAGAACGGCGATTTGGTGCGCGTGTTCAACAACCGCGGCAACGTGCAGGTGCACGCGCTGGTCACGCCGCGCTTCAAGCCGTTCAAGGTGAACGGCGAGACGGTGCACCAGGTGGGCATGACGCATCACTTCGGCTGGGCCGGCGAGTTCGCCACGGGCGACGTGGTGAACGACCTGCCGCCGAACGTGGGCGATCCGAACTGCCAGGTGCCGGAATACAAGGCGTTCCTCGTGAACATCGAGAAGGCGTAAGGGGGAGTGAGACATGACTGACAAAGCGATTCTGTTCGACTCCTCCCGCTGCACGGCGTGCCGCGGCTGCCAGGTGAGCTGCAAGACCTGGAACGGCCTGCCGTCGCCCATCGAGAAGAACGCGAACCCGTTCACCGGCTCCTACCAGAGCCCGGCGGATCTGGGCGGCGACACGCGCCTGCTGATCAGCTTCCACGAGGAGGCCGGCGGCGATAAGGGCGTGAAGTGGGCCTTCGGGCGCCGCTCGTGCCAGCACTGCGGCGATGCGCCCTGCGTGCAGATCTGCCCGTCGGGCGCCGTGGCCAGAAACGAGGACACGGGGCTCGTCGTGATCGACGACTCCAAGTGCATCGGCTGCCAGTACTGCCATACGGCCTGCCCCTACGACGTGCCGCACTACCGCGCGTCGGACGGCCGCATGGAGAAGTGCACCGGCTGCCCCGACCGCATCGAGCAGGGCCTGGCGCCGGCGTGCGTCACCACCTGCCAGCCGGGCGCGCTGCAGTTCGGCGACCGCGACGAGATGCTGGCCATCGCCAACGAGCGCGTGGGCTACCTGCAGAACAAGGGCTATGCCGACGCTGCCGTGTACGGCGAGGACGAAGTGGGCGGCCTGCACGTGATCCAGGTGCTCAAGCACGGCGTGGCGGCTCACGGCCAGGTTGAGAACCCGCAGGTGAGCCCGGTGGTGGGTCTCACGCAGATCATGAAGCCGGTCACCGCGGTGGCCACGGGCGTGACGGTGGTGGGCCTTGCCGCCATGTTCGCGCTCGGCATCGGCTACAAGCGCGACAAGCTGGCGTACAACGCCGCCACCGAGGACACCATCGACGTGGACACCGGAGCGGTGGTCAAGCACGGCGACGGGCAGGACACCGAATCGGTGAAGGAGCACATCATGGAAAACCTGGGCGGCAAGAAGGGAGGCACCGATGAATAAGGGACCCGTGGCGGTTTCGGCCGAGGAAGCCGCGAAGAACCAGGCGTTTCTGGCGAGCATGGCGGCAAGCGGAAAAGAGCGCTACATCAAGCGCCATTCGCTGCAGGCGCGCGTCACGCACGACGTCACCATCATCGCGTGCATCCTGCTGGCCATCTCGGGGCTGTTCGTGTTCGTCCCGGCCCTTGCGGCGGCGGTGGGCCCGAACACCGTGTGGCTCATCCGCATGTCGCACCGCATCATCGGCGTGATCTTCGTGGCCGTGCCCCTCATCAGTGCCATCATGGCGCCGAAGGGCGTGGCGCACATCTTCAAGAACCTGTTCGCGAAGTGGGACTCCGACGACAAGAAGTGGATGATCCTGTTCTTCCCGTACCTGTTCATGGCGAAGTGGATTCACATGCCCGACCAGGGCGAGGTCAAGAGCGGGCAGCGGTTCGCCGACGGCATGCTGTGGTTCGCCGGCGCGCTCATGGGCGTCACGGGCGTGCTGCTTCTGCTGGGCACCACCGTGGTGGACTTCGGCGGGGCGCAGGGCATCTTCCTGTTCCTGCACGACCTGGGCTTCCTGCTGATCGCGGTGTTCGCGCTGGCGCATATCTTCCTGGGCGCCGGCATCTTCCAGCCGTACCGGGGCACGTACAAGCTCATGTTCGGCGACGGCACCGTGTCCGAGTCCGACGCCCTGTACCACTGGGGCCACTGGGCGCGCGAGGAATTGACCACGGGCGACCACGTGGTGGAGAAGAAGGCGTAGAGAACCGTGCGCGCCTGATGGCATGACCGTTCCCTCCGCGCGTCCGTCCGGGCGCGCGGAGGGAACTTGACGAGTTGCGAATGCGAAGGATGAGAACCCCCTATGAACCTGACTGCAATCGACGCGGCCCTGACCGCGTACGCGACGAAGCTCGACGAGGCCGACAACGCCCGGCTGGCGTTCTTCCGCACGCTGTGGGAGGCGCAGGCCGCCATCGCCGCCGAGAACGACACGGCGGCGGACTACCCGGTGCCCGACGAGGACAGCCTGCGCGCTCGGGCGCGCGCCCAAGAACCGGTGCTCGCGCACACGCCGGTTGTCCTCGACGGCGCTGCACTGGCGAAGGCGATGGAGCGACTGACGGCGTGCCTCGTGGCCGACGGCGGCTTCCCGGCATCGACGAACGAGGCGCTCGAGCGCACGAAGTGGGAGCGCATGGTGGCCGCGAGCGACCTCGCGCTGGCCGGCACCGACCCCGCGCGCTACGTGGAGGAGTTCGCCGCGCTGCTGGGCGACGACGGCATGGGCGACGATGCGGCCAGCATCGGGGCCGTGGCGGCGTCGCTCGCGCTGCGCGCGTTGCTCGAGGGGCCGGCGACCGCCATCGAGCGGGCGCGGCGCGACGCCGGCGCCGACGAGCCGCACAGCGTGCGTTGCCCCGTGTGCGGCGGCGAAGCCGCCGTAGCGCAGGTGAGCGGCGCGCCGGCGGCGCAGGGCCGCGGCAAGCGCCTGTGGTGCGGGCAATGCGGCTGCGTGTGGGACTTCGAGCGCGTGCGCTGCGCCCGCTGCGGCACGCAGAACCAGGGCCACCTGCACTACTTCAACCTGGAAGGCGACGAGGCGCACCGTTTGGCCACGTGCGACGAGTGCGGCGGCTATGTGCGCACCGTGTACGAGGAGGAGGCGCTCGCGCCGTTCTCGTTCGAGGTGGAGGACGTCGTCATGACGAAGCTCGACCTCGTGGCGTACCAGCGCGCCGCGGCCGACGCCGCTGACGCCGACGCCGGGCAGGCGCAGGAGTAGCGCCATGGCCATCGTCGAGTACCCCGCCGCCGCGAAGCGCGCATCGGCCGAGCGGCCCATCCGCATCTTCCTGAACGACGTGCCCGTGGCGGTGAGCCAGGGAAGCCCCTTCGGGCTGCCCGAGCTGGCGGTGGGCTACCTGCTGTCCGAGGGCCTCATCGCCGATCGCGAGTGCTTCGTGGAGGCGACGGCCGTGCCCGAGGAGGCCGCCGTGTACGTGGCCAGCGGCGAGCGGGCCGCGGAGGGCTACACGCCCCTGCACCGCGTCACGTCGGCGGGCTGCGCGCAGTCGGCGCTGCTGCGCGACGCGCGCCGCGTGGAGGAGCCTGCCGCGCTCGAGACGACGGCGCGCTTCGACGCCGACGACCTGCTGGTGCAGATGGACGAGCTGTGCGAGCGCAGCCCGCGCCGCAACACGGGGGAGTGCGTGCACGGCTGCGGCCTGGGCGCTCCCGGCGCGCACGAGCTCGCGCTCGTGCGCGAGGACATCGGGCGGCACAACGCCATGGACAAGCTCGTGGGGCAGGCGTGGCTCGACCGCTTGGACGTGCGCGACAAGGCGCTGTTCATCACGGGCCGCATCAGCTGCGAGATGGCGCTCAAGGCTTACCGGGCCGGCTGCCCCGTGCTCGTGTCGCGCAAGTCGGCCACCGACGAGGCCGTGAGCCGCGCCGAACAGCTGGGCGTCACGCTCGTGTCGCACTGCCGCGACGGGCGCGTGCGCGTGCTGTCGCGCCCCGAGCGCATCATCGGGTAAGGACGTCCGCCCGCGCGGGCATCCGGCAGTCGAGGTAGGCGAGGAAGCGCTTCACGGCGCGCGGCGCATGCGCCTCGTCGCGCGTGGCCAGGCATATCTCGCGGTGCACCGGCACCTCGAGCGGCAGCGCCTTGATGCGGTAGGGCGCCCGCTGCAAGATGAGCTGCGGCAGCAGGCCGATGCCGAGGCCGCTTTCCACCATCGACATGATGGCGTAGTCGTCCCAGGTGGTGAACCGCACGTCCACGGCCACGCCGAGGCGCTGCAGCGCGTTGGCCACGTCGGCGTTGCCGTCCTTCGCCAGCAGCATGAACGGGTCGTCGCCGAGCGCCTGCACGGGGAAGCGCTCGCAGGACGCGAGCGGATGGTCTTCGGGCAGCACCACGAGCAGCTCGTCGCGGGCGAGCGGCACGATGTCGAACTCGGGGCGCGTGGGCAGGCGCAGGAACCCGCAGTCGACGCGCCCATCGGCGATCCAGCGCTCGATTTCGGCGTAGTCGCCCAAGACCAGCTCGTAGTCGATGGCGGGGTAGTCCTTCTGGAACTCCTTGATGATGTTGGGCAGCCAGTGCGTGGCCACGCTCGAGAACGTGCCGATGCGGATGAGCCCCGCCTGCAGCCCGTTCAGTTCGTCGATCTGTGCCTGCAGGCGCCCGTGCGCGGCGCACACGCCCTCGGCGTAGGGCAGGAGCACCGCGCCGTCCGAGGTGAGGCGCACGCCCGAGCGCCCGCGTTCGAGCAGGGCCATGCCCCAGTCGCGTTCGAGGTCGTTGATCATGCGGCTCACGCCCGACTGCGAGTAGTGCAGCACCTCGGCCGCCTTCGTGAAGCTGCCGTGCTCCACCGTCTTCACGAAGGCGAGGTACTTCTGGACGTTCGTGTCCATGGACGGCCCCTTTCGGCTGCTCCGGCGTGCGCGGACGCCTCGGCGATCTAACTATCTGAAATACTCATGCAAAACATGATAAACATTCGCTTTTGGGATGCAAGAGGATAGCGTATCGTGCTTCCTCGCGATGAAACCGTATATGACATATCTTCCGGCGCTGCTGCTGTTCGGTTCCAACGGAATCGTGGCGGGGCAGATCGATCTCGGCAGCGGCCAGATCGTGCTGCTGCGCACGCTCGTCGGCTGCCTGTTCCTCGTGGCGGTGTTCGCGCTGACGCGCGGGAAGCTCACGTGCCTGCGCAACCCGAAGTGCTTCGCGCTGCTGGTTGCCTCGGGCGCGGCGATGGGCGCGAGCTGGATGTTCCTCTACGAGGCGTACACCCTCGTGGGCGTCAGCATGGCCACGCTCGCGTACTACTGCGGGCCGGTGATCGTGCTGGCCGTCTCGCCGCTCGTGTTCGGCGAGCGTTTGACGAAGGCGAAGATCGGCGGCATCGCCGTGGTGATGGCGGGCATGGTGCTCGTGAACGGCGGCTCGGTGCAGCAGGGCGGGCTGTCGTGGGGCCTCGTGTGCGGGCTCGCCTCGGCCGCGCTGTTCGCGCTCATGGTGGTGCTCAGCAAGAAGGCGCAGGGTGCCGAGGGCCTTGAGCGCTCGCTCGTGCAGC